>DATFGQ010000131.1:0-140199 GCA_035249305.1 Blastocatellia bacterium | reverse complement strand
CGCGGCAGCGTCGCGCACATCTTCCTGCCCGCCGTCACTCTCGGCGCGGCGCTTTCCGCCATACTCACGCGGATAGTCCGGTCGAGCGTGCTCGAAGAGCTAGGGGAAGATTACGTCCGCACGGCGCGAGCGAAAGGACTGCACGAGCGAAAAGTGATTTATAAACATGTGCTCAAGAACGGATTGATACCCGTAGTCACGGTGCTCGGCCTTCAATTCGGCGTGCTGCTGGCGGGCGCGATCATCACCGAGAGGGTCTTCTCGTGGCCGGGCGTGGGCAGCCTGCTCGTCGACAGCATCAGCGAGCGCGATTACAAACTGACTCAAGGCTGCATACTGGTCATCGCGACTACGTACGTGCTCGTAAACACGTTGACCGACATCGTCTACCGTTTTCTCGACCCGCGAATAAAGGTCGATTAGTGACAACCCGAATATGAATCGAGTAGCGAAATTCGGAATGATCGTTGCGGCAGCGCTGATACTGATGGCGGCGCTGTCGCCGCTGCTCGCCTCGTGGGATAAGGTGCAGAGCCAGGAGCTGGTCGCGCGATTAGACCCGCCCGACCGCGCGCACTGGATGGGGCGCGACCAGTTGGGGCGCGATATGATGTCGCGCATAATCTACGGCGCGAGAGTCTCTATGCTCGTGGGTCTATCGGTAGTCACCATATCGGCGCTGTTCGGAGTCTTGATCGGGTCGTTCGCAGGGTACAAAGGCGGGTGGACAGACCGCATAATATCAGGATTTCTCTTCAACGTCTTTCTGTCATTCCCAGGCATTCTTCTGGCAATAGCGATGGTGGCCTTTCTGGGGCCAAGCATAAAGAATCTGATCATCGCGCTCTCGGTGATCGGGTGGGTGGGCTATGCGCGGCTGATGCGCGCGCAGGTGTTGAAGGTCCGCGAGTACGATTTCGTGACCGCCGCGCTCGCGCTCGGGGCGAACGACTACCGGATTCTTCTCAAGCACGTTTTGCCGAACTCGATTCAGCCTCTGATAGTTCAGGCTTCGCTCGGGATGGCGGGCGCGATATTGGCGGAAGCCGGTCTGAGCTTCCTAGGCCTTGGAGTGCCCGAGCCCATACCGTCCTGGGGCAAGATGATCGACGACTCGCGCGAGTTCTGGTTCACGGCCCCGCACCTGTTCATCTTCCCCGGATCGATGATCGCGCTCTCCGTGCTCGCGTTTAACTTTATCGGCGACGGCCTGCGCGAGCGCCTCGACCCGCGCCAGCGGCCGCGCTAGGGAGTGCTGAGAGGGTGTCTGAGAAGTGCGAAAAAAAGCCCTGAAAGGGCTTGATTCAATAGCCCGGCGCATCGCGCCGGGTAGCGCACGCATACAAGAAGAAGCCCTGAAAGGGCGCGATACTTATATCGCCCTTTCAGGGCTTTTCATTATTAACAACTCGTTTCCAGGGGCGTTGCCCCTGGCTATTGAATATGTCCCCTTCGGGGACTTCTCAGACGCCCTCTGAGTGCTGAGTCCTGAGTGCTGAGTGAAAACTATTACTCAGGACTCAGGACTCAGCACTCAGCACTTAGAGAATGCTTCTTTGTTCACCACGTAAGGCATCCGCGATGGGTCGCCTCCGTAGTTATTCTCGATCACATCGATCAACGCCTGGACCGTGCGGCCGGCCATGCCTTTGTCGGGGTCGGCCGAAAGCCGCGTCTCGCGAGTGCCCGATGCGAAATGGTGAAACAGTCGCAGCCGGTCGCGCAGCGCGGGCGAGCGCAAGGGGCTATCGGCGGCCAGCGGCTCTCTCTCAAAAACGTCGAGCGCCGCGCCCGCGATCCTGCTCTCGATCAACGCTTCATACAAAGCTCGTTCATCGACTACGAGGCCGCGCGACGTGTTTATCAAATAAGCGGTCGGCTTCATCAGCTCGAACGCCGAACGGTTCATCAAATGATAAGTCGGCCTATCAGACTGGCCCGCCGTCACAAGCGGCACGTGCAGGCTCACGTAATCGGCGCGGGCGAGAGCTTCTTCGAAAGAGACATATGCGACCGTGTGGCGCGCGGGCGAAAACTCCGACTCGTACCTGTGTTGCATCTCGCGGTCGAGCCGCTCGACGAAGGCTGCGTCCCGAGACGCGCCGCCGTGAAGAAGCAGATCGACGTCCAGGCCCACGCACTTTTTCGCGAACGCCTGGCCGATGCGGCCTACCCCTACGACCGCGACGGTCTTGCCCGTGACCTCGTCGCCGAGAAACGGGTGATAAGGGTGCCACGACCCCCAGAGATTGTCTTCGACAAGTTTTTCAGACTGGTAGAGCTTGCGCGAGACTGCCCCGAGAATGAAGAGCGCGAACTCGGCCGTCGCTTCCGTAAGCACGTCGGGCGTGTTGGTGAAAGGGACGCGGTGGCGGTTGGCCGCCGCGCGGTCTATGTTGTCTACGCCGACGGCTATCTGGGCCACGACGCGCAACATGGCCGCGCCCGCCGAAAAGACTTCCTCGTCTATCGGGTCGCGCAGAGTCGTGATGAGCGCGTCGACGCCGCTTTTGACTTTCTCGACGATGAGCGATTTAGGCGGCGCATCTACCTCCGCATAGACTTCCACGTCGTACCCGCGGCCGCGCAGAAGGTCGAGCGCCGCGCTCCCTATGTCAGCCGTGGCAAATACTCTGACTCTCTTATCCGTCAAAGCTCTCCTTTCGAGCCGCAAGGTTTTAGTTTATAGTTGGCGTCACCTGTTGTAGCAAGTAAAACCAAAACCTGGAGCACCGCGATGACTACGAAAGTAAATCGGCAATGGCGTCTGGCCGCCCGCCCCGTGGGCAGGCTCAAAGATTCGGACTTTCAATTCACAGAGCAACCCGCGCCCACTCCGAGCGACGGCGAAGTCCTGGTTCGTAACCTCTATATCTCACTCGATCCGACTAACCGAGGCTGGGTCAACGAGACGGCCAGCTACCTTCCCCCCGTCCAGATCGGCGACGTGATGCGAGGGAGCACGATCGGCGTCGTGGAGCAGTCGCGCAACCCGAAGTTCAGAGAAGGCGAGCATGTTCAAGGACTGCTCGGGTGGCAGGATTATGCCGTCTCGGACGGGACGGGGTTGACGCCGCTGCCCGACACGACGGGCCTTCCGCTCACGGCCTTCTTCGGCTTGTTCGGCCACATAGGGCTCACGGCCTACTTCGGCCTTCTCGACCTAGGCAAGCCCGTCGCGGGAGAGACGCTCGTCGTCTCGGCGGCTGCGGGCGCGGTAGGGTCGCTCGTCGGGCAGATAGGCAAGATAAAGGGGTGTCGCGTAGTGGGCCTTGCCGGCAGCGAAGAGAAGTGCCGCTGGATAGTCGATGACCTGGGGTTCGACGCGGCGATCGACTACAAGAGCGAGTCGGTGATCGAAGGCTTAAGAAAGCACTGCCCCGACGGCATCGACATCGATTTCGAGAACGTGGGCGGCAAGATACTCGACGCCATCTTGAGCCTCATCAATCTGAGGGCGCGCATCGTGCTCTGCGGGATGATTGCGCAATACAACGCCACTGAGCCCGTGCCCGGCCCGTACAATTTCATCAACATACTGGTGCGCCGCGCCCGCGTCGAAGGCTTCATCGTGATGGATTACATGAATCGCGCCGGTGAAGCGGTCGCAGAGTTGTCGAAGTGGCTGGCCGAAGGCCGCATCAAGTATCGCATAGACGAGGTCGAAGGGCTCGATCGCGCGCCGGAAGCTTTGAACCGGCTCTTTGACGGCGCGAACATAGGCAAGCTGGTCGTCAAGGTTTAGGCCGTCGCGCGCCATCGCTACATATGGGCTGTGGCCGCAAGCTAATTACTATTAGTTGTGTAATTTCTGTCCGGTCGGCTCACTTTTTTCTTGACATGAAAAAGCGTAGTGCTTACTATCGGTTTTAACACCGGAAAGGAGGTGGTCCAAAGCAATGATAAGTTTCAGACCAGGTGAGGTGGCTGCGGCCTGAGCGTGGCTTAGCCGCACAACGCGGCTGATAGTAGTCGGCGAAAAGTCTCTTTGAGAGGCTTTGCTGAATGCAGGATCAGCACGCTCACATTCGTAATTGCGGATAGGCCACAGGTCAATCCCAACAGTCCACCGCAAGCCCCGACGCTGAGCATCGTTAATTCGATTAGCCGCGTCGGGGCTTGTTGCTTGTCACGGACCTCCCGCCCGCTCTCGTCACCACTTTATAGCCTTTTCGTTTGACACCGCTCGCGGCGCGCGTCCAAAATGGATGACATAAGCCCAAACATTAGAATAAGCCGGAGGTCACTATGTCGACTGAAACCGTTGATACCGCCAAGCCGGAAGTCGTGCAAGGGTACCCAGACATCGTGGGAGCCAAGCCCGAAAACCCTTACCTCGCCTCCTTCCGCCCTTACATTCCGGCGGGCGCAAAGCTGCGCGAGCTCACCCCGCTGCCTTTGATCGTCGGCACGCTGCTCGGCTTAGTCTTCGGCGCGTCGTCGCTCTACCTGGTCTTGAAGACGGGGTTGACCGTCAGCGCCTCGATCCCCGTAGCCGTCATCTCGATCACGCTGTTTCGGTTGCTGTCGAAAGTGGGGTTGAGGAACGCCACCATCTTAGAGAACAACATAGTCCAGACCGCCGGGTCGGCCGGCGAATCGATAGCCTTCGGCGTGGGCGTGACGATGCCCGCGATCTTGATCTTAGGGTTCGATCTAGAGATCACGCGCGTGATGCTGGTCGCGGTGCTAGGCGGGTTGCTCGGGATCTTAATGATGATCCCGCTGCGCCGCGCGCTGATCGTCCAGCAACACGGGCTGCTGAAATACCCCGAAGGGACGGCCTGCGCCGAAGTGCTCAAGGCCGGGGCCGACGAGGTGTCGCGCGCCGCGGCGTCGCAGGGGGCCAAAGATAAAACGACTACAGAGATACGCGCGCTGCCCATCTTCGTCGGGCTAGGGTTGGGCTTCGTCTACAAAGTCATCATGGACCTCAAGGGCTGGAAAGAGGCGCCGGAGAAAGTCTTCGACGCGCCTTTCAAATCAGGTTCGATCTCGGCCGAGATCAACCCCGCGCTGCTCGGGGTGGGCTACATCATAGGCCCGAGAATCGCGGCCATTATGTGCGCGGGCGGCGTGCTGGCTTACCTTGTTCTCATACCGTTAATAAAGTTCTTCGGCGAAGGGATGACCGGCGTGCTTGCGCCCGGCGAGATGCCTATCAGCCAGATGGAGCCCGGCGACATACGCAGCGCCTACATCCTTTACATAGGCGCGGGGGCCGTGGCTGCGGGCGGCATCATCAGCCTTTTCCGCTCGCTGCCGACGATCTGGAGCGGGTTGAAAGGCGGGCTGAGAGATTTGAAAGGCGGCCAGGCCGCTTCGAATGGAGCCCCCAGGACGGACCAGGACCTTTCGATGAAGTTCGTCGTAGGCGGGATCATACTGCTGCTCGTTTTGATAATGATCGTCCCGCACCTCCACCTCCAGTGGAACATACTGGGCGCGATTCTCATCGTGGCGTTCGGCTTCCTGTTCGTCACCGTCTCGTCGAGGCTGACCGGAGAGATAGGCTCTTCGTCAAACCCCATCTCCGGGATGACCGTGGCGACGCTGCTGCTTACGTGCCTGATCTTTCTTGTAGTCGGGTGGGTCGGCCCGCCCTATTTCGTCACGGCGCTTTCGATCGGCGGCATAGTCTGCATCGCGGCATCAAACGGCGGGACGACTTCGCAGGACTTGAAGACGGGCTTCCTCGTCGGCGCGACCCCGAAGTTTCAGCAGGTGGCAATTTTAGTAGGCGCGCTCACGTCGGCTCTCATACTCGGGCCGATACTGCTTGAGCTTAACAACGCCGGGACGGTTTACGTCTCTCCGACAGAGCTTGAGCAGACGAAGGACCAGACGGCGGAAATAGGCCCCGCAGCGGCGGCGGCGCTCCCCGCTTACAACAACGAAGTGCAGCCGACCACGCCGGGCAATTATCGCGTTCTCAACAACGAGGACGGAGCTGTCGCGGGGCTCGACAGGGGAGAATACCTGGTCGAGGAATCGGGCAAGGTCGTCTACAGGGTTCAACGTAGCATCCCGACCGACCTCCGCGCGGACGTTTCGCAGCTTACCGAGAGAGAGACTCTGCACGGGCCTCAAGGAGCCGTCGACGGCAACTCGTACCTTGTCTGGCACAGGTTCAACAGCGAGACTGGGACTTCGCGCAAATACCTGGTTAACGATCAGGGCGTGCCGGTTTACCTGGCGGACCCGGCGATCAACGGCACGCACAGGGTCAGGCCGGACGGGACGACCGCGACGAAGTACGACGCGCCGAAGGCCGTGTTGATGTCTTATATCATCAACGGGATTCTGAGCCACCGCCTGCCCTGGGCGCTCGTGCTTCTGGGCGTGATGATAGCGATAGTGCTTGAGATGGCGGGAATCCCGTCGCTGGCGTTCGCGGTCGGCGTCTACCTGCCGCTTTCGGCCTCGACGCCGATCCTGATCGGCGGGATGATTCGATGGCTGGTCGACAAGTCGCTGCGTAAGAAGCTAAGGCACAAGAACCTGACCGAAGAAGAGCTAGTGGCCGAAGGCGACCGCAGCCCCGGTGTCTTGATGGCGTCAGGCTACATCGCCGGGGGCGCGCTTGCGGGCATCATCTACGCGGTCGTGAACGGCTATCCGAAACTAGCCGATTTCAACAGGGGCGTCGAAGAATGGTCGCGAGCGAATAACCCGTTCTTTAACGGGCCAGTGGCCGATCTGCTGGCGCTGATTCCTTTTATCATCCTGACGCTCTTGCTTTATCTGGCGGGGCGAGAGTGGATTCTCGCGGGCCGTCGCAAGCGGTCAAGCACTTGATGAAGCCTGAGACGAGTACATAAAAGCCTCGAAGAGGCGTGATTGAATGAGTCCCGAAGGGGCGATCATTCAATAGCCAGGGGCACCGCCCCTGGAATCAAATCGTTAATAATGAGAAGCCCTGAAAGGGCGGTATAAATATCGCGCCCTTTCAGGGCTTCGTCTCGTATGACGTGTTACCCGGCGCGTTGCGCCGGGCTATTGAATTGTCGCCCCTTTGGGGCTCATTCAATCACGCCTCTTCGAGGCTTCTCAATCGCACTCTAGATGTTGATTACCAAATCCTGACCTTCTTGAATTGCCTGAAAGCCTTCTTTATAGGCTTCCCCTTGATGACGGCCATTGGGATCGGCTCTCCGGCTTGTGCCGTGACGTAGACGCGGCGCGAATTCCCGCGCCCTCGCGCACGCGACCGAGGCTCATCCTTGCCACCTTGTTCTTCAACAAGCGGCTGCTGAGTCGCGGGCTGTTTAACCTCGTCCGCGTCGGCCTGCGTCGCGACCTGAGCCTCTACGACCGGCGTCGGGTCCTCGGTGCCTGAAAGGACGCTCCCGGCCAGCCAGCCGGCTCCGATTCCGATGAATATCGTCAAGAGAAAGGCTATGAGCGTTCCAATGTTTTTATGCTCAGGCTCAAATATTAAAGGTTGCGGCTTAATGCGCTCGCCGCTTCTGCGGGGGTTTATTTTCGTTCGCGCTCTTTTCAATTCGCTAGGGACCTTTGAAGACATAATATTAAACCTCACTTAAGACAGTCCAAAACCTATGTTGGCAATCTGCATACCGCGCGGACGGCGACGAGGTTACACAATTTAGCCCGCTATCATCTGGCAGGTTTTCGTACAACGAAACATACAACTCCCCGGCTGCAACCCCATTGGCCCGCTCGTTCATCACACTGGATAAAAACGAATCCAGGGAGGGGTGAATATGAGGAAGCAACTCTTATCGAGGGTTATGGCCTTAGCCATTGCCTTCACGCTCGCGGCCCCCGCGATTGCCACGGCGCAGACGCGGCTCAAGCCTGGGATGAACCTCTTTTCAATACGCGACGACATAGAGATAGGTCGCCGCTCGGCCAACGAAATCGACCGCAAGCACCGCACTCATTCCGACCCGCGCGTCGAGCGCATAGGCCGTCGTCTGGCGGCGCGCTCTTCGATGCCGAATCTGCCCTGGCGTTTTCGCGTCATCGAGCGGCGCGACGTAAACGCTTTCGCCCTGCCCGGCGGCTACGTCTACGTCACGAGCGGGCTGTTGCGCTCCGCGCGCAGCGAGAACGAGCTTGCCGGGGTCCTCGCGCACGAGATAACGCACGTCACGCTGCGTCACGGCACTAATCAGGCGTCGAAGGCGGCGCTCGCGCAGATGCCGCTACAGATGTTAGGCGGGCTGATGGGCAGGGGGACCGGCTCGCTGCTCACGCAACTGGGGATCGGCTTGGGGCTCAACACGCTCTTTTTGCGTTACGGCCGCAACGCGGAGACCCAGGCAGACGTAGGCGCGGTACAACTGATGAACCGCTCCGGGTATGACCCGCGCGGGCTCGCCGTCTTCCTCGGCTCTCTGAAAGACCGCGGCGGGAGCGAATTCTTCTCCGACCACCCGAACTCTTCAAACCGCGTATCGCGCGTAAACCAGGAGATCAGAATGCTCCGATGACGCTAAGAAGCGCTGAGTGCTGAGTGCTGAGTAATAGCGAGCTACTCGGCTCCGTAGGAGCCGGATGTTTGTAGAAGTATCGCGCAAATACAATCCAACCCCGTAGGGGTTGAATATCAGACATACAACTCCTACGGAGTTGGGGTGCATTTACGCTTTTGTTCTACAGACATTGAGCCCCTGCGGGGCTTTTCAGACACCACTCAGGACTCAGGACTCAGCACTCAGCACTTTGACAAGACCCGCAATCGCGCGAGACAATTCATTACGCCCAGCCGTTGGTAATGAAAGGTCTTCTGATGCAAAAAAGATTTACGGCCCTCGTAGCACTTATACTAACTCTAGCTTTGCTCGCGGGCGCGACCGGAAGCGCGGCCCTTCAAGGCCCCGCCTCCATCTCGCAGCCCGAAACCACCTCGCTCAACACGACCGACTCGATACTTCAGAGCGTCAGCCGTTTGCGCGGGCTCGAAATCAAGCGCCCGGTCAAAAGCGGTCTCAAGACTAAAGACGAGATCGAGCAGTCCGTCATCCGAGACATGGACGAAGAGACTTCGCCCGAAGAGTTTGCCGCCACGACCAAGACGCTGACAAAGCTCGGGCTGCTGCCCAAAGGCTTTCAACTGCGCGACTTCATAGTAAAGCTCTTGCGCGAACAGGTGGCGGGCTTTTACGAGCCTAAATCGCAGGAGTTCTTTCTGGCGGCGTGGCTCCCCATCTCCGAACAGAAGACCGTGATGGCGCACGAGTTGATGCATGCGCTTCAAGACCAGCACTTCAACCTGCGAAGGTTCGAGCGCTGGCCGAAGGGCGACTCGGACGCCGAGACGGCCGCGCACGCTTTAGTCGAAGGAGAGGCGACGATAGTGATGTACCAGTTCGCGGCCGAAAAAGACCACCTCGTTTTCGACGTAACGCGGATGGAGTCGCTCACCCAACGCATGCTGGAGCAGAGCGGCGAGATGGACCAGGCCATGTACCCCGTGCTGTCGAGCGCCCCCACGGTGCTGCGCGAGGGGCTGCAATTCCCTTACATATACGGCATAGGCTTCGTCCAGGAGATACTGAAACACCGCTCGTGGAAAGGCGTCAACCAGAGCTACGACCGATTGCCGAATTCGACCGAGCAGATCATCCACCCGGAGCGTTTTCTCTTCCGCGACGAGCCGGTCAGGATAAAGATCGCGGACCTCCAGCAGGTGCTCGGGCCGAAATTCCGTAAGGTCGACATGGACGTTAACGGCGAGTTCGGGTATCAAATACTGCTCGGCGAGTTCATAGACAAGCGCGAAGCGCGGCTGGCGGCCGAAGGCTGGGGCGGCGATTGCTACGAGCTTTATGAAGACGCCTCGACGGGCGCGCTGGTGCTGGCTCAGTACACGACCTGGGACCGCGCGAAAGACGCTAAAGAATTTTTCGACCTCTATTCGAAGCGAATAATGAAGAGGTACAGCGTTGACGCGCCCGGCGACCTTGCGGCGCGGCCTCGCGTTTATGAGACAAGCGAAGGACTGGTCTCGATCGAGCTGCGCGACAAGGACGTAGTCATAATCGAAGGCGCCCGAACGCGCGACGAACTCACGCGCCTCTCAAATCGACTCTGGGAAAGCAAAAAGAAATAACAGTTTTAAGTTTTCAGTTTTTAGTTTTCAGTTA
This sequence comes from Blastocatellia bacterium, assembly GCA_035249305.1. Classification (GTDB taxonomy): domain Bacteria; phylum Acidobacteriota; class Blastocatellia; order UBA7656; family UBA7656; genus DASUNP01. The sequence continues at coordinate 130,084 of DATFGQ010000131.1, read as the reverse complement.
CTCATCGTCGGCAGTGACGTGGCCACTAAAAACTGAAAACTTAAAACTAAAAACTGTCTTCGAGGTTAATTATGATCCGCTCGGGAGTGCTTCGCGCCGCGCTGCTGCTCTTGATCATCGCGCCCATCGCCTCCGCTCAATCAAGCACTAAGACAGGGTTCGCGCGGTCCGAGCGGCTTGAGGGTTTGGCCCGCGACGCCGTAGCTAAGGCCGTCGATAAATATGGCAAGGGCGGGCTTACGCGGGAGAAGATCGCCGTTACGATCATAGACCTCGGCGACCGCGCGCGGCCCGAGTGGGCGAGCCACCGCGGCCAGGAGATGATCTACCCGGCGAGCGTCGTGAAACTCTTTTACCTCGTCGCCGCGCATCACCTGATCGAGACGGGCGCGCTCAAGCAGACGGCGGAGCTGGATCGCGCGCTGCGCGACATGATCGTCGATTCGTCAAACGACGCGACTCATTACGTAGTCGACGCCGTAACAAACACTACGGGCGGGCCTGAGCTTGACGACGCCCACCTGGCCGAGTGGAAGCAGAAGCGGAACGCGGTCAATCGCTATTTCGCCGGCCTGGGGTACGAAAAGATCAACGTCAATCAGAAGACATGGTGCGAAGCCCCGTACGGCCGTGAGCGGCAAGGGTTGGGGCCGAACTTCGAGCACCGCAACAAGCTCTCGACCGAAGCTGTGGCGCGGCTCTTTTACGAGATAGCCACGGGGCGCGCGGTCTCTGCGGCGAGGAGCAGCCAGATGATGGGCCTCCTGCGGCGCGACCCGCAATCGAAGCCCGATGACCCCGACGACCAGGACACCGCGTACTCGGGCAAATCGCTCCCCGCGGGCTCGCAGTATTATGCGAAAGCCGGTTGGACCTCTTCGACTCGCCACGACGCGGCTTACGTGCGCCTGCCCAACGGCGCGGAGTATGTTCTCGTCGTCTTCACGGTTGACAACAGTGCTCAGCCCGATATTATCCCTTTCGTGTCTCGCATAGTCGCAGAAGATTTTTCGCGCACGCAGCCTAGGGCCGACCTCGTCTTAGTCAACGGTCGCGTCTGGACTGGCAACAAGGCTCAGCCGTGGGCCGAAGCCGTCGCCTCGCGCGGCGAGCGCATCATCCTGGTAGGCTCAAGCGAAGAGGCGCGGAAGCTAGTCGGCGCAGAGACTCGCGTGATCGACCTTCAAGGCAAGCTCGCCCTGCCGGGGTTCATCGACGACCACACGCATTTCATCGACAGCGGGTTTCATCTGCTCTCGGTCCAGCTCCGCGACGCCGCCACTCCCGCGGAGTTCGCGCGCCGCGTCAAGGAACACGCCGCGCGATTGCCCGCGGGCCGATGGATAACGGGCGGCGATTGGGATCACGAGCTATGGCCCGGCGCGCCCCTGCCCACAAAAGAGTTGATAGACCCTTTCACCCAAAACAACCCAGTGTTCATTTCGCGGCTCGACGGACATATGGGGCTCGCCAACAGCGCCGCGCTGAAGCTGGCGAACATAACGAAAGAGACTAAAGACCCGCCGGGCGGGACCATCGTTCGCGACCCGAAGACGGGCGAGCCGACGGGCGTTCTCAAAGACGACGCGATGGGGCTGGTCTACGCGAAAGTCCCCGACGCGAGCGCGGCCGAATTAGACGAAGCTCTCACGGCGGCGCTCAAAGAGGCGGCGCGCGTCGGCGTAACCTCGATTCAAGACATAACGCCCTGGCGCGATTACGAAGTGTATAAGAAGTTTCGCGACGCAAACCGGCTGACGGTTCGCGTCTACGCGCGGACGCCCATGAGCCAGTGGAAGCGACAGGCCGAGGCGGTCGCGCGCCAGGGCAGAGGCGACGACTGGCTCAGGCTCGGCGGGCTTAAAGCCTTCATGGACGGCTCGCTAGGGTCGACGACGGCGCTGTTTTTCGAGCCGTTCACGGACGCCCCAAACACGTCCGGTCTGATGCTTGAAGAGAACATACCCGAAGGCAAGATGAAGCAGACGATCAAGGACGCTGACCGCGCGGGGCTGCAATGCTCTATTCATGCCATCGGCGATCGAGCGAATAATCTGCTGCTCAACTACTTTGAAGAAGTCGCCAGAGAGAACGGCCCGCGCGACCGCCGCTTCCGCATAGAGCACGCGCAGCATCTCAGGCCCGACGACATCCCGCGCTTCGCGCGTCTCGGCGTCATCCCTTCGATGCAGCCTTATCACGCGATTGACGACGGCCGCTGGGCCGAAAAGCGCATAGGCCCCGTCCGCATAAAGACGACTTACGCGTTTCGCTCGCTGCTCGACACCAATGCCACGCTCGTCTTCGGCTCGGACTGGTACGTAGCGCCGCTTTCGCCGATCCTGGGCATTCACGCGGCCGTCACTCGCCAGACTATCGATGGCAAGAACCCCGGCGGGTGGATTCCCGAACAGAAGATCACGGTCGAAGAGGCCGTTCGAGCCTACACGCAGTCTTGCGCTTACGCAGAGTTTGCGGAGCGCGAAAAGGGGACGCTCGAAGCGGGCAAGCTCGCCGACATCGTCGTCTTGTCTCAAGACATCTTCCGCATCAACCCGAACGAGATACAGAAGACGGCGGTCGTCCACACGATCGTCGGCGGGCGCGTGGTGAATTAAAAAATCGGTGCAACAGATATTCACCTTATCGTGTCGCCGTCTACCATATGGGGTAAGCAAGAGCGCCTCTCGCGTTTGAAATAGATACAACCTGCCGGCGGCCATCGCCATAAGCTTTTCTATAACTTCATTAATCGCCCCCCCCGAAAATGCTCGAATAATGGGCTGTTTGGGCATAATTCTTGCACTAAGAATGCTTCTGCCTTTGACCAACAGGGGTGAGCAAGGGGGTAAACCAATGCCGAGAAGCATTAAGAAGTTTGTATCAAATATTCCACCACACGTCGGGATAGTTGGCGCGCTGATCGCGGTCGTTGCGATCGCGAGCGCGGCGTTGCTGCTATCGCGATCGGAGCCGACGGTAGACGCTAACTTCGTGCCGCGCGCCGCGCGCATCGAGCGCGTAGACGGCAGCGTAGGCGTCGCGAGCGCGCTGACAGAGCCCTCGGCTTCAGAGCTTGAATGGGAAGAGGCCGTCCGCAACGCGCCGCTTACGGCGGGCGACCGCGTTTACGCGCGTGAAGGCTCGCGCGCCGTCGTCGCCCTGACCGGGCGCAATTACGCGAAGCTCGATTCAGGCTCCGCCATCGACGTGCTGTCATTAGCCGACCGCAGGACTCAGCTCGCGTTGCGCGACGGGTCGGCGATATTCGACGTAGGCGAGCTCGAAGACGGCGAGCTGTTTGAGGTGGCGACGCCTAACGGCGCGGTCGATTTCTACGAGCCGGGGCTTTACCAGGTCGGCATAGGCGACAGCGGCGACACGTGGATATCGGTCTTGAGCGGGCTCGCGCAGGTCGTGGGACTCGCGGGCTCGGGGGAGATAAGTAAGGGCGAGATCCTGACCCTCGTAGGACAGACCGCCGCCCAGGCGGTGCTTTCGCGCATGGCTCCCGATTTCGCCGGTGGGCTCGTCGATGACTACTACGGCTATCGCTACCCCGCCACTTACGACGGTCGTTATCGAGATTACAATGCTTATCTCGACGATCCTTACTACTATGATCCTTACCGCCGGTCGGTGAGCTATCAATACGTCGACGATTACATACCGGGCGTCAACGACCTGGACTACTACGGCGATTGGAGAGAGGTGGACGGCTATGGCCACTGCTGGTCGCCGCGCGTAGACGCGGGCTGGGCTCCGTATCGCAACGGTTATTGGGACGTCGACAACGTGTATGGGCCTACGTGGATTTCTCAGGAGCCGTGGGGCTGGGCTCCGTATCATTACGGGCGCTGGGCGAACGTAAACGGCGGGCAGTGGGTGTGGGTGCCTGACAGCATACGCACGCGGTCCGTCTACGCTCCGGCGCTGGTCGCGTTCGTGCCTCTGACGCGGACGAACCACATCGGGTGGGTCCCGCTCGCGCCGGGCGAGCCTTACGTGTCCAGGTACTACGACGCGAGCTATCAGCCTCAGTACTTCGCCTCGCCTGAATACGTGGCCGAGGTCGTGAGCGTTCAGCGCACGTTTATAAACTCAAGATTTCCTCAAGCGGTCACAGTCGTCCCTGTGCAGGACTTCACGCGCGTGATCAATCAGGACGTGATCGCGAGCGTCAACCCTCAGTGGATAGCCCAGACGCAGCCTGTGCTTGACCCGTATGCGATCGCCGGTTTCCGCCAGATCGCCGAGAGCAAGCGCGAGGTGAAGCGCAGGATGAAGATGGAGCGCGCGTTGGCTAATCAGGTCTTCAGCACGCCGGTCGTGGCCAGCGCGTCGCCGGTCGTGTTGCCGGGCCGCGAGGGCGTGATCGATCAGTTCCAGGTAGCCACCGTGCCTGAAAAACAGAGGAAGCAGAAGATAAAGATAAACGATCAGGGCCAGGTCGTGACCGCGCGCGGCAAGGGCGGTGATCTCCAGCCTGTCGTAACTCAGTCGAACACGTCTGAGCGGATAGAGGCTCTTAGAGCGCAGGCGGCTCAAGGCGACAAGGGCGCGCGGCGCGAGATGAAGCAGCTCAGGCGCGAGCAGCGCCTCCAGCAGGCCGGCCAGGGCGCAGTCTCTGGGCCTCAGCAAGCGCAGGTTCAGCAGGGCGTCGTGCCAAGTGATCGCAAAGCGCAGAAGCAGGCCGCACGACAGCAGCGCATAATTCAGCAGAATCAACAGGTCGTCAATCAGCAAGGCCGCTTGAATGCCGAGCAGCGCCGCGCTCAAAAGCAGGCCGCTCGCCAACAACGCATGGTTCAGCAGAATCAGCAGCCGAGCTTTAATCAACAAGCCGCCGTGAACGCTGAACAACGCCGCGCGCAGAAGCAGGCGGCTCGCCAGCAGCGGCAGGCAGCGGCGGCCGGGCAGCAGCAACAGGTCCGGCAGGCGCAGATAGACCAGCAGACGCGCCAGCAGCGCAAGATGCAGAAGAGAGCTGAGCGCCAGCAGTCAGTGATTCAGCAACGTCAGCAGCCGAGCTTTAACCAGGCCGCTTACGACGCAGCCCGCGAGCAGCGCCGCGCGCAGAAGCAAGCCGCACGGCAGCAGCGCATGAATCAACAGAGCGCCAGTCAACAGCAGTGGGCAGTTCAGCAGCAGCAACAGCGGCAGGCCAAGGAGCGGGTCTTCGTTAATCAGGCCGAAAAGCAGCAGCGCAAGGCCGAGCGTCGCGCTGCTCAGCAGCAGGTCCGCCCGCAGGCTCCCGAGCAGGTCCGCGTTCAACCGCGCGCCCAGTACCAGGGGCCGGCCACGCAGCAGGGTTCTGTCGATGCGGCGCAGGCTCAGCGACGGGCCGCGAAAGCCGAGCGCAAAGCCGCTCGAAAGAATCAATAACTAGTCCCGGAGGGACGAGAGACATTACCCGGTGGTGAAACCACCGGAATCAATCGTCCACATAATCACGCGCCCTGGAAGGGCGCAGGATCAACTAGATGTCCTGCGCCCTTCCAGGGCGCGATTGTTTTATTGGCCTGTGCCCGGTGGCTTCACCACCGGCTAATATCCGCCTGCCCCTCTGGGGCAGAGAAAGCTATCGACCTACTTACCGGCTTTCTTGGCGAGAGTCTCGTAGCGCGCTTCCTCGCTGCTGTCTGCGGAAGTTGGCAGGTTTTGCATGCTCCAGCCGGGCTCGACTACACGCCCGAGATTATCCATAGCCCCGACGAACCCGCCGCGCACGTTCGCCGCGTTCGTGTAGCCCATCTGGCCGAGCATCTCGCAGGCGCGGGCCGAGCGCCCGCCGGTCTTACAGCCTACGACCAGCTTCGCGTCCTTCGGCAGGTTCGCTTCGACGACGGCCGGGAAGTCTTCGTTCGGCGTCATCCCCTGCCCCGGCGCGAAGTGCATCAGCGGGATGTTGATCGCGCCCTCGGGGTGGCCGGCCTCGAACTCCATAACAGAGCGCACGTCCAGGTAGATATAGTCCGGGTCCTGTTTCATCAAGTCATGAGCTTCTTGCGGGCTTACCTCTTTCATCTCTCCTCCATCTTAAGAAAAATAGCGCAAGCGGGATTATAGCCGACAAACGCTCCCGCCCGCATGCATTCGACCGCCAGATGTTGTAATCTTGCTGCTGGCTATCAGGTTGATCTATGGTCGAAAGAAAAGAGGATCAAAGCGCGGACGCTTTCGCCCTGAAGTATCGGGGGCTGCTCGACGTTTCAGAGTCGATTGTCTCGTACCGCGACCTGTCCGAGCTTTTTCACGAGCTGGCGGCGAAGCTCAGGCAGGTAGTAGATTTCGATTTCGTAGGCGTAGTCCTCTACGACCAGGCGAATAATGTGATGCGATTTCGCCTGATCGAAACACGGCTTGAATTAAAGATCGATCCCCCGGACATGGTTCCGTTTGAAGAGACGCCGGCCGCGGTGGTCTTCAAGACTGGGCGGCCGCTGCTGATCGATCCGGAGGACACCGAGTACTACTTCCCGCGAGTCAGCGAGGCGATGCGCCTGCACGGGATTCGCACTTATTACACGCTCCCGCTCGTCTCGTCGGGGCAGAACCTCGGTATAATCACATTCGGGTGCGTTCGCCCGTCCGCGTACAGCGATGATGACCTGACGTTTATCGAACAGGTGACGAAGCAGGTAGCGGTTGCCGTCGACAACGCGCTCAACTTCGAGAAGGCCCGCGCCGCCGAGCAGCAGTTGACGCGCGAGCGCGACCGGCTGCAACTTCTTCTTGAAGTCAACAACGCTGTCGCCTCTCACCTCGACCTGCACGACCTGTTGCGCGCCATCTCCGGTTGCTTGCGGAAGGTGATCCACCACAACGCCGCCGCGCTGACGCTTTACGAACCGGAAACGCGGCTGTTGCGCGTGCACGCGCTCGATTTTTCCACACGCCGGGGGAGTGTAGAAGAAGGGGTGTTAATCCCATTCGAGGGCTCGCCCGGCGGGCACGCCCTGACCACGGGCCGCACGCTTCTTGTCAACCGGATCGACCCCGAAATGCTGCCTCGTGATATGCGGCAGCATGCCATATCCGACGGCTTAAGGTCGGGTTTATGCGCGCCCCTCATCTCGCACGGCCGCATGCTCGGGACGCTCGACGTGGTGAGCCTGGTCGAGGACGCCTTCACCGAAGAAGACGCCGAGCTGCTCACACAGATCGCCAACCAGTTCTCCATCGCCGTCGAAAACGCCCTCGCCTTCCGCGAGATCGAAGCACTCAAAAACAAGCTGGCCGAAGAGAAACTCTACCTAGAAGAGGAGATCAAGAGCGCCCAGAGCTTCGAGAAGATCATAGGCCAGAGCCCCGCGCTCACGCGCATACTGAAACAGGTCGAAACCGTCGCCCCCACGGGCTCGACAGTTTTGATTCAAGGCGAGACGGGCACGGGCAAAGAGCTGATCGCCCGCGCGATTCATAACCTGAGCGACCGGCGCGAGCGCACGATGGTAAAGCTCAACTGCTCTGCCATACCGACGGGGCTTTTGGAGAGCGAGTTGTTCGGCCACGAGAGGGGCGCTTTCACGGGAGCCATCGCGCAGAGGGCCGGACGCTTCGAGCTTGCGCATAAGGGTACGCTCTTTTTAGACGAGGTCGGAGACATACCGCTGGAGTTGCAGCCGAAACTCTTGCGCGTCTTACAGGAGCAGGAGTTCGAGCGCTTAGGCTCGACGCGCACGATACGCGTCGACGTGCGGCTGGTCGCGGCGACCAATTGCGACCTGGCCCAGATGGCCGCCGAAAAGAAGTACCGCAGCGATCTTTATTACCGTCTGAACGTCTTCCCCGTCCACATCCCGCCGCTGCGCGAGCGGCCCGAAGACATCCCCCTGCTCGTCCGCTTCTTCGCGCAGCAGTTCGCGCGCCGCATGAAAAAGCGCATCGAGTCGATCCCGGCCGAGGCCGTCCACGCGCTCTTAAACTACTCGTGGCCGGGCAACGTCCGCGAGCTTGAGAATTTTATAGAGCGCGCGGTGATACTCTCAAAAGGGCCGGAGCTGGAGATCCCGCTCGCCGAGATAAAGCCGTCCGCGTCGGTTCCGCCTCCCCAACCATCGGCCGCCCAACACGCGCCGGCCGAACACGTCCATTCGTCGAAGCTCGAAGACGCCGAGCGCGAACACATCCTCCGCATACTGACTGAAACGAATTGGGTAGTCGGCGGCCCGACGGGCGCGGCCGCCCGGCTCGGCATGAAAAGAACGACCTTACAATCCCGCATGCGAAAGCTGAACATCACTCGCCAGAGCTGATGCCGAAGCCGCGCCGATGCCGTTATTCAGTCTGCTGATATTTCGGCACGCGCCGAAATGGCGGCAAATATAAGTTCGGCACGCCCGCCGAGATGTAACCTTTGTTTCTCAGGCTATCATCCTAATCCCCCGCAATATCACCATTTAAGGCCGCGCCCGTGCGAGCGCTCGGGTCTGGCTCATCGCTTGCCCTAGGCAGTGACGGCGTAAGAAGGAAGATAAAAAAAGAATGTTGAGAATCTCTACAAGAGAGGACACAGAGACGATGATCTTCAGACTCGAAGGAGAGCTGTCGGGCAACTGGGTGGCGGAGTTGAAGAACTGCTGGCGCAGTGCTATCGCCCTTGAGCCGCCCAAGTACGTTCGGGTCGATCTGACGGAAGTGACTTTCATCGATGCGGCGGGCAAAGACCTGCTGGCTTTGATGTACAGGCACGGGGCTCAGTTCGTGGCCCGCGATGTCTTAACCAAAGGCGTGGTCGAAGAGATAGAGCGGGACTACACCAGGCCCGTCATCTGTTCGGCGGAACCGAGAAGCTTTACAGACGAGGGATAAGAAAATGGCTACGACAAGAACTAATTTCGGATTTTCAAAAGCAACTCTCGTATCGATGGCAGCGCTATTCGTAATCCTGGCTTCGAGCAATTCATTCGCGCAGGACAAGGCGAGCCGAGCCGACGCGCGCGTCGGGGTCAGCCCTTCCAAGAAAGTCGCGCTCACCCTGGCCGACGCGATAACGATGGGGCTTGAGAACAACCGCGAGATCGAAGTCGAGCGCCTCAACATCCGCCTGAACGAGCTGGACGTGCGGGCCGCGCGCGGCGCTTACGACCCCGTACTCGAATCGAGTCTCTTTTATGACCGCAGGACGACGCCCGTAGCATCGATATTGGCGGGCGGCGAGAACGGCCGGTTGAAGAGCTCGGAGCTTACGGGCGCGACCTCGCTCGTCGAGCGGTTGCCCTGGCAGGGCGCGAGCGTTCAGATGACTTTCGATCACAACCGCTCGACCAGCACTAATCCGTTTTATTCGCTCGACCCTCAATTCGTCACGAGCCTCTCTTTCGATTTCGTCCAGCCGCTGTTCCGCAACCGGCAGATCGACGCGCCGCGCCGCGAGATCAAGATAGCCAAGAAGCGGCTCGACCTTTCAGACAGCCTCTTCCGCCAGAAGGCCATCGAGATCATCGCCAAAGTCGAGAGCGCTTACTGGGATTTAGTATTCGCGCGACGTGACGAAGCGATCAGGCGCGAGTCGGTCGAGCTTGCGCGTGCGCAGCTCGAATCGAACAAGCTCGCGGCCGAGAAAGGGACTATCGCCCCGCTCGATGTCGTCTCCGCGCGGGTCGAAGTCGAGCGCCGCACGGAAGAGGCCGAGATCGCTCTTGAAACGGTGCAGCGCGCCGAAAACGCGCTCAAGGCGCTGCTGCTCAAGCCGGACAATTCCGAGCTGTGGGGTTCGAGCGTCGTCCCGTCGGACGAGCCGCGGCTCGACGCCGCAGAGGTCCCGCAGTTCGAAGAGGCGATGAGACTCGCCCTTCAAAACCGCCCGGAGATGGAGCAGTACAGGATTCGCGGCGAGATAAACAAGATCGACGTGAAGTACTTTCGCGATCAGGTCAAACCGCAGATCGATTTCATAGCCGGCTACCAGACGGCGGGACTTTCGGGGACGAAGCGCTCGGCGACCGACCCCATCACCAAGCTGATACCCGGCGCGTTCGACGTGCCCGAAAAGTTCATAGGCGGTTACGGGCAGAGCTTGACGAACATGTTTCGTAACGAATATCGCAGCTTCCGCGTGGGAGTGACGATCAGCCTGCCGGTGGGCAACCGGACGGCGAAGGCCCAACTGGGCCGCGCCCTGGTCGAAGGCAAACAGGTCGACGTAGAGCGACAGCGCGCCGTGCAGACCATAGAGGTCGAGGTGAGAAACGCGCTCCAGGCGGTCGAGACTGCGCGCCGCCGTTTTGACGCCGCGCGCAACACCCGGCTCGATGCAGAGATGCAGAACACGGGAGAGCGCCGCCGCTTCGAGGCGGGGCTGTCGACGAACTTTCTGGTGCTCGATCGCCAGAACGCGCTCTCTTCGGCGCGCGGACGCGAGGTGAAAGCGCTCACCGATTTCAACAAGGCGATGACCGAGCTTCAACGAGCGCTCTCGACCACGCTCACGACCAACAACATATCTATCGCCGCGCTCAAGGATAGCGATTCGAGCGCGGGCGGGAAGAGATAAGCAGAGGCACTCAAAGGAAGGATTAAAGGAGAAAAGATCATGTCGCAAACAGAGAAACAATCAGGCAAATCGGCCCGCGTGAAGTTCATCATCGTCGCGCTTGCGGCGGCAGGGTTTCTGGGCTGGTGGTTTTTCCTGCGCGGCCCGGCTTCGCCCGAAAACGTGATCGCCGTCAGCGGTCGCATAGAAGGCGACGACGCGATGATAGCGGCCAAGACATCGGGGCGCATACGCGAGATCACTGTGCGCGAAGGCGACCAGGTCAAGGCAGGGCAGGTCATAGCGGTGCTCGACGACGACCAGTTAAAGGCTCGCGTGAGCCAGGCTCAATCGGCCGTACAACAGGCCGAAGCCCGCGTGCAGTGGTCACGCCAGCAGATAGGCGTGTTGCAGGCGTCGCTCAACCAGACACGCATGAGCGTCAGCCAGGCGCGGCTCGACGCCGAAGGCCGGGTCAGCCAGGCAACGGCGCAGGTGGCCGCCGCCGAAGCAACGCTTGCCGAAGCCAAGGCCAATTACGAACAGGCGCGTTTCGATAAAGAGAGGTACTCGGAGCTTGCGCGCGAAGGCGTCGTCTCCGGGCGCGAGAGCGAGCAGGCGATCACAACGGCCGAAGCTCAAGAGGCGGTCATGATGGCCGCGAGAAAACAGGTCGAGGCGGCCCGCGGCAACCTGATGGCGGCTCGCGCCTATCTCGACAACCCTGCGATCCGCGCTTCGGAAGCCGCCGCAATCGAGCAGCAGATCGCGCAGGCGCAGTCCGACATCATGTCGGCCCAGGCCGACGCCGAGAAAGCGCGCGCGCAGTTGCGCGAGGCCGAAGCCAACCGCGCCGACTTGAACATCGTCGCGCCGTTCGAAGGGACTGTGGCGACTCGCGCGGCCGAGCCCGGCGAAGTGGTGGCCGCGGGCACGCCGATAATGAAGATAGTGAATCTCGATCAGGTTCATCTTCGCGCTTTCATTCCCGAAGGAGAGATAGGGCGCGTGCGCGTGGGGCAGTCGGCGCGAGTTTATCTCGATTCCAAACCCAACAGCGCGATCGAGGCCGTCGTCGCGCGCGTCGATCCGGAAGCTTCGTTTACGCCTGAGAACACTTACTTTCGCGACGACCGCGTAAAGCAAGTCGTGGGCGTGAAGCTCCAGATAATCAACCCGCAAGGCTTCGCGAAGCCTGGCATGCCGGCCGACGGCGAAGTCCTGGTCGAAGGCAGCGAGTGGGTCGCGAAATCCGGGAGGTGATCATGAGCTCACGGCTGGAAATGTCATCAAGCGCCATGCAGAACGTAATCGCGTCAGGCCCGCTCGTAGGGCAAGAGCAGAGAGGCTCGGCGGCTGAAATGAGAGAGAGTGCGATAAGGGTTCGCGGGCTGCGAAAGAGCTACGGCGCGGAGGAAGCTGTGCGAGGCATAGACCTCGACATCGCGCGCGGCGAGGTCTTCGGGCTGATCGGCCCGGACGGGGCGGGCAAGACTTCGGTCTTTCAAATCTTGGGCGGCGTGATGGCCGCGACCGCCGGTGAAGTGAGCATATTCGGGCTTTCGGCGCTCGACGCGCGAAAGGCTACGGGTTATCTCACGCAGAGCTTCAGCCTCTACCAGGATTTGAGCGTCGCCGAGAACCTGCGCTACATGGGCGAGCTGCGCAAGCTGTCGCCCGCAGAGATCGAAAAGCGCGGCTCGCGTTACTTGAAGCTCTTTGACATGGACCGCTTCACGACGAGGCTCGCGGGCCGGTTGAGCGGCGGGATGAAACAGAAGCTGGCGCTCGCTTGCGCGCTGATAACCGAGCCGGGGCTTCTGTTGCTGGACGAGCCGACGACGGGCGTCGACCCGGTCTCGCGCAGAGAGTTCTGGGACACGCTGGCGAGCCTTTCGGCCGAAGGCATGACGATAGTCGTGGCGACGCCTTACCTTGACGAAGCCGAGCGGTGCACTCGCGTGGCGTTGATGTACGACGGCGAGATTCGCCAGACCGGCACGCCCGCCGAGATACGTCTGGACCTGGGGCTGAAACGTCTTGAGGTGCGCGCCTCGGACCTTGGCCGCGCCGAAGAGGTCTTGAGCGATGTCCGCGAGGTGGCCGACGTTCAGAGATTCGGCGACCGGCTCGACGTGATGGTGCGCGACCAGGAGCGCGACGCGGAAGCGACGCGCGAGGCGCTCACCAACGCGGGGCTGACTGTTAAAGAGATTACGACGGGCGAGCCCACGCTTGAGAACTCGTTTGTGGCGATACTGCGCGAGCTTGGGGGCGAGATCGGCAACGCGCCCTTCCCCGCGCGCCGCCGATTCCGCGAGCGCGCGCCGGACGCGATAGCGATTGGCGCTCATAACCTGGAGAAGCGGTTCGGCGGTTTTCACGCGGTCAAAGACATCAACATCGAAGTCAAGTACGGCGAGATCTACGGGCTGTTGGGTGCGAATGGGGCCGGGAAGACCACGACGATAAAGATGCTCTGCGGCCTTGTCGCGCCGACGAGCGGCGAGATGCAGTTGGCCGGCGAGCATGGCAGCCTCCGCAGCAGCTTCGTGCGACAGCGCGTAGGTTATATGTCACAGAAGTTTTCGCTCTACGACGACATCACGATAAACGAGAACTTAGATTTTTTCGCGGGCGTCTACCAGGTCCCGCCCGAAGAGCGCGAGGAGAAGAAGCGGTGGGTGCTCTCGTTCGCGGGGCTCGAAGGGCGCGGCGAGATGATCACGGGCGAGCTGCCCGGCGGTTGGAAGCAGCGCGTGGCCTTCGGCGCATCGATCATGCACGAGCCGAGCGTGCTCTTTTTAGACGAGCCCACGTCGGGCGTAGACCCGCTGGCGCGGCGCGCGTTCTGGAAGATGATCAACAACCTTGCCGACCGCGGCGTCGCGGTGCTCGTGACCACGCACTACCTTGAAGAGGCCGAGCAGTGTAATCGCCTGGGCTTTATGGTCGCGGGCGAGCTGGTCGCGGAAGGCACGCCGACGGGGATCAAGGCCGAGCAGGAAGGCCACTTGATAGAGCTGATCACGGACGCGCCGCAGCGCGCGGCCGACCTGTTAAAGAGCGAGAGCGAGCGCTGGCGCGTGTCGTTGTTCGGCGACCGCTTGCACGTCATCGTCGATGACGACGAAGGGGTGCGCCACACGCGGGCGCGGCTTGAGGCCGGCGGCATACGGGTTGTGACGGCCGCCGAGCAGCGCTACTCGCTCGAAGACGTGTTCATAGTCGTAGTCGAGAAGGCTCGCCGCAAAGGCAAAGTCGCAATCGAAGAGTAGAGAGGCAAGTCATGAAAAGGATCATAGCGCAGGCTCGTAAAGAATTGACTCAGACGTTTCGCGACAGGCTGACGGTCGCGCTCGCGCTGGTGCTGCCGCTCGTGCTGATAGTGCTGATCGGCGCGGCAATATCTCTGTCGGTCAAGAACGTGCCGGTTACCGTTCAGGACTTTGACCGCACGCCGCTTTCGCGCCGGTACATCGACGCGGTCAGGACTTCGATCACGTTTCGCGTCGTGCCGGTCTCGATAGATCAACAGCCGGACGAAGCGCTCGTCTCCGAGCATGCGCGCGCCGCGATAGTGATCCCCAAGAACTTCGAGCAAGACTTTCTGCGCGGCCGGACGGCCGAAGTGCAGTGGCTGATAGACGCGACGGACTCGAACACGGCCAACGCCCTGCGAGGCAGCGCAAGCTCGATCACGCGGGCCTTCCAGGCGCAGCTCGATCCCGGCGACAGCAAGACGGCGGTGAAGCCGCCGGCCGTCAAGGCCGAGATGCGTATGTGGTACAACCCCGGAGTAGATTCCGACAAGTACATCGGCCCGGCGGTCTTCGCCGTGGTGCTGGCGCTCTTCCCGCCTCTGCTTGCGGCGTTGGCAACGTCGCGCGAGGGCGAGCAGAAGACGATCTTGCAGGTATACGTTTCGAGCATATCGGCAACCGAATTTCTGTTAGGCAAGATAGCCGCCTTCTTCGTGATCGCGCTGGCCGAGTGGGCGCTGGCGCTGGTGCTTTCGATCTTCTTCTTCGACCTGACGTTTGTCGGGGACCCGACGCCGCTATTGGTCGGGACGGTGTTCTACCTTTTCTGCACCGTCAGCTTCGGGGTTATGGTGGGCTGCGTCATACCCAACCAGGCGACGGCAATTCAGGCCGTAGCGTTCTTCGGGTTCCTGCTCTCGTTTCTTTTGAGCGGGTTCGTCTTCCCTGTCTCGAACGTCCCGGCGGCGATTCGCTGGATCGCCGGGATAGTTCCCGCGAGATACTTCATAGAGATCGCGCGCGACACGTTCGTGCGCGGCGGCGGGTGGCCGGCCGTGTGGCACGCCCCCGTGATGCTGGCCATCATCGGGGCATTCTTTTTTCTTCTAGCGTGGCGAAAGATGCGCCACATGCAGGTGGAATCATGAGCAAATGGTTTAAGAGAGTAACAAGGAGTCGCCTACTCGCGCTCTTTATGAAGGAGCTTCGGCAGATCAAGCGAGACAAACGTCTGGTCTTCTCGCTTGTCATTCCGCCGACCGTGCAGTTGGTGATCTTCGGCTTTGCGCTCAACCCGCAAGTGACCGACCTGCGACTGGGCGTCGTCGACGAGAGCCGCACGGCCGCGAGCCGCGAGGTAGTTTCGGCTTTCGTCGAGAGCCATTCATTTCATGTAAAAGAGTACTTCCCGTCGACCGAAGCGCTGGGAGAGTCGCTGAGGGCGGGAGAGCTGGACACGGGGCTGGTGATCCCATCAGATTTCGCGCGCCGGCGCGACCGCCGCGAGACGGCCGAGGTGCAGCTCCTTTTTGACGCAGTCGATTCGAACACCTCCGGCATAGCCGCGGGCTACGCTTCGCGCATCATCGCCTCTTACAACGAGCGCGCCGCTGGCGAATCGGCCCCCGCCCTCGCGATAAGCGACGCGGGAGCCGAGCCGCAGCGCGGCCAGATCGAGTCGCGAGTGGCCTTGCTCTACAACCCCGGATTAGAGCACTCGTGGTTCATCACGGCGGGAGTTCTAGGGATACTGCTCGTGCTGAACGGCTCGATCGTGGCGTCGGCCTCGATGGTCAAAGAGAAAGAGATCGGCACGATCGAGCAGTTACTGATGACGCCCGCCGTGGCGTCGGAGATAATCACGGCCAAGATCGCGCCGCTATTTTTGTTGCTGCTGGCCGACATAGGGCTTGCGATCATCGTAGGCTACGTGGTCTTCGGCCTGCCGGTGCGCGGGTCGCTTCTGACGCTCTACACGGCGGGCGCGCTGTGCGTCTTCGCAGGAATCGGCATAGGGACGTTCATCGCCACTTTCTCCCGGTCGCAACAGCAGGCGCAGTTGATAGGCTTTTTCGTCAACCCCCCGCTGTCGCTTTTGTCCGGGGCCACGACGCCGATCGAGGCAATCCCGGACTGGCTGCAACCATTTACTTATCTCAACCCCATACGCCACTTCGCATCGATTTCGCGCGGCGTGATGCTGAAAGGCGCGGGCGTAGACGTGCTCTATCCGAATCTTCTGGCGCTGCTTGTCTTCGCAGTCCTGCTCGTAGGCGTGAGCGCGTGGCGCTTCCGCAAACAGTTGGGGTAATTCAAGAAGTGCTGAGTGCTGAGTCCTGAGTGCTGAGTAATAGTAAGCTACTCGGCTCCGTAGGAGCCGGATGCTTGTAGTTGATCGCCAGGCAGGTACATACAACTCCGTAGGAGTTGAATATTGGTTATGCGACCCTTCTACAGACATCGAGCCCCGCAGGGGCTTTTCAGACGCCCTCTGAGCGCTGAGTGCTGAGTGAAAGAAAAAACTCAGGACTCAGCACTCAGCACTCAGGACTTTCCGTAGTATTTCCGCAAGAAATTCACAAGAATATTTAGCCCCCAATCAGGGGGCAAACTGTTGACATACGCCCGCCCGATTCATAGAATGCCGCTCCTGGCAGTACCCACCTACTTCTAAGCAGTACTTTTAGGTTTCGTTCAAGCAGAGGGGATAGATATTTGTTTTTGAAAGGAGAAGTTTTGATAGCAGGAACAATCAGAGGTATAGTAGCTGCCCTGTTACTCGCCTCACTGGTATCAACGGCCACTGCGCAGACGCAATCCGGCGAGCAGAGCACGATACTCTCGCCCAAGGCGGTCGAAAAGCAGAAGGACGAAAAGAAGGGCGCGGCCCAAGAAAAAACGCCTCCCCAGCAAAACCCTCTGCCGCAAGAGGGCGCTGCCACAGAGCTTAACTTAGTCGTCCCGCCCGCGCCGGTAATCGTCAAGCGCAGCCCCATAGCTATCGTGATCCCCCCGGAAGGGATAGTAAACCCAGAACAGGTGTACAAAGAGGGCAACAGCTCGCCTATGATCGTCCAGGACGGACCGCAGGTGGTTGTGATCCCCCCCGAAAAGTTAGCTCCGGGCGAATCAAAGCCCGAGCTTAAGTACGAGCAGCGCCCCATTATATCGAACGTCAAGATCGGCAGCCTTTACGGCTACCGCAGCGACCCCTTCACCGGGCGCGCGCGGTTCCATTCCGGCGTAGACATAAAGGCCCGCTGGGGCGACCCCGTAGGCGCGAGCCATCCGGGCGTAGTACAGTTCGCCGGCTGGTATCACGGCTACGGCAACCTGATCGTCATCAATCATGGCGGCGGAGTGACGACTCACTACGCGCACCTTTCAAGCTACGCGGTCGCGGTCGGCACGCGCGTCGAGCGCGGGACCGTCATAGGATACGCAGGATCGACGGGGCGGGCCACCTCGCCGCACCTGCACTACGAAGTGCGAATTAATGATAACCCTGTGAACCCGCTCCAGCCCTTGGCCCTTGACGCGACGAGCGAGTTTTTCAACACACTCCCCTCAGAATCGACTCAGAAGCAGGATAAGTAGTATCTCCCTAGCAAAGACTGATCGCGCGGGGCAGGCCCTTTAAGACCTGTCCCGCTTTTTATTTTGCGCGCCGCGCCCGGCTTGTCACCCTAAGATCGGATGGGGCATCATGTAATCAGTGGAGCGCATCTCATCTTGATGAAAACCGATTTGGAGGTTCTTTTGGTAGTGTCAAGATTGAAAAAAATAGTAATTGCGCTCTCGCTGATCGCCATTTTGACGCCCGCGGGCCTGGCCGAGGACAAACCCGTCAAGCAGACCAGGGCCGTAAGCGCGACCACCGCCGAAGCCCCTTTCGCAGTGGGCGAGCGGCTGAGCTATGACGTCTCGTGGTCGAACTTCATCGTGGCGGGCGAGCTGACGCTGGAGACTAAAGACCGGCGCAGCTTTGACGGCGTAGATGGCTTTCACGTGAGCGCGCAGGCGCAGTCCGTAGGTCTGGTCAGCGCGATCGTCTTCAAAGTCAACGACGTGTACGAGTCTTTCATCAACGCGGCGACGATGCAGCCTTTCCGCGCCGAGAAAAAATCGAGGCGCGGCAAGAAGCGCGAAGAGACATCGGTCATGATTGATCAGCAGCGCCACACCGCGCGACTCGCCGACGGGACGACGATAGAGATACCGCCGGACACATACGACCTCGCGGGTCTGCTTTACGCCATACGCACGATCGACTTGACGCCGGGCAAGACGCGCAGCTTCAACCTGATCGAAGACAACAAGGTCTACGCGATAAAGGTCAAGCCTGAAGCCCGCGAAAAGATCACCACGCGCGCGGGCAGTTACGAAGCGGTAAGGATTACTACGGAGATGGCGGGCGGGCGCGGGAAGAGCAACCTCTACAACCTGAAGATGTACGTGACGACGGACAAGCGCCGCTTACCCGTGTTGATAACGGCCGAGCCTAACTGGGGCGAGGTCCGCGTCGAGCTCACCTCGGCGACGGGAACGAAGAAGAAGTAAAAAGTCCTGAGTGCTGAGTCCTGAGTAATTGTTCTCACTTAGGACTCAGCACTCAGGACTCAGCACTTTATTTTGAGCGGCTGCGGGGGCGAGAATTTTCAGTCGCGCGTCACCGAGCGTTGTGGCCTCTGCTTTCCTCAGCGCTCCTGTGATTTGCTCGCTCGCCCCGCAGCCGCTCGTCCCGGGTTCCTCTCTGAAGGCCGCTCGCCAGTGACCCTCCCCGGGAAGCTCATTAAGATTCGATCTCGGCGTTGCCCTTCTGTTCAGCCTTGTAATGCCTCTGCGCGCTCTTAACGAGCAGCGCGATGACGGTCAACATAACCGCCAGGCCGTAAACGAAGGCCACGGCCGCGCATAACAACCATTGCCATTCGGCTTCTAATATAATTGCAGCAAACAAAGCAGCCCCACCCATCCGTACTCGAATCAGTCCGTCCTGCGCGGCGCGAGGTCAGACGATGGCTTTGGCCCGCCCCCACCTTCACGCCGCTGACAGAACGGTGCGCGTGTTAGACCGAAACGACTCTCATCGTTTTTGTATTCGAGCCGCCAGCGGCGACTCGCGATTACTTATTGCAATGGCCGTGCCAGCCACAGCAATTCATATTTCACCTGGATTTACGGTGATAATCGCTAGAGTGGTTTTAGCTGGATGCAATAAAGCGGCTGCGTATGTCTAAGGAATCCTGCGCCCTACGCCCAGAAGTCATCCCAGGCGTACTGATCTGAGAATCGGTCCCAGGCTTCGGCGATCCTTCCGTCTTTCGGGTGGACCACGAGAATGAGGTCCATGTCGAGCTTTTTATGGCCCCGCGTGGCGGTCATCCTGTCGAGGTTGACCACGTGGTCGTCTGTCGCCAGAACGTCGTGAACTTCAATCTTGAAAGTCCCTCCGGTTAACTCCATGAGCTTCCCGAAAAAGCCGAATATCTGGTCGTGACCGCTGTAGTCGCCAGCGAGCTGGCTGCGGCCGGGCACGTGCCATACGGCGTCTTCGGCAATGAGCTGTTTGAGCGTAGCCATGTCGCCATTGATAAAAGCCTCTGCGGCGCGTCTCATCATCGTAGCATTGGGGTGTTCTGCCATTGTTAGGTTTTCTCCTTTCCCGCGTGAAACTCATCATCGGGGTCAATCTCTACTACGGGCATAGGCTCGAATTTCGATTCATTAAGATGAGCCTTCTGATGGAGAGATACGAAATCCGCTCGCGCGGCTCCAGAGCACAAGCTTGTTAGGCTGCTTCTATCGCGGATCTGGTAGTCGTTGAACAAATGTTGTGAGCCTTGCCAGAGCCTCAGATAATTGAACAGGTGCCGGCATTGAGCCTCCTTGATGAACCAAATAGTTACGGTATTTACGGACTCCATGCACCTTGTCCCTAAGTTGAGCATTAATGTGATATTGTTTTATGCCTGATATGCACCTTATTAACCAAGCTGCTGAAACGTCATCTGTCACTTTTATCCTCGGATGGTTCCGAGCAAGGTGCCCTTTCAATATCCCCTCAAATACTGAAAATATATGAATCAGGTAGGTAGATTCTAAGTTAGCTGCCGCACGTCTTACCTCTTCAATACTGCTCGTCTCCAGCGCCTCGGAGTTAAAGATATTCTGCTTATGCCAATTAGCGCTTACATACGCCAACGCGCCGACTGCTGCATCGTATTCATCACGAATACGGCCTAGCTTTCGAATGTATAGTTCGCTCACTATTCTGCACTTAATAAGTCTTTAGCTAGCGTTATAAATGTTTCACGGTTCCAAGTGCTTCGAAGCGGAATTCCTGAATCTGTTCGGATTATCCAACTATCATTATCAGATTTATGAAGCAGGAGTACTCTGAATAAAGTAGGCCAGGCAGAAAGCTGCACGCGACCTGATGAGTTTGCTGGTCCTCGACCTTTAACCTCCAAGATCAGGCGTTCGCCTTCGGGTGTCTCTATAATCAAATCAGGTACAATATAGGTGCCTATTGATTCTTCGCTAACGACTTTTTCAGATGCGTGAACATTCCATCCTTCAGCCTTCGCCCAGTCGGATATTTCTCGTTCTAGATCTTGGACTGTCTGCGTCCACTCATCTCGTAACTTGGCAGCTTTTTTCTCTTTAGACCTATCAGTATTCATATTTCAATAATACATTAATTCTAGCGGTAGTGCGTATCTCCAAGCAGCCTAACTCGTATTTATGCAGAGTCAAAATCTAACTCGTGCTTTGCCGGAAACGAGCGCGGCGAGGGCGGTCAACCGCCCTCGCCGCGCCCTGCGTCAGGAGGATAGACTTTATCTCACTTCGAAGTCGTTGCCGTTAGCCGTGTCGGCCGGGAATAACAACCCCGTGCCCGCCCCGCCTATCAGCACCTGCGCTATCACTTCAGTAGTCGTCGAGGTCGTGTTCAAGACGTTGAAACCGACTCCCGCGTTTATCTTATCGATCGAAAGGCGAATGATAATTTGATTCCCGCGGATCTCGCCCGAATCCGCAGCCCCGAGCGTAGTCTGCTGGCGCGTCCCTGTCGGCAACAACTCGATCTTCCCATATTCGAAAACAGGTGCGCCCAGCGGACCTATCTCGGTCGTGACGAACAGCGTCGTCGTCCCAAAGTTCGAGCCTTGAATCCACTGCATGTTCGTAGTCCGCGTCGAAAGGCTCGCCAGCGTCAAGGTGTATACGACTTGGCGATTAGCCGCGTCATACTGATAATCCGCCGAGACAATGTCTTGAGCGGGCGTCCCTATCTGGTCGTCGCCTAGATCGACAATCTCAAGCCCCGGCGGCGGGAACAGGTCAGCCGGGTGAGCTACGGCCGAGAGGTTGAATATCCGGCGAACGGCGTTGCGCGCGTCGACGAAACCTGCGCCGACTACACGCTCTTCGTAAGGCATAGGGTTGGCCGTCTGGCGCATTATCGTGACTACGTCGTCGGGCGTCATCTGCGGGTTGGCTTCGAGCATCAGCGCGACCATGCCGCTGATCGTCGGACAGGCGAAGCTCGTCCCGTTGGCCGACAGGTAGTTAGGCTGAAATGCCGGGGGCACTTTCAACAGGTCGTTGTTGAGAACGCTGTTGGCTTCCATAAACGGGCCGAGGTTGCGCGCGCGCGGCGCGATGACCGCGACGCCAGGGGCTGTGATGTCCGGGCGCAGGTTCGGCGGCGCGTTCGGGTCCGCGGGCATTCCGGCCACGTCCGTCCCTGTGCCGTTGTCTTTGCCGCGAGAGCTGAAGCCGGCAGGCGTGCCGTAGCCTTGCTTCTCGCCCGCAGCCGCGCAGATGGTCCAGGGCATCGTCGCGTATGGGTTGATTGCGTTCTCAGTATCTCCGTCGTTGCCCGCGGCAAAGACTACGACCATGTTCAGGTCGTGCGCGCGGCGCGTCGCGACATTAATGGGGTTGTTCGGGTCTATCTCTGATTCCGCGAAACCCGAGCCCCACGAGTTGTTGATGATCCGAATGTTGTGCTGGAACTGGTTGACCATCGCGTAATCGTAACTCGCAAGTATCGCGATCAGCGGCAGCCCGAGATCATAGCCCGAGTTGATGCCGACTAGGTGAGCGCCGGGGGCGACTCCACTGTAAAGCCCGCCGGAGTTCGCGCCCGTCCCCGCGGTCACCCCCGCGCCGTGCGTGCCGTGCCCGCTCTCAAGGTCTGATGTCGGGACGTTCTCGACGTAGATAGGCGGCACGAACCCCGGAGCCGAGTCCGCGATCAAGTCCGATATCGAAATTCCGAACAGTCCGAGAAGCGGGTCAGAGATGACGCCGTGCGACAGCGGCTGAATCACGTTCTGAACGGTCTTTCGCCCTAGCTCAAGGTCGCGGTTAGTAGCGTCGATTCCAGTGTCGATGTAGGCCACGCCGACGCCCTTGCCCGAGATGGGCATACCGGGGTTGCGCAGGTTGCGCGCCGTCACCTCGCGGTCTGCCGTCAACTGTGTCGCCCCTATCATCCGGCGCGAAGAGTTCATGAAAGGCTTTAGCACGCGGTTGCCCCAGACGGAGATGACGCCGGGCTGCGAGCCCACTGTCTGTAGCTGCGCCGAGTCCATGTCGACGAAGACCATCGGGAGCGCCCTCAACACGAACCCTTCCGTTATCCCTGCCGACCTCAGCAGACTTATCTCCGCCGCCGCAGGCGTGTGGTCATAGGTGATGACGACGGGGGCTTTTGTGCTTGCGGCGGCCGTCGAAAAGAATGTTGTGAGCAGCGGGTCTACGCTGGCCGCTGAAATCGCGGGCGTCGCCGGCTCGGCCGTAAAGCTGTCGGCCTTGCGCGTGAGAAAGAGTGTGAGCGCAATGACAAAACAGATTGAGACGGTCGCGAGGATCTTTCTCATCGGTTTAATCTCCTCTTATTATTTCAAATTTGCGATATCAAGTCGGGGAGCTGGCCCAAAGGCGCTCCCTTTTTCATCCCAAGCGAGAGCGCCCCCGGACCAGCGGGGCAGCCGCGGCGCCGCTACGGCTATAACGGCGCCACGGCTAATTCAGTATCAATTGCCGGCTACGAAGCGGCTCTTGAAATTCGCCAGCGCGTAGGCGGCCCAAGCCCTGTCGACAGCCTCACCCGGCAGAACGCGCGCCTTCAAAGTCGGCTGCGTGTCGAATGGACCCTGCTCAAGCGAGAAGAAGGCTTGCAGAATTCCACGGTCCAGCGCCAGTTGCACGTACCCGCGCGAGGCGGCCGGAATGTCGTCGTTGTCGGTCAGCACAAGCGTCTGGCCGTTATAGATCACGGTGACCTGTGAGCCGGCCATCGCCCTCGCTTCGCTGTCGAGCCCGAGCGCGCGAATGAGCGCGACCGCCAGCTCCACTCGATTGAGCTTGCCGGTCGGATCGAAGGTCGAGCCGCTGGCCCCGAGCATCCCCTGCGGCGTGAAGTCCCAATCCCTGAGCGTCGAGCCGTTAGCGGTCACGGCTTCGGCCATCGCCGCTAGACTCCCGGACACATCGTTGAAACGGGGCGTGGCGCCCAGCCACTGGCGCAGCGGCGTGTTCAACGCAAGCAATAGCGCGAAGTCCGAACGGGATACGAACTCATTCGGCTGGAACGTGTTGTCGGGGAACGTGTCCATCATCCGGCTCTCTAACGCGGCTCGAATCTGCTGCTCGGCCGGGTGGCCCGCGATGTCGGACGGCTCTTCGACAGTGATCACGGCCTTCTTGATGATGCCGTCTACGCGCTCGGGCACGGCTATTCCGAACGGCGACGTAGGCAGCGCGACTCCGGCCGCCGTCAATGTCAGACCGCGCAGGCCGCGCACCTCCGCAACCCATTCGCCCGGCGGCGGGTTTCTGACTATGATCTGGCGGCGCGGCGAATCGAGCGCGGGGAGCGTCAGCCCGCTGTTGTAGCCGCACTCAAGCTCCGTGCATCCCGGCGGGTAGAGTTGCAGCCCCATCGAGTTTCCGACCTCGTCGGTCACCACGTTGGTCCCGAAGTCTATGCGGACGTTGAGCAGCCCTATGCCCGGCTCAACCGTGAAGCGGAAGGTGTTCGTGCTGTTCGGGCCGGGCGCTTGAGGCGTGAAGTCTATGCTGAAATTGGTAGCGGTCGGCTGGTACTGGATCGCGATGTCCGTGTTGAACTCCGGCGCTATCGGCGCGCCATAGCTCTTCGAGCGGTTGAAGACTTTATCGACGGCGGCGTAGGCGTTGATGTAGCCCGCGCCGACTTCGTAATCTTCACGACCGGGCATGTGCGAGGCCGTCTGCTGGATGATCTGCTTCACTTGATCGGGCGTGAGCGTCGGGTCCGCGTCGAGCATCAAGGCAACCACGCCGGCCACGAACGGGCATGCCATCGAGGTGCCCGAGATCTGCGTGTAGAAAGGCAGGAGGGCGACCGGAAGCTCCGTGTCGTCGGTCAGGCCGTTGGCGACTACGTTGGAAGATGAGCGCGTCGAAACTATCGCGGCGCTGAAGCGCGCGGCGTTGGATTCGAACTCGCGGCCGGTGCCGGGCGCGGTGATCGTAGGCGCGTCGTTGTCGTTGAGCGGGTCGTTGTCGGTCAGCCGCTCTTCTCTAGGCGTGCCGCGCGACGAGAAGCTTGCGAGCCCGCCCTCTTTGGTGCCCGCCGCTACGGAGATGACCCACGGGGCTTTGCCGTATGGGTTGTGCGTGTCAGGCCCCGGCCCCGAGTTGCCCGCGGCAAAGACCGAGATGATGTTGCGCTCGTAAGCCACGCGCGTCGCGATGTTGACCGGGTCGTTGGGATCGAACGGCCCGCCCGACCCCCACGAGTTCGATATGATCCGTATGTTGTGCTGGAACTGGTTCGCGAGCGACCACTCGTAGCCGCCGAGCGCGTTGAGGATGAACAGCCCCGCGCCGGAGCCCGTGCCGATCAGCTTTACGCCGGGCGCTACGCCCGCGTGAACCCCGTTCGATCGCAGGCCCGTCCCCCCGAGTATGCCCGCGCAATGAGTGCCGTGGCCCACGTGCGTGTCGGTGTTCGGGATGCCGTTTATTGCCAGGAGCGGAGTGAAGCCGACCAGCGTCGCGGTGTCTGTCAATATCTGGACGTTCTCAATAACTTTAGAGCCGAACTGTAGGTCGCCGTGCGTGGCGTCTATGCCGGAGTCGTTCACGACTACGGCGAAGTTGCCAGCGCCCGACACGGGCAGCCCGCCGTTCGCCTGTATGAACTGGTTCTCAGTGCGCAGGCGGTCGACGCCCGTCAGCACGCGCGCCTGATTCATATAATAAAAGAGCCTGTCGTTCGACCACACAGACCGCACGGCGGCGTTCGACGCCAGCGCGCGGACTTGCGCGACCGTGGCGGGCGCGGCCACCATGCCGAGCTTGCTGAGCTTGAGACCTTTGAGGATGCCCACGCCCCTCAACACGTTGAGGTGAGAATCCGTAAGACCTGAATTCGTATTGAAGGATATGATGACGACTCCCAACGAGGTGCTACCCGTTGCATTTGCCAGTCGGTTCTGGAGAGTAGGCGACAGCGTAGCCGCCTGCGTACCCATCGCCCCGGTCGAAAGCCAGAGGACGATGGCGAATATGGGGAACATTAATCTGCGAATCATTGCTTGAAAGCCTCCTGTTTCATCTGAAAGAGTTTTATTCATCTTCTTCAACGGTAAAAAGGATCGACCTGAACGTCGGCCTCGCGGCGGCGGCGCTCAAGCCATTGAGTGAGCGTTTCTGCTTGCTTGCGCGCGAGGATCTGGCGCGCGATCTCCGCGCGGACTTCGTCGAATCCGCGCGTGCGTTCCGCCTTGCGCTCGGCGAGCTTGATTATGTGATAGCCATACTCCGTCTCGACGATGCCGCTAATCTGGCCGGGCTTGAGCGCAAAGACCGCGTCGTCGAACCGGGCCGTGTGGGTGTTGCGGGTGAAGAGCCCCAGGTCGCCGCCGCGTTCGGCAGTGCCTGTGTCTTCCGAGTGCGCGCGGGCGAGCGCGGCAAAGTCGTGACCGCCGCGCGCCTTCTGAAGGATCGCGGCAGCCCGCGCGCGGCGACGCGCCATCTCTTCTGCGGCGGCGCGGTCGGCTTCGGTCTTCGTCATTCCCTTTGCGCGAAACTCCGCGGCTATCTGTGAGCGGCGCGCGCTCACGAGTATGTGACTGGCGTGCGCGCGGGCCGGGTCGCGAAAGAGCGGGGCGAGATTCGGGTTCGATCCCTCTTTGTCGTAAAACGCGCGGGCCTCTTCGGCCGTCACCGCAATCGCGGCCGTCAGCTCCTTCTGCATCAGCTCGCCCAGAATCTCCTGGCGGACGATGCGGCGAAAATCTTCATCCGTGATGGAGTGCTCGGTCAGGTAATCGCGGTAAAACTCCTGGCCGCCCATCTCAGCCACTCGCCTGTTGTAGGCGGTCGAGAATATCTCTTCGGGGATTGAAACGTTGCGCCGCTCAGCCTCGGCTTCGATCAGCGTGCGGTCTATCAGCTCGGCTATGATGCTCGCTTTCAGCATCTCGACTCTCCGGCGGCCCTCCTCGCTAGACTCCGAAAGACCGAGCGCCTCGATGCCATTGCGCAGGTACATGCGGTACGTCTTCGCGCTTATCTGTTTGCCTTCGACCGTGGCGATTGTTTCAGGACCCGTGCCGGCGCTCGCGGTCGTATTCGATCTGTCCTGCCTGAGCGCGGCGAGGATGAAGCCGAGCGAGAGAATTATTACAGTGAGAACCGCGGTCTTGATTAGCCGATTGGGAGCTGTCTTGAATCTCATCCCTCATGCCCCTTTTGGGATTTAGCTGCTTCCTACATTCAGGAAATTACCCGCACGGGGTTGAGAAATTCTTGAAGCTACGCCCACACGCTCTTGAACAAAACTTGAACGGCTCCATCCGCAGAGAAACGAAATTAGCATTTACTGTAGGGGCAGGGCTTGTCCCTGCCCGGATCGCCGAAGGCGATGACGCCCGGCGCTTACGCGCCGCCGGGCGGGGACAAGCCCCGCCCCTACAGGTTCTTTGCATCAGCCCTGCTAGAGCCGCGTACCAAAACGAGTCAGACCCTGCCCATTTATGCAAGGAGAGGGCAGGCAATCAAAAGCTTAAATGCTGAAATAATAGGGTTACGACATGATCTGAGAGATGGCATCCGCTTTGCTCAGTGGAGCGGCGAAGGAGAGATGCTATGGATTTATGGTCGCTGTTGATCCTGCTTTTGGTGGCGGGGATTTGCGGCGCAATCGGGCAGGCGATTGTCGGTTACAGCCGCGGGGGCTGTCTGGTCTCGATCGCGCTGGGGTTCATTGGCGCGCTCTTGGGGATGTGGCTCGCGGGCGCGCTTGGCCTCCCGGAGCTCTTCGCGGTCAACATAGGCGGGAAGAATTTTCCAATCATCTGGTCAATCATCGGGGCGGCCCTTTTCGTAGCAATCCTCAGCCTCATTACGCGCAGCCGCGTTTAATAATCATAGGAGATCGAAAAATGGTCGAAGACGAAAAACTCGCAATAGATGAATCGCGCCGCGTGGCGCAACACGAAGCAATCAAGGGGACCGTGCGCGAAGAGGTCCACTCGGAGATAGCGCGCAAGGCCGACCGGCTCGACCCTGTCGAGCGGGCCGAGGCCGATCAGGTGGCCGAAGAACTGAAACACAAAGCAGTCCATGAGGTCCGAGAGACTGAGACAGAGATCGATCGCGCCAGGGGCGTGGCGCGAGTCTCGCAAGTAATCGATTATATTTTTTATCTGATCTACGGCATCATCGGGTTAGAGATCATTCTGGAGTTGATAGGCGCGCGCGAGTCGAACGGCTTCAAGAACTTCATCGATACGATCGCGTCGCCGCTGCTAGCGCCCTTTCGCGGGCTGGTCGCGGACCCGGCGCGCGGCGCTATGCAGTTGAGGCTCTCTTACATCGTGGCGCTGGCGGTCTACCTGCTGCTGCACCTTGCGATAAACGGGCTGCTCAGAATGATCGCTCATAGAAAGACCACTGTTTGAGAAAGGTAAAGTGTAAATGTACTCGGCCACGCGAGGCAGGCGGTTGCCGGTAGGTGCAGAGGTGTTGTCAGAAGGCGGGACACACTTTCGCGTGTGGGCGCCCAAACGCAAAACGGTCGAGGTCATAATTGAACCGCCTTCGGGCTCTAAATCCGAAGGCGCGCTCGTGACGGCCGAGCTTGAACCGGAACCAGGAGGTTACTTCTCGGGCATCGTGCGCCAGGCGCAGGCCGGGACGCTTTATCGGTTTCGGTTGGACGGCGGAGATAGCTTCCCAGATCCCGCTTCGCGGTTTCAACCCGAGGGGCCGCACGGGCCTTCGCAGGTCGTCGATCCCCTGAGCTTTCACTGGACGGACGACGTGTCGAAGGGCGTCAAGATCGAAGGCCAGGTCATCTACGAGATGCACATAGGGACCTTCACGCGCGCGGGGACGTGGGAGGCGGCCGCGCGCGAGTTGAAAGAGCTTGCGGACCTCGGCGTGACGGTCATCGAAGTCATGCCCGTGCATGACTTTCCGGGCCGCTTCGGTTGGGGTTACGACGGCGTCGATCTATACGCGCCCACGCGACTGTATGGAGAGCCCGATGACTTCCGCCGCTTCGTCGACCGAGCGCACGCCGAAGGGCTCGCGGTCATACTCGATGTCGTCTACAACCACCTCGGGCCGGATGGGAATTACCTGCGCCAGTATTCCGACGACTACTTCACAGACCGACATGTGACCGATTGGGGCGACGCCATCAACTTTTATGATGCGGGCTCGGAACCCGTGCGAGAGTTCTTCATCGCGAACGCGGGTTACTGGATAGACGAGTTTCAGCTCGACGGGCTGCGCCTGGACGCCACGCAGAACATCTACGACCAGTCGGAAGACCACATACTGGCCGCGATAGTCCGCCGCGCTCGCTCGTCGGCGGGACGGCGCTCGATCATCACCATAGGCGAGAACGAGCCGCAGGAGACTCGACTCGTCAGGCCGCCGGAAGAAGGCGGTTACGGATTGGACGCGCTCTGGAACGATGACCTTCATCACAGCGCCGTGGTCGCCCTGACGGGCCACAACCCCGCCTACTACACGGACTATCGCGGCGCGCCGCAGGAGTTCATATCCGCGCTCAAATGGGGCTACCTTTACCAGGGTCAGCACTACAAGTGGCAGAAGCAGCGGCGCGGCACTCCCGCGCTCGACATAAAACCCGCGTCGTTCGTGAGCTTCATAGAGAACCACGATCAGGTCGCGAACTCCGCGCGCGGCTACCGCATGAACCGTCTGTCGAGCCCCGGCCGTTTGAGGGCGTTGACCGCGCTCGTGCTGCTAGGGCCGGCGACGCCAATGATATTTCAAGGGCAGGAGTTCGCCGCTTCGAGCCCTTTCCTCTTCTTCGCCGATCACGGAGAAAAGCTCGGGGAGCTGGTTCGAAACGGGAGGCTTAAATTCCTCGCGCAATTCCCGAGCCTCGCGCTCGACGAGATGCAAACCGTGATCGCGGACCCGCGCGACGCGGAAACCTTCAACAGGTCGAAGCTCGACTTCGCGGAGCGCGAGCGCAACCGCGAGATCTACTCGATGCACCGTGACCTGTTGAGGCTCAGGCGCGAAACCGCAGCCTTCAGCTCTCAACGCCCGCGCGGCGTGGACGGCGCGGTCTTAGGCAACGAAGCGTTCGCGCTGAGATTCTTCGCCGGAGGGGCGAACGACTGTCTGCTCGTAGTCAACCTCGGCCCGGACATCGTGCTTGCGCCCGCGCCTGAGCCGCTGCTTGCCCCGCCCGCGGGTAAGGCGTGGGAGATACTCTGGTCGAGCGAAGACCCGCGCTACGGCGGCGCCGGCACGCCGCCGCTCGACACGCCCAAGGGCTGGCAGATACCCGGCCGCGCCGCGGTCGCCCTTCGCGCGGGCGAGATCGAAGAGACGACCACCGAAGAGGCGACCGATGAGGAGAATATAGATGCGTAATCTAGTTCGCAGACTGCCGTGGAGCGAAGCTGACGCCTCGCGCTCCGAACTGCTTTTGACGCGCGAGTGGCTTGTGACGAATGGGCTTGGCGGTTACGCGTCGGGGACGATCTCGGGCGTGCTGACGCGGCGGTTCCACGGACTGCTCGTGGCGGCGTTGCCTTCCCCGCTCGGCAGAATGATGATGCTCAACGACCTGGACGAGCAGATCAGGTACGCCGACGGGTCGGTGATTCAGTTGAGCGGTGTCGAGACCGAGGGCGGGTTGCAGATGGAGGCGGCCAAGTACCTGACCGAGTTTCGGCTTGAGATGGGGTTGCCCGTCTGGCGCTACGAAGCCAGGGGCGTGACTATCGAGAAGCGCATCTTCCTCCTGCACATGCAGAACACGGTTCACGTCGATTACCGCGTGGTCGAAGGCGACGAACCCGTCAGCCTGGAGCTGAGGCCGCACATACAGTTTCGCCCGCACGAAGGGCGACTCGACACGCCTTCCGACGAGCCTTACACATTGACCGTGGTCGAAGATCGATACGAGATCTGCTTAGGCCATAAGTACGTGCCGCTCAGAATGCTGATCTACGGCGAAGGCGCTCGGTTCACTTTCGATAGGGTCGCGACGCCCGACCTGATCTACCGCAAAGAGCAGGCGCGCGGGTACGACCATCGCGGGGGGCTGTGGAGCCCCGGCTACTTTCACCTGACTCTTTCGAAGGAGCGCGACGCCACGCTCGTCGCGTCGACCGAGTCGTGGGAGACTATCAAGGCCCTGGAGCCCGGTTACGCGCTCGAAGCGGAGATGGGGCGGCGCGACCAACTGCTCGCCACGGCCCCCGCCGAAGCGCAGTCGGGGCTCGCGGCGGAGCTGGTGCTGGCGGCCGACCAGTTCATAACCACTCCGTCCGGGCGCACGGAAGAGACTGCGCGCGCGCACGCCGTAGGCGACGAGGTGCGGACCATCATAGCCGGTTATCACTGGTTCACCGACTGGGGGCGCGACACGATGATAAGCCTCGAAGGGTTGACGCTCGCCACGGGCCGCCACTTCGAAGCCGGGTGCATCTTGCGGACGTTCGCCCACTACATACGCGACGGGCTGATCCCTAACATGTTTCCCGAAGGCGAAAAGGAAGGGCTCTATCACACGGCGGACGCGACGCTATGGTTCTTTCACGCCATCGACCGTTACGTCGAAACGACCGGCGACCGCATCACGTTGAGGATGGTGCTCCCTAAACTGATAGAGATCGTCGACTACCACATTCGCGGGACGCGGTTCGGCATATGCGTAGACCCCGCAGACGCCCTCCTGCGCCAGGGCGAGCAGGGCTATCAGCTCACCTGGATGGACGCGAAGGTCGACGGGTGGGTCGTCACCCCGCGGCGCGGCAAGGCCGTAGAGATAAACGCGCTCTGGTACAACGCGCTGAGGCTGCTCGAAGGCTGGGCGCGCGAAGAAGGCGACGACCAGACCGCGCGCCGCGCCGCCGAACAGGCCGAGCGGGCGAGAGCTTCTTTCAACAAACGTTTCTGGTATTCGGACGGGGGCTACCTGTATGACGTGATAGACGGCGAGCAGGGCGACGACGCGGCTTGCCGCCCCAACCAGTTGTTAGCCATCTCGCTGCGCCATCCCGTGCTCGACCGTTCGCGGTGGGAGCAAGTCTTGAACGTGGCGCGCGAGCGGCTGCTTACGCCCGTAGGCTTGCGCTCGCTTTCGCGCGACCACCCGGATTACAAGGCTAACTATTCCGGCGACCTGCGCTCGCGCGACGCGGCGTACCACCAGGGCACGGTCTGGGGATGGCTGATAGGCCCTTTCATCGACGCGTATCTGAAAGTCTACCCCGACGACCGCAAGGGCGCGCGGAGGTTCGTCGAAGACTTCGCGCCGCACTTCGACGACGCGGCCGTGGGCTCGATCAGCGAGATATTCGACGCCGAAGCGCCTTTCACCCCGCGCGGCTGCATAGCCCAGGCCTGGAGCGTCGCGGAAGTGCTGAGGTGCTGGAACAAGACGAGCGATGAAAAGGTCTGAAGGATTTGATTCTCTCATTGAGAGTTCGGGGGCGATGAGATGTCCCACACCTGTACCCTCTTATCGGCGCTCGCCGTCACTATCAACTTGCTGTCAGAGATGAACGCGGCGCTTAGAACCGGGCCCGTATGCAGCAGTTGCGCGACCAGCTTGCCGCTGCTCCGCTCCCAGACCCTCGCGTAGCCGTCGGCGCAGGCGGTCACTACGAGCTTTCCGTCAGAACTGAATGCTGCGTCGTTGACCTTCATCTTATGCTTATCCAGATCGATGAGCTTATGGCCAGTGCTCGCCTCCCAAACCTTCGCCGTCGCATCATCGCTCGCCGTGACTACATACTTATCGTCCTGGCTAAAGGCGGCCGTGTTCACAGCATCTTTATGCCCTTGGAGGGAGCGCACAAGGTTCCCACTTAAATCCCAAATCTTGGCCGTTTTGTCGCCGCTCGATGTAAGTACGCGATCGCCATCGTGGCTGAAGACGGCGCTGTTGACGTTATTCTCATGCTTATCCAGGACGGCCTTCACCGCCCCTGTCTCCGCGACCCATATCCGAGCCGTGTCGTCATCACTCGACGTGACGACGTATTTCCCATCGGGGCTGAATACCGCGCTGTTCAAATCCTCTTTATGCCCATCCAGCGTGCGCACGCTCCCATTTTTTCTGCTCCATATCTTCGCCGTGTCGTCATCGCTTGAAGTGACAATATGCTCCCCATCATGGCTGAATCGCGCGGTATTAACCTTCATACGGTGCTGCGACATACTCCTGATCCGCGCTCCACTGGCAACGTCGAAGATAATAACTCTTTTATCATCGCTCGCCGTGACCACAAACTTGCCATCGGGGCTGAAGTCCGCGTCGTTCACGGCATTTAAATGTCCTGTCAGCTTAACAGGCGGCTTGCTCTCGTCCGCGTAATCCCACACTACAGCCACCTTATCCGCGCCGGCCGTAACGATCGATCTGCCATCCTTGCTAGGAACGGCTTTATTCACAACCCCGGTATGAGCATCCATTATGAACTTATTGTAACGGACCGCTCGCCCCAGCGTTCTTATCGCCTCCAGTTGCCTTTGAGCCTCTTTCTCTAATTCTTTAGCCTTTGCCTCCGCCTTTCCGGCGGCAGTCCTCGAATCTATAGCATCAATTTTCGCCTTCTCAGCTTCCGCCCTGGCCTGCGCGGCGACCTGTTGGTTCTTAAAGGAGTTCTCTTCCGCCTGTTGAGCAGCAATGCGTGAAAGCGTAGCCTCATTCCTGGCCTTCTCAGCCTCGGCGCTAGCCACCTCGGCGGCTTCACGCTCCTTCTGGGCTTCCTTTCTTGAGTTGTCGGCTTGGGTGCGCGCGGCTGTGGCGTCGGCTCTGGCCTGCCTGGCGGCCTCCCGGTCATCGAGCGCTTTCTTTTCGGCCGCGCGAGCAATGTCGCGCGACTTTCTAGCTTCAGACCAGGCCTGCTCTGCTTCGCTTCGCGCCTCCAAGGTCGCGTCGCGCTGCTTCCTGAGGGCCTCTGTTTGCAACTCGGCATCAGCCGTTTTTTCTTCGGCAATCTTAGTCTGCTTTTCGGCTTCGCCCGTGGCTGCCTGGGCGATGTCTCTTTCCTTGATAGCCTCGTTTCTCGCGGTCCGCGCTTCTCCCCTCTTCACAAAGGCATAAGTCGATACGCCGGCAAGCAAGATTAGTCCGATAGCCATAACGGCGACGGTCCAACGCAGTCGGCGCGCGCGGGCATGCGCCGCAAGCCGCGCCGCCTCCGCATCCTGCTGCTCCCGCATTTTTGCTATTTCGCGCTGGATATCTTTCTCATCTTTCGCCTTCATGTACCGCTCGCGCCAACTGAGGATTGCCGGCGCGAGAACGTCGTGGAATATCTCGTAGCGCGGCTCCAGCGGGCCGTCGGGCGACGGCGCCACGCGGCGCAGTATGCGATTGTCGCCGCTCGACAGCGCCTCTAACACCTCTTTCAGCTCCTCCTCCTTGACCGCCGCGTAATCAGACAGGTCTTTGACCGTGTGCGCGATCTTCGTCCCGGAAGGCGTGACGAGGAAGTTGAAGATCTGCGCGGCGATGCCACGGTCGGAATCGGTCATCTCCGCCAGCACGCCGTCCAGGTGTGTCCGCACTATCAGCCTGGCGCCGCCCAGGTTCGCTAATGTCGACAGCCGCAACACCTCAGACCCGGAGCGCATCTCTTCATTCCATATCCGCATCATCACAAGCTGAAGAAAGGGCGTTTCGATCTTCGCCGTCTCTTCGCCCTGATTGCCGCGCGTAATCTCCCCGCGCCCCGATTCGTTGAAGCTGACCTGCCCTGTCCTGACCTGCTCCAGCACCGCGTCGACCAATTCCGGCTCTATGCGGATGCTCGTCCCGTGTATGCTGTTGTACCGTTGAATGGGTCCCTCGATGGCGGCGCGCGCCTCCTCAAGGTTGAGGTGCCTGAGGCGCAAGGAGTCGCTGAACAGGTCCGGGATGCGGTCTTTGAAGCGGTCGAGCTTTGACAGCGTGTCCTCCCTTATCGATATGAGGAAGCTCACGGGCATGTCGCGCGAAACGGCGGACGTAAACTCAAAGGCGAAGCTTCCAGGCTTCTCCTCCGGATTCTGGTAGAGGAAGAACTCTTCGAACTGGTCGAGTATGATCATCAGCTCGCGGCCGGCCCGCTCGGCGCACTCCGACAGGTAATCGCCCAGCGATGCGGCGGCCGGGGGCGGGAAAGCCATCTTCGTCTCGCCTTCGACCGCCTCTGCCACGGCCGATTTGAGGCCGCTCACGGGGTTGTGATACCAGTCCCTGTAATGGACTACGATCAGGTCGTCGCGCTGACGCAGGCTGCCCATAACGGACGCCCGCAGCACTGATGACTTCCCAACGCCCGTGGCGCCATACAGTACGAGCACGCGCGACAGGAACATATTGTTGACGATGATGCGCACGATGCGCTCCCGCCCGAAGAAGAAGAGCGCGTCCTGCTCGCTATACGCCGTCAAACCCTTATAAGGCGTGTGGCCGTCTGAGGCTTTATATCCGTTTGTCATAATGCTCCTTAAAGCCGTCGGGCTAGCCCGACCGCCTTTCATTCTCGATGAGTCGTGTCACGAATTCGTCAAGCGCCATCGAGTACAACTCCACGCCCCGCTCCTGCCAGAAGACCTCTTCGAGCTGCGTCGGCGTGTCCTGGATAGACCACGATTTTATCCCCTTGAGCCGGCGCAGCTCTTTATCTATGTGGCTTAAGACGACGCGTATGTGCCAGTCTCGCAAACGGTAGCCGAGGAAGAGGAAGTGGCGCCTACGAAATGACTCGGCGAGCGCCGCCGGCACGGCCTTGTTCCTCGCCATCCGGAGCAGGAACTGGACGAAATCATCTTCGGTGATTACGTACTGGTCGCCCGCCGGATCGCTTCTGCTGACCGAGCCATGCATTTTGTATATGACCGTCACCCTCTCCAAATCTATGTCGAGCCTGCTCGGGCTGGTGAACACGGGCTTGGAGCCGTGAGGCCGCCACAAAACGTCATTGCTAAGCTCCGGGGCCGTCGTGTGTATTACGACGTCGAACTCGCGGCCGGCATCGCTGAAAGCCCTCTCTATCACGTCGTCATAATTGGTCGTGACGATAAGCAGCGGCGTCGGTATTTGCGCAAGCATTGTGTGGAGCTTGGTCGGCGGGTAGTCCTTGTCGAAGACGCTGCGGATCTGTTTGTAGAGCGCGGCGTACCCTTCCGTCACCGCGTAGTACTTGGCCAGGCAGCCGATCTCAAGCGAGGGGGCTTCGGGAAGGTCCGTCGCCTCTACGAGCCGGCGTCTGACTTCGTCCATCAGCGTCGAGCCCGCGCCCGTCGAAGCCCCGAAGCCCAGAAACGGGATGACCCTTCCCCGCTGTAGCTTCTCGTAAATAAGCTCGAACGGCGGCGTGCGGCCCGCGCTGATGGCTATGCGATTGATGGCAGGCTCAACGTCGCCGGGCTGTCGCTCGGGCTCCTGTCGAGCCCGAATCTCGAGAAACGCCTCCAGGACGCGGTGAGCCTCGGTCGCGACGTCGATATTCTTCTTCGAAAGCGAAAGCCACGACAATGCGCCCTGAGCCTGGGCCGAGACAGACTCCTGCGAGAGCGCCTTCTCAAGAATCTTGACGGCCTCGATCGTGCCGTTACGCCCGAGCGCGTCGATGACGAACGAGGAGAGCCCGTCGTTGGCCATCGCCTCCTTCAAAAGGCCGAAGGCGTCGCCGGTCTGTAGCTCCGCGAGAAGGTCTATGACGTAAGGCTTCTTAACGCCGGCCGGCCCCGTGATGCTCTCGCGCAGGATCTCCCATACCTTGATGGCCTCGCTGCCTTCGGGGGGCCGCTCGAACTTTGAGGCCTGCTCGAACCACAGCCGCATCAGACCTAAATCGACCTCGCCCTCCAGGGCCGAGCGGAAAAGGAACTCCACCTCTTCGCTCTTGAGTCGCAACAGGCGGACGCGCTTGGTGACCTGCCGGAGGTGTTCAGGCTTCATGAACTCGCCCGTTTGCCTGTATCGATCGAGGGATGAACTCAACAGCTTGCGCGGCCAGATGCTCTTGACCCTCAGCAGCAGGTCGTCAAGGCTCTTCACCAGATAATCATGTGTCAGCTCGATGAACTCTATCTCATCGCGGACCGTGCGCTTGACCAGCCTGGCTTCGGTCAGCCGGTCGACGAGTCTGTCCAGCGAGTCCGTGTCTGTCTTAAGCTCCTCAAGGAGGTTCTCGCAATCGCGTATCCTCTTGGTGTTCTGCTCCGTGCTGAGCTTGGGCAGCAGGCCCTCTAACAGCCTCAACTGCTCCTCATCATCGATCTTATAGAACTCCTCCTCCATCCTCTGGTTGAGTATCTGCCTGGCGGCCTGCCGCCCCCCCTGAGCCCCGAAGCTGAGGTAGTCGCTCAGCTTTATGCGTTTGTCCGTCACCTTGCCCCAGAGCGTGTCGCAGACTATCTGGAGCTGTGTCGGCTCGATCAAGCCGTCTTCGCTCAGATCGGTCAAGAGCTTCTCGACAAGGTCCTTCTCTATCTCGACGCCGTAGGCCTTCGCTGGCGACACTATCGCCTTGCGCGCCTGCTCCTTATCGAACCAGTAGAGGCGCAGGTTCGACTCGCTGTGAAATATGATCGGGATCTGCGTGCGAAACGCCTCCATCTCGTAGAAGAACTCCTCGCGCATAGAGAAGACGAAGTGGACGCCCGAGCCGTTCTTGTTGTACGCCGTGGCGACCTCGGCGATGAACTCGCCCCCCCTGTCGTCGGCCATCTTGCGCGCGTAGACAAAGAACTCTTCGAACTGATCGAAGAATATGACTATCGGCTTTTCGAGCGACCGCGAGATCTCTTCGAATTTCGTGGCGAGCGCGGGGCGGCGCAAGTGCGACTGCCCCGAGTCGACGGCGAGCCCTAAGCTCTTGAACTTCTCCCTGGACTCGGGCGTGGCCCTGAGCCCTTCGTAAGGGTCTTTTCTGACCCGCGGCTTGAACTGGTCGTCCAGCTCTTTCCTTACCACCGTGGCGGTGTCGGCGTCTTTGCGGACCCTTACGAAGAAGGTCGCGTAGTCTCTGTCACTAAGCTCGGGCCGCACGCCCGCGTTTATCAGCGATGTCTTGCCCGTGCCCGTCTTGGCGAACAACACCACGAGCCGGCGGACGACGATGTCCGACAGCAGGATGTAAGTCTCCCTCTCGCGCCCGAAGAAGATGCCGCGGTCCGGCGCTTCGTACGCGTCGAGAAACTTGTATGGCGACTTGCTGAGGGTCTCAATTCCTTGCGTCATACCCGGCCCTTTGTTTTGTAGTTCTCGTAGCGCTCTTCGAGCTCCGCCGCGAACTCGTATAGGTCGACGTTATAGATCACGACCTTTTTGTCCTGCCAGAAATTCTCCCAGAACTCGGGCGGGTCTTTCTGTATGGCGAACGATATGCGCTGCTGGTGGTCCGGGAGGCTTTCGATCAAGCCTTTGTATATGGTCCGAAAATCCCAATCCTCCAGGCTGTAGCCAAGGAATAACAGGGTCGAATTGACCATCGTGGCCTTCACAGTATTCGGTATGCCGACGTTCTCTCTCCCGATGATGTTGAGAAAGTCTATGTAGTCTTCTTCCGTGATGATGATGTGCGACTGGTCGCTCTCCTTATCCCCGGCGAACGTGCCATGTATCTTGTAAAGTACGACGCCGTTCTTCTCCTTGATCGCGGTCTGGAAATCCGCAAGCTCGTCCGGTATCCTCGCCTGCTGGGCGGGGCTGAAGCCCTTGGTCGGCTGGTGGAGCGAGTAAACCTCCTTCCTGCCCGCTTCCTCAAGGGCGCGCTCCATCAGGCGGTCGTAATTGGTGGTCACTATAAGCCCGAAAGGCAGGCGGGCCAGGGTCCTAAGCAGCGGGGAAGGCTCCCGCGCGTCGTCGGGCAAAATGTTCCTCAGATGATCTATCAGCTCGGTGAAATCGACTCTGTAACGTATGTACTGAGCTACGCGCGCCAGATTCAGGAGCGACACGTTGGTCAGGTCCTTGTACTCATTCAGCTCTTGATGAATGATGATGTGGGCGAGGTTGTCTTCAACGTCGTCCGGGAGTATCGACCGGAGGATGGTCATGAAGTGGTCTTTATCGATCTGGGCCTGGCCGGCGGGCAGCTCGTTGTTCAGCACGCGCGTGGCCTTGTCTAACAGCGCTTGCAGGTCTTCTTCGAGCGCCTTGAGCGCGGCCTGTGTGCGACCCCTGTACTGGTCCAGGCTCTGTCGCCTTATCGCGTTCTCCAGGTTCGACGATTCCGCCCCGCTCAAATGGAGCATCCTCACGACGAGGCTCAATGCGACTTGAGTTCCAAGGAGAAGCCCGTCATAGTTATGGACCTTGCTGCTTACGTTGACTCCGGCCCCGAGGAACGGCACGCACCGGCCCTTGTCAATGCGTTTAATGATCGCACCCCAGTGATCCTCTTTTATCTTTGTACCGGCCATCTTTTTCTCCCAGTAAAACCCTTGACCGTAGTTCGCAACCTGAGTGGCGCTCGACGAGGCGGCATGCGCCCGGAAGCCGGATGGGCTAAGGCCGTTGAGCGGCAGTCCCAGTTTCCAGGCAACGTTATGATGAACACCGGCCCGTCGGATTTACAGGACCGCCGCGATATGCTCGTGACAGGTCCGAAGGATACCCAGGCGTTGAAAAACTCGGTTCGCCTTTTCTCGAGAGGCTATTGAGTGAGAGTTCGCAGGCTATCAAACCGCTACAGGCGAAAGCGCTTTCCTGGCAAGACCTTTGACCCGGGCCCCTGACTATCAGAAATATCCGGCCACATTCTACTGCCATGTAATCTTTGATGCAATCAATATTTCTTCATTCGACGCGCAGGATCATGCATTTCAGATAGTAGGTCTCGGGCATGGAGATCAAGACGGGGTGATCGCGCGATTGCATGCGTTTTTCTATCACCTGGACGGCGCGTCCCGCGTCCGCGCCCGCGTCGGCGATCACGTTTAAGAACGCCTCTTCGCTCATGTGATACGAACAGGTCGAAGTGATGAGTATGCCGCCCGGCTCAAGCAACCTCATTGCGCGCAGGTTGATCTCTTTGTAGCCGCGCAAGGCCCCGGCGACAGCCGCGCGGTTCTTGGCGAAAGCGGGCGGGTCGAGGTTTATCACGTCAAACCGCTCGCCGCGCTCGTCCATCTCACGCAGCAGATCAAATACGTTTCCCTCTACGAACTCCACGTCGGCCGCGTCGTTAAGCTCGCGGTTTCGCTCCGCCTGCTTTATCGCCTGCGCCGACACGTCTATGGCAAGGACTCGATCGGCGCTGCGCGCGAGATGGAGCGCGAAGCCTCCCTGGAAGGTGAAGCAGTCGAGCGCGCGGCCCCGCCCGTAGCTTTCGGCCGCCACACGGTTCTCGCGCTGATCCAGAAAGGCGCCGGTCTTCTGGCCCTCGATCAGGTTGACGGCGAACCTCACACCGCCCTCTTCGATAACGATCTCGCCTGGGTCCTTGCCGTAGACCACGCCCGCGAGCCGCGGCAAACCTTCAAGGTCGCGCACCCGCGCTTCGTTGCGCTCGACGATAGCGCGCGGGCCGTAGCGGTCGACTATCAGCTCTACCCACATCTGCTTCAGCGCGTCCATGCCCTGCGACAGCGTTTGAATGACGAAGCAATCGTTGAAGCGATCGATGATGAGCGAAGGCAGCAGGTCGCTCTCGCCATAGACCAGGCGGTAGGCCGTCGTGTCGCTCACGACGCGGCTGCGCAACTGCTCGGCGGCGGCCAGCCGCGCCAGCCAGAAGTCGCGATCGATCGCGGAGTCGACTAACGAAATCATTCTAAGCGCGATTTGAGAATCGGAGCTGTAAAGCGCAGAACCCAGGACGCGGCCGCGCGCGTCTGATACGCGGACGACTTGCCCGCCGCGCGCTCCGTCGTTTTCTAAAACGTCGCTGCGGTATATCCAGCAATGTCGCGCGCGTATTCGCTCAGCCGCCCGCTTGTTTATCTTGATCGTTGCCGCCATGACTTCAAGCAACTATGATAACTTCTAAAACAGAAATGCGAAACGACGACCTCAACCGCGCGCCGCGAATCTACCTTGGAATAGGGTCGAACCTCGGCGAGCGTGAAGCGAACCTGAAAGAGGCCGCGCGGCGGATCGCGGGTTTGGGGCTGACGATAACTCGCGCGTCATCGATTTATGAAACGGAGCCGGTCGGATACGCCGATCAGCCCTGGTTTCTCAATCAAGTCATAGAGGTTGAGAGCGAGCAGTCGATCAAGCCCGCCGAGCTGCTCGAAAGCCTGCTCGGGATCGAGCGCGAGATGGGCCGCCGGCCGAGTGTGAAGGATGGGCCGCGCCTTATCGATATAGACCTGCTGTTGTACGGGGATGTTGTTCTGTCCGAGGCGGGGATGACGGCGCCGCACCCTCGAATGCACCTGCGCCGCTTTGTGCTTGAGCCGATGGCGGAGATTGCGCCCGACGTAAAGCACCCCGCGATCGGCAAGACGATGGCCGAGCTTCTGGCCGCGCTCGAAGATTCATCTACTGTTCGCGTTTTTTCGTGAGCTTCTTGACCAGGGTGAGCAGGCTTCGTATCTCCGCCGGTTTGGCCAGGTGTGCGTCGTACCCCGCGGCCAGGGCAAGCTCGCGGTCCTCTTCACGCGCGTACCCGGTCAGCGCGATTGCGGGCACGCCCTCAAGGCCCGCCATATTTCGCAGTATGCGAATCAGCTCGTAGCCGTCGATTTGAGGCAGCCCTATGTCGGAGATTATCAGGTCGAGCCGCCGGTCCGCGGCTAGCCTCAAGGCTTCCGCGCCGCCGGTCGCCACCAACACCTCGCAGCCGTACGAGTCGAGCCACAGCCTCAACATGTCGAGCGTGTCGAGTGAGTCTTCCACCACCAGCACGCGCAGACCCAACCGCTCGCGCGCGGCCTGTTCGGTCGTAGCATAGATCACAGGCTCCGCGCCCGCGCCGCCCGCGACGCGCACGCCGGGCAGCCTCACGATGAAGCTGCTGCCGCGCCCCAGCCCTTCGCTCCGCGCTCCGACCTGGCCGCCGTGCATCTCGACCATCGCGCGGGTGATCGCCAGGCCAAGCCCGAGCCCGCCGTAGTGCTGATTTATCCCGCCGTGCGCCTGCGCGAAACGGTCGAAGACGTGCGGCAGAAACTCCGGCGCGATCCCTATGCCCGTGTCCGACACCTCGATCTGCGCGTCGTAACCATTGTCGTCTCGATCGACGAGGGAGAGTGTGATACTTATCTCGCCTTCGTCGGGCGTGAATTTTACGGCGTTGTTGAGCAGGTTCGCCAGCACCTGTTGTATGCGCACGGTGTCTATGTTGCAGATGACGGAGTCGGCCGGCAGGCTCTGGGTTATCTTTATCCGGTGAGCCTCCGCCTGCTGGCGCACCTGATCGACGCTCGCCGCGACGAGCGCGTCGAGGCTCTTAGGCGAGCGCGCCAGCTCCATCTTCCCGCTTATGATTCGCGTCAAATCGAGCAGGTCGTTAATCAGCCCCGCCTGCTGTCGCGCGTTGCGCTCGATGGTTTCGAGCCCTTGCGCCAGCAGCGGGCTGGTCGCCGCAAGCGGCCTGAGTATGTGCATCCAGCCCAGTATCGGCGTGAGCGGCGTTCTCAGCTCGTGCGAGAGGTTTGCGAGAAAGTCGTCCTTGGCGCGGCTCGCTTCGTGCAACTGCTCGAACAATCGCGCGTTGGTGATCGCCGCGCTCGCCTGCGCCGCCAGTATCGACATCGCGTCGATCTCTGTCTGCGTGAAGTGGTGCTCGGTCCCCGAGCCTGTGCTGATGGCGCCGAAGACCTCGCCGTCGCTGATCAGCGGCAGCGTGACTATGGCGCGGATGCCCGACCGCTTCCAGTTTTCGTAATTCGTAGAGATATGTTTGAGCTGCTCGATGTCCTGGATTATCGTCGGCTCGCGCGAAGCGATCATCCTGGCTATGGACGGGTCTGAGCGCGTCAGCCGGCGTCGGTTGAGATAATCTTCCGACAGGCCGTGGTGATGCATGATGCGCAGCTCGCCCGCCTCGTCGAAATAACTTATGGCGGCGCGGTCGGCGCGGCATATCGTCATGGCCGCCTCGATTATGTAGTCGAGCCTCTCGTCGAGCGAGTGCGTGGCCGTGAGGTTGAGCGACAGGTTCTGCAATCGCGTCAGGACGCGCAGTTGCTCGTCCATGCTGTCGAAGATGAGCTGGCCGAGCGAGCGGCGGTCAGGGTTCTTCTCCACCTCCGCGCCCGCGACCGTGTACTGGTGCGCGGCGATGATCTGTTCGAGGCCCCTGCGGTCGATCCTTGCCGTGTCGTACTGGCAGATGATCGTGCAGGGCTGGTGCTGCATCAGCAGATGCCCTTTGACTTCCAGCCTGAGGAAATCGCGCGCCGTCCACCCTTCGCCGCTCATCCAGCCCGTGTCGTTGATCGCGCGGATGAAGCGGAACCGCGCGCGCCCGTCCTTAAGCAGCGGCAGGGCCATCTCCTCCATCCCTTCCGTGGAGACTTCGGCCGTAATGATGACGAGCGAAGCGTCGGCTTCGCGTTCGGCGACGGCGACGCCTAAAGCTTCGAGCGCTTCTGAAAACACCTGCCTGCCCGGCCGATCGGTGACGATGATGCATTTATCGCCATCGCGAAGCCCTTCGGCGATGAACCGCGCGAAGCGCGTGCGGTCGGCGGGACGGTCGAACAGGTAGGCCACGCGCGAGCCGACGGCGACGCGCAGGCCGCGGGGGT
The DNA here is from genome assembly GCA_035249305.1 of Blastocatellia bacterium. Lineage (GTDB taxonomy): Bacteria > Acidobacteriota > Blastocatellia > UBA7656 > UBA7656 > DASUNP01. The sequence continues at coordinate 87,133 of DATFGQ010000131.1, read as the reverse complement.
CAAGCAATACTTCGGGCTTATGCGTTAACTGCTCGGCAGTCATGATTTATGCTCTAAGATTTAACCTAAGGAGCAGGGCAGGCGGATTCTACACGAGAAGATCGTGACAAGTAAACAGTAAACCGTGACAAGAAAGTGAGCAGCGGGCAGTTGTTTTGAATCTCAAATTCGAATTTGAAATTACAATTAACCGCCCGCTGATCTTGTCACGGTTTACTTGTCACGGTTCACGACTGTCTCTGCGCGCGCCTCCGTAGACCGCAGCACCTCGATCGCGCGAAGAGTCTTGCGCCAGTCGTCTTTATCACGCTTCACAGCAATCGGCGCGTCGAGGTTTGAGAAGAAGGCCAGAATGTTTTCGCGCACGTCCGGCGTGACGCCCTCAAGTTTCTTGTCCGCCAGCTTCCTGACGAGCTTTGCGTAAGCTTCGTCGGCAAGGGGATACTCCCCTGCGCGCACGGGCCTTCCCGTGTCCAGGTCGCGGTTATCAAGATTGAGCCGGCCCGCCTGCATGCTCCCGAGCAGGCCGCGATAACGGTCGAGCGTCGCGTTGAAGCTCTCCATAAGAAACCGCTCGGCCTCCGGCGTGGGGGGGCGAAAGTCGAGGGCTTTGAAGGGGCCTACCTTCGGCATGACGCGGAAGAAGTAAGCCATGCTCTTTGCAAAGAATCCCGGCTTTTCGTACTGCTTGCCCCACTCCTTTTCGTAGTCGGCGCGCGAAAGGTTATAGACGAACTTCTCGCGGGTGATCCCGGGCGTGGCTTTTTCGATCTCGTCCTCCTTCATCTCCCAGGCCACTTTCGTCATCTCGGGTATTATGGTGCTTACGGTCCTGCGGAACGTGCCGAGGGCGAGGTCCAGATTGCCGAAGACATCTTTGAGCTCCAGGCTGTAGGTCCTCTTGAACGCGCGAGCAAGGACGTCCTTAGAGACTTTGAAACCTATAAAGTCATGATAGTTCTCGGGCGCGTAACGGCCGCGCGCCACTTGCAGCACGTCGAAGGCGAATTCGAGCTTGATGTGCGAAGAGGGGTCTTCGGCGTAGGTCACTTCGTCGCCATACTTCGCGCGGATCTCGGGGTAGACGAGCGGGACGGCGCGGTTCGTTCCAATCGAGTGGCCATGATTGTCCGCGGCGTAGTGCGCGAGCGCGCCCAATGCGAACGCGTACTCGTTAAGGTCGCGCGACTCGGCGACGAGCGCTTCTACAAAATCGCCGCTCCTGACGTAATGGGTCAGGTCGGTATAGAAGCGGCTCCCGAACGGGTAGTACCCCATATCCTGGCTGATCGCGCCGCCGTAAGCGTGCGCGTGCGCTTCGCGCAACTGCTCTGCGTTGGCGGCGGGATAGCGCTTCAGCAGAAGCGGCTTGATGTGCCCCTCCCAGGTCGAATCGATTATCGCCTGGTGCGTCAGCACGGAGTAGCCGAAGGAAGCGCTCGACAAACAGAGCACCAAGCAAACCGCGGCCATTGAGAGAGTTACTTTGCGCGCCAGATTTATAGTCATGATAAGACCTCTAAGGCTAAGGATGTATTGATAGTAATCAAGCTACGCCCGCTTTCGTATCGAACAAGAACGAGCAAAACCCCTCATCAGCAATCCACCTGTGATCAAAGCAATAATGGTGCCCGTTTCGAATTTTCCCGGCGTAGATCAAACGCGCGCGAGCGTCAGAGTTTTCTTAAGAATGTTTTAATGTGAGCAAAACAACTTTTTCTTGACATCGTTTTTTCAGTGTGATATTGAATACGTGCTTTTTTGACAGTGGTTGCTAGAGAGAATTAGAACGACCCCAGGGATGTACTTTCAATCCCTTTAAGAATCACTTAAGAAATCAATAAGACGCCGGAGTGGGAAGGACTTGTTTAAGAACAAGGGGGCCTCGTCCACCTCGGTCTCTTTGCACTCATCCTCGCAACGCATAAAGCCACCGCCTGGCCTGCGGCCGGGCTATGTGTGGTCTGTCTACTCAGGCTAAGGCGCAGCAATAAACAGTGGAACATTCTTCAAATAACCTCCCCGTTGAGGGATCAAAGGAGATTTTATGCCCAGAAAGAAGGAGAAGGAGATCAAGGAATCTGAGCACGGCAAGGACTTAAAGATGCGATCTAAGATAACTCGCAGGGAGGTGCTCAAAATGGGGGCCGCCGCCGGCGCTGTGACCATTTTGAGCCCGACCATCCTGACGTCAAGGAAGTCGACCGTTTACGCGCAGACCGTGGTGGACGAACCGCAGTTATGCGCGCCGACACCTGTCCCACAGAGTCCGGCGCACACGCCGTTTGTCGACGACCTTCCGATTCCCTCTATAGCGATACCGACGATACTGAATCCCGCGCCAACCGAGACCGCCAACACACTCAACGGCGAGGCGGCGCGCGACCCGCATCAACGCTGGGCCGAATTCAACCCCTCGATCCAGTACCTGTTGACGCTCAAGGCCGGGACCCATCGGTTCCATCGCGACTACCTGCCGTCATACATCTGGGGCTTCAACGGCCAGTACCCAGGCCCGACGATCCTCAACGCCTACGGTGTGCCGTCGCTGGTGCGGTTCAAGAACGACCTGCCGGCCACCACGCAGAGCTTCGGCACGAACGAGACGACGGTCCACCTGCACAACGGGCACACGGGGTCTGAAAGCGACGGCTTCGCGGGCGACTTCTTCGGCATAGGGTTGTTCAAAGACAACCACTACGCCAACGCCTACGCAGGCATTGACGAGTTTGGCCCCAGCGCGCCGCTGGGGGTCAAGGGCGACCCGCGCGAAGCGATGCACACCTTCTGGTATCACGACCACCTGATGGCCGAGACCGCCAACAACAACTACCTGGGGACGAACGGCGCCTACCTCGCCTACGACCACACGGACCCGCCGTGGGAGTTCGCCACGCAGGGATCGCTCCGGCTGCCTTCCATTTACGGCGTGACAGACATCCCGCTGCTGCTCGCCATAAAGAGGTTCTGCCCGACGAACGCCACCACGGGACGCACAGAGATGTTCCAGGTAATCGGAGCGGCGGCCCCGTCGGCAGACAAGTGGACCGTCAACGGCAAGATCCAGCCGAAGCTGGGCGTACGGCGGAGGAAATACCGCTTCCGCATGATCAACACCGGCGTGACACTGCCCTTCACCCTGAGCCTCCACGGACCCACCGGCGCGCAGGCGCGTATGACGGTCGTCGCCGTAGACGGCAACTTCCTGCGCACCCCGGCCGACGTGAGCGGCACCAGCGGGTTCCCCCAACTCGAAATCCCCGTTGCGTCGCGTAATGACGTGATCATTGACTTCTCACAGTTCTCTGTCGGCCAGTCGGTCTACCTGGTGGAGAACGTACAGAACCCGCCGCTCGGGCAGTTCGTCGCCAGCCCGACGCCGGCTGACCCGGCTCCGGGCATACCGATAGGCAAAGTCCTTATGCGGTTCGACGTAATCGGTAACGCCACGATCCCCGACACTCCGGCGATACCGAGCACGCTCTGCGAGCTGCCTCCGATCCCGCCGGCGGCGCCGGGAGTCGATCCTTTCGAGTGGGGCTTCCGGTTCATCCCCGGTCAACCCGACGGGAACAGCTTCCGAATCTCGCACTCGACTACGACCGACGATAACACGCAACACACTAATAGCTTCTTCTCCGCCGCCCAGAACCCGAACGGCACAGGCGGCCCATTCGATCCGAACCGAGTCGACCATGTGGTGCTGAAAGGCACAAGCGAGGAGTGGATAATCAGGAACGACACGCTCGCAGGCAACTGGCTCCATCCCGTGCATATTCACCTGGAGGAGGGCCGTATACTTGAGCGGACCGTCTGCACAGTTCCCAGCGCGACCGGTTGTTTGAACGCAAACAGGCAGAATGTCCCGCTGCTCCCGTGGGAGGACGCCAACAACTCGCGCAGGGACGTCTACTCGGTGCCCGGCCAGCACAGGCTGAGAATCAGGCTGAAGTTCAGAGATTTCAAAGGCCGTTACCTGATTCACTGCCACAACATGAACCACGAAGACGCCTTCATGATGGTGCGCTGGGACGTCGTCGAAAGCATGGCCGAGCTGCGCAAGCGCAGGGAGGAGATCAATGCGGAGCGCGTAGCCCGAGGTGACGCGCCGCTCTACAGGAAGGAGGATCTGGGCTAATGAAGAGGAGGATGTTTCTCACAAAGCTCGGAGACGACCAGCCGAAAGGCACACCCCGCGCGCCCGTGCAGGGTGTGCCTCATGTGGCGTCGCCTGGGCCCGCGATCTTCACCAACGCCCGGCTTCGCACCCATGAGAACAAGGAGGTTCGCTTCTACGACGACCTGATCGCGGGCAAGCAGGTGTTAATCAACATGATGTACGCCACCTGCGAGGGGGTCTGTCCGATAGTCACAGCCAACCTTATAAGAGTCCATGAAGCATTGAAGGAACGGATGGGTAAGAACCTCTTCATGTACTCGATCACCGTAAAGCCTGAGGAAGACGACCCGGCGTCGCTGATGCACTTCGCGCACATGCACAAGGCGCTGCGGCCGGGCTGGTCCTTCCTGACGGGCGACCCGTACGACATCGAGACCATTCGCTACAGGCTCTTCGGCATGAACCACATAGCGATCGACTCGAACATCTACGGTCACACGTCGTTCCTGCTCATCATCAACGATGCGACCAACCGCTGGCTGCACGTCGATCCGCAGGCCAGTTTGACTACGGTGTTGTGGAAAATCTCCATGGCAAATCCGCCGAGGACGCGCGAGCAAATCCTGGAGGACAACAAGAAACTCCAGGAGCGCATAGACAAGGAGCGCAAAATATACGGCTACCGAATGACAAACTGAGCGCTCCGGACGCAGGGGCTATCACGGCCCCTGCGTCATATTCTCACTTCGCCTCACGCTAAGAATAGGAGCGGCCGAAAGGCGGCTTCTATTCTTAGTGATTTGATTCAAGGAGGACATAATGAAACGGTTTGCCATCATTCTTTCATTGAGCGTTGTATGCCTTGCGGCAGCCGCGGCTGCGTTCAGCCAGTCGTACGAGGCCCAGAAGTCCGCCGTGCCGAGGGGCTGTGAGTTCAACATAGTCGGGACCTGGAAGGCCGAGAAAGCTGACGGGGCGACCCCCATCGTCTATCGTTTCACGCCGGACGCTAAGGTGACAGTGCTCTCGGGCCAGGGCTCGGAGCTGCGAGAGGTTGCCAGCGCGGCTTATTCAATCGATAACCCCAAAGCGCCGAAGGTCGTCACCGTCAAAGCCGACAAACAGATAGGAGACTTCGCACAGGGCGCGACCTCGATGCAGATCGCCGAGTACGATGACACGTGGGTGAGTTTGACAAAACCCGGCTCCGCGCCGACGCGATGGGTCAGAGTAGACCCTTTCAGCTATTACATCGTCCTGGCCGGGCGCGTCGGAACGTTTTATGACAAAAGCGGGCCGACCTTCCCTATGATGATCAAGACCGACGGGCATCAAACTCAAGTAGACGCCGTAGGCATGTACGACTCTGGTCGCAACGGCTATTGGGCATTCGGCGCGATCCCGGCCGAAACTTATAACGAGTTTATGAAAGAGCCCGGCAAAGACGGCGACATCATGCTGCGACTTGAAATCACGGCGGCTCAATACGAGAGGGGGCTGAAGATAGTCAAGTCCTGGGACCGTCGCGCTCGCAATAACGAGTTGTTATACGGCGACCTTTCGATGAACAACATACTGCTCGTGAAGCAGGTGACGGAAACCCTCAACCAGTGTGGGGAGAAGTTCAAGCTCTATAAGCTGGACTGGAGCATGGAGGATCACATCTCGAATTCGTCGAAGGACAGCCCCGCGCTGACATACATCCCGTACTGGTATTTCAGGGAGCTGAAGCGGCTCAATCGATCGCTTCACGTCCCTGACGCGAAGTTTCAAGGGCGCACGCACCAGATGGCGCAACAGGCGGCGAAGTGAATCTCGCGCCGAGTTCGTTTCGGAACTATTCGCCGTCGCGGTGGTTAAACATGGCAGCTTCAGTAAGGAGAGTTACTAGCATGAAAAGAGCAATATTCTCGCTCCTCTTCCTTTGCGTGGCAGCCATCGTGATCGCGGCCGGTCAATCGGGCGCCAAATCGGATGCTAAATCGGATGGGAAGAGGGCCTGCCCGTTCAACATTACAGGAATGTGGAAATCGGAAAGAGTGACGGAGACGAGCCGCATGCTCTTCAGCTATTCGCCGGAGGGGCATGTCACGCTGTTTGAGCACTCCTCCGAGGCCCTGCCACAGGACTTCGAGGTGATAACGTCGGTCGACTACAGCCTGGACAAACCTTCCGCGCCCAAGAGCATCACGTTCACGACGCGGCGCGGGAACGAGTTCTTCCCGCCGGGCGTGACCTGGTGGAAGATAGTCGAGTTCAGCGACAACAGCTTCACCACGCAAGACCCCGCAACAGAGGAAGTCACAAGATGGTCGAGGGAGCAGACGCACAGGTACTTTCTCACCCTGGCCGCCCGCACGGGACCGCCCGCGCAAGGCGGCGTCGCCTTCGCAATATTGACGGTGCTCGATGGGCGGACGCCTGAAATCGAAGCGCTCGGCGTTCAACCGGCCAAAGGCGACGCGGGCAAAGCCGCGGCTGTATTCGGGGCGATCCCATCCGAGCTTTACGAAAAGATCATAGAGGATAACGAGAAAGAGAAGAAAAGCGGCAGTGATGAGATTGTCCTCGTGCGGTTCGAGCTGACCGAAGCGGAGTACAAGGCGACCCATAAAGTGTATGAGAGATGGGACGAGTACCTGAATACTCGTAAGCTGCCGGACGCCGATCCTTATCGCAATGGCCTGGAGTTCTTAAGAGAAGCGGTCGGAGGTCTCAATCAATGCGGTGATAAGGCGATGCTATACAGGCTAACCCAGCGCGAACGTGACGAGATCGTAGCCAGAAATAAATCTCCTCAGCAGCCGCTGGAGTACATAAGAATGACGAGGAAGAAGAACGACGAACTGCACGTCACGGACGCGATGTTTCCGTGGGTCTGGCGGCCGTCTATACAGTTGCCTGCGCAGTGAATCGGTCGTGGAGTGAAGCGGCTCGCAGCCGCGAGCTAATTGGCGTCTTCGCATGGTTTCGTTAGTACTGACTAAATCATCAGTACTGTAGGAATATAACTTCTAACTTAAAGGAGAGATAGTATGAGATACGGTAGTGCTAGTGCGACCAGCGTACAGACAAGCGGTACGACGGGCGGGACCGTTCAGACGTCCGGCGTTTACAAGTGCAACAGCCATAGCAGCATCGTTATTGTCCTCAAGAGCGGACAGAAGTTCCCTGCTTGTCCTAACGCCAATTCCTCAAGCGGCCACAGTACCACCTGGGTATTGCTGCGAACCTAAGTTGAATCTTTCTGGCGGGGGATAGACGTGCGACACTCTATCCCCCGCATCCCCAATAGAACCTCCCCGCGCAAACCCGTGCCGTCGGACTCGCCTGCCTCATTTTGATATATTAATCACAAAACTGGCACGGTCGTTGCAACCATATGAAGCTTTTCTGTGTCGATCCTTGTGAGTTTCGCGCTTTGAGACGAAAACAAGCGGAATGGGACGTTGCATCCGGTCGGAGGAGGGTTCAGACATGGAAAGAATTACAGCCTCAGGTCGTGCGATTAGTGGACAGCCAAGACGTTTTGCCAGGGTCGCATCGCGGTTCATAGTGACGGCGCTGCTGTTTTCAGCCGGCATCTCTATGTCCTTGCCAGGCTCGACGCATGCCGAAGTAGGATTACAATCGAGTTACACAGCCGTCACTTTCAGCGCGGGGGCGAACCCTTCGGCGGCGAAGATAGCAGACCTGGATAACGACGGGTTAAACGACATCGCGGTCGTCAACCTCCAGGGGAGCTTACAACTCTTCTTCAACAATGGCGCGGGCTCGTTCCAACGTATCTCATTAAACGGGCTGTGGCCCTCGACCGCCAACACGCTCGACGTAGACATCGGCGACCTGAACGGCGATGGCCGCAAAGACATAGCCGTCGCATTCTCTACTCAAACGGGGGCCGTCTCGGTCCTGCTCAATCAAGGCAACCGCGCCTTCGCCTCTCCGGTCAATTATAACGTCTGCAACTCATCGAGAGGCGTCGCGATCGGCGACCTCGACCTTGATGGCGACAACGACCTTGCCGACATAGGCCAGTGTTCGAGGGCGGGCGTGCTGCTGAACAATGGGCAGGGGGGCTTCGGGTTTAACGGCACGTATGGTGCGGGCGCTTCTTCAAGATCGATAGCCCTCGGCGACTTCAACCGCGACGGCTTTAAAGACATCGTCTACGTTAACCGGGTCGCCGCCGGCAGCGCCACGGTGATCTATAACAACAGGAATGGCGCCTTCGGCCCGCCCGAGAGCCACTACGCGGGCGACCTGCCCGATGACGTGACGGTCGACGATTTCGATGGCGACGGCACTCCGGACCTGGCGATCGCGAACGCTTACTTCTCGCAGATAATCCTACTGTTCAACGACGACCCCGCCGGAGGTTTTCTTGGATACTCGGAACTGACCGCCGTCGATACGCCGACCAGCATAACTTCGGGAGATTTTAACGGCGATGGCCGCAGCGATATTGCCGCCGTGAGCTGGGGGACAGCATGGCTCACCGTTTTCATGAACCAGGGCAATTACAACTTCGCCGCCCAGTACTTTAATGTCGGGCAACACCCCGCGGACGTCGACGCGGCGGATCTTGATGGCGACTCGTTGCACGACATGGTCGTCGTCAACCAGGGCAGCGGAAACATAATGGTCTTCTTGAGCGCGGGCGGCGCGCCGCCGCCGCCGCCGCCTTTAACGCTCGCGCTCTCGACGCGCCTTACCAACAAAGCGAGGTTTGTCGATCTGAATTGGAGCGGGGCCGCGGGCGCGAGGTTCGTCGACATTTATCGCGACGGCTCGCGCATAGCCACCGTGACGAACACAGGCAGGTACAGCGACCAGCTCAACAGGCGCGCGGCCGGGACTTTCAGATACAAAGTCTGCGTCGAGGGCGGCAATCAATGTTCCAGCGAAGCGACGATCAGCTTCTGATAGAGGGGGAAACGCCCGGCAAAAATTTCACAGCCCTAGTGTAGTTTCTTCTCGAATGGGTGGCGAAAGACCAGTCCCGAGCGCGCCAATTGCGCATTCAAGCAGGCATATTGAGTCGGCACGCTTCTTGCTGATAGGAGAGTTCTATGACTTCTTGCGATTACTCTCTGATAGTTTGAATACTGACGACGGCCCAGGCCCCAGAACTTGAGCTATCATTCAAGAAATGCAGGTCTGCATTCTGGGCTTTATGCGTCTCTCAACCTCTTCCCCGCTTAACACTAGAGAATGTAGCGAGCTCACGCGGTATTTGCATGTCGATTAAGCCTGTTCATCCCTCTCCAAGTTTGAACGGGTGAAACGGGCCATCCGTTTTCAGTAGACTCAATCAACTTGCTGCTTGATCTATTGGCGCCAGGGCGGATGGCCCTTCATCTCTCTTCAGCCGCGCAGCCTGTACAGGTCGCCCGTCCCCACAGAAACGCCCATCAACTTGAGATAGAAAAACAACTGGTATTTGTGATTGGTGAAGTGGTCGTAGTTTGTGAGCAGAAGTCTCATGACCGTCTCGCCCTCGGCGGCAAAGACCGTCGGCACGATCGAAGCGAGCCTTTCATCCGTGAGCAGGGCGAACCCCTCTTCGATGTGAGCCATGTAGTCGCGCATTCTCAGTCGCGCTTCTTCGACGCCGCAACAGTGATTGACCTCCAGGTCGCGGAGGCGCGCGAAGTGGGCGAGCCGCTCTTTATCTATGGCGTAAAGCGTGGCGCAAAAGCCGGCCAGACATTCGAGCAAATGGCCTAGAAGATCGCACACGCGCATCGATCCGGGCATGGGCCGCCACTCAGTCTTATCAGGCGGCACAAGCGCTACGAGGTGCTCGGCCCGCTCGACCTGCTCGGAGAGCTTCGCCAGAATCTCTGTCGAAAGAGTAGTCGTGCTGCTCAAAGGGCTCGCCCTACCTGTTACGCGTCGAAGTACATCTGGAATTCGAGCGGGTGAGGCCGCATGCGAACCGGGTCGACCTCTTTCTCGCGCTTGTACTTTATCCAGCGCTCGACGACGGTCTCGTTAAAGACATCACCCTTGAGCAGAAAGTCGTGATCGGCCTCAAGCGCGTCGAGCGCGCGGTCTAAAGAGCCGGGCAGGGTCGGCACGTCCTTGAGCTCTTCGGGCGACAGGTCGTAGATGTCTTTATCGAGAGGCTCGCCGGGGTCTATGCGGTTTTGAATGCCATCAAGCCCCGCCATCATCATCGCGGCGAAGGCCAGGTAAGGGTTGCAGGATGGGTCGGGGAAGCGGACTTCGAGTCGCTTAGCCCCGGCGGACTGAGAGTACATAGGTATGCGGATGGCGGCCGAGCGGTTGCGCCGCGAGTAAGCCAGGTTGACGGGCGCTTCGTAGCCGGGGACCAGCCGCTTGTAGCTGTTCGTCGTCGGCGCGGCGAGCGCAGCTATGGCCGCCGCGTGCTTGAGCACGCCGCCCGCGTAATGCAACGCCATCTCGGAAAGCCCCGCGTAACGGTCGCCCGCGAAGAGGCTCTTTTCGCCTTTCCACAGGCTCTGGTGGCAGTGCATCCCGCTCCCGTTGTCGCCGAACATCGGCTTCGGCATGAAGGTCGCCGCCTTGCCGTAATAAAAGGCCGTATTCTTTACTACGTACTTAAACAGCATCACGTTGTCGGCCGTGCCCAGAAGCGTCGAGAAGCGGAAATCGATCTCGCACTGCCCGCCGGTCGCGACCTCGTGGTGGTGCATCTCCGGCTCGATGCCTACGGACTGCAAGTTCTGCACGATGTCAGAGCGCAGGTCGTGAAGCGAGTCGACGGGCGGCAGCGGCACGTAGCCTTCTTTCTGGCGGACGCGGTAGCCGAGGTTATCTTCGGCGCGGCCGGAATTCCATATCCCTTCGGAAGACTCGAAGCGGTAGCCCGCGCTGTTGATCTCGTTGTGGTAGCTCACCTGGTCGAAGACGAAGAACTCCGCCTCGGGGCCGAAGTAGCAGGTGTCGGCCAGGCCCGTGAAGCGCAGGTAGCTTTCGGCGCGGATCGCCACCGAGCGCGGGTCCAGCCCGTAACCTTCTTTAGTCATCGGGTCGACGACGTTGGCGAACATGCACAGTGTCGGCTCTTCATAGAAAGGGTCTATCCAGAATCGCTGCGAGTCGGGGATCAAGAGCATGTCCGACTCGTTGATCGAGGCCCACCCGCGCAGGCTCGACGCGTCAAATCCTATGCCCGATTCGAATGAGTCTTCGTTGAACTGGTTGATGGGCACCGTCAGGTGATGCCAGGCGCCGGGCAAGTCTGTGAACCGCAGGTCGACGAACTTGACCTGTTCGTCTACGGCAAACCGCAATACTGTCTTAGGGTCCATCTGGCGCATCCCTCCTATGTGGCTAGTTCAAGAAAAGGCTTTGGAATTATCTAACGAGTGAGAATATCGTCTGGCTTTGATTAGTGTCAAGGAATCGCAGGATTCGGCCGCTAGACATCGCTCTTGGCTCAGGCAGTCATCGACGTGTCAAATACCACCTGGTCGTACCACCAGAGCCTCTCGAAGAAGAGCGGCGAGGTTCCCTTCTCTTTCACCTTGTCAAGAATCTCTGAAACGCTACGACGGCCGTCGATTGCCTCAAACATGCGCTTCTCTCGGCCATCGATGAAAAGCATCAGATCGTCAAACATATGAGTTTGGTTCAACAAGACACCAGAGACACCGGCGGGAACTCCTTCCTGGACGCAGATGGTCCACGGGAGACGAATCGGCACGTAGCGCAAATAGCGTTCGTCATCAAAGCGAACCTTCAAGCCATCGTTATTCGCGTCGCTTCTGTAGGCCACGAAACTGTGGATATTCATCAAGCCTCGCCACAGTTCCATCGCCGTATACTGCTCACGTTCGGGGAGAGCGATCAAACGACTCGCATGGGGTGTCTCCGCGATCAAACCGCATTGAGGCAGGTAAGGCGCCTGCCAGTACCAGCGGCCCAGCATCAACTCGTTGCGCTCGACGAAGTCGAATAGCTCCGGCACCGAGTACGTCCTGTCGCGCGGATTCAGCAGCGCATCAACTAGAGCCTCGGCGTTCAAGGAATCCCTTGAGCCGCCCAGTGTAGCCAACAACGGATGATGTTGAGGCAGCGCCTCCAGCACCACGGTGAGATCATCGATCTCTTCTTTCGAGGTTCCGATGCCAAGTCTCCGGCAATATTCCTGTAGCATGTGAACGCCGGTTCGCCCGTAAGGCGCGTACACCATCAAGTACATCGCGCCCTCGGGGCTCAACACGGACCGGAGCGCTCGCAAACCCGCATCCGGATCAACAAGATGATGCAGCACGCCAGTACAAACGATCAGGTCGAAGCGCCGGTCCAACTTGGCGACGCTCTCGATAGGCAGTTGACGTGTTACGAGATTCGTCAAGTTGTACTTCCGCTTCAGCGCCTCGGTGTGATCGAGACTTGTCGGGCTTACATCAATACCAACGACGCGGGCATCGGGATGACAGAGCGCGTACTTTGCGGCTTGCCAGGTTCCACATCCGGCGACGAGGACATCCAGGTCGGAGCGGTATTCTTTGTCAGGCCACATCAAATGGTACTCGGCGCGATTGGGATTCTCGGCCTGCCACGCGTCGCGAAGCCGATCCAGGTTTTCTACAGGTGGCGGGTAGGGGTGACTGGTATAGAACTCGCTCACAGGGTCGGCGCTGACGTCCGATACGCGCGCCTTCACCTTGCCCTTAAGAGATTTGGACCTCATGGTAAAAAATCCTCGCGCCTTTGCTTGTCTGTTCAGATGGATCGGTTCGAGGATTATACATCAGCGGAAACGCTTGCGACAGGAGTTCGCTCACAGTGCCTTCTTGCGTCTTTTCTGAAGACTTCAGCAAAAAAAATATAAGCCGCCGATAACTTTCGTCACCGGCGGCTCTCATCAGTTCCGGCCTAGAGCCACGCCCCCTTGTGCCTCTACGCCTTAGAACTCTGTCTGTCTGTCGCTTCTCTCAGTATTGCTAAAGCTTCATTAATTGTCCGTAAGGCCTGCTCGCCCGCATGACTTTCTAACGGTGCTTCGAATGGAAGGCAGGGCCCCCATCCTCCCTTCCATTCTTAGCCGTTTAGTTCTGCATCCCGCAGTTGCTCTGAGCAGAAGAGGTTTCTTAATCAAACTGTCGAACTGCTAGAACCGCCGTTTGATTGAGCAACACACGTGCCACCCTGAAGCGCTACTTTATGCGCCATCAGAAATCGGCATTGGTGATTTAGGTTAGGTTGACTACCTTAAAGAATCACTTTGAGTCTCTGCGCCGCGGCCGACCGCTTTATTAACAAATTACGTTAGGCGTCGCTGACATTTCGCGTCACCCATCATTTTTTGCAATCCCCCAAAGCCGTGACGCTCTTTGTAAAAGAGAAAGAAATGATAGCTTCATAATTCCGACCGGCCGCAATTTGCCATCACTGCGTTGACAAAATGCCGTGGTCAGTTGCGCCGGCTTGCGCTTAAACGGATAATAGCGGTCTGGACTCAAACTACTTTTTCACCCGACCCGAAAGGAGCGAGCAATGAGTTGCCCTGAGACGGAGCACTTTATCAAGAACTGGAACCGGATTCACAAGCAGACTTCGATCGCCCTGGCGGCCGCGCCCGACGACCAACTCGACTGGCAGCCGAAGGAAGGCATGTTCACCATGCGCCAGCTCCTCGGCCACATACCCGAGGCCGAGCTCTTCTTAGTGCGCACGGCGATGGCGGGCGCTACGCACCATGTCGACCTGGACGTCTCGGGCAAGAGCGTCAAACAGATCCTCGACCTGTTCGAGACGCAACACAACGACCTCGTAGAAGAAGTCTCAAAGCTCACGCTCGACCAGTTGAACGAAGAGGTAGAGTTCTATGGCCGCAACATGCGCCGCATAGTGCTGCTCTGGGGCATGACGGAGCACGAGATACACCACCGCGGCCAGCTCTTCACTTACTACCGCCTTGCCGGCGTCGAGCCGCCTAACATCTACGGGTAGAGCACGGGCGGCGATGAGTCGAAAAGCGAGTAAGGCGAATAAGGATCGCGCAGCGGTGGGCTACGAGCAGGTGTTCGAGAAGATCTACCGCCTGGTGCTTCGCATACCGCGGGGCCGCGTGATGACCTACGGCCAGATAGCCCGCCTGCTCGAAGACCGCTACAGCCCGCGACTCGTGGGCTGGGCTATGCATGCCACCCCGCAGGACGAACGTAATATCCCCTGGCACCGCGTCATCAACTCGCGCGGGGGCATATCGACGGGCCGCGTCATCATTCAAGAGCCACAGCTTCAGCGACTGATGCTAGAAGCCGAAGGCGTAGTCTTTGACGAGCGCGGCCATTGCGATCTGAGTCTTTACCAGTGGTCGCCACGGCAGAAGAGCAAAGCCGCGGGCAAGAGACCGAAACCACGCAAGAAAGAATAAGGAATGGAAATAACACCCGAGAGAGAGCGAGCCATACGCGAGAAGTTCGAAAGCAACCATTTCCCGCGACTCGTCGGCATAGAGATCGATTCCGTAGAGCCGGGGCGCGCGCGCCTCAGCCTCGAAGTGCGTGAAGAGCTGCTACAGCTTCAGGGCATAATGCACGGCGGCGTCATCGCAACGATCATCGACACGGCCGTCGCCTTTGCGATCATCGGCGCGAGCCAGCCCGACGACCGCTTCACCACAGTCGAGATGAAGGTCAACTACCTGGCCCCCATCCGCGAGGGCCGCATCGTAGCCGACGCCCGATTGGTCCGCGACGGCCGCCGCATAGTCGTAGCCGACTGCGATTTGTTCGATGCCAGCGGCCGACTTGCCGCCAAGGGGCTGCTCACCTACATCAGGCTGGAAAAGCGATGACCGCAATGAAAGTCGCGCCCGTCAAGCCGACCATCTCTTTTGACGTTCTGGACCGCGTCGACATACGAGTCGGGACTATAAAACTCGTTGAAGACGTGAAGGGGTCCGAGAAACTGGTAAAGCTCACCGTCGACTTTGGCGATCACAGCAGGACCATACTCGCCGGCATGAAGCAAGAGCGGAAGAACCCGAAAGAGATCGAAGGCAAGCAGGCTTTGTTCGTCGTCAACCTGGAGCCGAGAAGGATGATGGGCGAAACATCGGACGGGATGATTTTGGACATAGGCTACGCCGACGGGTTAATACCCGTCCTGGCGACGCCGGAAAGCCCCGTGCCCGACGGAGCGCGGGCCGGGTAAGGGGAGGAGACTTTGGCGCGGGGCGCTACCGCATAGATATATATTAATGATGCCGCGGCGCGCTCGGCGAGTGTGCCTTTCGAGGTCGTCTGACGCGGGTCGGCGGGCTAAATCTATGCGCCGTAAGGCGTGGGAACAAATTCCGTAATTGTGCGTTAAACAGAAGTGAGCAGACGATTCTGATAGAGGATGGGAGGGGTAGAGATCAGGATGCGCTGACCTTTTCTTCCACCGAAATCAGGAGCTAAGTTCAGAACAGAATATCCTTCTCCTTGGGAACGGGGCGCGAGTGTTCGCGCCTCGTTTCTTTTTATGCGGATCTTTTTCGGCGGGTTCGGCGGCCTAAACCGTTCAGAACAAAAATTTGAATCGATATCCAAAATTATTTTTTGAAACCAAATCATGTAGCCTGCGTTATTAGAAGTGTGAGTGACAGAAGCAGCTTTCTGCGGGGAATCCAATGCGCCTGAGTCTCGCAGTATGGCTGTCATAAGCGTTGTCGCTTTGGGGTGAATCCTCCTCCATTACTCACAGGGCGCTGTGGCCGAGCAACTCTCTCCTCTACCGAGGCGGCCGCAGCGCCCCTTCTTTTTTTCGCGCTCAAGCCAGCTTCTTGCGGAAGCGGAACGCGCTTAAGGCCAAAAGCAGTATCCCCATCACCGCCAGCGTAATGACCTCGCTCGCGACGTCGGAAAGGGTCGCGCCGCGCAGCACTATCCCGCGTATGATCTCCATAAAGTGCGTGGCCGGGATCAGAAACGAAATGGCCTGCATGACGGCCGGCATCGAGGCGCGCGGGAACATAAACCCCGAAAGCAGCACCGACGGAAAGATTATCAAGAAAGCCATCTGAAACGCCTGGACCTGATTCTGCGCCTTCGTCGAAATCAGCAGCCCTATCGCAAGCGCCGTGAACAGAAAAAGGACCGAGAGCACGAGCAGCAACAATACCGACCCGTTTATCGGCACGTCGAATATGACTCGCATAACCGAAAGCACCGTGACGGTTTCGAATATCCCTATCAACCCATAAGGCACCAGCTTGCCTAACATTAATCCGAATGGCTGAATCGGCGTTACGAGTAATTGCTCAAGCGTGCCGCGCTCGCGCTCGCGCACTATTGAAAACGCGGTGAGCAGAGTTGTGATGACCTGTAGGATGATTGCGACCAGGCCGGGCACCATAAAGTTTGCCGAGCGCGAGTCGGGGTTAAAGAGCATCTTCGGGCGTATCTCGATGGGGAGATCTATTGACCCGCCTTCGCCGTCGGCCGTCAGTCTTTCGAGAGATTCCCGCAAGCCCACGGAGGTCGAAACCGTGAGGCTCTGCGTCGCGATGCTGGAATCCGACCCGTCTATCAAGACGAGCACGGTCGCCTGGCGGCCCGCCGCGAGTCGCTCGGAGTAATCGGGCGGTATCTTTATGCCGACCTTCGCGCGGCCCGCGACGATGGCTTCGTTCAACTCTTCGTCGGAGGCGACGTATTCGGTGACCTTAAAGTAGTCGGTGTTCTCGAACGAATCGAGGAGCTCGCGCGAGTCGCGGCCGGGGTCCAGGTTGTAAACGGCCGTCCTCACGTCGCGGATGGTCGTGTTTATGGCGTAGCCGAAGATCAACAACTGAAGCATCGGCAGCAGCAGCATCAGCGCGAGCGTCAGCGGGTCGCGGCTGATCTGAATCACCTCTTTATAAAAGATTGATCCGAAGCCTCTGAACATAGTTTTCAGTTTTCAGTTTTCAGTTTTCAGTCGTGAGCTTTCATCTAAAAACTCAAAACTAAGAACTGAAAACTGATTCTGCGCGCCGCTTTGTCAGCGCGACGAAAACATCTTCGAGCGAAGGGCGCGCTACGGTCACCTCGGCCGAGTCGATGCCTATCGCGGCGAGGTCTTTCTTTATACGGTCTATAGGCTCGTCGACCTTCATCAATAGATGTATCGACTGGCCGAAGATCGTGGCGTCCAGCACGTAATCGACCTCTTTTAGGCGGGCGAGCGCGACCGTAGTGTTCGGGCAGGTGACTTCAACCCATTTCGCGTTCGCGGGAGTTACGTCCGGCAGTTGCTTAAGCTCGTCAGGCTCGCCGTAGGTGACGAGCTTCGAGTTGTAGATGTAGCCGACGCGCGAGCAGCGCTCGGCCTCGTCCATATAATGGGTCGTCACAAACAGCGTTATCCCCTGGCTCGAGAGTTGAAAAAAGAGATCCCAGAGCTCGCGGCGCGCTACGGGGTCGATGCCGGCCGTGGGCTCGTCGAGGAAGATTATTCTCGGCTCGTGCACGAGCGCGCAGGCGAGCGCGAGCCGCTGCTTCCACCCGCCCGAAAGCTTGCCAGCGCGCCGGTCCGTGAACGGCCCGATGTGCGTAAGCTCGATCACCTCGTCGCGGCGCTTCTTCAGCCGCTCGCGTTTCAAGCCGTAGACATGCGCGTAAAAGTTTATGTTCTCCCAGACCGTCAGGTCGTTGTACAGGCTGAAGTGCTGCGACATGTAACCGATGTTCCGGCGAATATCTTCGGTATGTTTCTGTATATCGAACCCCGCCACGCGGGCCGTGCCGGCCGTGGGCGCGATCAGCCCGCAGAGCATTCGTATGATGGTCGACTTTCCCGAGCCGTTCGGGCCGAGGAAGCCGAATATCTCGCCGCCCTCGACCGAAAGGCTGACGTTATCGACGGCCGTGAAGCTGCCGAACCTTTTTGTCAGTCCATTGATCTCAATCGCTGCGGTCATGCTATTTCATAACGACTACGTCGGCGGCCATTCCGGCGCGGAGCTTGCGCGCGCTGTTGTCCAGCCGCACGCGCACGGCGAAGACCTGATGCGTGCGCTCCTCGCGCGTCTGCACGTTGCGCGGCGTGAACTCGCCGCGGCTGGCTATGTGCTCGACGCGCCCCGTGAACCGCTCGCTCGGAAAAGTGTCGACCGAGACGGCGACCTCTTTCTCAAGCTGAAGATGCCCCATCTCAGGCTCCGGCACGTAGACGCGCACCCAGAGGCGGTCAGTCTCGACCAGCGTCGCTATGGGCGAATTCGGGTTTATCAGGTCGCCCGGCCTCAAGCGAAACACCTCCACGAACGCGTCGGCTGGAGACTTGACTTCAAGCTCGGCCAACTGCGTGTCGATCTGCTGAAGCGAGGCGCGGGCGCGGTTCAACTGGGCTTGAGCGGCTTGAATATCCTCTTTGCGCGCGCCGCGCTCGACCAGCTCGCGCCGGGCCGCCGCCCGCTGGTACTCGCGCTCGGCGCGCGCCACCTCTTCCCTTCTCGTCCCGGCCAGCAATAATTCGAGCCTCTGCCGCGCCGTCTCGCGCCGGGCCGCGGCGCGATCAAAACTGGCCCTGGCGTTGTCATAATCCTGGCGCGACGCCACGCCGCTCGCGCTCAACCTCTCGATGCGCTCCAGGCTCAGACGCGCCACTTCGTAATCGGCGTTCGCGCCATCTAATTCCGCGCGCGCCGCATCGACCTCCTGCTTGCGAGGCCCGTTCCGCGCAAGCTCAAGCGCCATCCTCGCGGCCTCGGCCTGCGCCCTCGCCTCGGCTATCTCTTCGGGCCTCGAAAGAGAGAGCGTCTTTTGCAAGTTCGCCTCGGCCCCGTCCACAGCCGCCGCGGCGTCCGCGCGGCGGGCGTCCAGATCAAAGCTCTCGAACCTGATGATCGGCTGGCCCTGCCTCACCTCCTGGCCTTCGCTCACCAGCACCTCGGCTATTCGGCCGCCGATCTTCGACCCCACGTGTATCTCGTCGGCTTCGACCGTCCCCGAGAGCACGAGCCTGTCGGAAGGCTCGCGCCCTCTAAAGTAACTCCAGGCCGCTCCCATCGCCACGAGCGCGAGGACTGCTACGACTATGATGATCGTCTTTCGAAAGCTCTTAGTCATCGCTTCACCTGCGCCCGCCGCTTTCTCTTCGGCCGGGTGTTTTGAGCCTTCTTCGCCCCGTTAAGAAAAAGATCGACGGTGTGCGCGGCCAACCTCTTGACCGCTTTCTGATCGGTGATCGAGCCTGTCACGGCCGACATGACGGGGTGTATGAGCTGGAACACGACGATCATCCCCATAAGGCTTATGGGCGCCAGGTCAACGTCTATTCTTCTGAGCTCGCCGCGGCGCACGCCGTTGGCCAGCGCCTCGCGCAGGATCGCATAGTTGGCCATCGGATACTGGATAAGCTCTTTCAGATGCTTGCCGCCCGAGAGCAACTCTCTGTGCAGTATCCGCGCGAGGTTCTGGTGGCTGAAGATGTAGCCCGCGTAGGCTTCGACAAAGCGGGTGAGCTTCTGCTCGATCGAAGCCCGGCCCGCGGTAGTCTCTATCATCAGAGAGCGAACCGTCGTCGCGGCGTTCTCGATCACCGCATGGTAAAGAGACTCTTTGCTGCCGAAGTAATAATGGACCATCGCGCCGTTGACGTTCGCCTCCCTGGCGATGTCGCGGACGGCGGCCCCGTCGTAGCCGCGCGCGGCGAAAAGCCGCTCGGCCGCCGCCAATATGTTCGCCCTCGCCTCCGGATCGATTGTTTTCGGCCTCGCCATAGTTCTATTAATTAAACGTTTGATTAATTATCCAATTCGATGATAATCCCGAAGGCGGCGGGCCGCAAGTCGAGTCTGGCGGAGGCCGAAAATCTTTCGGTTGACTTGCGTCGGAAGCGCATGTAATATGCGGGCGTACTTCAGTTATTACCCTTACCGTGGATCAGCTTTCGCAGAAGGAACGAGCCCGGACAATGTCTATTCAAATCAAATGCGCCTGGTGCGGCGTACTCCTAGGCATTAAAGAAGGCGAAGTCGAGACCGGCCTCACCGTAAGCCATACGATCTGCCCGCGCTGCGCCGAAAGGATGAGCGGGGTGGTAAGCCTCTGGGACGGCGTCGAGCGCCGCATGTCGGACGACCGGCGCAAGGGCGAGCGCCGCATGTCTATGCGCTCGTCCGTCTACACGCTCGTCGTGATCGACGGAATCACCTGGATAGACAACATAGGGAGCGACCGGCGTCACAACCTGCGGCGCCTCAGCGACCGCGAACGGATCGCGAGCAGAATCATCTCGGGGAAGTTTAATTGATGCCCGAGCCGTGCATCACCTGCGTGCGCGGCGGGTGAACCTTCTGGTAATGGCCCTTACACCTTCGCTCAACTCCTTCAAGCCAAGCACCTGCGCGCTAAAATAGAAGACCGCGGCCCCGACCGTCACCGAAGTGATTACGTTTATCGCCCTCGCGATCTGGCTGTCGGGCAGGGCGCGCGTAAGAAAGCGGCTCACGGCCCAGCAGGCCGCGCCCATAACGAGAGACGCCGCGATGATCTTAACGACCGCCGCGGCCGTCCGCCGGTCTTCGATGCCGCCCACGCGGCGGCTCATTATGATGTAGAGCAGAGCCGAGTTGAGCAGCGCCACCGTCGAAGTCGAAAGCGCCAGCCCGCGCTCTTGGAGCACGCCGACCAGCGCCCAGTTCATGAAGAAGTTGATCACGATCATCGTCAGGCTGATCGTCATAGGCGTTCGCGCGTCGTCGAGCGCGTAGAAGGCGGGCGCGAGTATCTTGATCGCCGAATAGCCCGCGAGCCCTATGGCGTAAAAGGCCAGCGCCCAGGCCGTGTGGTCCGTATCAAACGTGGTGAAATCGCCCCGCTGATAGACGAGCGCGATGATCGGGCGGCCCAACACTATCAACCCTACGGCCGACGGTATGGTTAACAAGAAGGCGAGCCGGATCGAGCTCGCAAGCGTCTCTTTGAACTCGCTCATCTGATTGAGCGCCGCGCTTTTTGATATTGCGGGCAGCGTGGCCGTAGCGATCGCGACGCCGAACACGCCTATGGGGAATTGCATGAAGCGGAACGCGTACTGGAGCCAGGCCACTGGCCCGTTGCCCGGAATGCTCGAAGCGAAATTGCTGTTTATCAGAATGTTTATCTGGACCGCGGCCGTCCCTATCACGGCCGGCCCCATCAGCTTGAATATGCGCCGCACGCCGGGGTCGGAGAAGCTGAGCACGGGGCGGTACCTGAAGCCCGCGCGGCGCAGGCTCGGCCACTGCACGGAGTACTGGAAGAACCCGCCTATCAACACGCCGTAAGCCATCCCGATTATCCCATCTCGCGGGTTCTCTTTTATCGCTTGAAACGGGTTAGAGAAGGTCGAGTCGGTCAGCAGGGCCGCGAAGATGATCCCGCCGATTATAGAGCCGATGTTAAAGAAAGATGACGAGAGCGCGGGCATGCCGAACCGGCCGCGCGCGTTGAGTATCCCCATCGACTGCGCCGCGAGCGCCACGAGCAGTATGAAGGGCATCATCACGCGGGTCATATACACGGTCAGCTCGAACTTGCCCGGCGTATCCTTGAAGCCGCTCGCGAAGAGGCTGACCAGTTGCGGCGCGAAGATTATTCCCAACACCACGAGCGTGCCGAGTATCAGTATCAGCGCATTCGTCACGAGGTTCGAGAGTCGAAACGCCTCGCGCTCATCTTTCTTGACGAGGTAGTCCGAGAACACGGGGACGAAGGCGCTCGACAGCGCGCCCTCTGCGAAAAGGTCGCGCAGCAGGTTCGGGATGCGGAAAGCCATGACGAAGGCGTCCGTGGCGAAGCTCTTCGAAGCGCCGAAGAAGTAGGCGAAGACCATCTCGCGCGCGAGCCCGAGGACGCGGCTCGCCATCACGGCCAGGCTCACTATCCCAGCGGAGCGAGCGACCTGTGCCCCGCGCCCGCGCGCCCCTTCATTCGAGATTTGATTTTGAGAGTCCTTAGGGTCGCTATCGATCTGTTCGAGTGGTTGTTCGGGTTCTTTAAGAGGACGATGCCGTTTCATCAGCCAGATTCTATCTGCTTTACGAATGGTTATCCAAGCAGAAGCTCAGATGCAGGCACCTGTCGCCCTGTTGCTTTACTCAAGCTCTAGCTCTTTGATGCGCGTGAGGAGAGTCTTGTAGCTGACTTCGAGCCGTTCGGCCGTGCGGGACTTGTTGTAGCCGCACTCCCTTAATGTCTGATCGATCTTACGGCGCTCGACTAAACGCTGCGCGCGCGCGCTGACGTCGGAAAGCGAGCCGCGCATGTCGAAGCCGTCGAGCAGCGCCACCTGCTCTCTGAGCGAGTAATCGGCGGGCGGGCTTATGTTGAGGTCGGAAGGTGTGATCTCCGCGCCGCAGGCCAGTATGCAGGCGCGCTCCACGCAGTTCTCAAGCTCGCGCACGTTGCCCGGCCAGTCATACTCTTCGAGCAGGCGCAGGGCTTCGTCCGTGAGCCGCAGCGGCGCGCGGCGCAGCTCGCGGCCATACTTCGCCGCGAAGACTTCGGCCAACTGTCTTACGTCGCTCCTCCGCTCGCGCAACGCGGGGATGTGGACCGGGAAGACCGCCAGGCGAAAATAGAGGTCTTCGCGGAACTGTTTGGCGGCGACCGCGGCCTTCAGATCTCTGTTCGTGGCGGCGACCACGCGCACGTCTACGTCGATGTCGGCCGAGCCTCCGAGCCGCGTGATCTTCCGCTCTTCCAGAACCCTCAGCAGCTTTGATTGGACGCCGTGAGCGATCTCGCTGATCTCATCGAGGAAGATCGTACCGCGAGCGGCCAGCTCGAACTTGCCCGCGCGGCGCTGGTCCGCGCCCGTGTAAGCGCCCTTCTCGTGGCCGAACAGCTCGTTCTCGATCAGCGTGTCGGGGATGGCGGCGCAGTTGATCGCGATGAAAGGGGCGTTGCGGCGCGGCGAGAGATGATGTATCGCGCGGGCGAACAGCTCTTTGCCCGTGCCCGATTCGCCGAGCAGCAGAACGGTCGTCGGCGTCGTGGCGACCTGCTGTATCTCGCGGCCAACTTTCTGCATCGCCGACGAGTCGCCCACTATGCGCGGGAAGCCGTAGCGCCGCGCGTACTCGTCTCTGAGAAGAATGTTCTCGGCGCGCAGCCGCGCCTCTTCGAGCGAGCGCTCCACGAGCAGCAGCAGGTGGCGGCTGTCGACCGGCTTTTGCAGAAACTCGTAAGCCCCCTCTTTCATCGCCTGCACGGCTTCATCGACCGTGCCGTAGGCCGTAAGTAATATGACGGCCGTATCGGCGTCGGCGGCCTTCGCCGCCTTGAGCACTTCGAGCCCGTCGGCGCGAGGCATCTTGAGGTCTGTCACAACCAGGCGGTAGCGAGAATCGTTGAGCTTGCGCCGCGCCTCCGCCCCGTCACACGCCTGGTCCACGGTGTAGCCTGCGTTCTCAAGCGTCAGGCGCAACATCTGCCTGAGGCTCTCTTTGTCTTCGACCAGCAATATCTCTGCCATGGGCTTATCTTAGAAATATAGATTACAAAAATATTTTGTGTCGGGGCGGGGGGACAATCGACTACCTGAAGACGCCCGGAGGGACGCCGCTGCGCCGCGCTTCTTCCAAGAGGGTATCCAGGTCCGTCTGCGCTTTCAGGCGCGCGGCCCGTGCCTCGTCCAGCTTCTGCTGCGTCTCGTTGCGCTCTTGCTGAATCTGCGCGATATAAAAGTTGTCGCCGGTGCCGCTGTTGTTCGAGATGCGCTGATTCAAATCGCGCACGCGGTTTTCGTATAACTGAGCGCGGCGGTCGGCGGTCTGCAACGCTTCGTTGAGCGACGCGTAACGCGAACGGTAATACTGCTCGTTGGGCTTCCCGTCATCCGAGGACGGCTTCGGGCCTTCCGCTTCTTTGAACCCCTTCTCCCTGCCGTACTCGACCAGCTTGCTGAGATCGTCGGCCGCGTCGCGCGATTGTTGTCTTAGCTCCGTGACTTTCTGGCCGGCTTGCTCAAGCTCGGCGGCGGATTGATTGCGCTGCTGAGGCGTTTGGCCAGACATGCTCATCTGATTGCGGATCTCCGTCACACGCAGCTCGGCCTCTTCCGACGCGCGTTCAAGGGACTTCGCGCGGTCGCGGGCCGCCTGGACGCGCTCGCGCCAGGAGCTCTCTTCGGGGTTGTCGGGCTGCGCCGCCTTTGGCGCTGATGGCTTAGCGGCATCCGCAGGTTTGGATGAAGCGCCTTCTTTGGCCGGCGCGGCCTCTGTCGTCTCTTCGACGGTCGCCTGCTCCGTCTTTGCCCTGACGACATCATCAGTGGTGAGGCGAGGAACCTTCTTTCTACTCGCCGCCGGCTGCTGTGCGTTTATAACGCATGGCAAGAGCACTAAAGCCAGGCAGAACGCAAAGGCCGACTTGATGGCAAGTGATTGAAAGCTTCTCATAGCTGTCTCCGATTTTGATTGAGTCCACGAGGCAGGGGCAAGCTAGCGGAAGGATACCCCAGGCAGGCCCCTCGCGCAAGAGTTAAGAGAATCGATGATAAGTGGACCGTGACAAGTGACAAGTGATCTTCATTTTGTCACTTGTCACGGTCCACTTGTCTCTTATTAATAATGCGTGCTAGTTTGACGACGTGCCTCAAAGAAGTAGAACCCGACTGCGCAACCTGATCGAATTCCTGCCCGCCTGGCTGCTGCTGAAGGCGTTCGGACTCTTGCCTCGTCGCGCCGCGATCTTTATGGGGAAGCTGATCGCCCGCGCGGTTTACTACCTGCACCCCAGGTTGCGGCGCACGGCCCACAGGAACCTGGCGATGGCCATGCCGGAGATGACGGCCGACGAGCGCGTGCGGGTGATCAAAGGAGTCTTTCGCAACATGGGCCGGCTGCTCGGGGAGTTCTCACAGTTCCCTAAACTGACAAGCAATAATATTGGCGATATAGTCGTCTACGACGGCTTCGAGAATTACCAGGGCGCGGCCGCGCGTGGCAAAGGTGTATTGTTGCTAACAGGGCATGTAGGCTCATGGGAGCTTTGCGCATTCGCGCAGGGCCTGTATGGTCACCCGCTCAGCTTTCTTGTCCGGCTGCTGGACAACCCGCTCATAAACCGCCTGGCGAACGAGTACCGCGAGCTTTCCGGCAACCGAACCATAAATAAAATGCTGGCGGTCAAAGCCGTGCTCGAAACGCTCAGGCGCGGCGAGGATGTGGGGCTGTTGATAGACGTGAACGTGCTTGAGGATCAGGGGATATTCTGCGACTTCTTTGGCATCCCCGCCTGCTCGACGACGGGGCTCGCGGTATTCGCGCTTCGCGCCGACGCCCCGGTAGTACCGGGCTTCCTGATCTGGGACGAGCGGCTTAAGAAGCATCGCCTACGATTCGACCCGGAGATACCTCTGGTGAGGACCGGCGACTTCAAAGAAGAGGTACGATTAAACACCGAGAGGTTTACGCGCGTGATCGAAGATTACGCGCGCAGCTACCCGGATCAGTGGCTCTGGATTCATAAGCGTTGGAAGACCCGCCCGCAAGGCGAGCCGGACCTGTACGGCCCAAACGAGCCGGCGCGTTCGAGCCGTTCGCATGCGAAGGTGGAAGCGGAGGCGTGAGACTCAATGGGGGTCGCCCTTCTCTTACTACCGGGGTGAATTGCCCGTGCGGTTGTAATCGTCCTCGAACCGCGTTATGTCGTCTTCACCCAGGTAAGGCCCACACTGAACCTCTATAAAGACCAGAAGGGTGTCGCCCTGATTGGTTACCCGGTGCTTGGTCCTGACGGGGATGACCACGTCTTCGTTCACGCGGCGAACGAACTCCTCATCCCCCACGCGGACCAGGGCCGAGCCTTCGACTATGACCCACCGCTCGCTACGCTTGTCATGCATCTGAAGGCTGAGGCGCTGTCCGGGCTTTACTTCTATGCGCTTGACCTTGTACCCGCGGCCTTCGGCCAGGACCTCGAATGCTCCCCAGGGCCGCTCGTCTCGTTCCATCACCATAGCACGGACCAGTTTACACTAAGTCGCATCTTCCGGTCATATGCGAAGTTCGTTTTTCCGGAGGGGCTAATCAGGCAGGCAGTGTAGGGCGAAGATAAAAGGGCGGACGCAAGGCCCGAATTCATCGAGACGCTTACGCCCGCCCTTATGTTCTCACACAGAGAACCCCCGTTTTGCGTGGCGGCAATATGTTATCTCTTCTTCGCGCCGCCCTTCTTCGCGCCGCCTTTCTTAGCGCCGCCTTTTTTCGCGCCGCCTTTCTTAGCGCCGCCTTTCTTTGCAGTTGCCATAGCGTGTGCTTCTCCTTTCCTTTAGATTTTACCCCGTACACAAGATAATGTAGCTCGTTTACTCTTGTGTACTAGACTAAATGATATACAACATATTGTTGTATATATTTGCTTCGCGCATTCTTGTCAACTTATTTTTTCGAGAAGAAGGAAAATAAAATCGACCGCCAATGCTTATGCCCTGAAACTGGCTCTGGCAGCCTGTTTCAAAGCGCACTCTCTCGCTCGGCTTCATGACAAAATACTCTTTTGAGAGCATGCTAACTGAACCATGCTAGTACGATAATTGCAAACGCGCGAACCGCGGAAGTGGCTCTGGGAGCCAGTTACAGGGTAGCCACCGTGAAACAGGCTTCCAGAGCCACTTTCAAGGCGATGCCGTGAAACAGGCTCCGGCTGCGAGTTTTACGTCTTAATGCGTGTTTGACTTCGCAGATTATCAGCGGATAATATCGTGATCCATGTCTGATGATACAATCGATCTTCACACGCACACTCTGTATTCGGACGGCAGCGCGAGCCCCGAAGAGTTAGTCGCGATGGCGGCGAGCGCGGGCGCGCGCGCCATCGCGATCACGGATCACGACACGGTCGACGGTCTGGCCGAAGGCAGGGCAGCCGCCGAAAGGCTCGGCGTCGAGTTCGTAACCGGGATAGAGATCAGCGCCGAACACCAGCCCGGCACGATGCACATACTCGGTTACTACATCGATAGCGAATCTTCACTTCTGCAAAGCAAGCTTGTCGAATTGAAGCTCGCGCGCAGAGAGAGAAACCCTGAGATAGCGAGCAGGCTGCGCGCGCTCGGGTTTGACATAGACTACGATGAGGTAGTCGAGACGGCGGGGAGCGAAGTCGTCGGCCGTCCTCACTTCGCGCGGCTGATGGTTAAGAAGGGATACGCCGAAAGCATACAGGATGCTTTCACAAGATTCCTCGCAAAGGGGGCGGCGGCTTTCGTCGATAAGAGGCGGCTCTCTCCGGCCGACTCAATCAATCTTATTCACAGCGCGGGCGGCGTTGCTGTTCTCGCCCACCCATATCAACTGAAGCCACTGCCTGTCGAAGGGCAGGACGAGTTAATAGGCGAGCTTGCCGCGATGGGGTTGGACGGCGTAGAAGCCATCTACAGCCGCCACAGCCCCGAGCAAAGGGAGGCTTACTCGGAGATGGCGGCGCGCCACGGCTTGCTCCTCACCGGGGGGAGCGATTTTCACGGGAGCTACAAGCCTGACATAGACATAGTCAGAGGGCTGGGCGATCTCAGAGTGCCTTACTCGCTCTTAGCAGAGTTAAAGAGCCGAGCGTTGCGCAGGCTCGAATCGATCGTAGGCGCTTCCGGTGATGAGGCCGGACCTCATTCGGCCGAGTAAGATAAGGCTTATGCAAGACGACTTGAACATAGAGCAACTGGTATCGCAGATCACAGACGTTATTTTATCGCGGCTCGGCACGGGGTCGCTCACCACGGAATGCGCGCTTCACCACGACGAATGTTTCGTCAAGTGCCCCGACCGAATGCAGTCGCTGCTTGCCGGCGGGGGCGTCAGGTTCGGGCTGACAGGGGCCGAGAGCGAAGCGGCCCGCCAGGTGGCTCGCTACATTGATCACACTCTGCTCAAGCCCGAAGCCACGCGCGACGAAATATTGCAGCTATGCCGGGAAGGCGCGCAGTACGGGTTCGCCTCCGTCTGTATCAATCCGACCTGGGTGCGCGAGGCCGCGTGCGCTTTGCGCGGGAGCGGCGTGAAGGTCTGCACGGTCATAGGCTTTCCGCTCGGCGCGAACACGCCCGATACGAAAGCCTTCGAAGCCAGGCGCGCGATCTTTGACGGGGCGACGGAGCTGGATATGGTGGTCAACGTCGGCGCGCTCAAATCCGGCGACTACGATCTGGTCTCGCGCGACATAGCGGGCGTAGTCGAGGTCGCCCGCGAAGCCGGGTGCCTCTCGAAAGTCATTATCGAGACGGCGCTGCTGACGGACGAAGAGAAGGTCCGGGCCTGTGTGATAGCGAAAGAGGCCGGGGCGGATTTCGTGAAGACCTCGACAGGCTTCAGCAAAGGCGGCGCGACGGTCGCCGACATAGCCTTGATGCGCCGCGCCGTGGGCAGCGTGTTGGGCGTCAAAGCATCGGGCGGCGTTCGTGACTTGAAACAGGCACAGGAGATGATCGAGGCCGGCGCGACTCGCATCGGCGCGAGCGTTGGCGTAAAGATCGTTCAAGAGGCGGCTGGCGCGCGGCCTTCGGCCAACGGCCAGACGGTCGGTAGCTATTAATCAATAAGCCCAGCGGGTGAGCACGGAGCCGACCGTGTAGCCCGCGCCCACGGCGGCGAACAACACGAGGCTCCCTTTCTTCATCCGCCCATCGTCGAGCGCATCTCCCATCGCCAGCGGGATAGTCGCAGCCGTGGTATTGCCGTACTTGTAAATGTTCTTCACCACCTTGCTCTCAGCAAGGCCGAGCCGGTCGGCCGCCGCGTTTATGATCCGCAGGTTCGCCTGGTGAGCTATGAACAGGTCTACGTCCTTGCCTTCGAGGCCGTTGCGTTCGAGTATGCCCCGGCTCGCCTCGCCCATCTTGCGCACGGCGTATTTGAAGACGGGCTGCCCTTCCTGATGGACGTAATGCATCTTCTTATCTACTGTCTCGTGGGAAGGCGGGTTGAGGCTCCCGCCGGCGGGCATGTGCAGGAATTGAGCGCCCGACCCGTCGATCTCGTGCATGAAATCGAGTATGCCTATATCTTCGCTCTCGCTCGGCTCAAGCAAGACCGCGCCCGCGCCGTCGCCGAACAGCACGCAGGTAGTCCGGTCCTCGAAGTTAATTATGCTCGACATCACGTCCGCGCCTATCACCACGACCTTGTCGTGCGCGCCCGACTCGATGAATTGCGTCCCGACCGTCAGAGCGTAAAGGAAGCCCGAGCAGGCGGCCGAAACGTCGAACCCCCACGCGCGGCTGGCGCGCACTTTGTTCTGCACGAGGCAAGCGGTCGCGGGGAAAAACATGTCCGGCGTGACCGTGGCGACGATGATCACCTCTATCTCGTCGGCCTCGATCCCGCGGCGCTGGAGCAAGTCGCCTACGGCTTTAGCGGCCAGCTCCGATGTAGGCGTGCCCGGCTCGACCATGTGGCGCTCCAATATGCCCGTGCGCTCGACTATCCAGTCGTGGTTGGTGTCGACACGCTTAGCCAGGTCGTGGTTGGTGACCACCTTCGGCGGAACGTAGCGGCCGAGCGCGGTTATCTTCGCCCTGCGAGTTGCTCTCATTAAGTGAAACTCCTTCCGGCTGCTAATTGCGCCCCTTCTTTCATGCAGCGCCGGTCTTCATGGTATAAGTCGGGATAGTAGCACCCGGCAGTTTTTCGGCGCAAGTACCGCCAAGTCTCGGTTCGGCTTGTTTAGCTTTACGCGTTTGTGTTATAGGGTTGGGCAATTCGAAACTCTCTTTAGACAATTGCATACGGATGATTGCCCTGGCTTTTCAGATTGAAAGGAGATTTTCATGACAGAGACGACTTCCGAACACCGTGTAAGCATACCGCGGCTGATCTTCTGGCCGGCGGTGATCTGCCTCGGGGTGACACTGCTCAGGCTTGTTGGTGAGCTTCAAAACTGGAACGAGTTCTGGTTCAGCCGCGCGCCCGGCGGAGGCGGCTCGCCGATCGGGATAAGCTGGCTGACGCTGGTCTTCGCCGCGTACTTCGGGTACAAGCTCGCGAAGGCGGGAGAGACTCCAAAGAGTTACGGGCGGGTGATTCTAATGACCCTCGCTGGCATCGCGATCCTCGCCGGCGCAGCTTTCCTCGCGGGCCAGCCTCCGATACCGACCTGGAAGGTGGCCGCGCTTTTCGTGATGACCATTGTGGCGATTGCCATCCAGTACCCTGCGTGGCCGATGTTGTGTAAGACGCTGCTCGCCTTCGGCTACGCGGTCCGAATCCCCGTCGCGATACTGATGTATTTCGCCATCCGCGGTCGGTGGGGGACGCATTATGACGTTCTCCCTACGCCTGACTTCCCCGATACGGGTTTCTGGTCGACCTACATTCAGATAGGGTTCCTGCCTCAGATGATCCTCTGGATAGCGTTTACGGTCGTTATAGGCGGGCTGTTCGCGGGCGTCGCCGCCGCTATCGCCGGCCGCGGCAAGCCGGCCGTCGAGGCCGCGACAGGCGCGGGAGCGTAAGGCCGGTCTTAAGAACTCACACGATCAAGAAAGCCGCCGAGCCAGGAGCGTCGGCGGCTTTCTCTGTGTACGAAACAATACGATCAATCGTAGTACTCAAGCCCCAGGTGCGTGATCAGCTCTTCGCCCTTCAGATGGCGCAATGTGTTCTTGAGCTTCATCAACTGTATGAAAAGGTCGTGCTCGGGGTAAAGTCCGGGCGCGGTCATGGGGCTCTTGAAATAGAACGAGAGCCACTCCTGTATGCCACGCATCCCCGCCCTCTTCCCAAGGTCGAGGAATAGCGCGAGGTCAAGGACGATGGGCGCCGCCAGTATCGAGTCGCGGCAAAGGAAGTCGACTTTGATCTGCATCGGGTAGCCCAGCCACCCAAAGATGTCTATGTTATCCCACCCCTCTTTGTTGTCCCCGCGCGGCGGGTAGTAGTTGATGCGAACTATGTGGCTGAAATCTTTGTAGAGCGTCGGGTAGACGTCGGGCTGGAGGATGTATTCGAGCACCGATAGCTTAGACTCTTCCTTGGTCTTGAACGACTCGGGGTCGTCGAGCACTTCGCCGTCGCGGTTGCCCAGTATGTTCGTCGAAAACCATCCGTGCAGGCCGAGCAGGCGCGACTTCAACCCCGGCGCGATTATAGTCTTCATCAACGTCTGGCCCGTCTTGAAATCCTTGCCGCAGATGGGCAGCCCCTGGTCCTGCGCGAGCTTCGTCAGCGCGGGCACGTCGACCGTGAGGTTCGGCGCCCCGTTCGCGAACGGCACGCCCGATTTCAGCGCGGCGTAGGCGTAGATCATCGAAGGCGCGATCGCCGAGTCGTTGTCGCGCATCGCCTGTTCGAACGACTTCAGATCGTTGTGCTGATCCGCGCACTGCATGAAGACTTCCGTCGACGCGCACCAGATCATCACGACGCGGTCGCACTCGTTTTTGCGCTTGAACTCTTCGATGTCGGCCATCAACTGCTCGGCCAGCTCCATCTTGTTCGCGCCCTGCTTGACGTGTGTGCCGTTCAGACGCTTGACGTAGTGCTGGTCGAAGACGGCTTTCATAGGCTTCACGAATTGAAGCTCGCTCTTGAGCTGGTTCACCAGGTCGCGCTCAAGCACGCCCGCGTGCAGGGCCGATTCGTAAGCGTCCTCTTCGAAGATGTCCCACGCGCCGAACACTAAGTCTTCGAGCGTCGCCAGCGGCACGAAGTCGCGGATCATCGGCACGCGATTGTCCGTGCGCTTGCCCAGGCGTATCGTCCCCATCTGCGTGAGCGACCCGATGGGCTCGGCTATGCCGCGCTTGATCGCCTCCACGCCGGCGATGAAAGTTGTGCTGACCGCGCCAAGCCCGACCAGCAACACGCCCAGGCGGCCTTTCGCCTCTTCAATCTCTACAGCCTTTTTCTGATTCTGAGTTGACATCTGATTCCCTTTCCGAAAGTCTTCCGGCCACCGTCCACACGATTCGCACTATCCATTAAAACAGAATGCGGCCGGAGCTTCTTGCGCGATATTGCTGATAATTAGCGGCGGATTGCCGTTAACGCTTCCCTGTAGGCGCGGGGCGTGATGCCGGTAACGGATTTGAAGATCTTTGTGAAGTGGCTCTGGCTCTGATAGCCGACCATCGCGGCGATCTCGCTGACGGGGAATGGCGTTTCCGCAAGCAGCCTACGGGCGCGCTCAAGTCTGAGGTTGGCAAGATAGGTGTGTGGCGTAACGCCCGTGATCTGTTTGAACAGCCGCGCGAAGTGGTACTCGGACAGATACGCGGCCGAGGCTATCTCGTCGAGCGCAAGCTCGCGCGAAAAGTTGTCGTGCATGAACTCGATGGCGAGTCGCAAACGGCGGTCTACGGGGCCGGCCCGCGACAGCTCTATGCGCGCAGATTTGCGCACGGTCATGTGCGAACGCAGGAGGTGAATGACGAGCTGGCGCACGAGCGCGTCGAGCATCGCGGCGTGGCCTACGCGCTCGTCGGCGATCTCGACCGCGATCGATTGCGCGATGCTGTTTATGGCATTGTCCGATACGACGCTCGCGTTAAAGACGACTTCGGCGGTCGTTCGAGTCAGCCCAAGCTCCGCGACCAGCTCTTCGACCTGAGCCGGGTTGATCGAGACGGAGAGGAATTCGACGCCCCGCGCATGCCCCGCGTGAGACTGCCCTATGTCGGTTAGCGCCACGTCGCCCGGCGACAGGCGATGATCGTTCTCACCGATCGTAACGAACATCTCTCCCGAAATCAGCGCGGTCACGGTGAAGGCCGAGTGCGAGTGAGGTTGAAACTCGCAGCCGCCGGAGACTGTGTGGCGCACCGTGAAATGAGGCCGCGAGACTATTCTCTGAAAGTCAGAATGGCCTTGCCGGTCTTGCGGCGCGTTGACGGTGTCTGTCACATCAGTTGCCATTGCGTCTGATCTTTCGCGACAGGCGCGGCGCTGTCTGATCGAGCGTGCCGAAGAGCCTGTTGGGGAAATTGGTCATTATCGCGTCGACTCGGCTGTTTATCAGCCGCCGGAAGACGAGCGGGCTGTTGGCCGTCCAGGCCGAGACAGAAAGCCCCTTGTCGTGCAGCGCCGCGACGACGCGGCGCGTAGCCAGCCCGAAATGTAAGGCGGCCTCATCCGCCCCCAGGCTTTCGACCGCCGACACGATCGACCGCGCCGTAGCCAGTGCGCGGCCGGCGATCGGGAAAGTCGCGGCCGTGCGGATGTCGGGCGCGACCCGCTTCGCCTCTTTGACGGCGTCGTGGTCGAAAGACAACAGCGTGACGGCCCGCTCCATTCGAAAGGCGCGTACTAAAGCGACCACTTCGGCCAGCAACGCGCCTCTTGTCGCCGCGCTGCTTTTCAATTCGATGTAGACGCGCCGGAGGTTCGCCGGCCCCAGCAGCGCCAGCGTCGATTCAAGCGTGGGCACGGGCTCGCCCGCGTAGACGGGGCTACCGTTGATGCTAATATTCGCCTCGCGCTCAAGCTGGGCGCGGAGCCTGGGCCTTATGATGAGCTTGCGGTCGAACCAGCCGCCCGCGTCGAGCCTGGCGAGCTGGTCCGAAGTGAGAAGGCTCACAGGCCCACGGCCGTCGGTCGTGCGGTTGACGCGCCAGTCGTGTATGACCACCGCGCGGTTGTCCGAAGAGAACTGGACGTCCATTTCGACGCCGTCCGCTCCTTGCGCTATGGCCAGCTTGAAGGCCGCCGCCGTGTTTTCCGGCGCGAGCCCGGACGCGCCCCTGTGCGCAATCACCATCGGGCGGCCATTAAGCGTCCTGTCGGATCGATCACTGTCAAGCAAGAGCATCACCCTCTAATCAATGATAAGTCGTGGGGCTGATCCTGGGCAACCGGATCACTTGGCGGAGGCTCTGGCCTTGCCGGAAGCTCTTTCGACCTTCTGGCAGTCGGAGCATATTCCGAATATGCGGTGGCTGTGGCGCAAGGGCTTGAAGCGGTACTTGCGGACTATCTCGTCCTGTAGCGACTCGATCTCCTCGCTGTAGAACTCGATCAGCGCGCCGCATCGCGTGCAGATGAGGTGGTCGTGGTGCGTGTGCTTGTACTCGTGCTCGTAGAGCGTGCGGCCGTCGTGGAATTCAAGCTCGCGCGCCAGCCCGCACTCGCGCAACAGCTTGAGCGTGCGGTAAACGGTGGTAAATCCCACCGAGGGGTCTTTGGCTTTGACAAGCGCGTACAACTCTTCGCTGGAGACGTGCCCTTCGGTGTCGAGAAACACGTCGAGGATCAAATCGCGCTGCGTAGTTCGTTTCAGCCGCTCGCGCTTTAGATGCTCATGAAATATCTGTTTCTCTTCTCGTTCCATGGTCAGGTTACGCCTGGAGAGATTATACACGCCTGGCCGAATCAGGCAAAAAAATAAAGCAATGCCGGCTAGGTTAAACCCGGCCGCAGCGGCTATAATACTGGGCTGTTAAATCAGACCTGCGGGAGGCAAAATGATGAATCGTTGGATTAAGCTCTCATTCGTTATAGCCGCGCTGTGCGTCGCGGCCCCGGCGCTGGCCGACCATAAAGAGGGTAAACACTTCGGCGCGCCCTTCACGGATGCAAAGGTCGTCGCTTTAGATAAAGCGATGGCGGATGTCGATAAGTTAGCGGGCAAGACCATAAAGCTAGAGGGCGAGATTAAAGACGTGTGCCAGGCCAAAGGCTGCTGGCTGGTCATCACGGATGGCGAGCGCGCTATGCGCGTATCGTTTAAGGATTACGGCTTCTTTGTGCCCAAGGACGCTGCGGGCAAGAAGGTCGTCCTCGAAGGCATGATCGAGAAGAAGACTATAAGCGAGATGCACGCCCAACACATCGCGCAGGAGTCTAAAGAGAAGCCGGACCCTTCGGCCATCAAAGGCCCGCAGCAGATAATCACGATGGTCGCAACGGGCGTGGAGATAAAAGACTAAAGCTTCAAAGAGGCGCGGATTCAATAAGCCCCGTAGGGGCGCAATTCAATAGCCAGGGGCACCGCCCCTGGAGATGGATTGATAGTAACGAGAAGCCCTGAAAGGGCGCGATAGTTATACCGCCCTTTCAGGGCTTTGTTTTGTATGCGTGCGTTACCCGGCGCGATGCGCCGGGCTATTGAATAGCGCCCCTACGGGGCTTTCGGCTATTGAATCTCGCCTCTTCGAGGCTTCCTATTGAATCGCGCCCATCCGGGGCTTTTCAAGCACTCCCGAGCTGCAAACGCCTTCATGCTCGGCTCACCCACTATTCGCCGCCGCTTTCCGCCATCTGAGAGCCGACCTGAACAGTCCCGCCGGCCCGCGCGCGCGCAAGCCATGCGCGGAAGCGCCGCCACGCGAGCGCAAGCCCTGTCACGGCGAGCACCGACCCGCCGAGCGATGCGATCGCGGCGATGGTCTGGCCGGTCGCGCCCGCCACTTCACCCGTGTGCGCGAAGCGCAAGATTGAGCGCACCTTTCTGCCGGGCGTGTAACTCGAAAACGACTCCCAGCGACTCTCCCCGCTCTTTCTGTCCAGTACGAACTGGCCGCGCTTTTGGGGCTGACCGCCGTTGCCTCCATCAACCGTGAGCGTCAACGGCTCTTCGGCCGAGGCGGGCAGACGCAAGCTGATGCTCTGCCAGTCAGCCGCCTGATGCTCGGCCTGCATCAAAAGCTCTTCAAGCCCGACCGTCGGCGACACGTCTGATGCTTCTGGCTTTGGCATGGCGTTTCCAGCCTGCTGAGCAGGCGCGGCGCGCGGGGCGGGCGGCGTCTCACCCGCTATGCGATAGACGAGGTTGCTAGCCCAGGTGTACGAGATCACCGTCGCCGAAAGCACGATGATGAATAGCGGCACAGCGGACCAGATTCCGATCACGTTATGCCAGTTGAAATCGCGCGCCTTGCCCGAGAGCCTCCGTTTGAACCAGAGGATCTTTTTGAATTGCGACCAGGTCCAGCCGCGCGGCCACCACAAATAAAAACCGCTCGAGACTAAAAACAGAAAGCCTATGTTGCATGCCCCCGTGATGGCGCGGGCGACTGTGCGGTTTTCTCCCTGCGCGCCGAGCCAGCGGTGCCAGTCGGTGACGGTGCGGAAAAAATCTCTCGCCCCTTTCGAGCCCGCGCCTACGATCTCGCCGGTGTACGGATCGACAAAGAGAATGCGGCCGCTTGAAAGGGTGAAAGCAACAGGCGCTTCCGGGTCGGAGCGCACCGTCATCGCCGTCGGAGGTTCGTCAGGCGCCTTCAGCTTGACTCCGCGTATCAGCCCCTCGACGGGCAAGCGCGGGCGGTCCGGGCCGGCCGCCACATCGCGGCAGTTGCGCGAGTCAGCCCAGGCGATGATCTGCTTCTCGTAAGCTAGCAACACGCCGGTGACCGACATGATCAGAATGATTATCCCCGCGATCACCCCCACCGGCAGATGGCACCAGAAAATAATTTTGCGTAGTCGTCTCATTTAAACGTCGGCCCACAATCGCAGCAGATTATGATATAAGCCGGTCAACTGCACGGCAGATGGATGATCGGGCAGGTCCTGGCTCACGCGCTGAACGGCAAGGTCTAGGTCGAACAGCATCGTGCGCTTCGCGTCATCCCGCACCATGCTCTGGACCCAAAAAAACGAGGCGAGGCGCTCGCCCCTCGTCACGGGACTGACCTGATGCAGGCTGCTCGCCGGGTAGAGAATCAGATGGCCAGCGGGCAGCTTGACACTATGCACGCCGTAAGTGTCTTCGACCACCAGCTCGCCCCCGTCATACTCTTCGGGCGCGCTGAAGAAGAGCGTCGCCGCAAGGTCCGTGCGGACGCGGTACGGCGTGCCTGTAACCTGGCGAATCGCGTTGTCGACGTGCGTGCCGAACGAGCCGCCCTCGCGGTAACGATTGAAGAGCGGCGGAAATACTTTCAACGGCAGCGCGGCGGCCATGAACATCGGATTGCGTTCGAGCGCCGCGATAATCATATCCCCCAGTTGCCGCGCGGTCTGATGATCTTCGGGAAGCTGGAGGTTATTTTTCTCAAGGGCCGACTGATGGCCGGCCGTGACGCGCCCGTCCACCCAATCCGCCTCTTCGAGCATCTGCCGACATTGCGACGCTTGCTGCGGGGTTAAAACATCCGGGATAGCTAACAACATATCAGGCTTCTCCGACCTACTTAGAAACGAAAGTTAAGACTCAAGTTCGCGGACCGCGCGGCGCCCGGCACAAGATGGCCGCCGCCCAGGCGGTCGAAATAATACGCGTTACTCAGGTTGTAAAGGTTCAGTCGGAGGTCTATGTGCTCACTGAGCGGGCGCGAGGCCATAGCGTCGACAGTCGTATAGCTGCCGACCCTCCTGGTGTTCGTGTTGTTGCCGTAGCGGTCGTCGACGAAACGGACCCCGCCGCCCGCTTCGATCTTCCACGGGAGCTGGTAGCTCGTCCAAAAGCTGACGGAGTTCTTCGGCGTATTCAAGAGCTCTTTGCCGACTTCCGCTAAGGTGTTCGACCTCAGTATCTCGCTGTCGAGATAAGTGTAGGCGGCAAATACCGTCCAGTCTCGGCTGATCGTGCCCGTCACGCCAAGCTCCGCGCCATAGACGCGCTGCTCGCCTTCTAAGACCTGCGGCGGGTCGTCAGGCAGAAGGCCCGGCGTGCGCGCGTTGGTCTTCTCGACGCGGAACCCGGCCAGGCTCACCAGGAGACGCTCGTTCAACAAATCCCACTTGCTGCCGACCTCGAAGGTGTAAGTCTTCTCAGGCTCGATCGCGACGTTAGCGGTCTGGTACGACAGCCCTTCGAGCGAAGGGTTGAGCGACGTTCCGTAGGCCGCGTAGATGCTGCCGTTCGTTCGCGGCTTGTAAATCGCGCCCGCGCGCCAACTGAGCATGCGATCTATTCGCGCGACTTCCAGCCCCGCGGTGTTGATGCCTTCAACGTCGAAATAGTCCCAGCGCAGCCCGCCGTTCAACTCGAACTTACTGCCGAGCTTGACCGTGTCGAACGCAAATGCCGCTGCCGAGTTGCCTGTAACATCTCCTACGATGGGGCTCAAAGTGATCGCGCCCGTGAACACGTCATCGGGGTTGGGGTTGAGCAGGGTCGTGAGCATGTTCGGAGCGGTGCGAGTCTTGCGCTCGTTGTGCTCGCGAGTTAAGGCGAGGCCGGAAATAAGCGAGTGCTCGATTGCTCCGGTCGAGAATCGCGCCCTCAGATCAGCCTGGTTGTCCCATATCTCGTCTTCGGTGAGCCAGGACCTCAGCTCGCGGTTGATGGCCGTGGAGTTGTCGCCGGCAAAACGTGGCGGGGTCGCGATCGAATCTCGCGTCGACCTCCCGTAACGGAATTGATTTCGCAGGGTGAACGAGTCGCTGAAATCGCGGTCGAGCCTGACGGTCGCCAGGTCGGAATTAAGCTTTTCGAAATCACGATTCCTCAGCCCGTAAAAGGTGTCGCGCGGGACCGGCGCGGGCTTGTCTCTGAACTCTCTGAGCGCGTTATTAGTAGCCGGGACCCACGGTATACCGTAGTCCGAGATGTTGTCTTGCTTCAGTTTGAAATAGCTGAGCGTCAGCCGCGTGGGAGTGCCCAGGCCGAGCGCCAGCGAAGGAGCAGCGCCCCACCTCTGATTCTCAACAACATCGCGCCCGGCCACTCCCGACTCGTGCGCCAGGAAGTTGAACCGGAACGCCGTGCGCTTACCCAATCCCAACCGCTCTAAAGGCACGTTGACATCGGCCGTGACTCGTTTCGTTTCGTCCGAGCCCACGTTGAAGGTGAAGCCGTAGAAAGGGACGACGGCCGGCGCTTTGCTCACCAGGTTAATCGTGCCGCCGGTCGAGCCGCGCCCGTTGTAAGCAGAGGCAGGCCCTTTGACCACCTCGACCTGCTCCAGGTTGAAAGGGTCGCGCGCCTGCGGGCTGAGGTCGCGCACGCCGTCTACGAAAACGTCGTTGCGCGCGCTGAACCCGCGCAGCGTCAGGTTATCCCCTGCCGGGGCGCCGCCTTCGCCCGCGGCGATCGTGAGTCCGGGCACGTTGCGCAGCACGTCGCGTAAGGTCGTCGCGCCTTGCTCTTCGATGACCGCTCTGGGTATCACCGAGACCGTCTGCGGCACGTCGCGCAGAGGCTCCGTGTATTTCGATGACGAGATCGTAGCCGCAGGCCCCGTCACGCTTATCGATGATGTCGGCCCTGACACTTCGAGCGTCAAAGTTTCAGGGCCGGTGAAACGGTAGCTGACGCCCGTGCCCGCGAGGAGATGGTTCAGCCCTTGTTCGATCGTGTGGACGCCAGTGACTCCCGGCGATTGAATAGCGCCGATCTCAACTTTGCTCAGCGTCACCTTCCACTTTGTCACCTGCTGAAAGGCGTCGATCGCGGCGTCTAGAGGCCCCGGCGGAATGTCGAGGCGGAAGGTCGCCTGGGCCTGGCTTCTGAAATAGATCGCCGGAAATGAGCTGCGGGGCGATCGCGCGTACGCGAGTCCGGCCGGGTGACAGCTTAATGCGCCGCAGGCTGTCATCGCGCTCACCGCGCCGACTGTCATCCAGAACTTCGGGCCGGACCGCCGCGACACAAGCTTCTTGTTTTTTTTCTTTTTGTTCTTCCTGGCTCTCAGCTTCATTTCCCGCCTCCGGTTCAGAACCCGAACTTCAAACCGCCTTTTTCTTGGCTTTTTCAGCCAAATAATCTATTTTTCGATTGAAATTGAAAACAACTTTCAATTTCAATCGCCGAGTATATGCAAGTCGCAAACGAGTGTCAACGGTTTTCTGGCTTTTTGCCGCGCGGTTGATTTCACTCCTTAGGTAGTTTATTCTGAGGTTTGACGGGATAGATACCCGCGGCTAGGCGGGCGCTTGATTCACACAGCAAAAACAGACGATGACGAAATCGCTCCTTTTATACCTGTCGGAAAGCAACGGCTTTAAGAACTTTCTCACTCGGTTCAAATCCTTCAACAACGTAACGCACCGCTTCGTGGCAGGCGACGACGTGGCCGAGGCGGTCGAAGCCATCCGCCAGCTCAACGCCAAATCGATCAGCGCCTCGTTCGATCACCTGGGCGAGTCGATCAAGTCCGAGGCCGAGACGCGCCAGGAGGTGCGCGAGTACCTCCGCGTACTCGACCACATAGAGAAGAACGGGCTTAACTCGAACGTCTCGGTGAAGCTCACGCAGCTCGGGCTCGACATAGACCAGGAGCACTGCTACGAAAACACACGCACGCTTGTCGAGGCCGCCGGCCGCTATCAGAACTTCGTGCGCATAGACATGGAGGACTCGACGAAGACCGACGCGACCATCGGCATATTCAAGCGGCTGAGAAAGGAGTTCGACAACGTCGGCATAGTCGTCCAGTCGTACCTCTACCGCACCGAGAGCGACGTGAAAGATCTGTTACAGATGGGCGCGCGGATACGCCTCTGCAAAGGGGCTTACAAAGAGCCTGAGACAGTCGCGTTTCAGGACAAGGCCGACGTCGATAAGAACTACGTGCACATAATGAAGATCCTGCTTGAGTCGGACATCTACCACGGGATAGCCACGCACGACGAGAACATGATCGCGGCCACAAAACAGTTCGCGGCCGAGAAAGGGATCGCCTCGGACCGGTACGAGTTTCAGATGCTTTTCGGCATTCGGCGCGACCTGCAAGAGAAGCTCGTGAAGGAAGGCTACGGGATGCGCGTCTACGTGCCTTACGGCGAGTACTGGTACCCTTATTTCATGCGGCGGCTGGCCGAGCGGCCCGCCAACGTATGGTTCGTACTGAAGAATATTCTCAAGGGCTGAACCATCAGGATCGTAAAAAACCGGGGGCCGCTTCGACGAAAGCGGCCCCCGGTTTTTGTCTGACTATTTTCTTTCGAGGTTAAGTATCCAGCCTCGTCTCACTGACCGCGCCTATGGGGGCGGGCATCTTCAAGACGGAAGCGCGCTTCTGCACGGCCTGGCCTTTGGCACTGGCTTGCTTGAGAATCTCAAACGCCTTCTTGAGCTGAACGTCTTCGACGGGCGGCTCGGGCGTCTTAACGGGGTTAGGCTGCGCCGGCGCGGCGCTCTCTTCCGGTGACTCTTCGTCGTCGTTGCCGTCGGGCAGTATCACTTCGGCTTCAGCCAGCCGCTCGACCTTGACCGTCGGGTTGACGGCCTCGTCCATAAACGGCTTGCCGGACATGGGCGCGTACTTCGCGGTCGTGATCAACAGCGCGCCGCCATCCGAAAGCGAATAGACTTCCTGCTCGGAGCCGCTCCCGAAACTGCGCTCGCCGACGACCTCGCCCCGCTTCTGGTCGCGCACGGCGGCGGCGACGATCTCGGCCGCGCCCGACGTGCTGCGGTCTATGATGACGACCAGCGGGCCGTTGAAGACTACCTTGGCTGGGTCAGCGTTGTAGGCCTTCGTCTCCTTGCCGCCTTTGCCTATGATCCGCGCCAGCACGCCCGAGTTGACGAAGAGGTTCGCCGCGCTGACGCCCTCTTCGATATTCCCGTTGGCGGCGCCTCGCAGGTCGATCGCGATCTTCTGAGCGCCCTTCGACACCATCTCGGTCACCTGAGATTTGATCTCGGCGGCTTTGCCAGGGGCCATGCTCGTGACCTTTATGTAGCCCGTGCCCGGCTCTTCAAGGCGCGCCTCGATTGCGGGCTGCGCGACCTTGCCGCGCGTTATGGTCACCTTGCGCGACTGGCCCCGGTGAAGTATGCGGACCTCGACGGGCGTGCCCGGCTGTCCGCTCAAGAGCTGCTCGATGTCATAGAGGCTCAGGTCGCGCGAAGGCACCTTGCCGACGTACTCTATAAAGTCGCCTTCGTGTATCCCCGCCTGATCGCCGGGCGAGCCTTTCAGGACCGAAACTATGTAAGCGTACCCGCCGACCTTCGACAGTATCAGCCCGGTCTCGCCGCGGTTGGCTTTCGGGTCGTACTGCTTGACCTGTTCGGGCGTCAGGTAGGCGCTGTAAGGGTCGAGCCCTTCGGCCAGCCCGCGCAGGCTGCCGATGCGCACTTTTTCAAGGTCGGGCTGGTCGACGTAATCCCGGATGATGTGCATCAGCACCTCATCAAAGATCGCAAGCTGCGCGTATTGACTCCCGCGCGCTACGGCCTGGCCGGACTTAGACATAAAGCTGCCGACTATCGCGTAAAAAGCAATCAGGGTGGAGAAAACTACGATGGCGATTTTGGTCTTAAACTTCATCCGAGACTCCTTCGAAGGGCTTCAGCCACAATTTATAATAACCCGGCGCCAAGCCCGTCTGCAAGGATAAGCTTTTCTGCTGGTTCGTTGACACCCGCAGAGCGGCCTACCTATACTCCAATTAATGCGCGTGCTTGCCATCGACTTCGGCGCAAAGAGAATTGGGACGGCCATATCCGACGCGCTCGGCATCACGGTCCGTCCGGTCGAGACGATACGCCGCTCGACCGTCGAGCGCGACATCGCGCGGCTGAAGGCTTTAGTAGAGGAGCTTGAAGCCGAGGCCGTGGTCTTCGGCCTGCCGCTCAGGATGGACGGCGCCGAGGGGGAGGCCGCGGCGGCGGCTATGAAATTCGCCGAGCGGCTCAGGTCACGCATCAGCGTCCCTTTATTCACACAGGACGAGCGATTAACGAGCTACGAAGCCGAGCAGATAATGATCGAACGCGGGTACGGTCGCCAGCAGAGGCGCGCGCGCTCGGATGAGTTCGCCGCGATGATAATCCTACAGGACTACTTATCGAAAACCGTGACGAAAAACTAAACACGGGCGAGGCCATGCCCGACCAGTCGAGCGCGCGGGCCTTCTCCGCGCCGCCACCTCCGACGCCGCGCAGGCGATCGCGGCTGGGGTGCGCGTTATTAGCGATCCTCTTGCTCATCATTGCCGCGCTGGCAGGCGGGTTCATGTGGCTGCGCGCGAGCGTCAACAGAGAGGTCCATCATCAGGCGGCCGACCAGGTCATAACGGTCGAGCCGGGGATGAGCACGCAGGCGATAATAAATCGTTTGAGCGCGGCGGGCATCGTCACAGACCCCACGGCGCTGAAGATCTATCTCAGGATAACGGGCGGCGCATCGCTCAGGGCGGGCGATTATCAATTCGATTCCCCCACGACTCCGCTTGCGGCCATAGACAAGATTCAGCGCGGCCTTGTCTACGTCGAGCGCGTCACCATCCCGGAGGGCTACAACCGTTTCGACATCGCGGAGACTCTAGCCGCAAAGACCGGCAAGGGCACTAAGGAAGAGTTCTTGCGACTGACGGCGGACCAGTCGCCGATAATGCAGATAGCGCCGCAGGCCCGCGACCTGGAAGGCTACCTCTTCCCCGACACCTACAACTACAACACGAAGACTACGCAGGCCGAGTTGATCCGCGCCATGGTCGCGCGCTTCAACGAAGTCTTCACGCCCGAGTGGAGGGCGCGGGCGCGCGAGCTAAGAATGACGATCCACGAGGTAGTGACTCTCGCTTCGATAATTGAAGAGGAGGCGAGGGTCCCCGACGAGCGGCCGAGAATCTCGTCGGTCTTCCACAACCGGCTCAAGCAGGGCTCGCCGCTGGGGAGCGACCCGACATTCATTTACGCGGCGATACTGGCCGGGGATTACGACGGGAACCCGAACCAGCCGCGCCACCGCCAGCGCGATTCGCGGTACAACACTTACATTTATGCGGGGCTGCCGCCCGGCCCCATAGCCTCGCCGGGCCGCGCATCACTGGAAGCCGCGCTCTACCCCGAACAGACCGATTACCTCTATTTCGTAGTGAGCGGGACCGAGGGGCGTCATAAGTTTTCGCGCACCGCCGCCGAGCACGACCTGGCCGTCCAGGAGTATCGGAGACAACAGCGCGAGCAACGATAAAGATCGAACTAAAACTAAAGAGCGCGGGATGCATAGCAACCCCGCGCTCTTTGCATTCAAGATAGCCGCTCTCACATCAA
Organism: Blastocatellia bacterium; assembly: GCA_035249305.1. Taxonomy (GTDB): domain Bacteria; phylum Acidobacteriota; class Blastocatellia; order UBA7656; family UBA7656; genus DASUNP01. The sequence continues at coordinate 43,225 of DATFGQ010000131.1, read as the reverse complement.
CGCGCATCGGGCGGTCGCTCGGTGAGCCGGACGCCGACGCTTATCTGCCGGCCCTGGCGGATCAACTTCACGTCGACAGTCTGCCCCGCCTGTTTATCCTTCAGCGCGCGTTGGAGGTCGCTGCTGTTTTTTATCTGCTGACCGTCGATCGCCACTATTATGTCGCCCATCTGGTCGACCTGAGTGTCCATGAAAGTCCGCCTCATGACGGTGCCGCGAAGCCCCGCCGCGGCGGCCCCGCTTCCGCGGTAGACGTTGCCGATCAGTATCCCTTCTTCGACAGGCAACTGCCATTCCCTGGCCATCTGGCGGTTGATGGCGACGCTCGAAATGCCGAGCCAGGGATAGGCCACGTACCCCTTGGCGATGAGGTCGGGGATGATCTTCTTCGCCGTATCGATGGGCACCGCAAATCCTATCCCGACCGAGCCTTCGTTCGGGCTGATGATCTGCGTGTTTATGCCTATCATCTCGCCGCGGGAGTTCAGGAGCGGCCCGCCCGAGTTGCCGGGGTTGATCGATGCGTCCGTCTGTATGGCGCCCTCGATGGTGCGCCCCGTCCTAGGCGATTGGATCGGGCGTTCGAGCCCGCTGATGACGCCCGTGGTCAGCGTCCTTTGAAGCCCGAACGGGTTGCCTATGGCTAAGACTTTCTGCCCGACTTGCAGACCTTGCGAGCTGCCCATCTTGATTACCGTCAGAGAGCCGCGCGGCGCGTTGATCTTTACGACGGCGATGTCGTTGTCGGGGTCTGTGCCGATCAAGCGGGCCGGGAACTTTTCGTTCTCGACCTGGACTTCGAGCTGCGACGCGCCCTGAACCACGTGAAAGTTAGTTATGATATGGCCCTGGTCGTCGATGATGGCGCCCGACCCTGTGCCTTCAGTCGGGTAGACGCCGAAGAGGTTCCTCGCGTAGCCTTTGCTCGTTATGTTGACCACGCCGGGGCTGAACGCGCGATAGACCTCGATGTTATTCTGCTCGTCGGTTGCCACCGTCGGGTCGGCGATGACAGGGCGCTCGATGCTTGCGCCCCCGCCGTCCAGGGCGCGGTGCGCGCAGGCGACTATGACCGCGGTAAGAAGCGCCGTTGAAAAGACCAGTATTATTAATTGCCTGGCAGAGACCCGATACATACTCACTCCCTCCTTGAATTCATCGTATTTCAAAGCCCGTGGCAGCTATATCGAAGCTAGCACCGGCACAGGGGGCTGTCAATTATAACGCCCATGCCGCACTCCCGGTTCCCTGCCGACGGAGATCAGTCTTTGGTAGAAGAGATTTGCCGAGGCTCAGGTCGGAGTAAGAGCGTGTTTGAAAAGTAGCAAGCGTGTCTGCTCGGTATGAGCCAGATGTTGATTGAATAAAGCCCTGTAGGGGCTCAATGTTTGTAGAACGATCGCCCAAACAGCTCCTGACTCCGTAGGAGTCATATCAAGGACATTCAACTCCTACGGAGTTGGCGGATACTTGCGCCAGCGTTCTACAAACATTGAGCCCCTACAGGGCTTTTAAGACATGCTCAAGATCGAGCAAGTAAAGAAGAGAAGGCCGGTGCGCAAGCTTGGCGATTTGCGCACCAGCCTTTATTGATATGATCTCGCGTCGTGCTCTTAAACGACAGTCCGGCGACCGCTGAGCAGGCTGAAGATCAAGACTATCGCGGCAATCACGAGCAGCAAGTGAATCAACCCGCCGCCTACGCCGCCGATGAAGCCTAAGAGCCACAATACGAGAAGAATTACCAGGATAGTCCAAAGCATTTGTTTTCCTCCATGTTAAGGTTACTCAACCCCGCCCGCGCCGTGCCTAATTGCCCGGCTCGGACACCCCGTCACTCAATCAACACTTCTCTAATCGCAACGGGCGTGCCAGCCGGCGCGCTTCCAAAAAGTGCGCATGAAACAAAGCTTTTTCATCAAGCCCCGGCGCGGGGGCGACAGAGAGTCCGTACATATTCATTACAGAGAGAGTCACGGGAGTGTATCGAATGGCGCAGGCCGCGCCCAGGTGTGCGTCGACTGAGGCGCGAACTCGAAGCTTTCATCCGAGTAGATGTAGCTGGTCGTTGTGATCTCGCGGTCATCGACCTCGATGAGGTTAAAAGAGTTCTTCTTATGCTCGCTCGCCCGGCCCCTCAAAGAGGCGACCGTGCCGGCCTGTACGAGCAGTACGCCGTGTCTTGACGTAGGGTAGAGATCCCTTGAGCTTGTGATGTAGGTATGGTGCAGATGGCCCGTGAGCACCATCTCGACGCCGAGCTTCTCAAAGCATCTCATGGCGCGCCGCGCGCCGCCTACGGCCCGCTCGCGTTTAATGCCGGGCGGAGGGGCGAACGGGTGGTGACCGACGACGACTTTGCAGATCGTGGGCGGCAGGGGCGAAAGCAGCTCGCGCACCCTGCGCAGGTCGCGGTCGGCGATCTCGCCCCCTTTTATCGTGAAGCTGAGCGTGGTGTCGATCCCGACGACGGCGATCTCGTCGTCTTTATAAAAAGGGTTCAGGTCGTTTGTGATCCAGCGTTTGTACTTATCGAGCGGCGACAAGAACCTGTCGAAGACGTGCCAGAGCGGGACGTCGTGATTGCCGGGAACGACGACTATGGGCGCGCTTATGCGGTCGAGAAACTCGCGCGCCTGGCGAAACTGAAACGAGCGCGCGCGCTGCGTCAAATCTCCCGACACGGTCACAACGTCGGGCCGGCTGCGGTCGACTTCGGCGAGGATAGCTTCGGCCCGTCCGGGCGCGTGCGCCCCGCCGAAGTGTATGTCGGAAAAGTGCAGAATCTTTTTCATCTCTTTCTAAGTGCTGAGTCCTGAGTCCTGAGTCCTGAGTGAAAAACTCTTACTCAGGACTCAGGACTCAGCACTCAGGACTTCCTCTGTCGGGGCGATGACGCGCAGCCCGCCGGGTATCACCCGGTAGACGAGCGGAGGGGCAAGCTTGTAAAGCTCGCCGTCGAGCGCCACCCTGATCCGTCTCCGTCGTGTGGTTATGACGGCCTCCCTCGCTTTATCGCCCTCAAATCCGGTCGCTTGTTCGAGTTTAAAGACCAGGCTGTGGAGCGCTATGCGGACGATCCCTGTCCGGCCTTCGTCGCGCAAAAGATAGACGCCCAGGACTCCCCCGTCCAGCCGTTCGCGCTCGGTCAGCTTCCCCGGCTCGAACTTATACTCGTTGTTGCTGATTAAGACCATAGGGCAGCGCCTGACTATACGCTTGCCGTTGAACTCGGCCGTGACGCGCAAGTACCGGAAGCGCGCGAGCACGGCGATCGAGGCTAGAATGAGCGCGAGCCACTTACCGACCCTGTTGCCCCAGCGCCGCCGCATCCTCACCTGGTCCGGGTAGAGTCCGAGGCTAGAGTTGTTTATAAACGTATGGCCGTTGAGCCAACCCACGTCGACCGGCTTCGACTCGCCCGAGCATATGAGCGAGACGGCGCCCTCCAGGTCTGGCGGCACGCCGAGGTCGCGCGCGAAATGATTCAACGTGCCGAGCGGCAGCACGCCAAGCGCCGTCCGGCTCCCAACAAGCTCCGACGCTACGGAGCTGATGGTCCCGTCGCCGCCGCCTGCGGCAACGACTTCGAAGCCCTCGTCGCGCAAAGAGCGGGATAGCCGACGAAGTGTGTTGCCGCGCGCGAGCAGGACGCGCGCGTCTACGCCTCGCTGGCAGAAAGCCGCGCGGACCCGGCCAAGAATCGTCTCGCCGGGGAAAGAGCCCGCGTCCGTGTTAATGATAACAGCCACCTTTCTCATGACGCGTAACAGCCTTGCTGGTAGTCAATTGTTGTGCCACGCGCCCCGCCGACTCAAGGCCGAGGCGAATATGCGCTAGTCGTATCAACAGCCGGCATATTAGAATTGATAGTATTGGAGAACGAGAATGGGGATACGCGACTGGTTATATCACAGGCACTACTGGGGCATCCCGCACAGGCGCGAGGGGGATAATCAGATCATACAGATTTGCTACGAGTGTGGCCGGGAGCGGGAGATAAGCATAGAGTTGACGAAACAGGAGAGTGACGACAAGCGCCAGGACCGGGGGGATCTATCGGCAAAAGAGGCGTAAGCGGGCAAGCGGCGTGATTACTTTGACAACCTGCGACAGAGGCAGCTATCATAAAAGTTCTTTTTGACGGGGCGTGGCTCAGCCTGGTAGAGCGCTCGGTTCGGGACCGAGAGGTCGTAGGTTCAAATCCTATCGCCCCGACTTTCAGTTTCAAAGATTTAGCGGAAGCTCTCGAAGCTTCCGTTTTTTCTTTGTGACCGATTTGTGACCGGGCTTTCCGATTCACCCCGTTTTCCTTTCCTCAAGGTGAATAACCTCTGCGCTTTTTCCATAGCCGGGCAGGTCGGACGGTCGAAAATGCCGAGGCCCGCAGTCAAGCGATGTTCAACTGCTCGATAGACGAGCTAACGACTTCACAAGCGTATGAAGTGCTACGCGCACAAGTAGCAGAGCAGCCGAGATGGCCGCGAATTGCTCTCAAAGCATCACCGGGGAGATCTGGGCGAATCTCACAAAACAGAGAATGAGTTTTCCGTAGATAAGTACCTCCGCTTCCTTTCCAGCTACAGAATCAGCGACGATTAAAGATATCGATCATCACCGAGGACCGCAGTGCTACAATGCCACGGGCGCGTGTCTGAGAAAAAATGCGTAAATCATCCTGCTTCACTGTTTCCGCTGAAAGGGAGTTGTTAGACTCCGTTCCCGCCCCCAAATATGAGTTTTTGTAGCTATAGTAATGTAAATTACCGAATTATGTTTTGTAATCTTGATAACAAAACATATCCTTTGTATATTCATTGCGCCTCGACTTCTCTTTACGAGATTTCATCCTCACCGAATTGATTAACGGGTTGAAGATGGGTACTGCTTAATAATTTGAAACAAGTTGTTGCCAGTCATTGATCTGCTGTTTGCAGCATTAGTGATTGTCCCGAAAGTGGCGACACACTGTTTCTCCCTTCTCGGGTCATTTAGGCAAGCACCTAATTCTTCACACAGGCGTTCACATTGCTTGCGTCCAATCAACAGAGTGTCGAAGGTTTTCGGCTTTCGATCCCTGTTGCGTCTAACTTCAACCAACTACCTGATATTGACGATCTCAGGTAGGCATTGAGGAGGGGAACAAAATGAAAGCTTTAAGGATTATGGCGCTAGGATCAGTGTTTTTTGTGGTCTGCTGCTGCGTGAATGCGCAAGCACAAGGCTGCCCGGAAAGCAGTTGTACGCTCATTAATGATGCGTACATCAGCCACTTCACGGCGTCTAACTGTACAGGCGAAGAACATTACTACACGCCGTACTTCTTCTTCGATGGGGTACGCCGGTCCTGGGATGGGAAGGGGTTTGCGGGAACAACCCTACGCACAGTCACCAACAGGTCCTGGAAAGGCAGCGACGGTCAGTGCCACAACGACTGGCCGAGCGGCAATACACTCAGCAACTTCGTCAAGATATACAGGGAGACTCAGACTACCTCAGTGCAGGATGCGTATATCAGTCACTACACGGGGTCTAACTGCACAGGCCAAGAAAGCTATTACACGCCGTACTTCTTCTACGACGGGGTACGCCGGTCTTGGGACGGGAACGGACTTGCGGGGACGATCCTATACACGGCGACTAATAGGTCCTGGAGAGGGAGTGACGGTCAGTGTCATAACGACTGGCCGAGCGGCAATACGCTAAGCGACTTCGTGAGAATATACCGCTGATTGATGTTACGAGCGGAGGTGATTCTTCACACCTCTGCTAGAGACAGACTCAACCTAATCCTGGTTCCGCCTCGCATCAGGACCAATTCTAATGTGAGGTGGAACCATAACACTCGATAATACACCCTGAAGAGGAAATGACAGGGAGCGGACCCGCTCGCTATTTCCCGCTCTCGCTCCACTCGTTCATGCCGTTGATCGCGTTATTGACGTCTTCAAGCGTGTTGTAGATGTGTGGGCAGAGGCGGAACGTCTCTTTATTATCCGGTGTTTTACCACCCGATCCGGCGATGTTTTTCACGTCATACATCCACTCATAGAGCGACATGTCTTGGTCATCCGGCTCCGCTATTACCCGAACCACACCCAGGCTCCGATTCTGGTCAACGGGCGTGATTAAGTCCCAGTCGTGCCTCCTAAGCTCGGTCTTCAGGTGCTGGGCAAGGTCGGAGACTCGCTGGTAGGGGTTGCGGCCCTCCAACGCGTCCCACATCATCTGCGTCCACGCCAACGTGATGATGTTCACGTCGTCGCGCTGGCCGAGCAGCTCGAAGCGGAGCGCGTCGTTGGGCAAGTTATTCCACTGCCGGAGATTGATCGCGTAGTCGTAAGCGAAGATGCTTGGCGTAAAGTTTCCCACCTTATCCGGATGCATGTAGAGGATGCCCGTCTCTTTCGGCCCAAGGAACCACTTGTGCGCGCTCGATGTGAAGCTATGGCAGCCAAGGTTCAACAGGTCGATAGCGCGCGCGCCCCACGCCATGGTGCCGTCTATGTGCACGTGGCAGTTGTTGAGATTCTGCACGTGGTTCCAGATCCTCCTGATTACGAACTCCGGTATGCGAAAGCCCGTGCTGTTGGCCGTCTCGGAGAAAGAGACGAAGCGCGTCCGAGAGTCGATCCTCTGAAGGAACCTTTCAAGGATAATGTCGTCCGACATTGTCGAATCGAAGTCGACGACGCGGATGTCGAACAAAGGGTCATTGGCAGGCCGACGCCAAGTGGCGCGCAGTTGCCACGTGTCGAGGTTTGTCGGGTGATTCTCTTTCCACAGAACCACGTTCTCCCGTTCGGCCGTCGACCAATGGCGATAGCCGCAGCTAATAGCGTTGTTCCCTTCGCTTGCGTTGCGAACAATGGCCAGATCGGTCCGGTTCGGGGCCGGGGGCGGTAGTCCCAGGGCTCTGGCGAGGCCCGAACGAGCTGCCCGAATCTGCTGGGCGCGCTCTCCTTCTCCCATCCGAGTCTGCTGAGCGACATTTCGGTTGTACAGTAAGCGCAATAAGTTGGCCAGCTCCAGGAGCCCCTTGGGCTCAGGGCAGAGGTTCGCCGCGTTCATCGGCGTCTTGCCCTGCGGGTGCTGCTTAAAATCGAACAGCCCCTGAAAGTGCTGCCAATAGCTCTCGCCGTTCGGTATGTGCGGCGCCCGGACGGCGTTGAGGAATTCATTGAGCCTCTCGCAGAGTTCATCGCACTCTTCACGGCTCAGGACGCCGCTGTCCATTAACGGGTCGAGCAGCGCGTGCAACTCTGCCATCTGATCTATGTCGTTAGCCATTTTGTGTCTCCTGTCGTCAGGGCCGGGCATTGGAATAACGGAATCGAGTCGTTCGGCGAACAACATGCTGAAGAACCCATGGGGCAAAACCGTAGGTGATTATAATCACATTGAATCTGGTTTACAACCCCGCCGGAAGTGAGTGAACCAGACGGACTCGCTGGTTGAAGAGAAGTTCGGGCGACCGCATTGTGCGACGGGACAATGGTATGATCGAGTTCGATTGGCATGCGTGCCTCACCGTGAGCTTCATGTGCGGAGTATAGCAGCGGGCCGCGCAATCAGTGGAGATTTACTCCCGCGGTGGTAAAAGGTAAGGCGATAAAGGCTATAGAGATGATCACGTTCAACTTCACGCCGTAAGTATGTCTTCAGTCAAGTTTTTCAAGCCGCTCCCGAGCCGCTTTGTTAGCCGGGTCTAATTCAAGGCACAGCTTGAAATTCTTAATGGCCAGGGCTTTGTCTCCGACCGCTTCGTAAGCCGCCGCCAGCTTAAAGTATGCGTTGGCGCTTTTCGGATAAAGCATGGCGTTTAACCTGAAGACTTCGACGGCCTGTCTTTTCTGCTTGATGAGCATCAAATAATTGCCGATCTCTTCAACCTTGCGCTCCTGGACATCGAATATCGGGAATTGCGATTTCGCGTTATTAACTATTTCGAGCAGCTTCTCGGCATTCAAGCTCATCAATTCCGGTTGAATGGCTCTGACAGTCGCGGGTACTCCGCAAACCTTTCCGACGATATCATACGCCGCCCTGATCCCGCCGTCGTCGCCCCTGTTGCTGATCGCGATCACGGTCAAGCTAGCGTCGGGCAACCTTTGCAATGATGATGAAAAACTCGTGATCCCGCCGTCGTGATACATCCGCTTGCAGTCTCCCAACTTGTCGATCCACCATCCGTAACCGTAGTTACCCTTGCCGGGCGTAAAGATCTCTTCCCTGGTCGCGGCCTTCAGAAGCTTGCCGGTCGTAAACGACCGCTCCCACAGCAACAGGTCATTCACGGTCGAATACGCGCCGCCCATCGAAAAGAGGATCTTCATGTTCGTATAATCGGCGTTGCGAAAAATAGAATCATCTCCCAGATAGTAGGCCGACGCCCTGTCTTTAATGACGGCCTGCTGGTCATCAGAATCGGTATCATTCATTCCAAGCGGCGCAAATATATTCTTTCGCAAGTATTCGGAGTACGTGACGCCCGATACTTTTTCGATAATCAAACCTAAAAGATAGTAGCCGGAATTATTGTAGTTATACTCTTCACCCGGTTTCGATTCGAGAGGGAGATTGCGAAAGATATTGACTATCTCCGAGTGGGCGTGCGGCAGAAGAAGAAAAGCGCCGGACGCCTCGGGCAGGCGCGTAAAGCTCACGATCCCCGACGTGTGGTTCAAAAGATGTTTTATCGTGATCGGCTTCCAGGCGTTCGGACAATCGTCGAGATACTGGCAGATCGGGTCGTTAACGCTCAACTTGCCGCGCTCTTGTAGCTGCATAATCGCGACCGCCGTGAACTGTTTGCTGACCGAGCCGATGCGGAACTTGGTATTAAGGTTATTCGGGACGCTCAATTCATAATTCGCCATCCCGTAGGCTTTACTGAAGATCGGTTCTCCGTCCCGCGCGATTAAGACGGCGCCGCTGAAATGGTCAAACTTCACGGCGTTCTTCATGTAGTCGTCAGCCCAGGCGGCGATCTCCGCATTCGTCTTTACTTGTTTGAACTGTGCGATTGCTTCGACCGAGGAGAGAGTTACGAGGAGAATGCTTATCGCGGCTTCTGCAATTCTTCGCTTCATCGCGCGCAGTATAACATGACGAACAAAGTAAGAAGCGGGAGCCCTGATCGCTCCCGCTTCTTACTTGCTACCTTAGCTGGCGCAGGTTGTAGATCGCGGCCAGGCGGTTCAAGTCTGACCGGAGCAGCGTCCACTGCCTCTCCGCCACGGGAATGAGGCGGCGGTTGCGCATCACCGTGTTAATGCCTTGAGCGACCTCCAAAGCGTTCGCGACGTGTGACCGTACGCTGTAATGATCGCCGGTCCGGTTGAACTGCTGACGGACTACGTTCAGCTCTCTTTCCAGTTGGAACGCTCGCTCGTTCAAGCGGTCTTCCCTGATGGTCCCTTCAAGCCGGCTCCTGTCGAGCGCGCGGTCGAAGATCGCGACGAACTGATCGCTGCGGTTCTCCGCCTGTCGGATCAGCCGGTCGACATTGACCCTGGTGTAAGAGCGCGACGGCCCGCGCCGCTGCGCGAAGCTTGGCGAGGCCAAGGCCATCACCATGCAACAAACTGCTAACGCAGTTAAGGATTTGAAAGTAAGATTACGCATAGTTTTTACCCCCTTGTTCAATACTATTAGTGGCAAGCCCTATGCCAGGGCCGCCTATAATTGAGACGCATACCGCGCTCGTAGTGTTGGCTGCACGCTCAGACGGCGCGGTGAGCTTGCGGAGCAAGGCGAAAAATAATATTCTCATGCAACCTCGAAGTCCGAAGTGATTCTACCCGAGATCGTATAAACCCCAACCCGTAAGGTCGATGCCATGAACCAGCTCGTAGCTTTACAGTCTGTTGTAATCTTTATCTCACTCTTCAGCTTCTGTGCGCAGGGGCAACAGCCGACGCCCGAAGAGCAGACTCTCAGGTTGCGGGCCGACCTGGTCGTCATCGACCTGCTCCCCGTCCATAAGAAGACAGGGCGCGTGCTGCCTGACCTCGCCAAGGACGACGTGGTGTTGTTCGAGGACGGCGTGAAGCAGACCGTGACTCACTTCAGCCGTGGCAAAGAGCCTGTCTCGATCCTGCTTCTGGTCGACCGGGCCGGTTGCGTAAACGCCTTCAACGAGCAGATACGCGCCGCGACCGTCGAGGCGGTCAGCCGCCTTAAACCCGAAGACGAAGTGGCGATAATGACCTTCTCCAACAAGGTGAGCCTTCAGCAGCCCTTCACGCGCGACCGGGCGTTGATCGCCGATAAGATAATGTCCGTGGAGTCTCAGCATCAGAGCGAGCAGCACTACTTTAACGCGGGCATATACGAAGCCGCGGAGTATATGAGGAAGGCGGCCAACCCCGCGGGCCGCCGGCTCATAGTAGTCTTGACGAGCCTCGAAGCGAGCATAGATTTCTCGAAGCGGTCAGAGGGCGAGGCGCTGGAGGCCGTGCTCGAATCGGGCGCGGTCGTGTCGGGCGTGCTAGTCAAGACGCTCGGTGGGAGATTCGAACAGACATTTCGCGGCAAGCCGACCAGCCTGCTGCGCCGCCTGGGACTGCGGTCGGGGAGCCTGAAGAAGTTCGTCGAAGAGACGGGCGGCGAGTTGTTGAGCGAACCGCCTAAGAGCATGAGCAGGGCGCTCAACCGCGTCGTCGATAACGTGGCGGCGAGTTACTCGCTCGCCTACACCCCGACTAACACGGCGCGGGACGGCAAGCGGAGGCGAATCCGGATACAGGTCGCAGACGGGGTGGAGAAAAGAGAGGGCAAGGTCGTAATGCTATCGCGGCGCAGCTACATAATGCCGAAGGCCGCAGAGGCGACCGAGCCTGCTACGAAGTGATGTCTGTCGCCTACAATCGATTGCCTGCTCATTTCGTCGAGAGGCGCGCGTCACTCTTTCAACTGGAATTTGGCCGGCACGAACTCAAACGAGATGGCAACGCCGTCGATCTTCCTACGCGCGTCGGCCGCGGGGCGGTAGACTATCACCACGGCGCTTTCGGGCTTGGTCGGCCCGCAGCCCATCACGAGCTCCTCATTGTACTTGTGCGAGACCATGTCGACGTCGACTAGAGAATCGCTCCGCAGCTTAATTACGCGCTCGCCGAGCCTGATCGTGTAGACGACGTTCTTCGGGGCGCACTCGATGTTGACCAGCATGCCTTGCACGCGCTGCTCGCCATCGGCGGGCTTGCGCAGACGCTGCTGTATCCATCCGAGGAACCTCTCCTCCTGCGATACGTTCTCCACCTTCGGCGCTTCGTACTCTTTGACGGCCGCGCTGGCGGCCCTCTCTTTCTCGGCCGCCATGCGCTCTTCCGCCTTCTTGATCGAGCCGAGCAGGGACTCGGCGCGCTTGCGGGCCATCTCGGACGAGGCCCGGTTGGCTATGGGCTCGGCGACCGCGCGGGCCGCTTTCAGATCCATCTTGTGCAGGTAGATCTCGGCCAGCAGTATCGAGTATTCTGGATTACCCGGCGAAATCGCGAGGGCCTTCTTAATCAGATCGACCGACTCGTCTGTGCGGTCGCCCATCACAAGGTTGACGAAGGCGAGAAGCTGGTAAGACTCGGCGAAGCTCGGCCTCAGCTCTATGGCCTTGCGCAGCGCTGTGCGCATCGCCTGCGCCGCCTCGGCCGAATAGCCCGAGACGATCCTCAACTCGCCCAGCGACTCCTCGCTGAACGCGTGAGCATAATAATAATGCGCAAGGTGGTTCTGCGGATCGAGGGTGATGGCCTTCTGAAGGTGGCGTTTCGCCGGCTCAAAGCGCTTCTTCCTTACGTGCGCGCGGCCGAGCGCGACATGGGCCATTGCGAGATTCGGGTCGAGCGTGAGCGCGCGCTCAAGGTGCGTCTGCGCGTCGTCGACGCGTTGCGTGTGCAGCAGCAGGTCGCCGAGGTAGGCCTGCGCTTCGGCCTCGCTGATCGGCGCGGTCTGCATATCCGCGTCGATCTCGAGCTTCTGGTTAAACTCTATGCTGCGCGCCATGTAAGTCTTCCGCTTCAAGTACTGGGTCAGCTCTTTCTCTAAAGTCGCGTAGTCTGTCTCGAAGGCTTTGCGGAATGCGTCGTCGAGCGGCACGTTCGACACCAGCAGCCGCAGGAACTGGTCGAGCTGCGCCTGGCGGCGCCCCTCGTTCCCCATGAAGAGGTAGTGGAAGAGTATCCACGACTGCGCGTAAAAGAACTGCTGGGCGTCGTCGTCGTTGCGGTGCAGCGTGTGGCTGTCCATCTTGAAGATCGTCTGGAGCGGCCACAGATCATTGTCGCGCAAAAGCTCAAGGTGCTCGAAGATCAGGTGGCCTAAGATGACCTTCTGATCATCTTTTATCTGAACGGTGCTGTAATACTCGGCCAGCCCCTCGTCGAACCAGACGGGATATTCCAAGTCGGCCTGCGTGTTGTTGACGAGCATGTGTATGTACTCGTGGAAGATCGTCCTGAAGCTATTGTCGGAGCGCCTCTCTATCGAAACGGTTATGTAGTTCACATCTTCGCCGGGCTGGAAGTAGCCCGCGACCTCTTTCGAGACCTTGTTGTCGACGACTGGCTTGTATGGCATGTAGGCTTGATCGGATTTGAAAACGATGACCGTCGTGGGGGTGTGAGAGCTAAACTTAACCGAGGGCATCAAGCGCCCGAAAGCCTCGCGGAACTGTTCGAGCTTGATGGCGACCTGGCGTATATCCTTCTCGCCCGCGTTGCCTATGAGAAAGAAGTTCTTGGAGCGGACGCTGATCCAGTTGTCTTTCGCCACGGCGAGGCCCGCCGGCGCGACTATCGCCAGGCAGAAGAGAGCCGTTAAGGTTAAAGCGATCCGTCTCATCATTATCCCTCCGGTTTTACGAGTGAAAGAGAAAAGCGTGCTGCTCAGCGCGAGAAAACAATGACGCCGTTTGCCGGCAGCACAAGCTCGGCCGAATGGCTGAGGCCGTGCATCGGCCGAAGCTCAGCGAATACGCGGCCGCCGTTGCCCGCGGCGTTAGGGTTCACCCAGTTCTCGTACACGTCGCTGTTAAAGAGTTCGCGCCAGTCGCCTCCGCCCGGAAAGCCTATTCGATAGCCCGAGCGGTTGAACGTCGACAGGTGAGCCACGACGATAACGTCGCGGCCTTCGCCTTCCACCCACCGCTGGAAGGCGAGCACGCGGTCCTGGTCGCTCGCGTGAATGACGCGGAACCCCTGGCCGCGCAAGGCCGGCTGCTCGCGGCGCAGGCCGAGCAGGTCACTGGTGAACCGCACGTGATCGAGCATCTGCTTGTCGCCCTCGTCGAGCCCCGCCCAGTGGAGCAAGAGGTCTTTACGGTCCTTGAAATTGTCCGACCACTGTTTGTCTTCCAAAAACTCCTGGCCCATAAAGAGCATCGGTATGCCCGGCGCTGTGAGGCTGATCGCCATCGCCACGCGCGCGCGGCTGCGGCCGAAAAAGGAGCGCGGGTTGGAAGGGTCGCCCAGCCGCGCGATGCGCTGCTCGCGGCCCTCCGTGACGATGTCGTGGTTTTCAGGCCCCTGCACAAACTGCCAGTGCTCGCTGAAGCCTTCGGGCCAGAGGCTACGAGCCAGCCCGGTCATGTTTAGCGGGCGCTCGTCGGGCTGGCTGGCGTTGGCGATGCAGTCTCGGATGCTGATGCGCAGCCCGTCCGTCAGCGTCGTGTCGAAGCCCGCGCCGTCGGGCGGCCGAAGGATTACGTGAGGGTTGACATCCCAATACTCCGCCTTGTCTATTGCGCCGGGCCTGTGGTGATTGAGCGTCGAGGTAAGGTCCTGGCAAAAGCTCCAGCCGTGTGGCGCTCCGTCATGATCGATGACGCTCACCTGGTCGTAGCGGAAGCCATCGACGCGATACTCATCGAGAAAAAACTTCGCGTTCTGGATGAGGAAGTCGCGCACTTCGGGCTTTGAGAAATCGAAGACGAGCCCGCCGGCATGGCCTCGGTCGGTAAAGTAGAGCGAGTTATTATTGCCGCCCGACCTCGGTTGAAGGTCGAAGAAGTATATGCTCGCATCGTCGAACCCCCCGCCCGCGTGGTTGTATACAACGTCTAACAGCACGGCCAGGCCGTAGATGTGGCAGAGGTCTACGAGCGCTTTTAGCTGGTTCATCTCGCCGCGCAGGTCTTCTACGGCGTAACGCGCCAGCCCTTTGTCGTCAAGCAGCTCGTTTACATGCTCTACGTAAGGAGCGAGCTGATCGTCCGCGACCGCGAAGTCCATCTCGGGCGAGAAGTAATCCGTACCGTTGTAGCCCAGGCTGAACTCGGTCTGAAACTCCTGTATAGGCATGAGCTGAACGGCCGTGACGCCGAGCGCGGCGATGTGTGGGATCTTACGCGCCACGTCAAGAAAGGTGCCTCCCTTCACTGGCAGGTTCGGCGTGAAGAAGGTGCCGACGTGGAGCTGATAGATCACGAAATCAGAGAATTGGGGCGTGACGTAGCCCGTCTCGTGCCAGGGGAAATCGGTCTTGCGGACGACGCACTGGGCCGGGAACGGCGTCTCAAGCTCTCGCGCGTAGGGGTCGCGCTTCTCCGTTTCGGCCTCTTCGCCCGCGACGAAAAACATGTACCGGTGGCGGTCGCGGACGCCGGGTATGAAACCGAGCCAGTGACCGTTCTCATCGCGATTGAGCAGGCTCGCGTCATTGCGCTCGCGGTTGTTGAAATCGCCTATCACATGCACGGACCGGGCGTTGGGCGCCCACACGCGAAACGTCGCCCCGCCTGCGATCAGGTTCGCGCCCATAGGGGTGTCCCGGTCTATATGATCGAGAGAGGCTGGCATATTTGATACCTCGCGCTGCTATGGTGAAGCGCATTACCCTGGCGTGGTGACGAATTATAGTTTGCCTGAGAGTGATCCTGTCAACCTTCAGAATACTTAAGCAAACTTCACATCCCTTCGCCTGCCATGCTAGATTGATCGTTCGCACGAGGGAGCGAGTCTCAGTCATTGAACAATGAGCTTATGACGATAGCCCGGCGATTCATTGTCAAAGGCGACGTTCAGGGTGTGGGCTTCCGCTGGTTCACGCTCCGGGCGGCGCGCAGGCTCGGCGTCGTGGGCGCCGTTCGCAACCTGCCCGACGGCTCTGTCGAAGCGATAGCCGAAGGCTCGCCCGACTCTGTAGACAGCTTCCGAAGGGAGCTGGAGCGCGGCCCATCTCACGCTCGCGTCAGGTCCGTCGACGTGACGGAGCTCCCGGCGACCGGCGCCTACAGGGAGTTTGATGTCTCATACTAACTCGCGGAATCGTTAAGGAGAGATTCGTGGACAACTTGAAGAAGATGATCCGGACCGTCCCCGACTTCCCGAAGGAGGGGATACAGTTTTACGACATAACGACGCTGCTCAAGGACCCCTACGGCCTGCGCACGACGATAGACCGGCTGGTCGAATGCATAGACGACCCGAACATCGACACGGTGATAGGCATAGAGGCGCGCGGATTCATATTCGCGCCCGCGCTCGCCTACCGGCTGAAGGCCGGGTTCGTGCCCGTGCGAAAGCCCAGGAAGCTCCCCGCCGCCACGGAGTCTGTCTCTTACGCGCTCGAATATGGCACCGACACGCTCGAGATTCATAAGGACGCGATAGGCAACGGCTGCCGCGTCATCATAGCCGACGACCTGCTGGCGACCGGGGGCACCGCGCGCGCGGTCGTCGAGCTGGTCGAACGCTTAGGCGGCGAAGTCGCGGGGCTCGCCTTCGTAGTCGAGTTGAGTTTCCTGAAAGGCCGCGAGCGGTTCGACGGGTATAAGATCTCGTCGCTACTTCAGTATGATGAATAGCTTTGTATTCTGACGTAGGAAATTTGAATGAGCCTGGTAGGACTTGAACCTACAGCCTACGCTTTAGGAGAGCGTCGCTCTATCCCTTGAGCTACAGGCCCGTACTAGCGATTATTGCAAATCAAGTTATTACGTGGCAAGACAGACCAAGCGAATAAAGATCCCCAGAAATCGATCTGGAGGATTTGTTATGCGTAACGAGGATCGCTTGATTGGCAGCACCATCCACAAGGGGAATTCTTCAGAGGCGGTCGTGCTTACTGCGTATGCGCGTGCCGGTTTTTTGATCAGCTTGCCGTTCGGAGGCGGCAGCGCATACGATCTAATAGTTGACACCGGGGCGCGATTGCTCAGAGTTCAGGTCAAGACAGGATGGCATAGCAGAGGCTGCCTCTTGTACAAGGGCAGGCGCAGAGTCAGGGATTTAAGATATAGCGGTATGCGCCGTTATAGAGCGGACGAGGTAGACTTCTTTGCCGTTTATGACCCGAAGACAGACGACATCTATGTAGTGCCGCCAACAGCAATGGGAGTAGATGGCTGCCTGCGGCTCGAACCTGTCCTGAACGGGCAGCAGAAGCTGATACGCTGGGCGCGGGATTTCACCTGGGAGAAGCACGTGACAGGTCTTCAATCCGAGTTGTTTTCAGCAGACTACGACAATCGAGGATCATAAGCATGAAAAGAATGCTCCTGGTTATGCTGGCCTTCGCTTTGTTATGCTCTCCGGCCTCGCCGGCTCAAACTGCCGCGCGCCGTCCGCCCGCCAGACCATCCGCGCCGCTCGACCCGCAGATTCAGAAGATAGTGCGCGAGGTCTCGGCCGCCAATATCGGGGCGATCATAAAGAAGCTCGCCGGTTTCGGCACGCGCCACTCGCTGTCGGAGACCGAGAGCGAAACGCGCGGCATAGGCGCGGCCCGCCGATGGATAAAGGCGGAGCTTGAACGCTACAGCCAGGCGTCGGGCGGGAGGCTCCAGGTCGAGTTCGACGAGTTCACTCAGCAGCCCGTCGCGCGCGTCCCTCAGCCGACCAAGATAGTCAACGTCGTGGCCACGCTGCCGGGCCGTCAGGAGCAGTCGAAAGACCGCATCTACGTCGTGAGCGGGCACTACGATTCCTGCGTCTGCGCGCAAGACATGCTCGACTCTACGAGCGACGCGCCGGGCGCCAACGACGACGCGTCGGGCACGGCGGCCGTAATGGAGATGGCGCGCGTGATGTCTAAGTACGAGTTCGACGCGACGCTCGTCTTTATGGCCGTGGCGGCCGAAGAGCAGGGGTTGCTCGGCGCGGGCCATTGGGCAGAGCAGGCTAAGGAGAAGAAGCTTAACGTCGCGGGCATGATCACCAACGACATAATCGGCAGCTCGCGCGCCGAAGACGGCCGCGTCGATGACCGCCAGGTGCGGCTTTTCGCCGAAGGGGTGCCGCCCGCGCGGAGCGACTCTGCCGAGATGCGCTCGATGTTGCAGACGGGCGGCGAGAACGATGGGCCGACCCGCCAGCTCGCGAGGCACATAAAAGAGGTGGCCGAAAAATATGTGCGGGGGATGAAGGTGACCATCGTCTACAGGCGCGACCGTTACCTGCGCGGGGGCGACCACTCGCCTTTCCTCGACCGCGGGTGGCCCGCCGTGCGGATGACTGAGCCTAGCGAAGATTTCAAGCACCAGCACCAGCGGATACGCAAAGAGAACGGCGTGCAGTACGGCGACCTGGTGGAATTCGTCGACTTCAACTACGTGGCGCAGGTGGCGCGCGTGAACGCCTCGGCGCTAGCCAGCCTCGCGCTCGCCCCCGCCGCGCCTTCCAACGTGGAGGTGGAGACGGTCAGGCTCGAAAACGACACGACGCTGCGATGGGAGGCCAACAAGGAGCCGGACGTTGCGGGCTATCAGATCGTGTGGCGCGAGACGACTGCGCCCTTCTGGCAGCATAAAGTTTTCGCCGGTAACGTCACGCGCTACACGGTCAAGGGCGTGTCTAAGGACAATTACCTTTTCGGCGTCCAGGCCGTCGATAAAGACGGCAACGCGAGCATGGCCGTCTACCCGCGACCGTACCGCCCGCAACGGAGATGAGGACGCTCGGCGGGTTAATGATTTTATTATGAGCAAACAAAGTAATGAAGTGCGCGCGCTTTACGCGCGCGAGCGCAACGCGATGCTTTGCACGCTGTCGAAGAGGATCGCCGGCTGGCCTTTCGGCTCGATAACGCCTTACGCCGTCTCGGCGACGGGCGAGCCGATAATCTTGATAAGCGAGATAGCCGAGCACACACGCAACCTGCGCGAGGACGCGAGGGCGAGCCTCCTGGTCCAGGACTCTCAAGCCGACGACCCTCAAGCCGGCGCGCGTGTGACGTTGATGGGTTACGCCGTGCCCGTTCCCGCGCCTTACCACGAAGACGCGCGCCGTCGCTACCTCGAACTCTTTCCGGGCTCGGCCAGTTATTTCCAGATTCATGACTTCACGCTCTTTCAGATCAAGGTGAGCCGCGTCCGCTTCATAGGCGGGTTCGGCGAGATTCACTGGCTCGACGGTGGCGAGGTGACCGCCGACGCGGATGCGTTGCTCGACCCCATAGCCCCGCACGCCGGTATGATCTCGAAGCACATGAACGAAGACCACGCCGACGCGCTCGGTCTGTACGCGTCGGCCTTCGCCGACACGGAGGCCGACTCGGCCGAGATGATTCATGTCGACTCGGAAGGCTTTGACATGGTGGCGATAACCGAAGGGCGTCATAAACACATCAGGCTCGCTTTTTCAAACCGCGTCACGACGACCGACGAGGTGCGCCGCGAGATGGTCGAGATGGTCCGTCGCGCCCGCGCCTCTAAGTCCTGAGTGCTGAGTGCTGAGTCCTGAGTAGTAGCAAGCTGCTCGGCTACGTAGGAGCCGGATGTTTGTAGAACAATAGCCTAGATACTCCCCAACTCCGTAGGAGTTGTATGTCTGGTATGCAACTCCTACGGAGTTGGCCTACACTTGCGGCGGCATTCTACAGACATAGAGCCCCGCAGGGGCTTTTCAGACGCCCTCTGAGTGCTGAGTGAAAGAAAATACTCAGGACTCAGCACTCAGCACTCAGGACTATTCCGTTGACACTGCCAAGCCCGGTCGGCTAACTTAATTATGATCGAACAGGGCGTTTGAGTGTGATTCCTCCGAACTCGCATCGAACCATAGGAGGAACGGACTGGTGGATAACGATAAGGTAATTAGCATACTTAATGGACTGATCGAAACCTGCCGAGACGGGCAAAACGGATTTCAAGAGGCTGCCGAAAACGCCAAGAGCCCGGAGCTCAAAGAATTCTTCAGCAAAGTGAGCCTTGAGCGCTCCCAGTGTGTCGGGGAGCTTCAACAACAGGTCCACGCGCTGGGCGGCGACCCTGAAAATACCGGCTCCACAGCGGGCGCGCTCCACCGCGCCTGGATCGATATCAAAGGGACGCTCACGGGCCGCGATGATCAGTCTATACTCAACGAGGCTGAACGGGGCGAGGACTCGGCGGTCGAAGCCTTCCGGGACGCGCTCGACGAGGATCTGCCCGCGAACATCCGCTCTGTCATCGAGACGCAGTTCCGCGAGGTCCAGCTCGTGCACGACCGCGTAAAACAGATGCGCGACGCAAGGGGCGCGGGCGCGACGGGTCGTCCTTAGTAATCTTTCAAACAGGCGTAAGCTGGCGGGCGGCCGGAAAGCTGCCCGCCACACGTCATTCCCACGCACGGCACACGGCCCATGAATAGAGAAGAGATACAGGCCCGCCTCGAAGAGCTGTCGGTAGAAGAATCGCGGCAGCGCGCACGCCTCGAAGAGCTCGAAGAGATTACTCAATCCGCGCGCGGGTCGCACAGCCCCGGCCCTCCTTCCCCCGAAGCCATCAGCGCCGAGCGAGAGATACGCCGCGTCGTCCTCCGCCTAGTCGAGATAGACTACAACCGCCAGGAGATGACCGTGGCCCTGAGCCTCGCTTGATGGCGGCCCAAATAGTTTCCCTTGACCTTGTTAAGGATAAATAATAGGATTTCTGCCGTGCGTTAGGCAGGCCAGCGAGCCTTTTCGAGACGAGAGTTGGTTGTCGAGACTCCCATGCTCACTCGAAGAGTCCCTCAGTCTGGCAAGAATCAGGCCTCCAGGAATTAAGCAAAAGATCGAGCGAGGGTAGTAAGGGTGCGGCTGCAACGGAAGACCTGAGCCCCTTCTATTTCTCAATCTTTGACCCGCGTGTTGCTGACAAGTATCAAACACGCTGAGATCAGTGGAAACCTATTCAATGATCGTTAAACAGAGTTCCGCGGTCCAAGCGGCCCGGGTCCAAGCTCTAAGAAAAAGGAAGTAAGGAGAAGGTGAATCATGAGAATCGATAAAGAGCAGAAATTTGCCGAGTCGCCTCATCGGGCTCCTCACGGCAAAACGCGCGCCTCGCGCGTAATGTTCGCAGCTATACTGCTGACCATTCTGGCCGGGGTAGCCGTGCCGTCGGGCTTGCTTACGAAAGCGAGCGCGGCGATGCAAGAGGCCGCGAGAAGGGCCGGGATCGTTGCTCCGACTAAATCGCCGAAACCCGTCCGTCCTGTTCGCCAGTCAAAAGATTCGCAGTTCGTATCCGAATCCGTGACGAACCCCGACGGCACGATCACCGCGGGGAAGATCATAACCGACGCGCCGATCCGTCGGTCGACCGACGAGATAATGGCCGACCAGGCGCTGGCCCCCGCCAAAGGCGGCGACTACGTCAGGCCCAGGGCGCAGAAGATCAAGCATGACCTTTCGAACCGTCCCGCGGCCCAAGGCGCGATAGAGGCGAGCCAGTGGCCGCTGGCCGAAGGCAACCGCGCCGCAACTGAGGTTGGCGCGCCGCAGACGCTCGGCACGCAGTTCGACGGCGCGACCGGCCCCACGGAGACGGGCGCGTTCCCGCCCGACACGATGGGCGCCGTCGGCCCGACTCAGTTCTTTGTATTCCTCAACGGCAGGATGCGGACCTTCAACAAGACGACTGGCGCCGCCGACGCCGCGATCAACGTAGACTCGGATGTCTTTTTCGCCTCGGTCCTGACGCCGCCCCTTGCGGGCGAGGTCGTCTTCACGTCGGACCCGCAAGTCCGCTACGACCGCCTGACGAGCCGCTGGTTCGTCAACATCATCGATGTGGTCTTGAACGCCGCGACCGGCGCCGTAACCAGACCCAACCGCGTCTTGATCGCGATCAGCGACGCCGGTAACGAGACTATTACGGGGGCCACGACCTGGGATTTCTACCAGTTCCAGGGCGACGCCACTCTGTTCACCGACTACCAGTCTTTCGGAGTTGATTCAAGCGCGCTTTACATCGGCGGCGACATGTTCACCACCGCCGGCTCGTTCAACAGCACAAAGGGCTTCGTCGTTCCGAAAGCGCCGCTGTTGACCGGCTCGGCCGCCACCGTCTGGGCGTTCAGCGGACTCGTAGCAACGCCGACGGGCGCGGGGCCATTCGCGCCGCGAGGCGTCGACAACTATCAAGTGGCGACAACGACCGAAGGCTATTTCATAGGCGTCGACAACGCGACCTTCAACACGCTGATGCTGCGCCGCGTCACGAACCCCGGAAGCCTCGGGCCTTCTCCGACGATCAGCGCGAACATCTCTATCGCCACTCCTCTGACGACCAGGTTCCCCGTGCTCGTCCCGCACCTGGGGAACACGGGCGGGACCGGAGGCAGGCTCGACGGGTTGGACGACAGGCTCTATTACGCGCACCTGCGCAACGGCAGGTTGTGGACGGCTCACAGCATTGGCGTCAACAACACGGGCGTGGCCGGCGCTACTAACAACCGCAACGCCGCGCGCTGGTACGAGCTTCAGAACATCGCCAGCCCCGGCACGCCGAGCGTCTTACAATCCGGGACGCTCTTTGATAACAACGCCACGAACGACGCTAACCAGCGTAATTACTGGATACCGACGATCCTGGTCTCGGGCCAGGGGCACGCCGCTCTGGGTTGCAGCATCGCCGGAACGAACGAGCGCATCAACGCGTTCACGACCGGCCGCCTCGTTGGCGATACGCTCGGCACGCTCAGGGACGGGCCGGGCGGAGCCGCGCTTCCGGGCTACACCGCGAGCGCGACCGCTTACAACCCGCCGGGCGATCCGGGTGGACCTTCTCGCCGCTGGGGCGATTACTCGCACACGAGCCTCGACCCCAAAGACGACATGACGATGTGGACCATCCAGGAATATTGCAACGGGACGAACACCTACGGCGTGCGCGCGGTGAAGCTCATCGCCCCGCCGCCTCCGCCCGCGGCTAACCTCTCGCCGAACCCCGCGGCGATTCAGTTGAATAATCCCTCGACTAACATAGTGGTGACGGCCACTGCGCCGGCGGGACAGGGTTTCTATGATCCGGGAGCGGACCCGCCGGCTCCCCACACGACTTTTGATAACATCTCGGCATCGGGCGTGGGGATTATCGTAAATTCGATCACCTTTACCAACTCGCTTCAGGTGACGGTCAACGTCTCGACCGTAGGGTCGACTTCGGGCAGCAAGACGATAACGATCACGAACCCCGATGGCCAGACGACGACCTTCAACGTATTGGTCGGGCCGACGGCCGCCAAGCTCGATTCATTCTCCGCGACAAGCTTTGACGATGGCCGCGTGCTCGTCCAGTGGAAGTCATCGCACGAAGCCGACAACCTCGGCTTCAACGTCTACCGCGAGCAGAACGGCCAGCGCGCGCGCATCACGCCGCAACTCATCGCCGGCTCCGCGCTCGTCGCGGGGGCCGACGCAACTCTGACCGCGGGCAAGAATTACGTCTGGGCTGACACCCCGCAGGCCGGTAACAGGCCGACTCAATACTGGCTCGAAGAGATAGACCTGAAAGGCAACCGGACCTTGCACGGCCCTGTCCTACTCAACCGTTCGCCCGGCCGCGCGCCCAACGCCGACCAGTCGGCCCTGCTTACGCGGTTCGGCGCTCACCAGTCGCAGATCACTTTAGGCGTAGGCTCGACGCCGCTCGCTCGCAGCGGCGTGCTGGCGCGCACCTCCGCGCCGCAGGTCGATCTGGCCGGGCAGGCTGCCGTGAAGCTCTCCGTCCGCCAGGAAGGCTGGTACAGAGTGACTCAGCAGGAGCTGGTTGCCGCGGGCCTCAATCCTTCGACAGACCCGCGCCTGCTCCAGCTCTACGTCGACGGGCAGCAACTGCCCTTCATCGTCACAGGACAGGACGACGGCCGACTCGATGCCTCAGATGCCATGGAGTTCTACGGCATAGGGCTCGACGTGCCTTCAACGGACACGCGCACATACTGGCTCGTCGCGGGCTCGCAGCCCGGCGCGCGCATTAGCGTCTCGCCGACGCGCGGCGGCATCGGCTCGCTGCCCACGAGCTTCGCGTACACGGTCGAGCGCAAAGACCGCACGATCTACTTCTCTGCTCTGAGAAACGGCGACGCCGAGAACTTCTTCGGCCCGGTAGTGTCGAGCGAGCAGGTCAATCAGTCCATGAACATCCAGAGGCTGGCTGCGGGCGCGGCCACTCTAGAAGTCGCGCTGCAAGGCGTAACGGTCGGACAGCACCGCGTCCGCGTTATGCTGAACGGGGCCGACGCAGGGGTGGTAGACTTCTCCGGGCAGACGCGCGGAGTAGGCCGCTTCCAGCTTCCGCAATCTCGGCTCAGAGAGGGCGAAAACAGCGTGAGCTTCGTCGGGGCGGGACAGACCGACGTCAGCCTGCTCGATTACGTCCGCATCACCTACCAGCACGCTTACACGGCTGAGAACAACTCGTTGCGCTTCACCGCCACCGGCAATCAGATGGCAAGCGTAGACGGGTTCTCCTCAACCCAGGTTCGCGTGGTGGACGTGACCGACCCGGCGGCCGTGGTTGAAGTGACTGGCGCCGTGCGCCGGCAGAAGTCCGGCTACGGCATAACCTTCAGCGTGCCCGGCGACGGCGAGCGCACGTTGCTCGCTTTCGACGCGGCGCAGGCCAAGCGGCCCGCGCGCACTGCGGCCAACCGGCCATCCAGCCTGCGCAACACGGGTCAGGGGGCTGACCTCGTCATCGTCGCGCCACGCGACTTCTTCGCGGCCATCGAGCCGCTGGCCGCGCTCAGGCGGAGCCAGGGACTTGCCGTCAGCGTCTTCGATATCGAAGACGTGATGGACGAGTTCAACTTCGGGCATAAGGCCCCGCAGGCGCTTAAGGACTTCCTCTCTTACGCCTTGACTAGCTGGAAGCGCGCGCCGCGCTACGCGCTGTTTGT
This sequence comes from Blastocatellia bacterium, assembly GCA_035249305.1. GTDB lineage: Bacteria > Acidobacteriota > Blastocatellia > UBA7656 > UBA7656 > DASUNP01. The sequence goes on along the minus strand of DATFGQ010000131.1, from coordinate 19,139 downwards.
GGGCGACGCGAGCTTCGACGCGAGGAACTATCTTGGCTTCGGAGAGAACGACCTAGTGCCGACGAGGCTGATCGACACGGAGCTGATGGAGACGGGCGCCGACGAGATGCTCGGCGACGTGACGGGCGACGGGGTGGCGGAGCTGTCCATCGGGCGACTGCCCGTGCGGACTGCTCAAGAGGCCTCGGCGATGATCTCGAAGATCATCGGCTACGATCGCGCGACCGCCTCCGACTCTCTGCTGCTGGTGTCGGACTTCAACGACGGATTCAGCTTCGAGCAATACAGCAACCGGCTGCGGCCACTCGTGCCCGGCAACGTCAGGGTGACGTCGGTCACCCGAGGCGCGGACCAGGCGGCGGCGCGGCGCGAGCTGATAGACGCGATCAACCAGGGGCAGAAGATAGTCAACTACATGGGTCACGCGAACATCGCCGAGTGGAGAGGCAACCTACTGACCTCTGCCGACGCGGCGAGCCTGACGAACCGCGACAAGCTCTCTGTGTTCGTGATGATGTCGTGTCTGAACGCTTACTATGACGCTTCGGTCGATAGCCTCGCCGAAGCGCTGATGAGAGCCGAGGGCGGCGCGGTGGCCGTCTGGGCCTCGACCGGCATGACGAGCCCCGGCGGGCAGATAGTGATAAACGAAGAGGCGTACCGGCTGATGTTCGACGGGAGCGTGACGCTCGGCGAAGCGACCCGGAGGGCGAAGGCCGCGGTGACCGATTCGGACGTCCGCCGCACCTGGGTCCTGTTGGGCGACCCCTCGATGCGGCTCAGGTAGTAGACCGCAAGACTGCGCAATCTGCGCGTGAGGCTGAGGATCGGATTAAGCCTGATCCTCAGCCTCTTTGTTTTTTCGCAGTCATGATTACCAACGTCTACTTCGGAGTGCGGTGACTTGTCACCGCTTTTGTGTTAGGCAAAAACCGTAATGGCTAACACCAAAGCGCCGACAAGTCGGCGCACTCCGAAGGAGGCCGTCTCATTCATTTGTAAGCTTCTATATTTTGTCCCGCCACTTCCATGACGGCGCGGGCGGCGCGCGATGGCCCCGGCCGCCCTCCCGCCCTCAATCGATCGCGGACCTCGCGGAGGTCTTCACGCATGCGGGCGAGGCGTGCAGGGTCTGAGAGAATTCCAGCAACTTCGCTCGCAATCTTCTCTCCCGTGACATCGTGCTGAATCAGCTCAGGCGCCACGCGGCGGGCCGCTATGAGGTTCACCATTCCGAACGTGTCGAGGCGGATGAGCGGGCGTATGAGCCGCCAGTTCACCTCCGACGCGCGGTAGACGATGACCATAGGCGTGCCTATCAAAGCGGCTTCCACCGTGGCGGTCCCGCTCGCCACGACCGCGATCTCGGCGTGCCCCAGTGCGTTGTAGGTGTCGCGCTCTATCACCGTAACATCGCGCGTCGCGTCGGTCGCCGCTTCTTTGATTATCGCCTCGACCTGGTCGCGGTTGACGGTCGAGGCCAGCGGAACGACGAATTGCGTCTCATTCTGTAAGCGACGCTGCAATCTTCCGGCGGCGTCGAGCATGGCCGGCAGGTGGTAATGAATCTCTTTATGGCGGCTGCCGGGCAGGAGCGCGATGATCGGGCGCGACCGGTCAAGCCCGTGACGGCGGGCGAACTCGTCGCGCGTGGCCGTAGTCTGGACCGATTGCGCAAGCGGGTGGCCTACGTATTCGACCTCTATGCCTTCCTCTTTATAAAACTCCTCTTCAAAAGGCAGTATCACAAGCATCCGCTCCACGTCCCTGCGCAAGGCCCGCACGCGGTAGCGACGCCAGGCCCACACCTGAGGGCTGATGTAATAGACGATCTTGAAACCCTCGCGACGCAGACGCCGGGCCAGGCGCATGTTGAAGTCCGGCCAATCGATCAGCACGACCGCATCGGGGCGGCGCGCGCGCGCCGCTTCGAGCAGCCTCCGGTACGCGCCATAAAGACGCCCTATGGCGCGCGCGATCTCCGGGATGCCTATGACCGCAGTCTCGCGCGCGTCGACGAGCGTCTCCACCCCGGCCGACCGCATCTCTTCGCCGCCCGACCCGAATACCTCGAAGCGCGTGTCGGGATAAATCTCTCGGAGCGCGCTGACGAGCGCCGCCCCGTGCTTATCGCCGCTGGCCTCCCCCGCAACGACCATTATCTTTAGTGCTGAGTGCTGAGTGCTGAGTCCTGAGTTAATGTTCTGCTCGTCTCTTTGCGTCATGGTCATCTGTTCACTCAGGACTCAGCACTCAGCACTCACACTTCCGGCAGGGCTTCGTTGAGCCACTCGTCGGTCAGTCGGTCTTCAAGCTCGGCGACTTCTCTGCGGTATCTATCGACCAGGGCGCGCTCGCGCGAGCGCGGCATGACGGGGGGTAGAGTCTCTTCGAGCGACGGCTGGCTTTCGGGGTCGTGATCGAGCAGGTATTTAATCGTGTCGGCGAGCGCGCGCGAGTAGGGCGTCGGCCTGAAACCGAGGTCGCGCCGCGCCGCGCCCGTGTCTACGACTATCAGCCTTTCGCGCGAGTAATAAGGGAATTGGAGCAGATTAAAGCCTAGCCTCTCCAGCAGCCGCGCGGGCACGTGCGCGACGTCGACCTGCTTGCCTACAAGCTGCGCGATGTTCCGTATGTGCCTGTTGACGCTCACAAGCTCAGGCTGCGAGAGGTTATACGCCGCTCCCGCCACGCCTTCAGCGTCGAGCGCGTTGGCGAGCACCGCGACCAGGTCTCGTATGTAAACTGCGAAGATCGGCGCCGCGCCGCTGTCGGGCACGATCACAGGGTCGCGCGCCAGTATGCGTCTGAGGTAATAGTTCTCACGCGACTTTCGGTCGCGCGGCCCGTAGACTCCCGTGGGCCGCACGCTCACGAACGGGAAGCCTGTCTTCGTGTGCGCCCAGCGCAAGGCCCGCTCGCATTCGGCCTTCTCGTAACCGTACCCCGCGGCGGGGTCTGTCACCAGCGGGTCCTCTTCGTCGACGGGCGGAAAGCCTTCCTTTCGGCATACGGCCATAGTGCTCAGATGGACGAAGCGCGAAACCGCGCCGTCGAAGGCGTTGATTGCCCTCTGCGTCTCTTCGCGCGTGTAGGCGTTGATGTCGATGACGGCGTCGAAGCCGCGCGTGCGGGCGCGGGCCAGGTCATCCGGGTTGTGCCGGTCGCCTCTTACGAGCGAAACCTCTTCGGGCAACTGCGGGCGGGTCTGCCCCCTGGCGAAGACCCAAACTTCATGGCCTCGCCGCGCCAGCTCTTCTACGGCGTGGCTGCCTATGTAGCCGGTCCCGCCAAGGACGAGAATTTTCATGGGACTTTATATTACGGTTTTAGTCGCGGCCTGTCGACTTTCGAGGGTTATGATTTCCAGTCGCGCTCTTCGACCTTCCAATCCGTCGGGCCGGGCTTGCGGATCGAGATGTGACACGCGTCCTGGCCGGGCGCGGCTCCGTGCCAGTGCCACTGGCCCGCGGGCGTGTGCGCGTGCTCGCCCGGATGAAGCTCGCGCCGCTCGGATTGATCGGCCACCACGCAGGTCCCTTCCACGACTGCCAGAACCTGATCGGTCGAATGAATGTGAGGCCGCGTGCGCGCGCCGTTGTCGAAAAAGACGGCTATGATCTCAAGCTCCTGGCTCTCTTCGCGGCTGACCAGGTGGTGCATGTGGACCGTGCCTTCGAAGTGCTCGGGGTTGGCCGGGCGAGCTTCTGATTTGTCAGGTTTTGCGATTTTCATCCGCGCCGCCTCCCGCTGCTGCGGCCTATTCTCGTTTTTCCATTAAGGCGATGAGCGCGTTCAACCGCTCGTCGGTCTTGCTCATCCGTTCGTCAGACTTCTCAAACCGCAAAGCGACTTCTTTAAACAGCGCCCTGATCTCTTTAAACTCCGCTTTGGCCTCTTTGCTATCCTCAACGAGGATTGCGATCTGTTGTTCGTGTCTATCGACAATGTTGATAAGACTGAGCAAAGCGTCTCTCAGGTCGGTCATGCCCTCTTGCCACCGGACTATGTTTACGGTGTTCTTCGCTTGTTGTTCGACGATGAAAGCGATTTGCCGCTCGATCTTGTCGTCAGCCATAGGGGTCTCTCCCTCTCCACAGTTCTATTACCTGGGGATAAGGTCCGCTTGCCGATGATTGCGTTAAAACAGCAGCAAGGTTATGGGTTTCTGAGCAGCTTCGACCCGCTGTTGTCGTTCTTCTTCTTGTCCTTGTCCTGCTCTTTCTTATTCGACTTGTTCTTGTTCTGGTCGGCGGGAGTGCCGGGCTTGACCTCAACGTCCTGGGTCGCGCCGCCCGCTCGGCGGGGACGCGCGTCGGGCGAGTTCGTAGTCGTCGCCGCGCCCGGCGTGACCGCCTCGACACCCTTGAGCGCGCCCGTCAACTGCTGCACGTGCTCCAGAATCTCTGCGGTCTTCAGATCGCGGTCGATGATAATGCCCTTATTGGAAGTCTCTATCTTCGGCCCGAAGACAAAGCCTATGACGCGCGATGGCAGCCCCTTGGTCTCGGGCGGCGCCTCGGCCAGCTTCGCCTGGTCGGGTTCCGGCACGGGCTTGCCCCATTTCTTCAGCAGCTCCTCGGCCCTGGGCCTGAACTCCGAATGCGGGAAGTTGCTGACGATGCGCGCCAGGTCGGCGCTCGCCGACTCCGTGTCTTCCTGATCGGCCATCGCCCGCGCGTGGAGCCAGAGCGCTTCGTCGAAGCGTGAGAAGTTCGGGTAGTTGTTCAGAATCTCTTCGGTGCGCAACTGCGCGGCCTGGGCCGACTCGCGTATCTCGAAATAGAACCGCGCGACCTTCAGCTCGTGCATGGCGAGGATCTCCTGGACCTCGATCATCAGGCTGTTAGCGTCGGCCTTCTTGTCGGTGTTCGGGTAGCGCCGCAAAGTCTCTTTCAACTGCCGCTCTGCCAGCTTCGCGTGCGTAGTGTCGCGGTCGGGCGCCATCACCTGGCGCAGGTGTATCTCGGCCATCTTGAGCATCACGTCGTCGGCCAGCGCGTCGTCGGGGAAGAACTGGACCCAGTCGCGGTATTCGACTTCGGCCTGCGCCAGGCTCTTCGACCCGCCTTGCAGGTAGAACGAGTCGGCGATCGACAGCTTCGCCATCCTCGTCAGCGGGCTGTCGGAATAGGTGTTGATCATGGTGTTCAACAGTATCCTGCCCTGGTCAAAGCTGCCCTTGCGTATGGCGTCGACGCCGTCGCGGAATAGCTCCTGGTCGCGGCCGGTCTGGGCCTGCTCAAGCGTCACCTGCGTCTTAGGCTTCCCGCCGCAGGCGGCGCTCGAAACCGCGATCACTGCCACAAATACTGATATAAAAACTGGCTTCATAAGACTACCTTCAGCCTTCCGCCGCTCGCTCGCTCCGGGTCCAGCGTGGACGGCATTCTCCTTTGTCTGCTTTTATCGGATGGGCTCTTCGACCATGCCGGCAAGCACGGGTTATATTTTAACGGGCTAAATCGTAAGCGGCTCTAACGCCTTCTGACGCAATCTGCGGGTTGCCTCTTCGGGGTCCCCCCCGCCGAAGACGGCCGAGCCTGCGACGATCCACTCGGCGCCCCGGCGCACCACATCCGTGACGTTTTCAATCCCGATCCCGCCATCCACCTCTATGTGTACGTTGAGGCCGCGACTATCAATCATACCCCTCAATCGACTGATCTTGTCAAGCGCGCTGGCTATGAAGGACTGGCCGCCGAACCCCGGATTGACACTCATCACGAGCACGTAATCGACGAAGGCGAGCGCCTCCTCGATCGAGTGGAGCGGGGTGGCTGGGTTGAGCACGACGCCGGGCCGACAGCCAAGGTCGCGTATGGCCGTCAGCGTCCTGTGCAGGTGAGTGACTGCTTCGACGTGGACGGAGATCATGTTGGCCCCGGCCCGCGCGAAGTCGTCGATATAAAGATCGGGGTCCGTGATCATCAGGTGGCAATCCAGAGGCAGGTCGGTCGCGCGGCGGGCGGCCTTTACGACCATAGGGCCTATGGTGATGTTCGGGACGAAGTGGCCGTCCATAACGTCGACGTGGATCAGACCCGCGCCGCCGCGCTCGGCCGCTTGGATCTCTTCGCCGAGCCGCGCAAAGTCCGCGGATAGTATCGAGGGGGCTATCTCTACCATATCGGTTTCTAGTTTCTATGGCCGATGATGCGCTTCGCGCGCGGCGGTTTCTAGTTTCTGGTTATTAAATTCGCTCTTGTTCTGCGGCGGGCCAGTGCTGACGTATATCTTTACGACCGAGTCTTTCTTGACTGATGAGTTAGGGGCCGGGTCGGTCTTAAAGACCGTGTTGGCCGGGGCCTTTTCGTCGGCGCGCGGCAGGACGCTGACCTTGAGGCCGGCCTCTTCGGCCATCTGCTGCGCCTCGGCCTGCGGCCGCCCGATCACGTCGGGAACCTGCGTGTCGCCTATGCGAAAGAGCGTGTAGATCGTTATGGTGGCGCTCAGGAAGAAAGCGAGCGCCAGGATTATCACCATTCCGAGCCTGCGCGAGATCGTCCACGCGATGCTGCTGGCCTCGACCTTGCTCTTGACTCGTCTGCTGCTCATCGCGGGAAGTCTAGCACCGCGCTCGTTCGACTTTCAACCTTGGTATTCGCAACACCTGTAGGGGCAACCCTTGTGGTTGCCCGGATCGAGCGAAGCTCGATGACGTAATTGCGCTTACGCGCAATCCGGGCAGGGACAAGCCCTGCCCCTACAGATTACTTTCAATTTTTGAAGATTTATTGGTAGAAACTAGAATGCGTGTGGCGCGTCAAAAGATCGAGCCGGCAAGGTGATAATTTCGCTCGAACAGACTGCCCGCCATCCAGAGCAGCGAGAAGAAGCCGTACAGCCCGATGGCGAATCCCGCAAGCAATACCACGTAATAGAACATGGCGACGAACCCGAGCGAGCGCTCTTCGGCCAAACTATCGTTATGTTTATCCATTACCCTCTTCCTCCTATTCAATCGGCTACTACGGAGGCGGTTACGGGCTTGGATTCATACGAGATTTAGTTTCGCCGTCACTGCTTGCGGGAGAAGCTGCCGAACATCCGGCTCAAGAAGCCGCCGCCGTCTTCCTGTCTGGTCAGTTGTTCGAGCTCGCCGGAGTCGAGCCAGACGCCGTTACATTTTTCGCAGCGATCAATCTTCACAACGTCGTAATCGATCTCCATAAGATGGCCGTCGCACTTCGGGCACTGGAGCCCCGCCCCTGCGCCTTCGGCGGCGCGACGCGCGCGCATGCGCTCGATCGCCTCCTGCTCTTTGCGACGGAAATAATCTTCTTCAAGCGCCCTTTTCCGATCGTCCCAGGTATCTGGCATGATGATCTCTCCTGTTTATGATGCCCTGCACGTTTCCTATTCTACTTTCAGCCGGCCGCTTTGACTATGCGCTCGATCAACTGAGGGTCGTCCGGCAGCAGGCCCGACTTCACCAGCCGCGGCGTGAGCGTCGCCCAGTTCTTATCGCCCGCAAAGACGCGCTTGAACAACGGCAGCGCCTCGTCTACGCGTTTCATGTTGACCAGCGCGACCGCGTGCCAGTAGACCATCTCAAGGTTGTCGGGCGCCAGCCGCGCCGCCGCGCCGTATTCGCGGAGCGCCTTCTCGTTATCATTCTTCTCGACGGCGAGGTCGCCTTCGTTCATGTGGTTGTAAGCGCGCTGCAAGGTCAACAGCCGGCGCAGCTCGCCGAGCGGGTCCGCGCTGTCTTCGACTCTGAGGTCGAAGACGCGGTCGGCCCACTGCCTTCCGGTCGACTTGCCGCGCACGACGACGAGCGCCGCCGACTGCTTGCCGCGTATGTCTCCGCCCGCGGTCTGGGCCGCTTCGAGCGCCGCCATCATCCGTTCGGCCAGATCGCCCTTCGTCGTCTCGAACGCCTTCGACATAGCGGGCCAGACCTTGTCGTTGAGCATCAGGTTGGCCTGCACCGAATAGTCACGGCCTACGACATGGCCCGCGTCCTGTATGTTCTTCGCGCCCGTGTGCGCGGCCACGCGCCCCTGCGCGTCTATCATCGCGACCTGTCGCACGTCGCGGCCTTCGTCGCCGGCCAGCAGCGCTTTCAGAGCGTCGGGCGCGCTCCGGCCCGCGCGCATCAGGTCTAACCCCAGCTTTCCGTAGCTCGGGTCGATGAACGATTGCGTCGCGACCGCGCCCACGCCCGCTTCGGCCCAAGGGACCGAAGAGCCTACCGAAAACCAGTGAGACTGCACCGCCACGCCGAGCTCGCCCGTCTGAGCGTCGCGCGCCACTATCGAATAGGTGTGCACGGGACGCAAGGGCGCGGGCCGTCGCTTATTCTCCTGTGCGCTCGCCGACATTAATGATGCAAGGCAAAAGAACATGACTATCGCAGTGATCTGTTTCATCGTGCTTATCCCGCCGCTTTCGTCCCCGCGTCGATGATCTCTATTGCGCCCTGCTCGCGCTGTGCGCGGAGGACTTTCTTATCGAACTTGCCGACGCTCGTCTTCGGGACTTCGTTGATGAAGGCCCAGCGTTCGGGGACCCACCATTTCGCCACCCGCTCGCTCAAGAACGTCCTGAGCGATTCAGTGTCGGCGGCTGCGCCTTCGCGCAGCACCACGCAGGCCAGCGGGCGCTCGTCCCAGCGGTCGTCGGGCACGCCTATGACGGCGGCCTCGATCACGTCCGGGTGCGCCATCAGAGCGTTTTCAAGCTCTACCGTAGAGATCCACTCGCCGCCGGATTTGATGACATCCTTGGATCGGTCCGTGATCTGTATGAATCCTTGCTGGTTGATCGACCCCACGTCGCCGGTCTTCAGCCAGCCGTCGTCGAACTTCTCCGGCGTGTCGTCGCCGTAATAACTCGCGGTGATCCACGGGCCGCGGACTTCGATCTCGCCGATGGATTGGCCGTCCCACGGGACCTCTTTCCCGTTATCGACCAGCCGCAGGTCTACGCCATGGACGACGCGGCCCGTCTTCGCGCGCCAGTCCATCTCCTGACCCGGCTCGCAGCATTTGGGTATGAGCGCGACCGCGGCGAGCGGGCTCGTCTCGGTCATCCCCCACGCCTGCACTATGCGGACGTTGTGGCGCTCCTGAAACTTCTCCATCAGGCTGCGCGGCACGGCCGACCCGCCGCAGGCAATCATCCGAATCGAAGAGAGGTCTACGGCGTGCGTCTCGGCGTAGCGGAGTATGTCGTTCCAGATGGTCGGGACCGCGCCCGAAAAAGTCGGCCGCTCGCTCTCGATCAGCCGGCACAGCGGCTCGGCCTGAAGGAAGCGGCTAGGCATGATGAAATCGGCTCCGGCGAACCACCCCGCGTAAGGCAGGCCCCAGGCATTCGCATGGAACATCGGCACTATCGGCAGCACGCGGTCGTTTTCCGTCAGCGCGAAGACCGAGCCGGAGCAGATCGCCAGCGAATGCAGGAAGGTCGAGCGGTGTGAGTAGACCACGCCTTTGGGGTTGCCTGTCGTGCCCGAGGTGTAGCACATGGCGGCCGCCTGCCGCTCTTCGATTTCGGGCCACTCATGATCGTCGCTCTCGGCCCCGAGCAGCTCGTCGTAACGGAGCACTTCGCCGAGCGGCGTGGCGTCGCCGCCGCCTACCACTATGAAACGCTCCACGGTCTTTAGGTCTTTGGCCACGCGCGCAAGCAGCGGGACCAGCGAGTCGTCGACGATGATGATGCGGTCTTCGGCATGGTTGATGACGTAGGTGAGCTGGTCGGGGAAGAGGCGGAGGTTGAGCGTGTGCAGCACCGCGCCCATGCAGGGGATGGCGAAGTACGCTTCGAGGTGCTCCTGCGTGTTCCAGCAGAAGGTCCCGACCCTGTCGTTTTCCTTAATTCCGAGCCGCCCGAGCGCGCGGGCCAGGCGTTTGGCGCGCGAGGCCACTTCGCTAAATCGCGCGCGGCGCGCGCCGTCGCCCGTGAAGGTTACGACTTCGCTCTCGGCAAAGACCTTTCTGCCGTGATCGAAGATCGCGTTTATACTCAGCGGGCGGTCCTGCATAGTCGATTGCATAGATTCTCCTCCTGAACGTCTCTTTAGAATCTTCTACCTTCCTGGTGGCGTAGAGGGATTATCTTCAAGTTCCGACTGGAGGGCAACCCGATCGGGCCTCTAAAGGCTTGCAACCTGAGAACTCTGTGTTAGACTAGCCCGTGCCTGAGGGAAGATAACCGGGATGGCCTCGCCGACTTAGCAGGAGCAAAAAACCACTGACTCTGGAGAGGAAATGGAAGACGAAAACGCTTTCAACTTGCCTGAACAGGAGCGGCGACAGGTGGAAGACCGCAGAAGGGGAGAGAGGCGCCAGCAAGACGTTGGCCCGCCGCCCGGTACGGCCGAGCGGCGCACCGGCAAAGACCGGCGTCTGTTCGATCGCCGCGCTCAGGGCTCGACCACAGGGCAGTTGTTGATCGAAGTGGGACGGTTCGCCGCCGAGAACATGGTCTTTCGGCAGAAGGGGAATAAGGCCGCGGCCCGCCGCGCGCGAAAGCACCTCTCGTTGATAATGAAGCTCGCCAAGCAGCGCCGCGCAGAGATTTCGAGCGAAGTGCGGGGCAGCGGCGCCGACGAGGCGGCCGACGCGACGGATTCCCTGGACGACACGGACGAATAGAACGCCCTTTTCTCTCGCTCGCGCCCCTTAATCTCATGTTGCGCGCGGGCGGCAAGAGGGCTACAATCCGCCTGTCAAAACGATATTTGAGCTAGCAGCGCAAGCAGTAGATGATTTCAAGATCGCCTGCCCACTTAGTATGCGCGGCCCGGCTTTATAGCCCTTAACGATTATCCCGATTCAATCATGAGTGACAGGAGGTAAAGTCATGTCATCAGCCCTATGCTCTAATTGTGCGAGCGCCGTAAGCAGCACCGCGCGGTTCTGCCCTCGCTGCGGCTCGACGATCGCCACCTGGACGCCGCCTTCAGCCGTCGACCAGCCGCCGCCCGCTCAGCAATCTTATGATCAACAACCCTATGACCGGCAGCCTCCTCCTCCTCAGCAGCAGCAGCCATACCAGCAGCCGTACCAGCAACCTTACCAACAACCGTATCAACAGCCTTATCAGCAGCCGTACCAGCAGCCTTATCAACAACAACAGCCTTACCCGCCCTACCAGCAGCAATACACCCCTTACCAGGGGGCCTACGGGTTCGCGCCCGCGCCCGTTCCTTACTACGCGCAGCGTAAAGACAAGACCGTGGCCATACTGCTGGCGATATTCCTGGGCTTCTGGACGTGGCTCTACAGCTACCAGAGGGACTCGTGGAAATTCTGGGTCGGGCTGGTATTAAACATTGTAGGCATCTTTCTGTTCGTGATCCCGAACATAGGCGTGTGGATATGGTCTATAGTCGACGTGGCGGTAAAACCCCAGCAGTTTTACGATCAATTCCCGAACGGGTAATCGGGCGGGCAGCTACGACTCACTTAACGCGAAGCCTCTCTTCCAACTGACGCCGAAGGTCGTAATACTCTTCGACGATCCTGTTGAGCGTCACGATAAAAGGTATCTGCAACGCGGCCGCGTCGTCAGCGCGGCTCTCAAGCTCATCAGCCTCAGCGGACCCCGGCTCGACCGATTCGAGCCGCTCCATTATCTCGTGCACATTTTCGCCGCGCGGGTGGCGGTGATAGCAATAGCTTATAAGTGACAGCGTCATCCCATCTATAAGCGATTGCAACTGCTCCCGGTCATCGAGAGACGTCCGCCTCATCAAGAATGAATCTTCGGGCGCTTCGGTCGACCTCGCGAACTCGATTACTCTCTGCTGAAGCTCGTCCAGCGGGCTTTCGCTCATGATAATTAGATCATTAATCGTCGCGAGCGCCGTTGTCAACCGAACTCCTAAGGGATTTCAAATTTGAGATTTGATATTTCAAACCCTTTTCTCTACCTGACCTCGGCGCTCGTCACGGGGATAGTCGCCGACAGGTGGTTCGAGCCCGACCGCCGCATCGCGCCGGCGCTGGCAATAATCTTTATAGCGGTGTTCGTCGGGTCTTTGATGAAACGAAACCGCGCCGCCGCAATCTGCGCGGCCCTGATCACGATCGCTCAAGCGGGCGCGGCGGCCTCGGCTATCGAGCGCGCGGGCGTAGACAACACGCGCCTCAAGCGGCTCTACGAAACCGGGCGCATAACGCGCGACCTGCCCGTAGAGCTGACCGGCGTGCTTGTCCGCCCGCCCGAGCCCGCACCAGCGGCCTGCTACCTCGACCTTGAGGCCGAGTCGATCATCGCCCGACAGCTCGCCCTTAAAGCCTCGGGCCGCGCGAGGCTGATGCTTGTGCTCGACAGCGCGGAGGCAGTCGAGGAGTACAACCGCCTGCAACTCGACTACGGCTCGCGCGTGCGAATCTTAGTCAGGCTCGAACGCGCGCGCAGCTACAACAACCCAGGCTCGCCCGACTTTAACGACTACCTGGAGCGCAGCGGTTATGATCTGAAAGGCGTTATCAAAAGTCCGCTCCTGGTCGAGCGCGCGGGCTCCGCGCGCGTGAACCCGCTGCTCGGTCTGCTTTATAAGGCGCGGCTCAGTCTCTTGAACAGAATTGATCGGCACTTCGGGCCGCCCGCGGCGGGCACGCTCAAAGCAATGCTCGTAGACAACAGGCGCTTCCTCGATCAGCGGGCGAGCGAGCGTCTGAGGGAAGGGGCGACTTACCACGTGCTGTCGATTTCAGGGATGCACGTGGCCATAATCGCGTGGGCGCTGTTGGGCGGGCGGTCAAGGCCGCGACGGCGGCGCGCGCTGCGGCTCACGCTCGCGATAGCAGCGCTCTGGGCCTACGCCGTGATGGTGGGGCTTGCGCCTCCCGTGACGAGGGCCACGGTGATGATAAGCGTGGGGCTGGCGGGGCCGCTCTTTTTCCGCCGAGCCGCCTCGCTCAACACTGTGGCGCTCGCCGCCTTCGTGATGCTAGCCCTGAAACCGGCTCTGGTGGCCGATCCTGCGTTCCAGCTCAGCTTCGTCGCCGTCGCGGGGATAGTCGCGCTCGCGCTGCCGGTGGCCGACAGGTTGAGGGCCGTAGGCGAGTGGCGGCCCACCGCTCACACGCCGCACCCTCCCGCGTGTTCGCGCGCGACAAGGGCGCTGGCCGAGACGCTCTTTTGGGACGAGCGCAGATTCAACGAAGAGATGCGCCGCTCGCCCGTGCGCTACCGCCTTGAAAAAGCGCGGGCCGCGCGCCTGCTCGGCCGCTTCAGGTTGCAGAAGCCCGCGCGCTGGGTCGTGCTGCTCGTCATAACTTCCCTGGCGATCCAACTGGCGACGCTGCCGCTCTCGGCGCTCTACTTCAACCGCGTGTCGCCCGTCGGCGTGCTGCTCAACGTCGTGGCGGGATTGTTGACAGGTTTCTTGATGCTCGCGGCAACAGTCGTGATCGCCATCGGCGCGTTGAGCGCGACGGCCGCGGCATTGCTCGCGACACCCGTCGAAGCGGCGCACTTTCTGTTGGTCAACTCGGTCATACCATTTCGAGATTTGCCGGGCGCGAGCTTTCGCGTAGCGCATTACGAAGGGTTGCGCGCGACGATCTACGCCGCTTATTTCGTCCCGCTCGGGTTGCTCGCGGTCTTGATAGACAGGTGGCGGCCCGTCGCCTGGAAGTTTGAGATCGACCGCCGACCGTCGAGCGAGCCTGCTCGTCGGCTCGCTCTTCCCGCGACGCGACGACGACGTGTCACGGCGTTGGTCTTATGCGTTTTCGCGCTCATCGCGTCTACGCTTGCGATGCTGCTGCCGGCAAGCCGCGCGCCTGACGGGAAGCTCACGGTCTATTTTCTTGACGTGGGGCAAGGCGACTCGGCGCTGGTCATCTTCCCTGGCGGCGCGACTATGCTGGTCGATGCCGGCGGCGAGCCTTCGTTCGAGCGCGCGGGGGAGGAAGTGGCCGAGGTCGATTTCGGCGACGACTCGTTCGGCGTGGGCGAGGTCGTCGTGTCGCGCTTCTTGTGGTCGCTCGGCCTCACTCGAATCGATTACGCGCTGGTGACGCATGCCCACGCCGATCACATTGGCGGGCTGCCACGCGTGATGGAGAACTTTAGCGTGGGCCAGGCCGTGATAGGCCGCGCGCCCGGCGGTCATGGAGGGTTCGATCAATTCAGAGACGCGGCCGTCAGACGCGCCATCCCCGTGGGGGTTGTCAGCGCGGGCGAGCGGTTCGAGATCGAAGGCGTGACGGTCGAGGTGCTGTGGCCCCCGGCCGCCGCGTCTGAGTCGTCTTCGGGCAACGACGACTCGGTAGTGTTGCGACTTCGCTATGGCTCCGTCTCTATTCTTATGGCCGGTGACATTGAACAGTCGACCGAACAGGCGCTCGTGCGTGCGGGGTCGGTCTTGCGAGCTGAAGTTTTGAAAGTCCCGCATCACGGGTCGAGGACATCTTCTTCGCGGCAGTTCATAGACGCGGTCAGCCCCGAGTGCGCCGTGATAAGCGTGGGCGAGCGGAGCCGCTTCGGCCACCCTCACGCCGATGTCTTAGCGCGCTATTTAGCGCGAAGCGCAAAGCTCTACCAGACGGGCCGCGACGGTATGATTACTGTTCAAACAGATGGCGCGGCTATCGATCTAAAAACCTTCCAATCACCCAGCCTGCCCGATTAACATACGCCGCGCGCTGCCGCCTGAATACTATAAATACAAGCGAGACATCTTACGCGGCGCGCGCAGTTTCAAGCTTTGTGCACAAGCGACACAATGCCGGGGCGGCCTGTGAAAAATAGATACGGTCATGTGGCAGGGTTGTCGCACAAGGATTGCAGGAAAACATTAAACCGGCTCCGGGCATCACACTTTCGAGGCTAATAAAAACTGGCACGATGCTTGCCCAATACAGTGCCAGCATACGGATAATGCTAGAACGAGTTTGACACCGTCGGTGTGGAGAGACGGACAGGGGGAAGGGTCATGGTAGCTCAAATGAATTACTACTCGACGGGAATGAACCAGGCCGCAGAGCCTGAGTATACACCGCTCGACCACACGGTCAAATCGGAAGAGGCGCTGAATTTCGAGCAGCAGTTGATGTCGCGAGTCGTGGGCCAGGACCGCGCCGTGCGCGCGCTCTCTCAGTTATATCAAGTTTACCAGGCGGGGTTGAACCTGCCGGGCCGGCCGATAGGCACGCTCTTGTTCTTAGGCCCGACGGGCACGGGCAAGACGCGCTCGGTCGAAGCCGCGGCGGAAGTACTGTTCGGGAGCCCGAACGCTTTCATACGCGTAGACTGCGCGGAGTTCCAGCACTCGCACGAGATCGCAAAGCTGATCGGCTCGCCTCCCGGCTACCTGGGCCACCGCGAGACGCCTCCCATACTGACGCAAGAGCACATCAACAGTTATCACACCGACCGCGTGAAATTGACGCTCGTACTTTTTGACGAGATCGAAAAGGCGTCCGACGCCCTGTGGCAGTTGCTGCTCGGCGTGCTCGATAAGGCGACGCTCACCTTAGGCGATAACCGCCGCGTAGACTTCTCGCGCACGATAGTAATATTGACCTCGAACCTCGGCGCTCGCGAGATGGAGAGGCTCACCGAGACGCAGCTCGGGTTCTCGATCCCCGTGGCGCAGCCGGCCGCGATCGTCAACAACCACCTGCATAAGCTGGGCGTCGAGGCGGCGCGCAGGAAGTTCTCTCCCGAATTCATGAACCGCCTCGACAAGATAGTGGTCTTCCAACAACTCTCCGACGATTCCATGCAGCAGATACTGGAGCTGGAGTTGCAGGCGGTCCAAAGGCGCGTCCTGACCGTGGGGGGCGGCCGCTTCATACTCCGCTACACCGAGCGCGCGAAGCGGTTTCTGCTCTGCGAAGGGACCAACTCGAAGTACGGCGCGCGACCGCTCAAGCGCACCATCGAGCGCAACGTGGTGCTGCCGCTGTCAAACCTCATAGCCACGCGCCAGATCCGAGAGGGCGACATAGTGATGGTAGAGCTGAAGCAGGATGACACCAGCCTCATCTTCATGAAGCAGAACGTCACCAACATCTTCTCCAGCCGTTACGAATCGCCTTTCGGCCGCGCGCGCCGGGGCGAAAGCGTTTTGAACCTTGCGTGAGGCGCGCGGGGGGATTAGACTCGGTTGGCGAGCGGGAGGGCTAATGGAAATAAATGCGGGCGCTAAAACTAAAAACTTGGACGGCAAGACGCTCCTCATCGTCGATGACGACGCGGACTGGACGGAGCTTCTAAGGACTTACTTCCACGGCAAGTATCAGGTGCGCGTCGCCAACTTCGCGGGCGACGCCATAGAGATAGCGCGCAACGAGCGGCCCAGCGTGATAATACTCGACCTCGTCATGCCTTCCATGGACGGCTTCGGCGTGCTCCACCGGCTCAACGACTCGACCGAGCGGCGGATCCCCACGATCCTGCTTACGGGATGGAACACGGCAGAGGTCGAAGAGTGCGCGGCGGCCGCCGGGTGCGTCGCCGTACTGGGAAAGCCTGTGAAGCTTGAGACGCTCGACGAGATCATCTCGTCGATCATGTGCGAAGCGGCGGCGCGCCCGACGGCGGCCGTCACGATTCATTGATTGATCGCGCCGTCGTCAGGGCAGGCGCGGCTCGATCATCTTCGAGCACTCCGGGCAGTAGATCGTCGACGACCCCACACCCTTCTTGAGCCTCACGGGAACCTCATGGCCATCGGGACACTTCATGTAGACTAGCTTCTGCTTCAGCGCTTCTTGCGTTTCGTCGCTCAACCCCAACACAGTCATATCGAGATCAATATCCATACGCTACCCCTGGTGACAGATCAAGCGCCCAAAAACCGTGAACCGTGACGCGACCCGCAAGCGGGTGCCCCGAGTGACAAGATTAAAGCGACGTTCTTGTCACTTGTTACTGTTTACTTGTCACGCCACTTAGTCATCGGCTATAGATTCGGCGAAGCTGCGTTTGTAGTCATGGTAGAACTGCAACTGGTACAGCCGCCAGTAAAGCCCGCGCTCGGCGAGCAAGTCCTGGTGAGTGCCCACCTCGCGGATCTCGCCTTTGTGCATCACGACTATCTTATCGACCGACTGGATCGTAGACAACCTGTGCGCGATGACGAGCGCGGTCCGGCCTTTCATTAACCGCTCGACCGCGTCGCGGATGAGTATCTCGGTTTCGGTGTCTATGGAGCTGGTCGCCTCGTCGAGTATCAGAACGCGCGGGTCGTGCGCCAGCGCGCGCGCGAAGCTTATCAACTGTTTCTGGCCCACCGACAGCCCTGCGCCGCGCTCGCGAAGCTCGGTCTGATAGCCCTGGGGCAGCCGGCTTATGAACGCGTCGGCGTGGACTTCGCGCGCCGCCTCGCGCAATCGGTCGTCGCTTATCTGGCCGCTGCCTAGGCGGATGTTGGTCGCTATGTCGCCCGAAAAGAGAAACACGTCTTGCAGCACTATGGAGAAGTTCGCCCGCAGTTGTTCGAGGTCTATCTCGCGCACGTCTACGCCGTCGAGCAGTATCTGCCCGCGCTGCACGTCGTAAAATCTCAGCAGCAGGTTTGTGATCGTAGTCTTGCCCGCGCCCGTGTGGCCCACGAAGGCCACGCGCTCGCCGGGCCGCACCTCGAACGAAACGTCCTTCAAGATCCAGTCTTCGTTCTTGTAGGCGAACCAGACGTTGCGGAACTCTATGTGGCCGAGCGCGCGGGCGGCGAGCTTTGGCTGGTCGGGCGATTTGATCGTCACGGGCTCGTCGAGGAGCTTGAATATCCTCTCGGAAGAGGCCATGGCCGATTGCAGTATGTTGTACTTCTCGCTGATGTCCGAGATCGGCTCGTAGAAAGACCGCGCCAGTTGTATGAAGGCCACGAGCGTGCCTATGGTCGCGATGCCGCGGATGACCTGCCCGCCGCCGTACCAGATTATGAGCGCGATCCCCACGGCCCCGATGATCTCGACCGCGGGGTAGAAGACCGCGTAATAGAAGATCGTGTCGATGTTCGCCTTGCGGTGCTTGTCGTTTATGCGGTCGAACTCGCGCATCTCTTTCTCTTCGCGGTTGAACAACTGGACCACGGGCATCCCTGTGATGTGCTCTTGCAAGAAGGCGTTTATGCGCGCTATGCGCACGCGCACCTCGCGGAACGACGAGCGAGCGCCGAGGCGAAACCACGTGGTCAGTATTATCAGCAGCGGCAGTATAGAGAAAGATACGAGCGCCAACTGCCAGTTCACCTGGAACATGAAGATGATGATGTAGAAGATCATCGCCACGTCGCCGAAGATGGCGATGACGCCCGCGGTGAACATCTCGTTCAGCGCGTCGACGTCCGTCGTGAGCCTTGTCATCAACCGGCCCACGGGGTTGCGGTCGTAAAACTGGACGGGCAGCCGTTGCAGGTGGGCGAATACCTCTTTGCGCAGGTCGTACATTATGTACTGACCCATGGCCTGCATCACGTAGGCCTGGGTGTACTGGACGGCGAACGCGGCCAGGTTGGCGACGAAGAAGACGATCGCGATAAACAGGAGCCCTTCGTACGGGCTCCCGCCGAACCCGAACCACTGCGCGGCTTCATGAAGCGTCCGCGAAAAACCTTCAGGGGGCGGACGATCTGAATTATCGTTCGTGAGGTACAGGTCGATAGCGGCCTTCATAAGCGGCGGCCCCGCCAGCACGAGCGGCGCGCTCAGTATCGTCAAGACAAGCGCGGTGAGCGCGTGCCACTTGTACGGCCACAGGTATCTGAGCAGCCGCCGCATGAGCCGCGCGTCGTAGGCTTTCCCCAGTACCTCTTCTTCGTGGTGCGATTCCGACATTTACTCTCTATCTGTCCCGGCAGCGGGCAGCGGCCCTGCCGCCACGAGCTTATTGCGTTTAGGATCGACCGCAAGATTAAGCCCTTCGAGCGTCCTGGCTCCCAGCAGAAGCAGGTCGCCTTTCTCCGCGAAGACCACTTCGTCGACGGTGAAGAACTTGTCGAGGCGGATGATCGCGAACCCGACGCTTCGCGTTATCTGCTGGCCGTTAGCCATTACAAAAACGACGTCCTTCTTCTCGCGGTCGATGCTGAGCTTTTCGAGCGTCGCAGTCGAAACCCAAGTGTGCTCGCTCACTGTGTCTACCAGTAGCCTCGGGATCACCGCGGACTTGGAGCGGTCAACGACATTCTCTATCTTGCATCGCGTGTAGAACGCGCCCAT
>DATFGQ010000130.1:0-6069 GCA_035249305.1 Blastocatellia bacterium | reverse complement strand
AAGAGCAGCAGGACGAGGTGCGTGCGCTCGTAGAGCGCGAGCTGCAAGACGTGCCTAAACACCCCGTTCGCATTCTAGATTTTGAAGAGGATTAAAACGCTTTGGAAAGTCGCGCCAACCAGCACAGGTTCGAGTTTTACGGCCAGGGTTTGCCCGACGTAGACCTGTCCGAGCTTCAAGGCCGCCTGATCGTCATCGAAGGGCCGGACGGCGTCGGCCGCTCGACGCAGGTTTCGATGCTCAAGCCGTGGCTCGAATCGTCAGGCCATGCGGTGCTCGACACAGGGATGACGCGCTCGGCGCTCGCGGGCAAGGGGATCAAGCAGGCGAAGGCCGGTATAACGCTCGGCCCCATTTCGCTGACGCTCTTTTATTCGACGGACTTCGCCGACCGCCTTGAAAACGAGATGGTCCCCGCGCTCAGGGCCGGGTTCATAGTCTTGACCGACCGTTACATCTACTCGCTGATCGCGCGTGCGATCGTCCGCGGGATGGACCCGGCGTGGATAAAGTCTGTCTACGGGCTTGCGCTCAAACCCGACGCGATCTTCTACCTGCGCGCGGGCGTCGCCGACCTGATCCCGCGCGTTTTGACGAGGCCGACGGGGTTCGATTACTGGGAATCGGGGATGGACATACATCTGGGCGAAGACCACTTCGACAGCTTCGTCGAATACCAGACGCGCATGGTCAACGTCTTTGACTCGATGGTCGATGAGTACGGCTTCGAGGCTATCGACGCGACCCAGTCGCCCGAGACTATTTATAAAGCCTTGCAGCGCCGCATAGGGCGGTTGCTGAGACAGATGGGTTAGCTACTGCTCTTTCAGCATCTCGTCGAGCTCTTCGGCCGTGATCGTGTAAGTTTCGTTGCAGAAGTGGCAGATCAATTCAGCGCCCTTATCCTTAGTCAGCATGTCCTGCATCTCTTCACGCCCCAACGCCGAGATGATCAGCTTCGCGCGCTCGCGCGAACACTGGCAGTAAAAACGCGGCTCCTTCTCCTCAAGTATCGACAGGTCTAAATCGCCGAGGACTCGCCGAAGCATCTCGGCCGGATCCATGCCCGATTGAATCATCTCGGTCGTGTGCGGCGCGCCGGCCACCGCGCGCTCCAGCTTGGTAATCAGGCTCTCGTCGGCGCTCGGCATCATCTGGACGATGTAGCCGCCCGCCGCGCGGACGTGCAACCGTTCGAGCGCGAATTCTGGGAGCCCTACTTCGGGCGCGTCTATCTCTTGCAGGCCCGTGACCTCGTCGGCCGCCGCGTCGACGGCCATCAGCACGCCGAGGCTTACGGCCGAGTTGACCTGTTCGGATTTAGCCAGGTAATAAGCTATGTCCTCGCCTATCTCGCCCGAAACGATCGGGACCATCCCGCGGTAAGGCTCTTTGAACAGGCCGATCTCGAACCCCGCGTCGCGTGTGACGTAAAGCGTCCCGGTGCCTACGACGGCGCGCACGTCGAACTTGCCGAGAGAATTCATCGCCGTCGCGTCGGCTTCGGGGTTAGAGACGTAGCCGCGCACGTTCCCGTGCGGGTCGGCCTGCGCGACGATGTTGCCTATCGGGCCGTCGCAGTCGAAATGGACCGTGATCTTCTCAAGGTCCTTCAGCCCGCTGCCGAGCAGCAATCCGCCTGTCAGCGTGCGGCCGAGCGCGGCCGACGCCGTCGGGAACGTGCGGTGACGGCGACAGGCTTCGCCCACTAAGGTCGTAGTGACCGCGGCCATGCATCGTAGCTGGTTGTTTGCTGCCGTCGCGTGAACTAGCTTATCCTGGTTTGAACCCATTACCCACCTGCTCGATCGATTAACTGGCGCACTTAGGCGATTGTTCTGTTAGCAATCCTACAGCGTGCGGGATGCTGCTGCGGATCGCCGTAAAGTTCTCGACCGCACCGCGAAGGCTCCCCGGCAAGTTGACTATCAGCGTGTTCCCGCGTATCCCGCACACGGCCCTCGACAGCGGCGCGAGCGGCGTCGATTCGAGGCTCTTCAGCCGCATCAGCTCGGCCAGGCCGGGCGCTTCTTTCTCTATCACGGCGCGCGTCGCTTCGGGCGTGTTGTCGCGCGGGGCAAAGCCCGTCCCGCCCGTAGTGCATATCAGGTTAACGTCGCCGCGGTCCGCGTACCACCGAAGGCGCGAGCCTATCAACTCTCGGTCGTCCGAGACAATCTCTGTGTCGGTCACCCGGCAGCCGAGTTTCTCAAGCTCCGCGACGACGGCGGGGCCTGATTTATCCTCACGCTCGCCGCGCGCCGCCGAATCGGAGATCGTCAACACGACGGCCTTTATCTCAACTTTAGCCATTTACGCTCCTGCCTCGGTCGATTCACAAATTGATAGTATCGCAACCGCGCAGGAGGATTGCAATCAACTGTAGGGGCAGCCCTTGTGGCTGCCCGGATCGCGCGTCAGCGCGATGTCGTCATCATCCTTCGGACGATCCGGGCGGGGACAAGCCCGCGCCGCGCGAAGCGCATCATGCGCCATGGCCCCTACAGGCTTATCGTGGCTTGAGGCGTGTAAACGGAGCCTGAAGGGTTCAACTCGCTTTTCATGACTATTATCTCGCGCGCCTGAAACTTTTCGCGCTCGAACCCGCGCGCCTGTAACTCTTCGGCCAGTCGAGAGCCGTTGCGCGGGTCGCGCACGCGGCCTATCGTCAGGTGAGGCGAGAACCGCTTCGATTCTCGAGGAAACCCTTCGCGAAAAAGCTCAGCTTCCAATTTTTCGTGAAGCTGCTTGAGCGGGTCCGGTATCGCGGCCAGCCCGACCCACAAGACGCGCGGCGAGCGCGGGGAAGGGAAACAGCCCGCGCCGCCGACTTCGATCTCGAACGGAGTAATCGATATGACAGACCGCTCCGTGGCCTGCCGGACGCGATCGAGCCGGGAAGGCATGACATCGCCGAGGAACTTTATCGTGAGATGTATGTTTGAAGGCTTCGTCCAGCTCACGCGCGAATCGATCTGGCGGAGGTGGCGCTGAAGCTCCGCGATCCGCTCTTTTACAGATTCAGGAATCTCTATGCATATGAAAGTGCGGATACCCTCTCCAGACATTTCCGTCCTATCCCATGCTGTAGAGGCTCAAGAAGCGCGCCTGGCTGTCGAGCCTCTCTTCGCCATCGGCGGGCGTTACGCGTTCGTATGACCCTTCCGGTTGCAGGCGGCGCGCTTTGACGTTGTCGCCCAGGCAGAGGTCGAGGACCTCTTTCAAATGCTTCTTCAAGCGCGGGTCGTCGATAGGCGTAACAAGCTCGACGCGGCGGTCGAGGTTCCTCATCATCCAGTCTGCGCTGCCTATGTACACGTCTTCGTCACCGCCATTGGCGAAGTAGAAGATGCGGCTGTGTTCGAGGAAGCGGCCGACGATGCTCGTCACAGTCACTGTATCAGACAGCCCCGGCACTCCCGGCCTCAGCGCGCAGATGCCGCGCACGATCAGGTCTATCGGGACTCCGGCTTGCGACGCTTTGTAGAGCTCGCGAATGATCTTAGTGTCGGTCAGGCTGTTAACCTTGGCGATTATCCGCGCGGCCCGGCCTTCCCTGTGGTTCGAGATCTCGCGCTCGATCAGCGCGATCATTCGCTCGCGCAGGTTGACCGGCGCGACCAGCAGCCGCCGGTACTCTGTCTGCCTTGAGAATCCCGTCAAGTAGTTGAAAAGATCTGTGGCGTCCGCGCCTATCTGCTCGTTCGAGGTGAACAGCCCGATGTCGGTGTAGATTCGCGCGGTCGTCGGGTTGTAATTGCCCGTGCCTATGTGGACGTAACGTCGGAGCGAGTCGGCTTCGCGGCGGACGACGAGGGCGAGCTTCGAATGCGTCTTCAGCCCGAGCAGCCCGTAGACGACATGCACGCCCGCGCGCTCAAGCCTCCTTGCCCACTCGATGTTGTTCTCTTCGTCAAACCGCGCCTTGAGCTCGACGAGAACCGCGACCTGTTTGCCGCGCTCGCTGGCTTCCATCAATGCGCGCACGATCGGAGAGTCCTGCCCCGTGCGGTAAAGCGTCATCTTGATCGCGAGCACGTCCGTGTCGATTGCGGCGGTGTTGATGAAATCCGTCACCGAAGAGAATGAGTTGTAAGGATGATGCACCAGAACGTCCTGCCGGCGGATCACGTCGAAGATGTTGTCGGCGCCCCTTAACGCGTGCGGGACAGTCGCCGACAGCGGGCGGTCTTTCAGCTCCGGGCGATCAATCTTGTATAGCGCCATCAGGTCGGGGACGTTCAACGGCCCGTCGATCGTGTAAACGTCATCCGCGCCGAGGCCGAGCGAGCTGGCGAGCGTGCGCATCATCTCGCCCGGCATGGTCTGCGATACTTCCAGACGCACGGCGGTCCCGAACCGCCGCTTACGAAGCTGCTGCTCCATCATCTTAAGCAGGTCGTTAGCTTCATCTTCCCTTATCTCTATGTCCGCGTCGCGCGTGACGCGGAAGGCGTAGGGCTCGCCCACGCGCATGCCTGGGAAGAGTATGTTGATGTTGGCCGCTATGACATCTTCGAGAAACGTAAACTCCGTCCCGCTGTCGCCAACAGGCACGAGGCGCGGCACGATCGGCGGGACCTTGACGCGCGCGAACCTCGGCTCCTGTATGTTGACCGCAAACCCTTGAGCGCCGCCATCGGCCGAAGGCTCGATCATCAGCCCGAGGTTCAAGCTCAGGTTTGAGATGTAAGGGAAAGGGTGGCTCGGGTCTACGGCCTGCGGCGTGAGCACGGGAAAGACGTTCTCCATGAAATAAGAGTTCAGCGCGCGCCGCTCGCGGTCTGACAGCGCGCGGTAGGGCGTGATGACAATGACTTCGTTGCTCAGCTCCGGCAATATCTCGTCCTTAAGGCAGCGCATCTGCTCGGCTATCATCGGCCGCAGCGCATCGCTTATCCCCTTCAACTGTTGCGCGGGCGCCAGGCCGTCGAGCGAAAGCTCGGTCACGCCTTCGTCGACCTGCTGTTTGAGCCCCGACACGCGGATCATGAAGAACTCGTCGAGGTTCGTCGAAAAGATCGAGAGAAATTTGAGCCGTTCAAGCAGCGGCTGCGTTCGGTCGAGGCCCTCTTCGAGCACGCGGCGGTTGAATTCGAGCCAGCTCAATTCGCGGTTGAAAAGTAACTGCCGCTGTAAAAACAGCGTCGGCGGCAGCGTGACGTTATGAACGTCGCCGTCATGTGCTCTCAGCTTGGTCTTCTTGATCGAGTCGCTCATATTATTCTTGTCCCGGCCTTCTATTCTTGAACCTCCGACGAAGGACTGTCAAACTCAAGTGACGCCGAGCCCCCGGTTTATTAAATCAACGGCTATGTAAATCGGGATGGCGAGCGCTATGTCCTGGGCGTCGCCGATGTTGGCCGTGAGTATCCCGATCACCTCCCCTTTGCGGTTGAGCACAGGCCCGCCGCTGTTGCCTCGATAAGCTCTCAGATTAAGTTGAATCATATCGCGGCTGACGCCGCTTACCACACCGATAGAGAGCGAGGTCCTTATGCGAGTATCGTTCGTGACTTTTAACAGATCCATCCCGAGCGGGTAGCCGATCACGGCAACGTCGTCACCCTGATTCACTGATCGCAGATCGGGTTGGAGGCCGCTTACGACAGCCATTCCCTCGAACGGCTCGATCTTCAGCACGGCCACGTCGATTGCGGCATTGGGCGACAGGCTGTGGAGCGTGGCTGGGAGGGCCTCTTCGCGCCTCTTGCCTGGGAAGATGACCTCAAGCCTCTTAATGCGCCCCGTGACCCCCGCGGGCGGCGGGTTGTAATCCCAGTCGCGGACCAGATGGCGATTAGTCACTATCAGCCCGCCGGGCATGACGACGAATCCCGAGCCCGTGCGCGCGCCAGTATCAAGGACTTGATTGCCGCTATCGACAAGCTCAAACTCTGTGCGGATGAAGACGACGGCCGATTGGTTGCGCTCGGCGACCGCGGCCCAGCTCGTGTAACCCGGATCGCGACGCAGCGAGAGGGCTATCCCGACGCCGGCACCGATCGCCATCGCGGCGGCGATAGCAATTATCAGCCTGAGATTGCTCGTGCGCGTGCGCACGGCGCG
>DATFGQ010000129.1:0-47747 GCA_035249305.1 Blastocatellia bacterium | reverse complement strand
GCCGTCTCTAACGAACACGGAGCAGTTGTCATTGGTGGTGGCGATGACGTGCCTCAACGGCATGTTCCAGCACCCTCTGATAGAGAGCCTTGCCGAGGCGATGATGAAGGGCGGGCAGGGGGGGGCGGTGGCTGTGTGGGCCTCAAGCGGTTTGACAGGGCCGGAGGGGCAGAGGGCGGCCGGCAGGGATTTGATCGAGCAGTTGTTCGCCTCACCCGGCTTGACAATAGGCGAGGCCACGGTGAAGGCGAAGGGGAGGGCCACGGACCAGGACATGCGCAGGACGTGGGTGCTGTTCGGCGACCCTTCGGCCAAACTCAGATAATTTATGTGACAAGTCTTGATAATTACAACTGTCAATGATTCTTGACTAGGAAGTTGCTCTCGGATATAAAGTAACGCGGCAAATCAGCAAGGACGTTGGCAGTTGGTAGGAGGCGTGATGTCTCAAGCATCGGAGCAAAAGTTACCCCGCGCGCGGCGGGATGGCCTCGTGGTCGAAGTGATGGCCGACGAAGTCCTCG
The DNA here is from genome assembly GCA_035249305.1 of Blastocatellia bacterium. Taxonomy (GTDB): domain Bacteria; phylum Acidobacteriota; class Blastocatellia; order UBA7656; family UBA7656; genus DASUNP01. Next base: position 47,223 of record DATFGQ010000129.1, on the reverse strand, counting down.
TATACGACATGGACCAAAACCGAGGGCACTGCCTGAACCATGCCGCCGCTTTGATCTGGGAACACTGCGACGGGAAAGTAACGATAAAAGAACTGGCCTCTATCCTCGAACGAGATTTGAAGACCGAGGTCGACGAGCGCGCGATATGGTACGGGCTCAATCAACTGTCGAAGTTCCGCTTGCTTGACGAGCCGGTCGCGATGCCCGCGAGCCTGGGTAGACTGACAAGGCGCGAGCTTGTGAAGAGAATAGGTCTGACGGTCTCCGTGCCTCTCATCATATCTATCATCGCGCCGACGGCATCGGCGGCCTTAAGCTGCGTCGGCGTCAATTGCAACGGCAACCCGTCGATCTGCGGCTCGCAATGTACCTGCGATACGAGCGTCGTGCCGAACAGGTGCATTTGATCGTCCGAACAAATCCCGACGCTTCCTCTCTCTCGGTTGATCCGTCTCGAAGCCTGTCTCTATGGCTCAGACTCTTCCAGCATCAAGGAGCGCATCTATAGCGGCGGCGCTCGCAGGGGCGTGGCGGCGGCCCGCGCCTCCGCTCGATATTTCCGCCGAACAGTTGACCGAAATAGCGCCGCTCGTCCTGGGGTCGGGGGCGGGAGCGCTGGTCTGGTGGCGCGTCAGAGACTCACATCTGCGATCATCCAAGATTGCGTTTCGGTTTCAGCAGGCCTACCGCCTTCACACCCTCCAAGCCGCGATACACGAGCGCGAAATCAAAAAGGTATTCGCGCTCCTGCGCAAGGCCGGCATAGAACCAATCCTGATAAAGGGCTGGGCCGTGGCTCAGCTTTATCCCGAGAAAGGGTTGCGGCCGCACGACGACATAGACCTGATAGTCCGGCCGGATCAATACGAGGCGGCGCGAGCGGCGCTCGGCGGCTGGAGAGAAAAGCGCGACCGTATAGATTTACACAGAGACTGCTCGGCCATCGATGACCGCGATTTCGAATCTCTATACGACAGGTCGCAACTGATAAACCTGGACGGCGTCGACGTGCGCGTGCCGGGGCTGGAAGACCACCTTGGGATACTCTGTCTTCACCTGCTGCACCACGGCGCGTTTCGCCCGCTCTGGCTCTGCGACATTGCGGCGGCGATAGAGACGCGGCCCGACGGCTTCGACTGGGCGAGGTGTCTGGGCCGAAACGAGCGCCGCGCCGATTGGGTCGCGTGCACGATCGGGTTGACTCACCAGTTGCTCGGGGCCAGGGTCGAGGAGACGCCCGCCGCCGCGAGGGCGAACCGTCTGCCGAGGTGGCTTCCGGCGTGCGTCTTGAAGCAGTGGGAGACGCCCTTCGCCAAAGACCAGAGCCCTATGAAAAACCGCGCGCCGATGGCCGCCTACCTGCGCAACCCGTCGGGCGCGCTCAAAGACATGCGCGCGCGCTGGCCCAACCCGATCATAGCTACGATCGATATGGAAGGCAGGTTTAATGAACTGCCCCGCCTCCCTTACCAGTTGGGCAATTGTGTCTCGCGGGGCCTTAAATTCTTAGGTCGGTTGCCAAAGCTGCTCAAACAGCAGCAGTATTAACTCAGGCCGCACGGCTCTAATCGTCAGGAGAAATTGCATGCCAGTGATGACGGCAGAAGAGTTGGAGAAGTTCTTGTACTCTCATTTCCCGGAGTGGAAAGCGCGGCCCTTCCGCGTCGAGAGAGTAGACGACCGCGCGGCCTGCGTCCGTTTGATCTATCACGACAGCCAGCTACGACCGGGCGGCACCATCTCCGGCCCCGCGCTTATGACGCTCGCCGACACGGCGATGTTTATGGTGCTGCTTGCAGAGATCGGCCCCGTCGAGCTCGCGGTCACTACTAACTTGAATATCAACTTTCTGCGCAAGCCCCGCCGGGCCGACGTCATTGCCGAAGCGCGGCTGCTGAAGTTAGGCAAGCGGCTCGCGGTTGGGGATGTCTTGATGTATTCCGAAGGAGAGCGCGACCCCGTAGCCCATGCAACAGTGACCTACTCTGTCCCGCCCAGGTAGTCGTTCAATCCCTGAGCCCCGCAATCATATGACCGGCGAGCCGAATCTCTTAATCGGCTGTCGCTTCGGCCATCTCTTCTTGCGGGCCGACGGAAAAGTACGTCGCGTCGGGGTGATGAAATACCAGCGCAGAGACCGATGCTTCCGGCTCCATCATGAAACCTTCCGTGAGCTCTATGCCGATCTCTTCAGGGCGGAGCAGGCGGAACAACCCCGCCTGTGATTCGAGGTCGGGACAGGCCGGGTAGCCGAATGAATACCGCTTGCCGCGATAACGCGCTTGAAAGATCGCCTGCCGCGAGAGATTGCCCGGATCGGCGAATCCCCACATCGCGCGCAGCCGCGCGTGCAGCCACTCGGCGGCCGCTTCAGCCGTCTCAAGCGCCAGGGCCTGTAACGCGTAAGACCTCAGGTACTCGCCCTCGCGCTTCGCGGCCTCGGCAAGCTCGCGAATGCCTTCGCCCGCCGTCGTAGCAAACATCGCGATGTGATCCCGGCCGGGATTAGGCGGCAGGACGAGATCGCTCAGCGCCACGCCATCTTCTTTCCTCTGGCGCGGGAAGACGAACGTCTCGGCCGGCTCGCGCCCCCCCGCGAAGACGTGAAGGCGGTTGCCTTCGGATTCGGCCTCGAAGAATTGCCAGACGACCCGCACCGTCATGGCCCCGCGGCGACACTCTTCTTTGACGCGCTCGATCTTCTCTTCGAGCTCGCGCGCGCGACGGTCGCCCGCCGCGATCAGATCGTTAAACCGCCCGCGCAATCCCATGTGGCGGCCGTAGAGCATCTGCGGGTTGATGTAGCTCCAGACTTCGTCCAGGTCTGAAACCTGCTCGACGTGGCGCGAAAGGTCCTCGACCGGAGGTATCGGAACGTCCAGAGAGATCTTCGAGCTGCGGCGGTCGGTTTCAGCCGCCAACGCTTGCGGGGTGACCGGAGTGGCCGCCAGATCTTTATCGAGCAATTCGGCTTCGAGCCGCGCCCGCGCTTTCGGGTCCATCAGGCGGTTGAGAATATCGAGCCCGCTCATCGCGTCGTTGGCGTAGACGACAGTGTTGCTGTAGGCCGGCGCGATCTTCGTCCGCGTGAATCGGTCGGACAAGGCGGCCCCGCCCACGAGCAGCGGCAGGGCGACGCCCGCGTCCTTCAAATCGTTCGCGGTTATGACCATCTGCTGCGCCGATTTGACCAGCAGCCCCGATAGCCCTATCGCGTCGGGGCTGTGCTCGCGCACGGCCTGTATCAAGGCTTCGGGCGGGACCTTGATGCCGAGGTTTATCACATCGTAGCCGTTGTTCGACATTATGATGTCGACGAGGTTCTTGCCTATGTCATGCACGTCGCCTTTGACGGTCGCCAGTATTATTCGCCCGCGCAGGCTGTCGGCGCTCTTCTCCATGAAGCGTTCGAGGTGAGAGACTGCCGCCTTCATCGCCTCGGCCGATTGCAGCACTTCGGCGACGATCAACTCGTTGTTGTTGAACAGCCGGCCGACTTCCGCCATGCCGGCCATCAGCGGGCCGTTGATGATGTCGAGCGGCGCGGCCTCTTTCAGCTTCAAATCGAGGTCGGCGATCAAGCCTTCTTTAGTGCCTTCGATGATGTAAGCGGCCAGGCGCTCGTCGAGCGGGAGGTCGGCCGTGGTCTTCTTAACGCGCGAAGTGGCGGCGCGGAAGTGTGCGGCGAACCTTGCGATGGGGTCGTCGCCGCGATTCCACAACAGGTCTTCGGCCAACCGCCGCTCCTCATCGGGTATCGAGGCGTAGCGTTCGAGCTTTTCGGAATTGACTATCGCGAGGTCGAGCCCGGCTTTCGTGCAGTGATAAAGAAAGACTGAGTTCAAGACCTCGCGGCCCGCGTCGGGCAGGCCGAACGACACGTTGCTGATGCCGAGCACGGTCTTCGCGTGAGGTATCTCTTGCTTGATGAGCCGCACGCCCTCGATCGTCTCGACCGCGCTCCCCACGTAATTCTGATCGCCGGTCGCGCACGGGAAGACCAGCGGATCAAAGATGATGTCTTCGGGGCGTATGCCGTAATCTTCCGTAAGCAGCCTGTAAGAGCGGCGGGCTATCTCTAGCTTGCGCTCGCGCGTTATGGCCTGCGCCTGCTCTTTGTCTTCGTCGATGCAGCCGACGATCAGGGCCGCGCCGTATTTGCGCGCGAGCGGGGTGACGCGCTCGAACTTTTCGAGCCCGTCTTCGAGGTTTATAGAGTTGATGATCGATTTGCCCTGGCAATAAGTGAGCGACCGCTCGATTGACACGGGGTCCGTGGTGTCGATCATGATAGGCGCTTTGACGAGCCGTATCATGCGGTCGTAGAAACGATCTATGTCATACAGCTCGTCGCGGTCCGCGTTCTGAAGGTTAACGTCGCAGATCTGCGCGCCGCCCTTCACCTGCTGGCGCGCGATCTCGGCCGCCTCTTCGTACTTCTCCTCGGTGATGAGCCGCTTGAACTTGCGCGAGCCGACTTCGTTGGTCCGCTCGCCCACGATGAGCGGGCGCTGGTCGTCGCTCGCTTCGACAAAATCTATCCCCGAAAACAGCGTCCTGTGATGCTTCTGGTAGACGCGCGGCCGCTTGCCTTCGACCATCTGGGAGAGCTTGCGTATGTGCGCCGAGGTAGTCCCGCAGCAGCCGCCGACGAGATTTAACCAGCCGTGATCTACGAACCGCTCGATCGTCGCGGCGAACGTCTCGGGGGTTTCCAGGTAGATGCCCTCTTCGTTCGGCAATCCCGCGTTAGGAATGCAAGAGACGCGAGTCTCGGCCATCGCGGCGATCGAGCGAATGTGGTCGGTCATGAACTCCGGACCCGTGGCGCAGTTCAGACCGATGGAGAGCAGGTCGGCGTGCATCAGCGAAGTGGCGAAGGCTTCCGCGGTCTGACCCGCAAGCATCGTGCCCGTCGCTTCAATCGTGCCCGAAACCATCACGGGCACTCTCACTCCCAGCTCATCAAACACACGCCCGATCCCTATGAGCGCCGCCTTCACGTTGCGCGTGTCCTGTTGCGTCTCGACTATCAGCAGGTCTGCGCCGCCCGCTACGAGGCCCGCCGCCTGATCGTGGAAAGCGTCTATGAGCTGTTCGAACGTGACTCCGCCCGTGACCGAGATGGCTTTTGTCGTCGGCCCCATCGAGCCGGCGACGAATCGCGGCCGGGCCGAGGTAGATAACTCTCGGGCGGCTTGCCGGGCTAATCGCGCGGCCATCTCGTTCTGCTCGCGCGCGCGCACTTCCAGCCCATACTCGGCCAGCACGATCGCGGTGCCGCCGAAGGTGTTCGTCTCGATGATGTCCGCGCCCGCGTTGAGGTAGCCGCGGTGTATGTCCAGCACTACGTCGGGGCGGGTAAATACCAGGTTCTCGTTGCAGCCTTCGAGATGCGGCCCGCCGAAATCTTCAGCCCGCAGGTTGCGCTCTTGAATGGCGGTGCCCGTCGCGCCGTCGAGCACGAGTATGCGCTCGGCCAGCAGCTCTTTCAGCATCTGTGTGCGGTGTCGTCTGTCTTCCATATAAAAGCCGCGACAAGAGATCGATCTGAGATCTGAGATTTGATATTTCAAATCTCACCTCGTCACGGTTCACGCTCCTTGCCCAGCATCTGGCGTATCTCGGCGCGGCGCTCCCGCACGACCGTAGCCATCGTCAGGTAGATGGTCGAAAAGGCGTTCTGGTTGAGCGGCTGCGCCGTGCTAATCATGTACTTGTAGCCGATGTCCTCTTCGTTATCGACGAAGAAGCTGCCTATGGTGATCGCGTCGTTTGCGCCGAGCAAGTATTTATAAACCTCTTCACGGTTCGTGGCTCGCTTGAGGCTGCCGAAGTTGTAGACGTAAAAGCCGAGCAGCCCTTTGCGGCGGTCGTTGACGATCACTATGGTTGTCTTCCCGCCTCTGGGGTCCGAGTAATTGGAGACGACCATGTCGGCCGTGCTCTTGCTCTGGTCTACGGTCGCGCCCACCTGCTGCAAGTACCGCTTGACCGAATCGATCACGGTGAGCTTGGGTGCGGGGCGAGCCGCGCGCGGCGGCTGCGTCGAGGGCTGCGCCGGGTCCTGCGCCGAAGCGTGCGCGAAGGCGAGCGCCAGGACTATGGGGGCTGTTGAAATCATGCTCTTTTTCATAGCTTCATCCGAATTGAAACGGGTTCGATCTTGCGGGACCGATCAATTCCTTGTCTCGCTCTTGCGCATGTGCTCTCCGAGTATCGGCGTGTATTCGTCCGAGATGCGCAGCAGCTCGATCGCCGCCACGCGGAACGACTCGTACCCGACGCCGTTCTCGGTGGTGAAAGTGAAGCGCGCGCCTATGTCTCCCTGGTTATCGATGAAGAAGGTGGCGAACGCGCGATGGTTGACTTCGAGCAATCGCTGGAGCGTCTTCTCGCGGTCGGCGGCGCGCGACATGTTGAAGTAGCCCGTCGGCTGCTTGGCGTACGCCATGAGCACCAGCGTATGGTCCTCGCCGCGGACCTCGATGTAGAGGTCGACGCGGTCGGCGTGTTCGTTGTCCGAGCGCGTCACAACAAGGGCGTTGCCGCTCTTCGGGTGCGGGACGTACTTCAGCCCCATCTTGTCGAGATAGCCGCGCAGCACCCCAACGCTAATCCCCCGCTGGTCGCCGCCGACGGGCGCGAGCGCGAGCAGCGCGCCCGCCAGGATCGGCATCGCAATTCTTTTCCTCATCAATCAACTATCTCCAATCGGTTTAGATTACATTCAAAGAGCGTTTGGTTCGTCGCTCAAACTTTTTAAGCTAACACCGCGCCCCGCGCGATTTCAAGCAGAGAGCACGCTGAATACGTCGAGCGCGTACTGCACCTTGCCGAACGGCGCGGACACCTGAACGCCCTGCACGACGTCTATAACGTCGAGCAGCGTTTCGCGCGCTATGGCCAGGCCCTCTTCGCGCGCGGCGTCTTTATCCGTGATGTTGTGCATCCGTTCGAGCACCGCGTCGGGCACGACAACGCCGGGCACTTCGTTGGCCAGAAACTCCGCGTTGCGGTAGCTCACGAGCGGCCAGATGCCCGCGATGACGGGGATGCGGCAATGCTCTATTCGCTTCAGAAAATTTCTTAGTTGCTTTGCGTCGAAGGTTGGTTGCGTGATAGCGAACTCGGCGCCCGCCTCGACCTTCCACTCGAAACGGCGCAGCTCGTAATCCAGGTCGACGGCGCAAGGGTTGACGCCGACGCCCATGTAAAAAGATGTCGGGCCGCCGATGGGGTTGCCTCCTATGTCGAGCCCGTGGTTGAGCCGGTTGACCATGTTGACTAGCCCTATCGAGTCTATGTCGAAGACGGCCGTGGCTTCAGGGTACGGCCCCATCTTGGGCGGGTCGCCGGTGATGATGAGCAGGTTGCGCAGCCCCATCGCGGCCGCGCCCAACAGGTCGCTCGTCATGCCTAACAGGTTGCGGTCGCGGCAGCAATAATGAACGACCGCCTCTATGCCGACCTGCTGCTCGATCAGGGTCGAGACGGCGAGCACGCCCATCCTCGATTGAGCGCGCGGGCCGTCGGGGACGTTGACCGCGTCTACGCCAGATTCTTTTAGCAGGCGAACGCCTTCGAGCATCCGTGACGGGTCGCACCCTTTCGGCGGGACGATCTCGACCGAGGTGACGAACTCTCCCGCGCAGACCTTCCGGGCGAAGCGGGATTTCTCTTCGCGCCGAGTGACGGCGACGTTGGCGGGCGTCTCTTCCTGCACGAAGACGCGCACCGTCGAGCGGCCCGGCGAGAGCGCGGCCACCGCGTTGGCGATCTGCTTGATGTGGTCGGGCGTAGTCCCGCAACACCCGCCGACGAATTTAGCTCCGGACTGGATGAGGCGCTTGGCGTATTTCGCCATGTACTCGGGCGAGGCCATGTAAAACATCCGCCCGTCGACCTGTCGCGGCAAGCCGTTGTTCGGTTGAGTCGACAGCTTGCGCCGTGTGACCTGATGCATCTTCTCGATCGCTTCGAGCATGGCGTGTGGGCCGACCGAGCAGTTCAGCCCTATCACGTCCGCTCCCCACTCGTCTAACCTCTTCGTGAAGATCTCGGGCGAAGTGCCGTAGCTGGTCGAGCCGTCATTCTGTATGGTCATCTGCGCTACGATCGGCAGGTCGCAGATCGACCGCACGCCGAGTATTGCCTGGTGAATCTCGGCCACGTCTGAAAAGGTTTCGAGCACGAACAGGTCGACGCCGCCTTCTAACAACGCCTCGGCCTGCTCGCGGAAGATGGCCTGGGCCTCTTCCGTAGACGTAGGCCCGTAAGGCTCTATGCGGATGCCGAGCGGCCCGATCGCCCCCGCGACGAACGCTCGCCCGCCCGCCGCCTCATTCGCGAGCCGCGCGCCCGCGTTGTTGATCTGGTAAATCTTATCCTCCAGCCCGTAGCCCGTGAGCTTCGCGCGGTTAGCGCCGTAGGTGTTCGTCTCGACAATGTCTGCGCCTGCCTTTACGTAATCGCGGTGGACGTTCAAGACGAGGTCGGAGCTGGTCAGATTCAGCTCGTCGTAACAGCGGTTGATGTAGACGCCGCGCGAGTAGAGCATGGTGCCCATTGCGCCGTCGAAGACGTAGACGCGGTCGTCGGTTACTGCGTCGCGAAAATCTTTCATTGCTAATCTCGCTATAAAAAGCAAAAGCCCCGCGCTAAACTGCGCGGGGGCCGATTCCGGGCTGTTTAGCAGTTTTTTACGTGGAGCAATTCACCTTAAATCGCCACGTTAAATTTTCAACGCTGCAAGGATACACCCCGAGAGCGCTTAAGTCAATCTTGACGGCCGTCAAGCGAAGACGGCCGGATCGACCTCATTGAAGAAATGATCGTGTAGCAACCGGGCCACGCGGTCGACATCGCTCTCGTCTATGACGAAGGTGAGGTTTATCTCGCTCGCGCCCTGGCTGATCATGTTGACGTTGGTCTTCTCGACCGCTCGAAACAGGCTGGCGGCGACGCTCGGCTTGAACTTCAAGTTGTCGCCGACCACGCAGACGATCGCCTTGCCCGTCTCTACAGAAACCTGACCGATGCCTTCCAGGTCGCGCTTGATCCCGCTGATGCGGTCCGTGCTGTCGAGCGTCATCGAGACTGAAACCTCGGAGGTCGTCACCACGTCTACGGAAGTCTGGTGCTGGTCGAAGACCTCGAATATCTTTCGCAGGAACCCGTAGGCCAGCAGCATTCTGGTGGACGTGACGTTGACCATGGTGACGCCGCGCTTGAAGGCGATCGATTTTATGAGGTTGCTCGAAGGGTGCGGCTCGCGGACGATCAACGTCCCTTCGCACGACGGGTTGCGCGTGTTGTAGATGTGCACGGGTATCCCTCGCTCGACCGCGGGCATCACGGTGCTCGGGTGCAGCACCTTCGCGCCGAAGTAGGAGAGCTCCGCCGCTTCGGCGAAAGAGATCACGCGGATGCGCCTCGCATCAGGGACTACGCGGGGGTCGGCCGTCATAAGGCCATCGACGTCGGTCCATATCTCTATCGCTTCAGCGCCGAGCGACGCGCCGACTATCGCCGCGGAGTAGTCCGACCCGCCGCGCCCGATCGTCGTGGTCACGCCTTCGACGGTCGCTCCGATGAAGCCCTGCGCCACGGGCACGACCTGCTGCTCTATCAAAGGCAGCAGCAACGCGCGCGCCCGCGTTTCTGTCTCGCCCGCGTTGGGCGCGGCCGCGGTGAAGTTGTCGTCCGTTACCAGGAAGCGGCGCGAGTCTATAAGCTCTGTTCGCACGCCGCGCGCACGGAGCGCGGCGGCCACGATCAGCGACGACAGCCGCTCGCCGAACGAGACGATCGCGTCCTGGCTGCGCGGCGAGAGCTCCCCGAGCGTAGCGACCGAGCGGGCCAGCCCTTTGAGCTCGACGAAATGATCTTTGAGGCCGCGCTTCACCTCATCGATCAACCGGTGGTCTGTTGCAAGCAGCTCGCGCGCGGTGGCGAGGTGTCGCTCGCGCAGCTCTTCAATGATGACTTTGGCTTCGTCGAAACGGCGGCCTCTCGCCGTCTCGGCTAGCCTGAGCAGCGTGTCAGTGACGCGCGCCATCGCCGAGACGACGACGACGGGCGAGCGCGCGACGCGGCCGCGGATGATCTCGACGGCCTGATTTATCGCGGCCGCGTCGCCTACCGACGTGCCTCCGAATTTCATTACGATCATAATAAGTGAATTTCAAATCTCAAATTTGAAATCTCAAATCATCCGCACATGACCGAGCCGCCGTTGACGTTTATGACTTCGCCCGTGACGTGGCGCGCGAGGTCCGACGCGAGAAACAGTATCGGGCCCGCGACATCGTCCGCGCTGGCTACGCGGCCGAGCGGGATGGCGCGGCTGATCTTCTCAAGCTCCGGCGAGTCGCGCAAAGGCTCGGCCGACATGTCTGTGTCGACCCATCCGGGCGCGACGGAGTTAACCGTTATACCATAAGAACCGAGCTCGGCGGCCAGAGATTTGGTGAAAGAGATTATGCCTCCCTTCGACGCGGCGTAGTGCGCGTGATTCGCTTCGCCACGCTGGCCCGCCGTCGACGACAGGGTGACGATCCGGCCGGACCGCTGCCGCTTCATTATCTTCGCCGCGAAGTGGCAGCAGAGAAAAACGCCTTTCAGATTCACGTCGATCGTCTCCTGCCAGCGCTGCTCGTCGAGCCGGTCGACCGCCGCGCCGGTCCATATGCCCGCATTCGCGATCACGATGTCTACGCGGCCGAACTCCGCGAGCGTCTGCTCGAACATCGCGCGGACATCGTCGGCGCGCGATACGTCGGCCCGCACGGCTACGGCGCGCACTCGTTTTGAGTGCGCGCGCGCAACGACGGAGGAAGCTTCGGCTTCGTGGTTGAAATAGTTTACTACGAGCGAGGCCCCGGCTTCGGCAAGCCTCAGGGCCGTCGCCGCGCCGATGCCGCGCGACGCGCCGGTTACGAGCGCAACTTTACCTTCTAGATTTATCATCTTCCCCTCCAATAGACTGTGACGTGGCGCGAAAGTGGCTCCTGAAGCCGTTTTCACGTCACCCGCCCGCGATCGCCGGGACTATAGAAACCTCCGCGCCCTCCGGCACCCGCGTCGACAGGTTGTCGAGAAAGCGCACGTCTTCGCCATCGACGTAGATGTTGACGAAGCGGCGCAGCCCGCCGCCCTCTTCGCACAGCCGCGAGCGAAAGCCCGGAAACCGATTGTCGAGTCGGTCGATCAACTCCTCTACGGAAGCGGCCTCGACCTCTACGGTGTCCAGGTCTCCCGTGAGACGACGGAATGGCGTTGGTATCGTTATCGTAAGCGACATAATCTTTCCTCCTTATCAGTCTCGTTAAGCCGTGGCCGCTAACCCCGTCACCGCCTTCTCGAACTGCGCGACTCGCGGCTCGATGACCAGCGGCGGCTCGATGGTGGCGGCCTCCTGCGTCTTGAGCCCGTTGCCCGTGATCGCGATGACCGTCAGATCATCCGGGCTTATGCGGCCCTGCTCTATCAGCTTCTTTGTCACGGCGACCGTCACGCCGCCCGCGGTTTCTGTAAAGATGCCTTCGGTCTCGGCGAGCAGTCTGATCCCCTCGACGATCTCGGGGTCGGTCGCGTCTTCGGCCCAGCCGTTGGTTTCGGCGATGACGCGGGCCGCGCGGTAACCGTCGGCGGGGCTGCCGATGGCAAGCGACCGCGCGATGGTCGAGGGCTTTACGGGTCGGATCTCTGTCGAGTTGCGCTTCACGGCTTCGACTATGGGGTTACAGCCCGCGGCCTGCGCGCCGTAGATACGCGTCGCGGCTCTGTCTTCGAGAAGCCGCAGGCGTTCGAACTCTTTCAGCGCCTTGTGAATCTTCGTGATCAGCGAGCCGCCGGCCATCGGCGCTACGACGGCCGTGGGCGCGCGCCAGCCGAGAGCCTCGGCTATCTCGTAGCCGACGGTCTTCGACCCTTCGCCGTAAAAAGGTCTGAGGTTCACGTTCACGAATCCCCATGGGTGGCGGTCGGCTATCTCGACGCAGAGCCGGTTCACGTCGTCGTAGTTGCCTCGCACGGCGATCACCCGCGCGCCATAAATAGCCGTCGCGGTGATCTTGGCCGGTTCGAGGTCTTCGGGGATCAGTATGAAGGCGGGCAGCCCGGCGGCGGCGGCGTTGGCGGCGACGGAGTTCGCCAGGTTGCCCGTCGACGCGCAGCCGACGGCTTGAAGGTTGAACTCGATCGCTTTATTGATAGCGACCGCGGTCACGCGGTCTTTGAACGAGAGCGTGGGCGAATTGACGCCGTCGTTTTTTATGTAGAGGTTCGAAACGCCAAGCCTTCGACCGAGTCGGGCGGCGCGGATGAGCGGGGTCGCGCCGCTCGTTTGGCCTACGACCGGCGGGCCGTCGAGCGGCAACAGCTCTCGGTAGCGCCATAAACTCTTTTCGCGTGATTCGATCTTCGAGCGTGAAAGCGCGCGTGCGATCGCGTCGTAATCGTAGTCGACCTCAAGCGGGGCGAAGCAGTCTTCGCACCCGGCCAGGGGTTGTTTCTCGTAAGCGCGCTCACATTCCGTGCATCGCAGTCCTTTTACAAAACTCATAGCTTCATCTCCTTTCCGGTTGTCGGCCCGAAGGAGCCCGAAAAAACGAAAGGCCCCGCGCCAAACTAGCGCGGGGCCTGATGCCTCCGGGGCCGTTTAGCAGTTTTTTACGTGGAGCAAGTCGCCTTAAATCGCCACGCGTCGAATTGTTAAAGACCAAAAATGAAAAGCCCCGCGCTAAACCGGCGCGGGGTGTGAAATCTCGCTAGCGGTTTAGCACATGTTTTACGTGGAGCAATTTGCTTTAAATCACCACGGTCGATCTCAGAAACCGCAGGGTACACCCGCGCGCCCGGAGAAGTCAAGAAAAGAATTCGACTATAATCTCTAAGTAGGAAATATTACTGCAATCTATTTAACATAAGTGTTGCTTGCCTTACGGTGTTACCTCGGATAGAATGGCCGTCCGATTTGGGTGGAGCCTCTTCCACAATTATTTAAGAGATAAGGAGCATGCCATAGCGCGCGCCCCCAGGTGTTCCTTAAGCACGCCTTCAGGGTGCCTGAGTCCTGGCATTCACAAAGATGAAAAAGAGACTATTTTTGATTAGCAGGAAATCGTCTGCGATCAGGCCGTCATTCAACCGCCTGATCGCAGTCTCATTGATCCTCACTCTGATGATCACTTCATCGTTTTTCTACGGCGGGCTGCTGTTCCCAACTGCCCACGCTAACAACACGGCGCAGACCCTGCCGTTCACTCAGAACTGGACGAACACCGGTTTGATTACGGCAAACGATGACTGGTCCGGCGTGCCGGGCATTGAAGGGTTTCGCGGAGACGGTCTGACCGGGGCAACCGCGGTCAACCCGCAGACGGTGCTCGCCGGAGACGATCCTGGGGTTCTGGACGTCAACGTCGGCCAGAATACAACCTTCGCCACCGGCGGAGTTGCGGAATTTGACGGACTTGCGAATCCCGTCGTTGCGCTGCAAGGCTCCGGCACGGCGCGCGCGCCTTACATCAAGCTCTACCTCAATACGACAGGGCAGACCAATATCAACGTCGCATACAACCTGCGCGACGTTGACGGCACTGCCGATAATTCGGTCCAGCCCGTCGCGCTGCAATTCCGCGTCGGCTCTTCGGGGTCGTTCACAAACGTGCCCGCGGGGTTCGTCGCAGACGCTTCGTCAGGGCCGAACCTGGCGACCCTGGTCACACCTGTAAGCGCCGCCTTGCCCGCGGCCGCGGATAATCAGTCGCTCGTGCAAGTAAGAATCATTACTACGGACGCGGTCGGAAGCGACGAGTGGATCGGCATCGATGACATCAACGTAACCAGCAACGCCGGGCCGACGGACCCGACAGGCGTGGGCGCGGCCAGTCCGGGCAGCGTTACACCGGGCGGCGCGACGACGCTGACGGTCACCGTCACACCCGGCGCGAACCCTACAAGCACGGGCATCACCGTGACGGGCGATCTTACATCCATCGGCGGGTTGGCCGCGCAACCATTCTTCGATAACGGCACGAGCGGCGACCTGAATGCGAACGACGGCATCTTTAGCTTCGCGGCGACGGTTTCAATCAGCACGACGCCCGGGCTGAAGACGTTGCCCTTCACTGTGGCGGACGCCCAGATGCGAAGCAGCAACGGCAACATTACACTCGACGTTGGCGTGCCGGTTGTGCCCCCAGGAACGATCGTCGTCAGCCAGGTCTACGGCGGCGGCGGCAACGCGGGGGCGACCTTCACGCATGATTTCATCGAGTTGTTCAATCGCAGCAGCAGCGCGGTCGTCGTCACAGGCTGGACCGTCCAGTACGCCTCGGCCGCGGGCACTACCTGGCAGACCACCCCGCTTTCAGGCTTAATAGCGCCCGGCGGATATATCCTCGTACAGGAGGCGGCGGGCGCGGGCGGGACCACACCCCTCCCGACGCCTGACGCGACAGGCAGCATCGCGATGGCCGCCACCGCAGGCAAAGTCGCCCTGGTCAGTAGCTCGACCGCGCTGTCAGGCGGCTGCCCGCTTCCGAACTCGAACATCGTCGATTTTGTCGGCTACGGCGGCGCGAGCTGCTCGGAGACTAGCCCGACATCAGCGCCCAGCAACACGACCGCCGTGCTGAGGCGATTCGGGGGCTGCCTCGACACCGATAATAACAACGCCGATTTCGTCGTAGGCTCGCCGCTGCCTCGCAACACCGCGTCGCCGATCAACGACTGCACCCCTGACCCGATAGCTATTCATGACATACAGGGGAACGGCCTCACGACGCCGTTTGAAGGCATGCTCGTCTCCACAACCGGCATCGTCACCGCACGCAAGACGAACGGATTCTTCTTGCAGACGCCCGTTATCGACGCCGATCCGAACACGTCCGAAGGTATATTCGTCTTCACGTCGGTCGCGCCTACGGTTGCCGTCGGCGACGCGATCTCCGTCCTGGGCGAGGCGAGCGAGTTCTTCAACCTGACTCAGATCAACACGCTCGCGTCGTTCATCACCGTCTCGTCGAGCGGGAACGCGCTGCCCGCGCCCGAGACGCTGACGACGACCATACTCAGCCCGAGCGGCCCCCTCACGCAGTTGGAGAGGCTCGAAAGCATGCGCGTGCATGCGGACACGGTGGTGTCGGTCGCCCCGACTAACCAGTTCGGAGAGATCTTCACCGTGCTCGACGGCGTCGCGCGGCCTATGCGCGAGCCCGGCATCGAGATCACGCAGCCGATCCCGCCGGACCCGACCTCGGGCGTGCCCGACTGCTGCATACCGATCTGGGACCTGAACCCCGAACGCATCATGATCGATAGCGACGGCCTCGTCGGCGCTTCGTCAATATCAGTGACCTCGAACGTCACCTTGTCGAACGTCACAGGCCCGCTCGACTTCACCTTCAGCAACTACAAGGTGCTGCCCGAGACGCCGCCTACGACCTCGGCCAACATGAGCGGCGTTCCGGTGCCCGCGCCGGCCGCCTGCGAGTTCACCGTCGCCGGGTACAACATCGAGAACTTCGCTAACAACGCGACGCAGCGCCAGAAGGCCGCGCTCGCGATACGGACCCTGATGCGCTACCCGGACGTCATCGGCCACATAGAGATTCTCAACCTGGCGAGCCTTCAGGCGCTCGCCGCTCAGGTCAACAGCGACGCCGTGGCCGCGGGCGACCCGAACCCGGCTTACCAGGCGTTCCTCATACAGGCCCCGGCCGGCGGCACGCAGAACGTCGGCTTCCTGGTCAAGACCTCGCGCGTGCAGGTGAACTCCGTCACGCAGGAGCGCGCGACCGACACATTCATCAACCCGAACACGGGCAACCCCGAGAACCTCCACGACCGGCCGCCGCTCGTGCTGCGCGCGACCATAGACCCTTCGGGCGCGGTCCCGCTGCCCGTCATCGTAGTCGTCAACCACCCGCGCTCGTTCATAGACATAGAGCTGGTGACGGGCGAAGGCCCGCGCGTGCGCGCGAAGCGGACGGCGCAGGCCGAGTCGATCGCGGGGCTGTTGCAGGAGTTGCAGACCAATAACCCCGGCACGCCCGTCATCGCCGTCGGCGACTATAACGCTTACCAGTTCAACGACGGCTACACGGACCCGATAGCCGTCCTCAAGGGGATGCCGACGCCGGACGATCAGATCGTTGTGGACGCGAGCCCGGACCTGGTCAACCCGAATTACTCGAACCTGACCGACCTGCTGCCGGCCGATCAGCGTTACAGCTTCACCTTCGAGGGCACGCCGCAGGCGCTCGACCACGTGCTGGTCAACACCTCGGCGCAGGCCCTCTTCAAGGGCTACGCCATCGCGCGCTCGAACAGCGACTTCCCCGAAAGCTTCGCCAGCGACGCGTCGCGGCCCGAGGGCAACTCGGACCACGACATGCCGGTGGCCTACTTCCGGCTGCCGCTGGCCGTGACCAACGTATCGGTCAGCAAGAGCGTGCTGTGGCCGCCCAATCACAAGATGGTCGATGTTACGGTCAACTACGGGACCGCGAACAACTGCGGCCCGGTCACCTGCACGCTCTCAGTCACCAGCAACGAGCCGGTCAACGGCGATGACGATGGCAATACGTCGCCTGACTGGGAGGTGATAGACGATCACCACGTCCGCTTGCGCGCAGAGCGGAGCGGCAGCGGCGCCGGCCGCGTCTACACGATCACAATCACCTGCACGGACAGCATGGGCGGTACTGCGACCGCGACTGTGACCGTCAGCGTGCCTCTCAATCGTTGATAGCCGTGAGTCACCTCTAACTAACAGGGCTGAGAGTGAAGTAACATTCCTCTCAGCCCTGTTTCTTGTGGATGCCAATGGACGGAAGAGATTTCAGCAAAGTTGAGATCAAGGTCACGCATGTCCGCGGCAGCGTTTACATGCTCAAGGGCGCGGGCGGCAACATAGGCTTCTCCGCAGGCCGCGACGGCGTCGTCCTGGTCGACGATCAGTTCGCCCCGCTCGCCGACCGTATCAAAGCCGCGATCAGCGCGGTAACCGACAGACCGCTGCGCTTCGTCATCAACACCCATTACCATTTCGACCACATAGACGGTAACGCGAGCTTTCAAAGAGACGCGCCGGTGATCGCTCATCACAACGTCCGCAAGCGGCTGGAAAGCGGCGGCTCGCCCGGCAACCTCGGCTCCGTAAGACAGGAGATGAAGCCCGTGGCCGGCGACGGCCTTCCTATACTCACATTCAGCCGGGACGTGACGATTCACCTTAACGGCGAAGAGATACGTGTTCTGCATTACCCCAGCGGACACACGGACGGCGACAGCATGATCTTCTTCCCCGAATCGAACGTCGTGCACATGGGCGACGACTTCGTCACCTACGGGTTCCCGTTCATAGACCTGGCCGGCGGCGGAAGCGTCGAAGGGATGATCGTCGCGGCGCAGTACGTAGTCGAGAACTTGCCCGCCGACGTGAAGGTGATTCCGGGGCATGGGACCGTCTCGAACCTGGACGACGTTCGCAGGTTCGTCGAAATGCTTAAGGAGACCAGCGGCGTCATCGGCGACGCGATCAAAGCGGGCAAGACGCTCGACCAGATGAAGCGCGAAAAGATTCTCCGGGCGTGGGAGCAGTGGTCGGGGGATTTCATCTCGTCGGACGCTTTCGTCGAAACGCTCTACAACGACCTGACGGGCAGCGAGGGCGGGGAGTTTATCAAGCACAATTGAGCCCGGCTATTTTCGTCTGAACTTTTATCGCGATTGAATCGTTTGCCACTGCACTTCTTGACGAGTCGCGAAGAGAGAGAATTTTTAAAGCTCTTCACCAACCATTTCGCCCAAAGTTTTGCTCGGCCTAGCGGTAATGAACACGACGGTCAATAAGTCTCTTATGGTACAATCGGTCAATCCAGTTCTTTACGCTCGGCCTGGGTGGGTAAGACATCTTAGTTGATTCGCGGATCATAAAATGATCAGGCCGCTCGTGAGGCGAGTGGGATACCATTCGACCCAAACTTTAGAATACAATAAGCGCGATTTTTGAAGGGGGTAAGAAATCCATGCCGATTGAATATAGCTGTTTTATAAGTTACCCGCATGGCAAGGGGAAGGCGCTAGAGGCTTTTATCAAAGAGTTTGTCGCGGCACTGTCGGATGAGATCGATGTCCAGACAAGAAAAGAGATCTGGGTCGATTACAAGCGGCTGGAGGGCGGTTTCCGTTTCAACGAGAAGATTGCCGCCGACCTTTGTAAGGCCGCTTGCATGATTACCATCTATACGCCGCTGTACTTTGATCGCGAGCACACTTATTGCGCGCGCGAATTCAAGGCTATGGAGCGGCTTGAAAAAGAGAGAAGGAGGAAGCTTGAGGACAGAATGGATCCGTCAGTAGGTTTAATCATTCCCATCGTGCTGCGGGGTTGGGATGATTTCCCCAAGACTATTAGAGACGAACGACAGGTGTATAACTTTGAAGAGATAGACCTGGCTGATAGCGAACTTAAGCTTAGAAGGTTGTTCGCCCCAAAATTCAAAGAGATGGCGCGTTATATAATCAAATGTTGCAAGACTCTCGAAACGCTATCGGAACAGCTTAAAGTAGATATCTGTGGCGGCTGCGGCGGCTTTGCCTTACCGAGTGATTTGGAGGCACAACAATTCATAGAAAGCCTCACGGGAAGAGAAGTGCCTCAGGTTGGTGTCAGCTTTGTGAATAGACCGTAGAGCAAATCAGATAAGCCGGAGGATCAGTGGTGAATCAAAACTCACAAGTCATAACGTTCTATTCCTATAAAGGGGGCACCGGAAGGACTATGGCGCTTGCGAACGTCGCCTGCGTTCTCGCGCGCCAGCAGTCACGCACAAACGGCAAAGGCGTCCTGATGATCGATTGGGATTTGGAGGCCCCGGGGCTCCATCGTTACTTCCGTAATTACCTCACGGGCAGATTGAGTCAAGACACTACCAGCGATGACCCGATAGCGGCAGAGCGAGGATTGATAGACCTATTCTATGACTTGAGTGAAAAGACAGATCATATAAATAACAGGGCGAAAATCTCTTCACCGACGCAAGGCGGCAAAGAGGTTATAGCCGATTCGATAGATAGCGACCATTTGGCGCATCTAACGCTGGACGAAGTCCGGCCTGAGGACTATGTATTACCTACCACTATAGAATCGCTTCACCTCTTGAAAGCCGGTCGGTATGTTCCGGATAAGCCGCAGGAGTATTCGGCCCGCGTGAGCACATTCGATTGGGAGTCTTTGTATTATCGATCACCCAAGTTAATCCATGCGCTCACGGAAAGGCTCACGGACAAATACCAATACATTTTGATCGACTCAAGAACGGGTGTCACTGATGCAAGCGGGATATGCACGACGCTTCTACCCGAAAAGCTTGTCATGGTTTTCACACCCAACCTTCAAAGCCTTAGGGGCGCCATAGAAGTCATAAAGAGCGCGGCGGATTATCGCAAAAAGTCTTTCGATCTGCGCCCGCTCGTCTGTTTCCCGCTTGTCTCACGCGTAGAGATGACCGAGGAAGAATTGCGAACCGAATGGCGCGTGGGGAATGATGAAAAGCGGATTCCAGGTTATGAGCCATTATTCGAGCAACTTTTCAAGGATATATACAAGGAACAAGACCTCACCCTTCATCCCTATTTCTACAGCATGCTGATCCCGCATATTCCTCGACTTGCCTACGGGGAGGAGATCGCGGTACTCGATGAGAGAGCAAAGGACAAGTACTCGGTCGCCGAAGCATACGAACTCTTCGCCGACAAGCTCATCAATTCCGCCTCTCCTTGGGATACAAGTCTTGCAGAATGGAGTTATCCAGCAGAATGGAGTTATCCAAAAGATACAGAAGTGCCTTCTCGTAAAACCCACTTCGGTTCGCTTATAACTCAACTGCGGGCTTTAAGCCCTGCTGTCGCGCCCACTCTATTATTAACCATTTTACTGGCGGTGGCGGCCGTAACACTATTTGCCAGCCAGCAGAAACTTAGGAGCCAGCTTCTTCAGACAGACCTTGAAAGGTTGGAAGAGCAGAAAAAGCGTGAAGCAGCCGAGGAACAACTTAAGGAATTGCAAGCCCCCCTGAAAACAATTGAAGAGCTGAGGAAAACTATCAACGATCAATTTATTCAGATCGGAGACGCCACCAGAGCCCGGACAGAGGCGGAGAATAAAGCTCTGTTGGCTTCCCAACAAGCTACGGCGGCAGGCGCGAGAGTGAGTCAGTTACAGCAGCAGTTGCAAGTCTGCCAAAGAGAGCTAAACCTGACTCAATCAGAATATCAAAAAACAAGGACGCAGCTTCAGAGGTGCCTGGCAGGCAGGTAGATGAGATGAGGAACTGTAGTGAGTCAGTCTTTTTCATTTACCTCCAGCCTGGTTGGCGCTTACAGCAAGGGGTTTTCGAGTATAGCGGGCATTACTTTTTTGGAGGGTAATAATTTGGCTATCGAGACGCGCTTATCACAGCGATCTGAACATTGGCTCGCAAAAGCAGCAAGGCTTATCTTCATACGAAAGCGGGCGGGGTTTCCGGGTCTGTTCCTGATATGGCTCTTGGCCGCATGCGCGCCCGCCACCGCTCAGAGCAGGGCCGCGGCTTCGCCCGAGATAAAGACCGCTCAATATTTCGAGACCATCAGGTCGAAGCCGTTAGAGCTCTACGCGTTTTTGCGAGAGATGCCCAAAGGGGGCGATTTACATATGCATCTGACCGGGGCGGTCTATGCGGAGTCATACATCGAGTGGGCGGCAAAGGCGAAGCCCGAGCTGTGCATCGACACGACAACGTTTGTCATATCGCCATGCGATAGCGATAGGTCGTTTTCTCGCCCGCCTGCCAGCGCCGCGCTCACCGACGGAGTGCTTTACCAGCGAATTATAGACGCCTGGTCTACGCGGAGCATTCAGATTTATGATCGGGTCTATGATTCCTTTGGGCGGTTTGGGTCTGCGGGGTATAACCGATATGGAGATATGCTTGCAGAGGCATCATCGCGCGCCGCGCGCAACCGCGTCAGTTACATGGAGGTGATGTTAACGCCGGACAACGGAAAGGCAAGAGTAGCCGCCGCTAAATTAGCGTGGCCCACCTACGATCAACTGGCGGCCATGTCAAAAGACGAGCTGAACGCGTTCTTCGCAAAGCAGCGGCAGGAGCTTCTTCAAGACGGGGTGAACGGGACTGCGCAGGAAAGCCGCGCCACGCTCGACCAGATGGAGGCTAGGTGGAAGCAACTGCTCAATTGCAACGACCCGAACCGCGCGGGCGCGGGCTGCAAGGTCGTCGTCCGTTACATCTTCCAGATGGCGCGCGCCGCCCCGCTCAACCAGACATTTGCGCAGATGGTCGCGGCGATGGAGACGGCGAAAGCCGATCCGCGGCTCGTCGGGATGAACCTCGTCCAGGCAGAAGATACCCGCGCCTCCATGATGAATTTCCCCATGCAGATGGCGATGCTCGATTATATAAACAGAGTGAAAGAGAGCGAAAAAGGCTACGAGGGAGCTAACGTCACGCTCCACGCGGGTGAGCTTGCGCCCGGCCTCGTCCCGCCCGAAGGGCTGCAATTTCATATTAGAGATTCAATACGCCTGGGGCATGCGAAGCGAATAGGGCATGGCGTGGACGTGATGTATGAGGATAAACCGTATGCGCTTCTTAAGGAGATGGCCGACAAGAAGATAATGGTAGAAATCTGCCTGTTTAGCAATGAGGCCACGCTGGGCATCCGGGGCAAGGATCATCCGCTTGAGTTATACCTGAAATACAATGTGCCGGTAGCGCTTGCTACGGACAATCAAGGGGTGACGCGCTCGGATATGACGCGAGAGTTTCAGAAGGCTGTGAACGAGCATGACCTTGATTACCCTAAGCTTAAAACAATGGCGCGTACGAGCCTTGAGCACGCGTTCTTGCCCGGCGCGGGTTTGTGGAGCAAAACGTATCCGGTCCTTCGCGCCTCGGAGTGCGCGAAGGACCGGCCGGAAAGCGGCAACGTTTCGAGCAACTGCCGGAGGTTTCTGGATAAGAGTGAGAAGGCGCGGCTCCAGTGGGAATTGGAGAAAGCTTTCGCAGAATTTGAGAAGAAATATTGAGCGCGAGGCGGCAGGCAGGCGAGGAAGGGCTTATAAAAGCCTTTTGGCTGAAACCGTCAGAACTTTTGATCCGCTTCAATCGTTTTCCTCTGCACTTGACGCCGTAGGGCTCAAGTGCTATACCTGAATCTGCTTAAGGTTCTGTTAAAGGCTTATGACCCGAATGATGAATTGCATCTGTTGCATCTGTTGTTGCGCGCCAGCGGCGCGCAGGGCTGAGCCTTTAGTGGAGATTCATACGTGTAGAACCTGAGTCTAATTCTTAGATAAAGAGTTTTCCCAAAACCCACTATCGGCGAGGCCGGCAGTGGGTTTTTCGTTTTTGGTCGCTCTTTTTTTTCGGCTATGAGATTGATGGCGAGAAAACTCGGGAAGGTATACCTGATAGGCGCGGGGCCGGGCGACCCTCAACTGCTGACGCTCAAGGCCGCCAAAGCCATCGCGACGAGCGACGTGATCGTTTACGACTACCTGGTGAACCCCGAGATCCTGGTCCACGCGCGGCGTGGAGCAGAATTGATCTACGTCGGCAAACGCGCGGGCGAGCATTCAATCTCACAATCGGAGATCAACGCGATCCTGATCGAGCGCGCGGGCCGTGGCGAGATGGTCGCGCGCGTGAAGGGCGGCGACCCGTTCATCTTCGGCCGCGGCGGCGAAGAGGCCGAAGCGCTGGCGGAAGCCAACATCGAGTGGGAAGTCATACCCGGCGTGTCGTCGGGCGTGGCCGCCGCCGCCTACGCGGGGATTCCGCTGACGCACCGCGGCTACGCGTCAAGCGTAGCTTTCATCACGGGGCACGAGAGCGATAAAGACGGGCGCGGGCTCGACTGGTCGGCGCTCGCGCACGCGGCCGACACGCTCGTCGTCTTTATGTGCGCCGAGACCATAACGACCATCGCCGGCCGCCTCGTCCGGGCGGGCCGCGCCGCTTCGACCCCCGTGGCGATCATACGATGGGGCACTTACGAGTCATGCCAGGAAGTTTATTCGACCTCGCTCGGCGCGCTCGCTCGCGCGGACGAACAGTCGGGCGATGCGGCGCGGATCAAGTTCGAGCCGCCCGCAATCGCGATCATCGGCAGCGTCGTCTCTCTTAAAGAAAAGCTCCACTGGTTCGGCCTGCCCGCAATCGATATAGAGCAGGGCGAGCCCGTAGGGGCGTAGTCGGAGGAGAATATGGCTTTGCATCAAACGCTCGCGTTAACGGTCGAGGATGCCGGCAGGCTCGAAGCGGCGGCCGTGCTGCTTGAGAAGTGCGCGCCTCAGGAGATTATTAAATGGGCCTTCAACCAGTTCGCGGGCGGGTTGGCCATCGCGACAGGCTTCGGCGCCGAAGGCGTGGCGATGATCGACATGGCCGTGAAGATCAACCCGCGCCCCGACATCTTTTTCATCGACACAGATTTTCTCTTCCCCGAGACATACGAGCTTCGCCGCCGTATAGAGGAGCGTTACGGGATAGAGATTCGCGCCGCCCGGCCGGAGCTTACGCCGCAGGCGCAGGAGCTGGAGCTCGGCCCGCGCCTCTGGTCGCGCGACCCCGACCTCTGCTGCCGCGTCAGAAAACTGGAGCCTTTGAAAGATGCTCTCAAAGGCTTGAGCGCGTGGATGACCGCGATCCGGCGCGACCAGACGCGCGCCCGCGCTACGGCGCGCATGGTCGAGTGGGACTACCTCTGGCAGTTGGTGAAGGTCAACCCGCTGGCCGCGTGGACCAAGCGCGAGGTGTGGGACTACATCGTAAAAAACGACGTGCCTTACAACCCCCTGCACGACGAAGGCTACCCGAGCATCGGCTGCACGCACTGCACGCGGAGCACTGCCGAGGGCGAGGCGGAGCGCGCCGGCCGGTGGTCGGGGCAGCAGAAGACCGAGTGCGGGCTTCACGCCTTGCCTCAGCAATCGATCGCCTCAAACAGCTTTGAAGTTTGATGCCGGAAAGGGAAGACGGATGAAGGCAGATACCGCGGATTTTGCAACGCCCGCTAAAGGGCTTGTCATATGGCTTACAGGGCTTTCGGGCGCGGGCAAGACGACGCTTGCGCGCGCGATCAGGCGGGAGCTTTTACAAACGGGTCGGTCGGTAGAGCTTCTCGACGGCGACGAGGTGCGCGAGAACCTAAGCCACGGGCTCGGCTTCAGCAAGGAGGACCGCGACCGCAACGTCGGCCGCATAGGATTCGTCGCGCGGCTGCTGGCGCGCAATGGCGTAACGGTGCTCGTCTCAGCCATCTCGCCTTACCGGCAGTCGCGCGATGATGCTCGCCGATCGATAGAAAGTGACGGCGTTCGGTTCCTTGAGGTCTACGTCCGCTGCCCGCTCCAGACGTTGATCGAGCGCGACGTGAAGGGGCTGTACGAAAAGGCGCTCGCGGGCGAGGTGCGCCACTTCACAGGCATCAGCGACCCTTACGAAGCGCCGCTGGCTCCCGATTGCCTGGTGGACAGCTCTACTCAAACGGTCGACGAGAGCCTGGCCGAGATACTTTCTCGAGTTGGGGCGGTCGCCTCGGTCGGCCGAGTCGCCCCGCTCGAACAGGGCGAGGCCGTCTTGTAGCCGCGCGCCCACAGGAGTAAAGCCATGAACCGTATCGAAGAGATAAAGCAGACCAAAGACGGTCTTGACGTGCTGTCGGACATCTATCGCTACAGCAGGCTCGGGCTCCAGGCGATAGCGCCGGAAGACGAGCCGCTCTTTCGCTGGTACGGGATCTACACGCAGCGCCCGGCCGAAGACGGTTACTTCATGGTGCGAATGCGCATACCCGGAGGCGACCTCCGCCCCAACCAACTGCGCGCGATCGCAGAGCTGGCAAACGAGCACGGGCGCGGGCTTGCCGACATCACCGTCCGCCAGAACATACAGCTCCACTGGGTCAGAATCGAAAGCCTCGCCGTCATTCTCGACCGTCTTCGCGAGGTGGGGCTGTCGACTACGGAAGCGTGCGGAGATTGCGTGCGGAACATAATTAATTGCCCCGTGTCGGGCGTCGACGGCGACGAGCTTTACGACACGACGGAGCTCATCGCGCGGGTGAACGATTTCTTCGTTGGCAACAGGGACTTTTCGAACCTGCCCAGGAAGTTCAAGATAACGATCACGGGCTGTAATCTTCGATGCACGTACCCGGAGATTAACGACATAGGGTTATTCGCCGTCCGCGACCCGGAGAGCGGGCAGGTGGCCTTCCGTGCGCGCGTCGGTGGGGGTCTGTCGACCTCGCCGCGATTCTCGAAGGACCTCGAAGTGATGGTTGATTCCGAGGAGGTTGTGGAATTATGCGGCGCGATAGCTTCGGTCTTCCGCGACGAAGGGGATCGCACTAACCGCAAGCGCGCACGGATGAAGTTTCTCGTCGAGAAGTGGGAGATACCGCGCTTCCGCCAGGAGGTCGAAGCGCGGCTGGGGCGCAGGCTCAGACGCGCCGCGACTGCCGAGGCCGACGCGGTCGCGCGCGCAGACCGCACGCACCTCGGCATAAACCCGCAGCGCGAAGGGTGGCTCTACTACGTGGGGCTTTCGCTGCCGGGCGGGCGCACGTCGGGCGACGACCTTGAGCGGCTGGCCGATCTGGCCGACCAGTACGGCAGCGGGCGGCTGCGGACTACGAACACTCAGAACATAGTTCTACTCGACATCCCGGAATGGAATCTGAAGCGGCTCTCTGAAGAGCTCGACCGCGGGGGTTTTGATTACAAGCCGGGGTGGGCGCGGCGGGCTGTGCTCGCATGCACGGGCATACAGTTTTGCAAGCTCGCGATAGCCGAGACGAAAAAGCGCGCGGTCCAACTGAGCGACCGCCTCGAACAGGCCGTCGACCTCGACGACTCCGTGCGGATAAGCGTTACGGGCTGCCCCAACTCATGCGGCCAACATCACATCTGCGACGTGGGGCTCGAAGGGTCGCTCACGACCATCAACGGGGTCAAGCGCGAGACGTTTCAAGTATTCTTAGGCGGCGGCGTAGGCAAGCATGAAAGCTTCGGCAGGAGAATAGGCGTGCGGATCGATTCAGACGAGCTGGCCGACTCTTTAGCTCGGCTCTTCACGCGCTACAAGACGGAGCGCATCGACGGAGAGACGTTTCAAGAGTACTGCCTGCGCCACACGGATGAACAGCTCGCCGACTATTTGAAATAGGACTCGCCACAGAGACACCTTTGAAGATGGCGGCCGGCTCCGGTCTAACGATCGATTCGACCGGAGCGCCAGGCCGCTACGATCATCACAATCCATTTTGTAAATAAGCTTGCATTATTCAGAGCACGTTTCACGTCTATCCTCTATAGGCCGAAGCGGCCGCGCACAGTTAGACAGAAGACGCGGAGACTCATCATCCTCACTTAATATTCATTCAGCGGGTCATTCAGCAGATGATCTTTCTGCTGTTACAAGTGACCCCTTATTAATCGCATCGAGCCACACACAGGTCGTTAGTGAATCAGGGCTTATGACAGGTGATGCCATGGCAGAAGAAACCGATAGATTCATTCCGCCAACGCTCGAACAAGTTGATTGCCCGGTCGAGTTCATAGTTTCCTTCTCTGACGCCGGTCCGGAAGGCGCGAAGGTCTTCACTTTTCGATGGACTTCCGGAAGACCCCGGCGCGAGAAGAGCCCGTGACCAGAAAAACAATCGAGACATTCTAAACCGGAAAGGGGGTGACAAAATGGCCGACAGAGTAACATTGCCGGATGATCTCAACAAATTCATCCAGCCTCTTCTTGCACGTGTCGACTTCTCTGCTGCTGATCTTGCGGCTGCGTCATGTGGATGCGGTTGCGGTTGCTCAGGTGGCGGCGGCGGCGGCGGCGGCGGGGGCAGCGGGAAGATAGCCAGAGATATACTGGTGGCGAGACAAGTCCTGCCCAAAGGATAGTAGTAGCAAGTACGAATTTGCGGGGCTGCATTCGCATAACCTCGATATGTTTTGCGGCTCCGCAAATCTTCACTAGCACGCATGGAGGTTTGTATGTTGGATAGGGTGATAGTACCTTCGCGCCTGGCCTTGATCTATCGAGGCGGCGAAACGCTAGGCTATAACCCTGCGATCAATTCCTGGGAGCGGCTGGATGAAGATACGGCCGAAGTGCTCCGCTGGCTGCGGGCCGGGCGTGAGCGTAGTGATCTTAAGGCGCATCTCAATCGGAGATTCGGGTATAGCTCGGCCGCCGCCATGTCGCGAATTCAGGAGATACTGGTCTGGTGTATATTCAGAAGGCTGCTTTACCTGGATCAAGAACCTACGCCGCCTGAAGTCATTAATCATGCCAATCCGCTGGAGACCGTGTACTGGATTTGCACCCAGGCCTGTAACCTTCGCTGCACCTACTGCTACCAGGACGCCACGGTAAGTCGTCCCAATGAGCTGTCGACCGACGAAGGCAAGGACCTGGTCGATCAAGTGGTCGAAGCCGGGGCGCAAACTTTTATATTCACCGGCGGCGAGCCCTTCACGCGCCGGGACCTGCTGGAAGTTGCTAGCTATTCTCGAAGTCGCGGCCTGCGCACGAACGCCATAACGAATGGGCATTATATTACCAGGAATAATATTAAAGACGTGGCCGAGATTTTTGATACCGTAACGATCAGCCTCGATCATGGAGTCCCTGAACATCACGACACGAATCGGGGCAAAGGCTCCTGGCTGCGCGCCGTCAACGGAATCGATCTGCTTTTAGAGGCTGGCGTAAGCGTCGACGTCAACTCTGTTCTATCGCGGTTCGGCCTTAAAGACGTGAAGGAGCTGCTGAAGTTCGCGCGCAAAAGGCCCATCGGTCAATTGCGGATCATCCCTCAATTCCCCATGGGGCGAGCGGCCTCTGCTCGCGCCGACGAGCTCCCGCCGGCCGAGGTTATGGGGCTCAACGATCAACTCCACCAGGCCTCTTGCGACCTTGAAGAAGGGGAAGCGCGCGTCTCGCCCGAGGGCACGTACAGCAGCAAGAGGATCATCCGCAACCACTGCGGCGCGGGCCTGAGCGAGGTCTCCGTCGATCCGGAGGGGTGGGTCTACCCGTGTAAATTGCTTCAGTACGAAAAGTTTAAGACTCACAACGTTCGGAATCAGCGGCTGATAGATATTTTCAACCAGCACCCGGTATTGAGGCAGCTTCGAGGCAACGTGGCAAACACCATGCACCCTTGTAAGACTTGCATAATTAAGAATCACTGCGGGGGCGGTTGCCGCGGCATTCACTTCTCGTTCACGCAAGAGTACATCGAGGCGCACCCTCTCTTTTGCGCGTACCTGAGGAGCACGTTTGAAGTGCAAGCCTGGGCTAGCTCTGGCGGCGTCCCTTCGCGCCGCAAGTCCGATTTTCAGCAGCATAGAAAAGACCAAGAGGGATACACACGTAGAATCGAATTGCCTGTATTGCCCGCGTCAGTTATTTCGGTTTCCGGCTCGGAGGTGAATCATGAAAAGGATAAGCAAGAACCCGCAGGTGATCTCAGATGAGGCGGACGGGACGAGGATGCTGTGCCACACAGGGTTTGTTGAATTCTTTCGACTCAACACTACCGGCGCTCAAATATGGGAGATATGTGATGGGAATACCATCGATAATGTCGTCGAGAGCCTGAGCGAAGCTTACCCGACCGAGGATCATCAATATCTGAAGGAAGAGGTCCAGCGGTTCATCGGCGCGTTGGAAGGCGCCGGCCTGGTAGAGATACAGGAAGAGAGATCTACCGGGACTGCGAGTTGATGTCGGCGAGAGATCGCTCACGACTTGTGAATAACAGGGAGGTGACATGTCTGTACAAATCACCGAATGTTGTGTTACCTGTGGCGCGTGTGTTTGGGAATGTCCTAATGAGGCTATCTCGCCCGGCGACCCGCGGCCAGTCGTAGAGGCGGATTCATGTACGGAGTGTTACGGTTTCTTTGGCGAAGGGCAGTGTGTAGTGGTATGCCCGGCCGACGCAATCGGCGTTAATCTGGAGTCGGTCGAGAAGCTGGCCGATAGATTCCACAGCCTCCACCCTGCCCGGCAAACACAAGATACTTGGATATGGCGACGCATTGGCAGAACTCTTTGATATTGATCTGAAGTAACTGAAAGCTCATTACCTGCCGCATCTCAGACCCAGAGGCTAGAAACCTGCGCTTTTAACTCTCTCCCAATCACTTGTATGTGACCGCTCATTAGGCAAAACGGCTCCTGCTAACACAAAAGCGCCGACAAGTCGGCGCACTCCGAAAAGAGGCGCTTGTTACCCCGGCCGCATTCAATTGCAATTAGCTATAGAGCGTGTCTGAAAAGCCCCGTAGGGGCTATATGTCTGTAGAAGTATCGCCTAAATACCCACCAACTCCGTAGGAGTTGTATGTCTGGTATGCAACTCCTACGGAGTTGGATAATGATTATGCGATCAACTACAAACATCTGTCTCCTACGGAGCCTAATAAGTTGCCACTTCTCAGACACCCTCTAGAGCGTGTCTGAAAAGTGTAAGGGAAGCCCTGAAAGGGCGGCATAAGTATGCGCCCTTTCAGGGCTTCGTCTCGTATGACGTATGGCCCGGCGCGATGCGCCGGGCTATTGAATCTGTCCCCTTCGGGGACTTTTCAGACACGCTCTAGTTTGATGATTTTGATTTTGCCCTCGGCAGAACATAGTTTAACCTATACAGTAAAATTACTCTCGACACGTGGTCTAACGAGAGAGGCAGTGCGATAATTACTATGCGCGATCGAGCTTATGAATAGAAAAGATCTGATCTTCGCTGGTATCGCAGTCGCGGTCATCGGGCTGTTTATTTACCTGTCGCTCATAGGGAGAAAACCCACCCCGCTGACCACGCGCGCCGAGCACGCGGGCGTGAGTCGTGAGACGCCGCGCGAGACTTGCTGGGGGTGTCACACGCCGGAATCGGAAGTCTGGCTGCACCATCCTAAGAAGGGGAAGCCGCCCGATCAGACCACTCCTTGCGCTCAGTGTCATAAATTCCCCGAAGCGACTACCGCGATTTTTAACTCAACGAATACAAGGGAGGGATTCTTAGCATGGCAAAGCCGGCAGCAAAGGTGAGAGCGGTCGAGTACCGCAACTTCATAGGCGGCGAGTGGGTCGCCCCGTCGTCGAACGAGTATATAGAGAACCGCAGCCCGGCGGACTCGCGCGAGCTCGTGGGCCGCTTCCCCGCATCGACGGCCGAAGACGTGGGCCGCGCCGTCGAGGCGGCCGCCGAGGCTTTCAAGAAATGGCGCAAGACGCCCGCCCCGCGCCGCGCGGAGATTCTCTACAAGGCCGGCGAGATTCTCATACGCCGCAAAGAAGAGTTCGCGCGCGACATGACGCGCGAGATGGGCAAGGTGCTTAAAGAGGCCCGCGGCGACGTGCAGGAAGCCATCGACATGACTTACTTCATTGCGGGCGAGGGGCGCAGGCTTCACGGCTTCACGACGAAAGCGGAGCTGCCGAACAAGTACGCGATGTGCACGCGAGAGCCCATCGGCGTTTGCGGGCTGATAACGCCCTGGAATTTCCCGATGGCCATCCCGTCGTGGAAGATCTTGCCCGCGCTGGTCTGCGGCAACGCCGTGGTCATCAAGCCCGCCGAAGACACCCCGCTTTCGACCTACAACTTCGTCGCCGCATGCACGGAGGCGGGCGTGCCCGCGGGCGTGTTGAACGTGGTCGCGGGTCACGGCGAAGAGGCCGGCGCGGCGCTTGTCAATCACCCGAAAGTCCGTTTGATCTCGTTCACGGGCTCGACCGAGGTGGGGCGCATAGTGGGCCAGGCCGCCGCCGCGAGCGACAAGATATGCTCGCTTGAGATGGGCGGCAAGAACGTCGTGATGATAATGGAGGACGCCGACTTAGACCTGGCGGTCGAAGGGGTGCTCTGGGGCGCGTTCGGGACCTCGGGCCAGCGGTGCACGGCCGCCTCGCGCGTCGTCGTCCACAAGAAGGTGGCGAAGCGGTTCACCTCGAAGCTCGTCGCGGCGACTAAAGAGATGAAGCTCGGCAACGGGCTGAGCGAAAGAACGGACGTCGGCCCGGTCATCAATCAGGACGCGGTCAATAAGATTCTGGGTTACATCGAGATCGGCCAGCGCGAAGACAAAGCCAAGCTTCTGTGCGGCGGCGACCGCGTCGAGCGCGGCGATCTGAAGCACGGCTACTTCATCGAGCCGACGGTCTTCGGCGGGGTCAAGCCCGAGATGCGCATCGCGCAGGAAGAGATCTTCGGCCCCGTGGTCTCGATAATCGAGTGCCGCGACCTCGACCACGCGATCGAGATCGCCAACGGCGTGCGTTACGGGCTTTCGGCTTCGATCTACACCAAAGACACGAACCGCGCTTTCCGCGCTATGGAAGACGCCGAGACGGGCATATTCTACGTCAACGCCTCGACGATCGGCGCAGAGGTCCACCTGCCGTTCGGCGGGACTAAGGCTACCGGAAACGGTCACCGCGAAGGCGGCACGCAGGTGCTTGATGTCTTCTCGGAATGGAAAGCCGTCTACGTCGATTATTCAGGCAAGCTCCAGCGCGCTCAGATCGACACGATAGAGAGCGGGATCGGATAAGAGAGTTTTTAGTTTTAAGTTTTCAGTTTTTAGCGCCGGATGGCGGCTAGACTAAGAACTGACGACCCAAGAACTGAGGTTAATATGATCGTCGGACTACCAAGAGAAGTGAAAGATAATGAGAATCGCGTCGGCCTAGTCCCCGCGGGGGTGAAGGCGTTGACCGACGCCGGCCACAAGGTCCTCGTCGAGCGCTCGGCGGGCGAAGGGTCGGGCATCACAGACGCAGAGTACGTAGATGCCGGAGGCCAGATCATCGAAACGGCCGACGAGGTGTGGGGCTCGGCCGATATGGTCGTCAAGGTCAAAGAGCCCATCGCCGTAGAGTACCCGCGCATGCGGCCCGGCCTTGTCCTTTTCACCTACCTGCACCTGGCCCCGGCGCGCGAGCTCACGCGCGCGCTGCTTGACCGCGGGGTGACGGGCGTCGCCTACGAGACGATCACAAACGACCAGGGACATCTGCCGCTGCTGACGCCCATGAGCGAAGTGGCGGGCCGGATGTCTATACAGGTCGGCGCCACTTACTTGCAAAGGACAAACGGCGGGCGCGGCGTGCTGCTGGGCGGGGTGCCGGGCGTAGCGCCCGGGCGCGTCACAATAATCGGCGGCGGGGTCGTGGGGACCAACGCCGCGAAGATCGCCGTCGGCTTCGGCGCGTCGGTAATAATCATAGACCGCGACCTGGAACGGTTGCGCTACCTCGACGATATTTTCGGGAGCCGCATTCGCACGCTCGCCTCGAACCCTTACACGATCGCCGAATCCGTCGCCGCCTCCGACCTTGTCGTCGGGGCCGTGCTCGTCCCCGGAGCCGCCGCGCCGAAGCTTGTCACGCGCGAAATGCTCAAGGCGATGCCGCGCGGCGCAGTCATCGTAGACGTGGCCGTAGACCAGGGCGGCTGCATCGAGACGACCCGGCCTACGACGCACAGCGAGCCGACCTATTACGTGGAGAACGTGCTTCATTACGGCGTGACGAACATGCCGGGGGCCGTGCCGCGAACGTCTACGTTCGCGCTGACTAACGTGACCTTGCCTTTCGCGTTGAAGCTCGCCAGATGGGGCGTCGAAGATGCGATAAGGCGCGACCCGCACCTCAAGAACGGCGTGAATACTTATAAGGGCCAGGTCGTGTACGAAGCGATAGCCCAGGACCAGGGGCTTGAGTACAGGCCGCTCGACAGTCTCTTATAAGCCTCTTTCGGAGTGCGCCGACAAGTCGGCGCACTCCGAAGCAGACTTTTTAACTTTGTAGTTGGCTCAAGATTTGGGTGCGGCTCAGAGTAATAAATACCGCCAGTTTTCCACCCCCTAAAGGAAGTAATCTAGCGGTATTCTATGACTAGCCCATTGTGCCTGAATAATAGTTGGTGGGGATGAGAAAACAATGATGGTGCTATATTCCGGTCGGGTTTATGCACCGCATCTTTTCTCTTCAATTGTCACAACCACAATCACCGTTGCCGTCGCAGCACCAGCGATTGGTGGGGTAGCAGCCAGCGTCCAACGGCACATCCCAACAGATCCGTATGCTAGCGGTAGACGCGGCGGCAGACGCGGCGCTAGTCTGGGTGGGGGTGAACGAAACTGCCGTAAGAGCGAAGACGAGCCCGGACAGGATGAAGAATCTGGATGTGAGTCGTTTCAGCATGATGTTCTCCTTTGGTTGTGAGTAGTCTCGAATCGTGACGCAACAGGGAACGGGGGAATGATACGTCGAGGTAGGGAGGATGGCAAGTAGATATATAAATATTAGTAATTAATCTCACCTGTGGATAACTGGCCATTGACCCCCAATATACAGTTGTTACAATTTAAGTATGGTCCTTCCATTATTAATCCCTCAATAAGAAATGAAAGAAGAAGTAGTAGACCGTTTATATAATCAGATACTTGATAATCAGACCCTATCTACAATGCCCGTATATAACCCTGAGAATACAAAGCCTCTAACACTAGAAGATTTGAAAAAGGCTGCAAGTAAAATCATGGTTGGATCAACTGGTATTACTCTGGAGCCCTTCATCCATCATCCCTTTTGTGTATTGGAAAAAGCATTCTCTACTAATGATAGGTTCGGGAATTATCCTCTTGAATGTTCGCCAGGATACCTTGTACCCTTTAAGGGTGTTTTTCAGAAGCCCTATGACGTATTCTTTTTCAAGCAAGAAGTCATTAAAATAGGTTGTTGGAAACCACTAAAGATCGGTTTTAGAAGGACTTAAGACTGGCTTATGTACACGGAGCTTTTCGAGACTATCTACCCTATCAACACGCCCAAAAGAGAGCGGGGCGTCGTTGTGAGCGCCGTAGACGGGTTCGCGCTGGGCGACGAAATAGGACTGGAGCCGGGCGACCGGATAATGAAAGTGAACGGCCGCGAGCTGCGCGACTTTCTCGACTTTCAATTCTATGCGGGCAGCGAAGACCGCGTGCGGCTCGATGTCATAAAGAAGTCGGGCGAGCACCAGCAGATCGACGTGGAGGTGGGCGAGGGCGAGATCTGGGGGCTCGACTTCGAATACTTCGCGCCCCGCCAGTGCGCCAACGACTGCATATTCTGCTTCTGCAATCAAAACCCCAAAGGCGCGCGCGAGTCGCTCTTCTTCAAGGACGAAGACACGAGGCTCTCGTTCCTGCATGGCAATTACACGACTATGTCTTCGATATCCAAGATGGAGCTCGACCGCATAGTCGAGCAGCGCCTTTCGCCGCAGTACGTCTCCGTCCATGCCACGGACCCGGAGGTGAGACGCTACCTGCTCGGCCGCAAGCGTCCCGACGACGTGCTCGCGAAGATGCGATACCTCGCCGCTCACGCCGTAGAGCTTCACGCGCAGATAGTGCTCTGCCCCACGATCAACGACGGCCGTGTGCTCGACCGGACGATCGCGGACCTGGCGGAGCTTCACCCGGCGCTGCACTCCGTCGCAATAGTCCCGGTCGTCTTCACACAGTTGCACAATTACCGCCACCTGATGACGGCGGTCACAGACGATTACGCGCGCCGGGTCATACGCGACGTGCGGCCGTTGCAGCGCGAATTTCGCGCAAGGCTCGGGACTACGTTCGTCTTCCTGGCCGACGAGTTTTACCTGCGCGCGGGGCTATCGGTGCCCGGCCGCGCGCACTACGGCGACTACCCGCAGATAGAAGACGGCGTGGGGATGGTGCGCCGCTTCCGCATCGAGGCGGAAAAGAGTTTGAAGCGCGACCTCGCGCGGGATTTCCAGCTTGAGCCGGGCTCGCTTCACGGGACCGTCGCGACGGGCGAGCTCTTTTACCCGATCTTGAAAGATTTCGTGAGCCGCCTGAACGAAAGTGTCGGGACTCGTCTGAAGGTTGTCGCAATCAAGAACCGCTTCTTCGGCGAAGAGGTGACGGTGGCGGGGCTGATCGCAGGCGGCGACATCGCGGCATGCCGCGACGAGTTCGAGGGCGACTTTCTCATAGTGCCCGAACAGGCATGTCTTAAAGGCGGGCGAATCTTTTTAGACGACATGAGCCTTGAAGCGCTCGAACAGCGGCTTGAGATCTCTGTAGCGCATGGCGGCGCTTCGCTTGAGAGCATGATAGCGCGCGCGCGCGAGCTGGAGTCGCGCACCGCTCTGGCCTGGAATTAATTGAGTGCCAATCCGGCGATAAAGTGATATTATTTTTGCCTGCCCGGCCGACACAGGCAAGCTCAGGGCGCGTCCACTGATCGGGTCGCGAGGGGTGCGCGGCTCGAAATTAAAACGATCATAATTGATTGCAGTATCGAAGGAGAAACTTATGAAGAAGACTACTCTTGCGCTCATACTCTTTGTGTTATTGGCCGGGTCGGCCGTGGCTCAGCGGGGCACGTCGATCGGGGACCGAATGCCTATAGACTCAAGAAGCCGCAGCACGTCGGGTCAGTACGGCGCACGGACGAGCGCCGAGCTTGAACACAAGAACGGGATGAAGTCGCCGGCCGGGCTGGCGACGCTTTTCTTCGCGGCCGAAGTCCTCAAAGCGCATCCCGAAAACCGGCAGATAGAGATTCGCCGCAAGAGCGACAAGTCAGAGCACATGCTCGCGCTCGCCCCCGATTGCAAGATCAAGGCCGACGAGAAGCAATTCGGCAAAAAAGAGCTCTCTTTAGACGAGATCGAGCCGGGTTACAAGGTCGAGCTGCTGGTCGAGCTGAAAACCAATATGATCACTCAAATGAAGGTGAAAAAACCGAAAGCTTAAGCTCGGCCCGCTCTACAAATTCCTGGATAAAAATCCAAAATCTTGGATGAAACGTGGCCTATATAGGCTTTGAGAAGGCATGGCGGGGAGGCTCAAGCCCCCCGCTAAATTTATGAATAAAGAGAGTTAGTTCCCCGCTCGTCCCGCCGCTCCGGTCCTGTCTCAATTTGGCATCAGCTTTGCGTTATTGGCCTCTCCTAGTCTACCTTACGGAATCAACCAAACTCACTCAACCAACACTATTTAGGAGGATAAAAATGAGAAAACTCCGCAAAGCGAAAGCGTTGGCATCTTTGGCGACGTTTGCGATGTTTGCAGCGTTGCTGGTGCCATTGTTTAGCCAGCCAGCTCTGGCGCAGGGAACCACGGGCTCTATCAGAGGCGCGGTGACCGACCAGACTGGCGCAGTAGTTCCCGAGGCCGGGGTCGTAGCAAAAAACCAGGCCACGGGCGTGGAGACTGCACCGTATAAGACGACTGGAGATGGGATCTATAACATCCCCAATCTTACTCCGGGCACCTACACCATCACGGTAGAGGCAGCAAACTTCAAACGCGCCGTCTTCACCGACATACAGGTGGGCGTCGGCCAGGAAGTGACGATTGACGCCGCTTTGCAGCCGGGCGGACTCACCGAGACGGTGACGGTCGCGGCGGGCAGCGAAGAAGTAGTAAACCGCGAGACGGCTCAAGTCTCTGCCAACTTCGACACTCGCAAAGTGGCCGAGCTGCCGTCGAACGCGGCGGGCGCGGGTATAGACACCCTGGCCCTGCTTGCGCCCGGCGTGCTCCCCGGCTTCGGGAACGTCAACAGCAACGGCACGACGCTTTCGGTAAACGGCCAGCGATCGCGCTCGAACAACTTCTCGATCGACGGGACGGACAACAACGACCTCTCGATCGGCGGTCCGAGCTACTTCGTCAGCAACCAGGACCTGGTTCAGGACTTCCAGGTCATCACCAACAATTTCTCCGCGCAGTATGGCCGCAACCAGGGCGCCATCGTCAACATCGTGACCAAGGGCGGCGGCAACGAGTTCCACGGCACGGCCTTCTGGCACCACGTAGATCGCAAGCTGTTCGGCACGCTCAACAACCTTGAGCGCCGCGCGGGTGACGAAGAGGCCCCGCCGCTGCTCTACAACGTGTATGGCGGGACCGTGGGTGGCCCGATCAAGAGGGACAAGGCCTTCTTCTTCGGCTCGTTCCAGGGCATCCGCACGCGCGAGACTGTCGTCGCCCGCGGGACCGGGCTGTCGATCGTGTCCTCGGAGCTGGAGCGTTTCAGAAACGCATTCCCGGGCAACCCGATCGCCGGCGCGCTGGCCAACTTCACCTCGTTTGCGATCAACGATTTCGGCACCCTCCGGCCGCGCACCGACCTCGGCAACGAGATCGAGACCGTGACGGTCAACGGCCGCAACTTCCAGGTCGGCGGCCCGTTTGACGTGGTGCTGTTCCCGATCGATTTTACTCGGACCTGCAACGCCGCCACCCTGGCCAACTGCCAGGGCTTCCAGGCGGCGTTCCCGGAACGCGAATTCCAGACCGGCCTGGTCGGCCCCACCGCCCAGGAAGAGTTCACCATCAAGAGCGACTGGAAGATAACGGACAAAGACGACATCCAGGGTCGCTACCTCTGGCAGGATAACAACTTCGCCGACAACCTCGGCGGCAGCAACGGCTTCACGGGCGACGTCCCGGCGTCGAGCAAGAACCTGGGCGCCACCTGGACGCGCCAGTTGTCGAGCACCTCGCTCAACGAGTTCCGCTTCTCGTTCACGCGCCTGTCGGTCATATTCGGCGGCGGGTGCGAAGGGCTCCAGGGCTGCATCACCGACCCGACCGGCGGCGGCATCGGCGAATCGTTAGCCAACATCACGTTCAACATTCGCGGACTCACGACCGGGTCGGCGATACAGACGATAGGCCCGGCCACGAACCTGCCGCAGGGCCGAGTGGTTGACGCCTATCAGTTCAACGACAACTTCTCGCTCACGCGCGGCCGTCACCAGATGGTCATGGGCGCGGACATCCGCCGCCTGCGCAACGCCGTCCCGTTCCTCCCGAACATCAACGGCGCGTTCGTCATTGGGTCGGCGACCAACTTCATCAACAACTCCCCGCAGCAGGTCACGCTGGCCGCGGGCGAGCCCGAGATCAAGTACTTCGAGACCGACCAGTTCTACTTCTTCCAGGACGACTGGAAGGTTAAAGACAACCTGACCTTGAACCTCGGCGTGCGTTACGAGTACATCGGCCAGCCGATCAACACGCTTAACGAGATCACGGTCGATCGCGAGTCGAACGCGGACACGGCGCTGTGGAAGCTGAGCCTCCCGCTCGAAGCGCGCACGATTCCGAAGCTGGCGGCCGACAAGAACAACTGGGCGCCCCGCTTAGGGTTCGCCTACACTCCGAGATTTGGCGGCGACGGGATGTTCGGACGCCTGCTCGGCGAAGACGCGACGGTCATCCGCGGCGGCTACTCGATAGCCTACGACCCGCCGTTCTACAACATCCTGCTCAACATCTCGACGGCGGCTCCGGTCGTCTTCAACAACATCACGGGCAACCCGGCGACTCCGACCGCGGCCAACCCGACGCTGTTCCCGTTCCCGGACCCCGTTCCGGTCGGCTCGACCGTTCGCGCGTTTGCCGAGGATCGCGGGCTGATCATACGCGGCGTCGCCGACCCGCGCTTCCAGAGCCAGACGCCTGTCGCCAGCGACTTCCACCTGCCTTACGCGCAGCAGTGGTCGTTGGGCATACAGCGCCAGATCAACCGTAACAACGTCGCCGAAATCCGCTACGTCGGCACGCACGCGGTCGGCCTGTTCCAGAGCA
Organism: Blastocatellia bacterium; assembly: GCA_035249305.1. Taxonomy (GTDB): domain Bacteria; phylum Acidobacteriota; class Blastocatellia; order UBA7656; family UBA7656; genus DASUNP01. The sequence continues at coordinate 8,504 of DATFGQ010000129.1, read as the reverse complement.
ACAACGTCAACCCGAGGATCGACAGGCTTCTGAACGGGTTCACGGTTCCGGCCGCTGGGGCTCCGGGCGGCGTGTTGACCTTCCCAGGGTTCCCGAACCTGGTACCGGCTGGGTTGACTCCTGCCGTCGCCGGGACGGGCGCCTGCATCAACGACCCGGCAACCCCGTTCATCAACGAATCGAATAACTGCAACGGCAGAGTCCTTGCGGGCCGTGGCCGTATCCTCGCCCGCGAGAACACCGCTTCGTCGATCTACCACGGGCTGCAGACCCGCTACAACGGCCGCCTGGGCAACCAGCTCACGTTAGGCGCGTCCTACACCTTTTCGAAGGCGCTGGACAATTCGAGCGAGATCTTCGCCTTCGCCGAAAACGCGGCGGTGCAGAACCCGTTCAACCGCGCGGCCGACCGAAGCTACTCGGCATTCGACCGCCGTCACGGCGCGGCCTTCAACGCTCTGTGGGATCTGCCGTTCTTCAAGGACCAGAAGGGCATCATCGGCCACATAGCGGGTGGCTGGCAGATCAACGGCACGCACGTCATCACGAGCGGCCGCCGTTGGACGCCTTCTCAATTCTTTACCCAGACGCTGGCGGCGAACTTCGCCGTGGCAGGGTTGACCGCGCCGCGTTCGTACACCGATCCTTTGATCGGCGACACGAACCGTCCGTTCTACGGCAACCCGAACGCCCCGTCGACGTCAGTCGGCCTCTACCAGTGGGACGCCTTCCTGCTGGCGCCGTTCATCAACGGGCTGGCGGTTCCGGTCAACAACCCGAGCCAGCTCTACTCGTTCGCCGACTTCAACCAGGGCGTCCTGACCCCGATCAGTGCCAACGACGTTCGCTACATCTTCAACGGCCCCGGAGCCGCTGTTGTTAAGGGCACGCCGTTTGGCGACGTCCCGCGCAACATCGAGCAGGGACCGCGCCTGAACCAGATGAACCTCGGTATCTTCAAGAACACGCGGATCACCGAGCGCGTCACGATACAGTTCAGGACAGAGATGTTCAACGCCCTGAACCACCCGAATCCGGGCTATGGTTTCCCAGGCTTCGAAACCGTCGACACTCCTGACCGCTTCGTTGAAGACGCCGGCCAGGCGGGCTTCGCCTTCGCCGACTTCACCGATATGCAGCTCGCCCGTCGCTTCATCCAGTTCGGTCTGCGCGTGATCTTCTAATCGCTCGTAAACCGACTGTCTGAACGACAGGACGGAGACTGAAGGGAGAGGCTCAAAAGCCTCTCCCTTTTTTTTCATGGCTCATGCCTTGCGGCCGCGTATGGCCTCTAATAATCAGAACTCGCCTTGGCACTCCCCGCGTATGAAGAGGTGGCGCAAAGCTCTATGCGCTTGTTACGATACCGAGAGATTCCGCTCAAAATAAAGATGGAAAGATTGAGGGACACGCCAATGCTTTCAAGAACGCTTTTCGCCTGTTTGCTGCTTATCGTACTGCTGCCGATTGCGGCGAGCGCGCAGACGAAGCTGCTGCGCTTTCCGGACATTCACGGCGACCGCGTGGTCTTCACCTACGGCGGCGACCTGTGGACCGCTCCGGCGACCGGAGGCACGGCCACGCGCCTGACTGCCCACCCCGGCGTCGAAGTCTTCGCCAAGTTCTCTCCCGACGGCCGCTGGATAGCCTTCACGGGCCAGTACGACGGGGACGAGCAGGTCTACGTCATCCCTTCGACCGGCGGCGTACCGCGCCAGTTGACTCATTACCCGGCGCGCGGCCCGCTCCCCCCGCGGTGGGGTTATGACCACCAGGTCTACGGTTGGACGAACGACGGGCGGGCTGTGCTGTTTCGCTCGCACAGGGATTCGTGGACGTTGCCCGTGACGCGCCTCTACACGGTCCCGGCCGAAGGCGGGCATGCCGAGCCGCTGCCCATGCCCGAGTCGGGCGCGGGCGATTACTCTCCCGACGGCTCGCGCGTCGTCTACTCGCCGCGCTCGCGCGACTTTCGCACGGAGAAGCGCTACGGCGGCGGGATGGCTAACGACCTATACCTGTTCGACCTGAAGACGTTCCAGACGAAACTGATCGCCGACGACCCGAGAGTCGACCGCGACCCGATGTGGATCGAAAACAGCATCTATTACAACTCTGACCGCGACGGCCATTTCAACCTTTACGCTTACGACATCGCTTCGGCCAAGACGACGCAGATAACCCGCTCGCGGCCGTGGGACGTGCGGTGGCCTTCGGCGGACCGCGAAGGGCGGATCGTTTACGAGCTGAACGGCGAGCTCCAAATCTACGACACGAAGTCGAAGAAGAACACGCCCATCTCAATACTAGTGCCCGACGAAGGGCTGGCGCGCAGGCCCGGCCGAATACCTGTCGCGAACTTCATAGAGAGCTTTTCGATAAGCCCCAAAGGCGAGCGCGCTCTCTTTGTAGCGCGCGGCGATGTCTTCACCGCGCCGATAGAGAAAGGCCCAACGCGCAACCTCACGTCGTCTTCGAACTCGCACGACAAGTGGGCCCGCTGGTCGCCCGACGGGTCGCAGATAGCCTTCATCTCCGACCGCAGCGGCGAAGACGAAGTCTGGCTCGTGCCGCAGGACGGCGCGCGGCCGCCCGAGCAGATAACGAAAGGCGGCCGCGCCTTCAGCTACGCGCCCGAGTGGTCGCCCGACGGCAGGCGACTGGCCTTCAGCGATAAAGACGGCAAGGTCTTCGTGCTGACGCTCGCCGACCGGCGGCTCACGGAGATCGCGGACGCGCCGCGCGGGCAGGTGCGCGATTACACATGGTCGCCGCGAGGCAATCACCTCGCCTTCAGCATGGCCGACTCGAACGGCTTCTCGTCGATCTACATCTGGTCGGCGTCGGACGGCAAGCTGCGCCGCGTCAACGACGAGATGTTCAACGAGTACACCCCCGCGTGGGACCCGCAGGGGAATTACCTCTACTTTCTGAGCGACCGCGAGTTCGCGCCATTGATCTCGTCGTTCGAGTTCAACTACGCGACCAACCGCGAGACCTACATCTACGCGATGGCGCTGCGCAAAGACGTAAAGCACCCGTTCCCGCCCGAAAGCGACGAGGTGAGTGTAACCAAAACCGAAGCCGAGCCCGCGAAGCCTAAGGAAGAAAGCGATCCGACTATCCCGAAAGACCCGACCAAAGACATTAACAAGGAGCTGAAGAGAGAGCCGGCCAGAGAGCAGGACAAGCCTGACTCCTCCGCGGCGGCGCAGGCCGATAACCGACCCGCGGCAAAGCCGCCCGCGACCGGCGATCTCGTGATCGATTTCGACGGGCTCGCTTCGCGCGTGGCGCGCGTGCCGCTTGAGGCGAACAACTACGGCGGGTTGAGCGCGAAGGTCGGGCACCTGCTTTACGGCATAGGCCCGGCGTTTTATTACGGGCGGCAGGCCGACACTCCGACATCGCTCAGGATCTTTTCGCTGAAAGACCGCAAAGAGACTCTGCTGGCCGAAAACATGCGCGGCTACGCGCTGTCGTACGACGGCTCGAAGGTGCTCGTGGCTCAGGGGCCTGCCTACAACCTCTACGACGCGACGCCTGTTGGCGACAAGACGCGCAAGACCGTTTCGACGGCGGGGCTTGCGGCCGACCGCGTGCCCGCCGAAGAGTGGAACCAGATCTTTGACGAAGTGTGGCGGCGCTACCGCGACTTCTTCTACGTCGAGAACATGCACGGGTTCGACTGGAACGCGCTGCGCGAGCAGTACCGCCCGCTGCTCCAGCACGTGGCCCACCGCTCGGACCTGAACTACGTCATCGGCGAGATGATCGCGGAGCTGACCGTGCAGCACGCTTACATAGAAGGCGGCGATTTCCAGATACCGCCCCGCCCGCGGGTGGCGTTGCCGGGCGCGCGCTTCGAGCTCGACCGCCAGGCCGGGCGCTTCCGCATCGCGAAGATCTTCGAGGGGCAGAACGAAGAAGAGGTCTACCGCTCGCCCTTGAAAGAGATCGGCGTCAACGTGTCGGTGGGCGATTACGTGCTGGCGATCAACGGCGAAGAGCTTAAGGGGAACGACGACCCGTACAGGCTGTTGAAAAACCGCGCGGACAATCCCGTGCAGTTGACGGTGAATAACAGGCCGAGCTTTGACGGCGCGCGGACCGTCTCGTTCCGGCCGATCACAGACGAGAGCAACCTGATCTACCTCGACTGGGTCGCCGGCAACCGCCGCAAGGTGGCCGAGATGACAGGCGGCCGCGTCGGATACATTCACGTGCCCGACATGGGGGCCAACGGCATCCGCGAGTTCATCAAGTGGTACTACGGCCAGCTCGATAAAGAGGGGCTCGTCGTAGACGTTCGCGCCAACGGCGGCGGCAACGTCTCGCGCATGCTGATAGAGCGGCTGCGCCGTAAGACGCTCGCGCTCGGCTATGGGCGGACGACCGACGAGGCGACTACATACCCGGACGCGGTCTTCCGCGGTCCGATGGCCGCCCTGCTCAACGAGAACTCAAGCTCGGACGGAGACATCTTCCCCGCCATGTTCCGCGAGGCCGGGCTCGGGCCGCTGATAGGCAAGCGCTCGTGGGGCGGCGTCGTGGGCATAACCAACCGCGGGCCGCTGATCGACGGCGGCTCGGTCTCGGTGCCGGAATTCGGGTTCGCAAACACGAAGGGCGAGTGGATCATCGAAGGCTACGGCGTGGACCCGGACATCGAAGTCGAGAATGACCCGAAGTCCGTGATCGAAGGGCGCGACCCGCAGCTTGAGCGCGCGGTGGCCGAGATTATGAATAAGCTCAAGACTAACCCCGTGCGACTGCCGCCGCGACCCGCGGCCCCGGTTAAGACGAACGGGAAGCCTTGAGCAGAGAAGTACGGCCATTTGCGATTGAATGAGACCGCTCCTTCGGAGTGCGCAGACCCCGCGGCGCTTTGGTGTTAGGCGAAACGGCTTTAGCTAACACAAAAGCGGTGACAAGTCACCGCACTCCAAAGTAGGCGCTGCTTATTCCGGATGAAGGGGATTTTCATGAGAAGGACACTCGCATTAATTCTGCTGTTGATGCTCCCAGTGTCGGCGGGCGCTTCTACGAAAGACGACAAGCTCGCGCGGATTCGGCAGGCCGTACAGGCGAAGTTGAACGAGCTGCACGCGGGCGCGGACTGGCCCGGCGCGACCGTGGGCTTCGTGCTCGCCGACGGCAGCGCGGCTTCGGTTTCAGTCGGCCTCGCCGACGTAGAAAACAAGATCCCCCTTAAGCCCGCCGACCGCATGCTTGCCGGCAGCATCGGGAAGACCTTCGTGGCGGCCGCGACTCTTCAGCTCGTCCAGGAAGGGAAGCTGAATCTCGACGACAAGATCGAGCGGTGGTTCGCGCGCGAGCCATGGTTTGCGCGGCTGCCCAACGCGAAGACGATCACCGTCAGGATGCTGATGAATCACACCAGCGGCATCCCCGAACACGTGCTCAACCAGCGGTTCATCGCCGACCTGAAGAAAGACCCCGACAAGGTATGGTCGCCCGAAGAGCTCGTAGCGTACATACTCGACAGCCCGCCGCTTTTCCCCGCGGGGGCGGGCTGGTCTTACGCGGACACTAACTACATCCTGGTCGGGATGATCTTCGAGCGGATCACTAAGAAGAATCTTTATCAAGAGGTCGACCGCCGACTGCTCAAGCCGCTCAAGCTCGCCAACACCCTTCCTTCGGACCGCCGCAGTATTCCGGGTGTTATCACGGGCTATTCCAGACCCGCGAGCCCGTTCGGGTTCGAAGGCCGTGTAATCACTGATGGGAAGTTCGTAATCAACCCTCAAATGGAATGGACCGGCGGAGGGTTCGCATCGACGGCCGAAGACCTCGCGCGATGGGCCAAAGCTCTTTACGAAGGGCGAGCCTTCTCCAAGACCTACCTCGACCAGATGTTAAACGCCGTCGAAGCGAAGACGGGCAAAGGCGACAAGTACGGCCTGGGCGTTCAGGTCAGGCAGAGCGAGTGGGGCACGAGCTACGGGCACGGCGGCTGGTTCCCCGGATACCTGTCCGAGATGGAGTACTTTCCTGATCACAAGTTCGCGGTTGCCATACAGTTCAACACGGACGCCGGCCGTAAGCTCCAAAGGCCGCTCAGAGCCTTTATCGCCGATGTCGCGCGCATCATCGCGACCGAGGCGGCGAAGAATTAAACCGAGACAAGGAGATTGTGATGAAAAGAGGTTTCATAATAGCGCTTCTCTCGATGCTGTTTATGGCGGCGGTCGCGACCGCGCGCGCGCAGTCGTCGGAAGAGGCGGGCGTGCGCGAAGCGATCGGGCACTATTTTCAGGGGCACGCGACGGGCGTGGGCGACCATTTCAGAAAGGCGTTTCACCCCGATGCAAAGCTCTTTTTCATACGCGACGGGAAGTTCAGCACGTGGACGCTCGAAGAATATGCGTCGAGGGCGTCGGGCAAGCCCGCCCCCGACGAGGCCGACCGCAAGCGGAGCATCGAGAGCATAGACATCAGCGGCAACGCCGCTATAGTCAAGGTCGTGCTCGATTACCCCAGCGTGCGGTTCGTCGATTATATGTCTATGCTGAAGGTCGACGGGCAATGGAAGATCGTCAACAAGACGTTTTACGCGGAGCCGAAGAAGCGCTCTTAGAGAGGAAAGTTTATGAGAATCAAAGTCTGCTTGATCGCTTTGATCCTGATTGCCATCAACTGTTCGGCGCTCGCTCAAGGCGCTAAGACTACTGACGCCGCCAGGGGCCAGGCCGTGGCGTTCGTCGGCGTCAACGTGATACCTATGGACCGCGAGCGCGTCTTGGAGAACCAAACGGTCGTCGTGCGCGACGGCCGCATCAGCGAGGTGGGGAGCGCGGCTAAAGTCAAAGTCCCGGCGGACGCGCTCCGCGTAGACGGGCGGGGGAAATACTTGATGCCGGGGCTTGCGGAGATGCACGGCCACCTGCCCCACCCGAACATGAGCGAGCAGACGGCCAACTCGATCCTGTTCCTCTTCGTGGCCAACGGGGTGACGACCGTGCGCGGCATGTTCGGCTTTGACAATCACACGCGGCTGCGCGAGCGAGTGGCGAAAGGCGAATTGCTAGGCCCGCGCATCTTTGCGGCGAGCCCGGCCCTGAGCGGGCAGAGCGTCCAGAGCCCCGAGGCGGCCGACCAGCTTGTGCGCAAGTACAAACAGGATGGGTTCGACCTTCTTAAAGTTCATGAAGGCTTGAGCGTTGAAGCTTACGACCAGATCGTCAAGACCGCGGGTCAGGTCGGCATCCCTTTCGGCGGCCACGTGGCCGACAAGGTCGGGCTGCTCCACGCGCTGAAATCCAGGCAGTCGACGGTCGAGCACCTCGACGGCTACCTTGAGGCGCTGGAAGCGGACGATTCGCCCATACGCAACGCCGACCCGCAGACGCGCGCGCAGAAACTCCCCTTCCACCTCGACGAGCGAAAGATAGCGGCGGTTGTGCAGGCCACGCGCGAGGCCGGCGCATGGAACGTCCCGACGATGGCCTTGTGGCAGACCTTTATCGGAGACGAGAGCGCCGACGCGCTCAGCCGGCGCGAGGAGTTGAAATACCTGCCGCCGCAGATGGTGAAGCAGTGGGTCACGCAGCGGACGAATCAGCTCAAGAACCCGAACGACCCGGCGGCGGGCGCGCGCATTCTTGAGGTCCGCAACCGCGTGCTGAAAGCGTTGCAGGATGGCGGGGCGAAGATAATGCTCGGCTCGGACGCGCCGCAGCTTTTCAGCGTCCCCGGTTTTTCTCTACACCGCGAGATGCAGGCGATGGTCAAAGCTGGGCTGACGCCTTATCAGGTGCTCGAATCGGGCACGCGCAACCCGGCGGTCTACCTCAAGGCTACGGACGATCTCGGCGCCGTTGAAGCAGGCCGCCGCGCCGATCTGATCCTGCTCAACGCGAACCCGCTGAAAGACGTGGCGGCGGTATCGAACCGTGCGGGCGTGATGGTTGCCGGCCGGTGGATCGCCGAAAGCGAGATTCGCAAGAAGCTCGACGAGATTGCCGCGATGTACGTGGAGAAGAATTAGAAGGGTCTCACGAAGCGCTTGAAAAGCCTCGAATGGGCGGGTTCAATAGGAAGCCTCGAAGAGGCGTGATTCAATAAGCCCCGTAGGGGCGCAATTCAATAGCCAGGGGCACCGCCCCTGGAACCGGATCGTTAATAACGAGAAGCCCTGAAAGGGCGATATAAGTATCGCGCCCTTTCAGGGCTTCGTCTCGTATGATGCGTCACCCGGCGCGATGCGCCGGGCTATTGAATTGCGCCCCTACGGGGCTTTCGGCTATTGAATCGCGCCCCTACGAGGCTTCCTATCGAATCGCGCCCATCCGGGGCTTATTGAATCCGCGCCTCTTCGAGGCTTTCTAGATTCTTAGTAAACCTGAGTATTGAGTTGAAAGGCTGGGTCGCCATAGCTCCGAAGATGTATAGAATGAAGTTGCGAAACTCATCTCTACATTCGGAGGACGACCCATTTGCCTTCCATTATAGACCAAATGACTGATATCTACTGCTTC
>DATFGQ010000128.1:0-12710 GCA_035249305.1 Blastocatellia bacterium | reverse complement strand
TTGAAAGCCGAATCGATTCGCATCGACCGCATACCCGGCAAATCGACCGTCGGGATAGAAGTCCCGAACTCGCACCGCGAGACGATCTACCTGCGCGAGGTGATCGAGTCGGCGAAGTTTCAAAACACGGAATCGAAGCTCACGATCGCGCTGGGCAAGACCATCAACGGCGAAGAGTACGTCGCCGACTTGATGAAGATGCCGCACCTGTTGATCGCGGGCGCGACGGGCGCGGGGAAATCCGTAACGCTCAACACGATCATCTGCTCGATCCTCTACAAAGCGTCGCCCGAAGAGGTGAAGTTCATAATGGTCGACCCGAAGCGGCTGGAGCTGGGGCTGTACGAAGGCATACCGCATCTGCTTACGCCCATAGTCACGGACCCCAAGCGCGCGTCGAACGCGCTGAAGTGGGCCGTCACCGAGATGGAGAACCGCTACCGCGAGCTGGCGACGCTCGGCGTCCGCAACATCGATCAGTACAACCGCCAGGTGCGCGAGATGACCGTCCCGACGCTGGCCGAAGAGGGGGCCGAAGCGCGCAAGCCGCTGCCTTACATCGTAATCGCGATCGACGAGCTCGCCGATTTGATGATGGTGGCGCGCGGCGACGTGGAGACTTCCATTGCGAGGCTTGCGCAGATGGCGCGCGCCGTGGGCATTCATCTTGTGCTCGCGACGCAGCGCCCGTCGGTAGACGTAATCACGGGCGTCATCAAAGCGAACTTCCCTTCCCGAATAGCTTTCCGCGTCTCGTCGAAAGTCGATTCGCGCACGATCATCGATTCCAACGGCGCGGAGGCGCTCCTGGGTCAGGGCGACATGCTCTTTCTGCCTCCGGCTTCGGCCCGGTTGATACGAGTCCACGGCTCGTTCGTCAACGAGACGGAGGTCAAGCGCATCACGGATCACACGCGCAAGCAGGCCGAGCCCGATTACAACAACGAAGTCACGATGAGCGAGCAGGAGGCCGAAGAGTCGGACGGGTTCGTCGGCGAGCGCGACGAGTTATACGAGGAAGCGCTCCAGATAGTCACGGACATGGGCCGCGCCTCGACTTCCGTCCTCCAGCGCAGGCTCTCGATCGGGTATGGCCGCGCCGCAAAGATCCTCGACATGATGGAGCGCGAAGGCTTCATAGGCCCCGCCGAAGGCGCGAAGCCCCGCAAGGTCCTCCGGGCCGCTTACGACTTCCGCGAGCGCAACGATCAGATAATCGAAGAGGAGATCGATTGAGCGCGATTCGTGTCAATTTAGGCCGAGTTTTGCACAGGTTTTAGCCTCCGGCCGCCGTCATACCGCTCCGATTACGGAGATGTTAAAAAAGCCACGTTAAAACATCAATTAAACCTCAAATTCTTGACTGCAAACTCTGAAATAATTAGACTTTTAAGTGTAAATGAGATTTGAACAAAATGTGTGCAAAGTGCTACAAGTCCGTAAATTTCTTTGGTTTGCGGACGTAAAACGCTCGTTTTCCACAAGCTTTTCCACAGAAGCTGTGGAAAACTCTTTTGCCAGGATAAAACCCCTTTATGACAATACCTTTTGTTGCGGCGTCGAGCTATCTCAACGCTGCGCCGCTTTGCTATAGCTTTATTCACGGCGCGCAAAAAGAGCGCGTCAGTTTTCTCTCCGACGCCGCCCCGTTCCGCTGCGCGGAGCTTATGGTCGAAGGCCGCGCCGACGCGGGCTTGATCCCCGTCATCGAGTACCAGCGGATTCGTGGGCTCAAGGTGGCGCGGGGCGCTTGCGTCGCCTCTAAAGACCGCGTGTTGAGCGTAGTGCTGGCGAGCCGCGTTCCGATAGAAAAGGTCGGCTCGGTCGCCTTAGACACTTCGTCGCGCACGTCGGCCGCGCTGATTCAGATACTGCTCGGGCGGTTCTATGAGATCAGTCCGGCCTATCGAAGCTCGCCGCCCGAAATCGATCAGATGCTCCGGTCGTCGGATGCGGCGCTCATCATAGGTGACCCGGCGATGTTGATAGATCGATCGCGACTGCACGTTTACGACCTTGCGGAAGAGTGGAGGAAGCACACGGGGCTGCCCTTCGTATTCGCGTTCTGGGCCGTCAGGGCGGATTCAGCCGCGTGGCCGGGCGGGGTCGATTTCGTCGAGGCGAAGCGCGAAGGCGTCGCGCACACGGACCAGATAGCCGAAGAGTATTCCGAGAGGCTCGGCCTGCCGAAAGGCGATCTCGTCAAATACCTGACAGAGAATATCAGCTACGATCTTGACGAGGAGAGTCTTCGAGGGTTGCGGCTCTATTACGAGCTTGCCCGCGATTGCGGGTTGATCGAAGAAGCGCGGGAGCTGGTCTTTTGCGATTGAGTGAAAGCTGAGGCCGTCAGCCGAATCAGGCTGACGGCCTCAGTTATTCTCCCTGCTGGGCAGCATCCGACTGCCCGCCTTCCGAGGCGTGCTCGGTCGTCTCGTCTATGGTGTAGGAGCCTAGTATGCGGCGTCCCTCTTCGCTGCGCGGGTCGATTGTGCGCAGGTGTTTGCGGCCTTGCATCTCCCAGATTGCAGTCACCACGCCATCCTTTTCAACGGCATGATAAGTGGTGTCGGTCTCTTCCATCGTCTCCTCCTGCTGTATTAAGAGTATTAATTCCGGCAAAAGATTCTAATAGCCGCGCGGCCGGTCTGTCCAGTTGCGACGACAGAGCTGTTGAGTTTAAGCGCGCCTCCTTCGGAGTGCGCAGACCCCGCGGCGCTTTCGAGTTAGCCATCGCCGTTTCGCCTAACACAAAAGCGGTGACAGGTCACGGCACTCCAAGGAGCCGTTGATTTACTGAAGGTAATCGATCTATCGTTTCCAGGTCTGTGTCTCCGGCCCCGCACTCGCACCGAATCTTGCAGCGCCGCCGTCGGCTTTGGCGTCTCATGTGAAGAGAGGAGAGTCGTTATGGAGAAGAGCTTTATTGACCCGCTGCTGTGGAGTCTGTGGAAGACGAACCGCCCCTTTCTAAAAGCGTTCGCGGAGGCGGTGATAGGCGAAAGCAAACCGGAGCTGAAGCCCGACGGCGAGGCGATAGTTTCGCGGTTAGAAGAATTTCTCAGGAGCGTCCCTCACCCGGTCTTCGTCCAAATAATACTCGCCACTTTGATACTGCCCGTGTCGCTCCCGAAATCGCTCCCCAGGTCGAACTTCTTGCAATTCATAGTCAACGCCTGGGCGAGCAGCAAAAGCCATCAGGTGCGCGCGGCGTTCCTGGCGATGAGCCGAGAGAAACGGGCCGAGTATGTCGACAATCTTTTCAGGACCATGGCGAGCCGGGCCGAAGCGCAGGAAGACGATCTGATTAAAGGGACGCTCCTGCTCTCCACCGTGAAGTCGTTGTTGAGCGGCGCGTACATGGAGTTGGACTCTACCTGGAAGGCTCTCGGTTATACTCCTTACCCCACGAGAGATTTCGAGCCGCCGAGCGGCCCGCAGATCATCAACCCTCCGCGCACGGATGTATCGACTCTGCTGCACGAAGCGGCCAGGACGCCCGCGCAGGTTGCGAAGAAGCCGAAAGACCGCCGGACCTACTGCGTCATCGGGTCAGGCGCGGGCGGCGCAATCGCCGCTTACTCGATACAGGAGCTCGACCCCGACGCGCGAATAATCATATTAGAGTCGGGGCCGCTCGTTACCAACGAAGGCTTCCCTATCCGCGCGATGGACGCGACGGCGCGGCTCTTCATGAACGCGGGCGCGACGCTGACCGCGGACCAGAAGTTCACTTTCCGCCAGGGCCGCTGCGTGGGCGGGTCCACAACTTTGAACAACGCCATCGCCATCAAACCCGAAGGCCCCTGGTGGGACGAGGTGCTCGTCAAGACATGGGAATCCGTAGGGGCGAGTCTCGACTGGTCTCGCCTCAACCGTATGTACGACGAGATAGCTCCCGTAATCAAAGTTCACACGCTTGAAGACCGGGTCATCACAACCGCCGCGAGGACCGTCAAGCGAGGGTTTGAAAGCCTCGCGCCACCCTGGGCGGTCAAGACTGTGCCGGCCAATACCGAAAGCTGCATAGGCTGCGGGCGGTGCAATTACGGCTGTCAGTACGACTCGAAACAATCGATGCTCAACACTACTATCCCGGCCGCTGTAAAGCGCGGCGCGCTTCTGGTGCCCAACGCAAAAGTCGAGCGGATAAGGTTCGGAGGCAGCGGCAACTCGCGCCGCGTCAGGAGCGTGAAGGTCGATATCGATAAGGGCTTCGACATCGAGATAGAGGCCGACAGGTTCGTTCTCGCCTCGGGCGCTTACGCGTCGTCAAAGCTTCTAATGGACAGCCACTTCCTCGGGGCGATAGGCGGCGCGGACACTGTCGGCAAGCGGTTCACTTGCAATTTCGGCAGTCCCGTCATAGGCAGGTTTTCGACTCCGCAGAGCGCGTGGGCGGGCCAGCAGATCGGCTACGTGATCGATGTCCCCGAAGAGCGCATGGTCATAGAGACCGCTTTCGGGCCGCCCGCCGTGTTGGGCTTTCTCGCGCCTCAGTGGGGCGGCGAATTCATGAAAGTGGTCGAGGCGTTCGATCATCTCGCCGTGACGGCCCCCACGGTCGCCTCACTCTCTTACGGCGAGATAAAGAGGAACCTGTTGTCGGACGGCGGCTACGTCATCGATTTCAAGATGAACGATTCGGACTGGCGGAGGCTGGCGAAAGGGATGAGCCTGACCGCGCGCGCGATGTTCGAGATGGGCGCCGAGGAGATATACACCACGCGATTCGACGCGCGGACGCTCAAGCGCGGCCAGAGCATCGACGATTACTTCGCCGGCATCGGCCCCGTAGACAATTTCAAAGTCGAGAGCGCGCACCCTCAAGGCGGGAACGTCATTCACAGCGACCCGCGGCGCGGGGTCGTCGACGAGAACCTGAAGGTGCACGGCCTGGAGAACCTCTGGATATGCGACGCGAGCGTGATGCCCGCGAGCATCACTTTGAATCTTCAGTTCACGATAATGGCGCTGGCGCGGTATGCCGCTCAGGGAATCGTTGCTTAATGATTAAATCAAAAAGATTCACCGCAGAGACACAGAGAACACAGAGACGGCGCAGAGAAAACATAATTCTGCTCTGCGTCTCTGCGGTGAGATGTATTTACTCTTTGAAAAGCAGAAGGCTGACGAGGTCGAGGTCTTCAAGGTCGGGAGGAGTGCGAGGCCCGGTCGTGCTTTGGCTCTCGCCGTTCATCTGATTCTCTCTCTGCTCGCGCATCTGGCGGCGCAGTCTCCGCTCAAGCTCATTAAACTTAGTCACCTGCTCGCTGGTGAGCACGCTGCGGACCTGCGCGCGGACGCGCGTTTGCAGCCTGATCATATCTGCCTGCGCCGCGGCCAGCTCATCGGCGCGCTGATGTATGAGCGCTTCGTCATACTGCTCATTCATTATTGCGCGGTCGAGCGCCTGCCTCGCCTGGCGCAAGCGGCGGCCCGCGGAGATGAGCGCGTCCTCATGGCTGCGACGTATGTCGGCCATGCGCGTGCGCTGATCGTCGGTCAAGCCAATGGCCTGCATCAACTGTTGCTGGAGCCTGCGCTTCTGTTCGGGGCCGAGACCCGGCCGGCGCTGCGCGGGGCGATCAGGCTGCGGGTCTGGGAGAGGCGGGCGGTTTACGCGGTCAAGCCTGCGGTTGAACTTGCCGGGCCTGCCGCCTTCCTGACGCGCCTTCGGGCCGCGAAATTGTGAAAGCGCGCTGGTTTGAGCCCCAAACAGCGCGCTTACGATCACAAGCGCGAAACCCGTTATGAAAAGCTTCTTAGTCATAAATCACAGCCCACCGAGACGCTTCCAATGGTTAAGACCGAGCCCGTCGCCCGAAAGTTTGAATTATTCTACCACTTTTAATTGTCCCTCGGGACGGCGAGCATGCGTTCGAGCGCGCGCCGAGCGCCTTGCATAACGTCGGCCTCGACCGTTATCTCGAATTTGTCTTCGACCAGCGCCCGCTTCACGTCCTTAAGCGAGATCATCTTCATGTAAGGGCAATGCAAGCGGCAGCCTATACAACCGTCGGCCATTATAAACTCGCGGTCGGGGTAGCGCTTCTTCATCTGGTGAATGATGCCGCTCTCCGTAGCTATGATAAAGGTCTTCGCCTCCGGGTGATTCGCTATGCGGTCGATCATTGCCGTAGTCGAGCAGACTTCGTCGGCGAGCGCGATAATGTCTTCCCGGCATTCGGGGTGAGCTATCACGACAGAGCCGGGGAAAGCGGAACGCGCTTTGGTGACGTTCGCGCCGCGCAGCACGTCATGAGTCGGGCAAGCCCCGTCATAAACGACCACGTCCTTTTCGGGCACCTGTTTCTTAACCCAGTTGCCGAGGTTTCGGTCGGGCGTAAACAGGATTCTGTCAGAAGGCAGGCTGCGGATGACTGACACGGCGTTCGCGGACGTGCAGCAGATGTCGCTCATGGCTTTAACTTCGGCGGTCGAGTTCACATAGGTGACCACCGTGTAGCCGGGGTAACGACCCATCCACTCTTCGAGGCTCTCGGGCGTGATCGAATCGGCGAGCGAGCAGCCGGCCGAGAGGTTCGGCAGCAGCACGCGCTTTTCCGGGTTCATTATCTTGGCCGACTCGGCCATGAAGTGAACGCCGCAAAAGATTATCACTTCGGCGTCGGTCTTCTGCGCTTCCATAGAGAGCCCGAGGCTGTCTCCGGTGAAGTCGGCCACGTCTTGCACGTCCGGGGCCTGGTAGTTGTGCGCCAGTATGATGGCCTTGCGCCTCCGGGCAAGCTCGCGAATCTCGCTCATCAGAGCCGCGCGGTCTACGTCTATGGCGGGCGCGGTTGCGGGTGTAAGATTTACGATTTGAGTGCTCATTTTTCCTCCACTTTCGCCCCGCGGTCAGGCTTAATGCGGTCCGTACCCGCGGGGAATACCCTCCAGAACTCTCTGCGAATCAAGCTCGTGATCGTCGCGCTCTTGTTCAGCCCGTGGTAGCGAGCCACGGCCTCAAGCATCGCCACGTCACGATCGGTCGCCGAAAAGGTCCTCACTTTTGTCTTCTGCATCCGTTCATCCTTATATACAAATCTTATATAAATCATATATAGCTCACGATTCAGGCAAAGTCAAGGCGGAATGGCGCCGCTACAGTTTTATTTGACTGAGCGAATAGGCGTGGCTAAAATGCTGCGGTCTAAAATCCAGGAAGGAGATTTGAGCAAGGTTATGAGAGAACGTGACAGAGAGATAAAGCGCCGGCGCAAGCGCTACGAGAAGCGCAAGAAGCTGCGGACGAAACTTGCCGCGACGACGGGAGATACCGACCGGCGGGCGATAGAGGCAAAGATACTCAAGACCTTCCCGAAATACACAACGGAGGTTTGAAGATCACCTCTTCTTGTCTATAGCCAGCACGGTCCTCAGTAAAACCTCGCAGCCGTTGGCCGCGTCTTCCCATCGGGTCAGCTCGCGCGGCGAATGGCTTATGCCGCCTACGGAAGGGACGAATATCATCCCCATCGGCGCTATGCGCGCGAGCATCTGCGCGTCGTGGCCCGCGCCCGAAGGCAGGCTTATCGTCTTGAAACCGGCTCCTGCGGCCTCTTTCGCGATCAGCTCTCTCACCCAGGAGGTGGCGAGCGCGGGTTTGTGAGAGCTTGTCTGCTTGAAGCTGATCTCGGTTTCAGTGCGGCGCGCGATCTCTCCGGCGCGCTTCTCGATGCGCTTGAATATCGCTTCGACTTTTTCAAGCGACAGATCTCTGAGCTCGATAACCAGATCGACTTCGCCTGGGATGACGTTAGGCGCGCCGGGCCTGACCGCTAGCTTGCCCACTGTGCCCACCTGTCGACCGGGCTCGCGCATAGTCTCTTCGCGTACCGCTATGATCAGGTTCGAAGCGGCGATGAGCGCATCGCGGCGGTCCGGCATCGGCGTCGTCCCCGCGTGGTTGGCAAAGCCCGTGATCTTCACGTCGTAACGGTTGATGCCGACGATGCCCTCGACTACGCCTATCGGAATTCCCGCCTTGTCGAGCAGCCCGCCCTGTTCTATGTGCAGCTCTATGTAGGCCGCGATCTCGCCCGGCTTTCGGCGGGCCTCTTCTATCCGCGCGAGGTCCCCGCCGATGCTGCGGACCGCGTCGCGAATGTGCAGCCCCGCCTCGTCTTTTTCATCGAGCTCGCCCTGCTCGAACTCCCCCACAACGGCGCGCGAGCCGAACAGGCCGCGGCCGTAATGCACTCCCTCTTCGTTAGACCATATGACGCATTCGAGCGGATGGCGCGTCGCGATCTTCTTCTCGTAGAGCGTGCGCATAACCTCTATGGCCGACATAGAGCCTACGTCGCCGTCAAAGTTCCCGCCCTTGGGTACGCTGTCGATGTGCGAGCCGAAAAGTATGATCGGCAGATTCTTCTCGGTCCCTTCTCTGCGGCCGTAGATAGAACCGGCCGGATCGATTCGAATGTCGAGGCCGATGCCCGACATCAGTTTATCCATGACGAATCGCCGGCCCTGGATGTCAGGCTCGGTCCATGCGACGCGGCTGACGCCGCCTTCGGGGTTGCGCCCGTACTCAGATAGAGCTTCGAGGCTCTTGCGCAAGCGCTCGGCGTTGATCGTGTATTTATCGGCTGCCTGTCGCGGCATCGAGTTGCCGCGTGTAATGGCGGTTGCCAGCAATCCGGTCGCAGAGCTTGCCATGATGCGATTGAATTCTCTTCTGTTCATAATAACTCTCGCCATAAAAAATAGGGCGGGCCGAGCAGCCCGCCCTTTAATATCAAGATGAGAAAGCGTTGTCTAGCATTCCGAATAGCCGCAGGCGTAACAGGTCTGGCAGCCCTCTACTCTGACGAAAGCAGAATCGCCACAGTTCGGGCAGAGGTCGGCCGACGTTCCGGGCGCGGGGGTCTTCTGCTTAACCTCGCCGGCGAGCGGCGCAGCCTCTACGCCCATCTCCGAGCCCTGCCCATCCGTCTCGTTGCCGTAGCTGACGCCGAGATAATTCTCGGCGAGCGCTTGGCCGACGGCGTCGGGCAGGCTCAGCACGCGCCGCTTGCCGAACCCGTAAGAGCGGGCGCCGCCGATGCCAGTGATCTGCTTGACGATCTCGCGCACGCGTTCGACCGGCGAGACAGGCGAAGCCATGCGAAGTATGAGCGACATCAAGCGGCCCATAGCTTCGGCCATCGCTTTGATGTCCGAACCGGCCTTTCCGATTTCGAGGAAGACTTCAAACGGCTGGTTCTCTTCGTCCTCATTCATAGTGATGTGCGCGGTCCCCGACGGCGTAGTTTTGCTTACGGTGTATCCGCGGCGCTTGTAAGGACGCGGGCGGACCTTAGGCTGCAACCCGCCTTCGCTTTTGATCAACTCGGATGAGGACGTGTTAACGGCGGCCGCCATGTCTGTCGCGGCCGGTTCGCTGGCGGCACGTGCGGGGGCCTCCGCCTGTTTAGCCGCCTCGTCGGCCTTCTTATCCTCCTCCTTGAGATTCAGCACCTGAACGTCGCGAGACCCGTCGCGGTATATCGTCCCGCCTTTGCACCCCAGGCGGTAAAGCAGCTCGTAAATCTCGCGCGTCTGCTCGACCGTGTAAGAGTTAGGAAGATTACAGGTCTTCGATATCGACGAATCGACCCACCGCTGTATAACGGCCTGGACCTTTACGTGCTCTTCGGGGGCAAGGTCCATGGCCGTGACGAAGTATCCCGGCAGCGGCTCGCCCGGGTGCGCCCTCTGCCACTCGTCAAGCACGCCTACGCGCTCTTCGTGCTGCCCAAGCCGCGACTTGCGGAAGTAGTTCCAGAAGTAGAACGGCTCGATCCCCGTAGACGTGCCGACCATGGTCCCTATGGTCCCGTTCGGGGCCTGTGTGAGAAGCGTGACATTGCGCACGCCCTTTTCACGAACCGCCTGGCGCACGTCTTCGGGCATGTTGCGCATGTAGCCCGACTCCAGGAATTTGTCGGGGTCGAGCATCGGGAACGACCCCTTCTCCGCCGCGATGTCGGACGAAGCGTGATAGGCTTCGCTTGAGATGAAGCGGTAGAGCCTGTCTATGAACTGGACGGACTCTTCCGAGCCGTAGCGTATGCCGAGCCGTATGAGCATCTCTGCCAGCCCCATCGTATTGAGGCCGACGCGGCGCTCGGATTTCTGCTGAGCATAATTCTCTTCGAAGAAGTACGGCGTCGCATCGATGACGTCATCAAGGAAGCGCACCGCGTAGCGGACCGCCTTGCCCAAGTCATCCCACGCAACGTCGCCGTCGCTGACGAACCTCGACAGGTTGATCGCGCCCAGGTTGCAGACGCCGAATCCCGGCAGCGGCTGCTCGCCGCAGGGGTTCGTGCAGCCCAGGTATCCGGATTCGTAGTACCAGGAGTTGGACATCTTGTTCGAGCGCTCTATGAAATAGACGCCGGGCTCGGCCGAAGCCCAGGCCGATTCGATTATCGAATCCCAGATCGCCCGCGCCTTCACGGTCTTGTGCGTGATGACGGCTTTGCCCGCTGCTATCCACCTGTCCAGGTCCCCGCCCCACGTCGTTTCGTAATCGGGGTCCGACGCGTCCGGGAACACCAGATCCCAGTCCGCGTCCGCGTGCACGGCGTCCATGAACTTGTCCGTGATGCCCACGGAGATGTTGGCGTTTGTGATCTTACCCATCTCGCGCTTCGAGTTGATGAACTCCAGCACGTCCGGGTGCCAGCAATTCAGTATGAGCATCAGCGCCCCGCGCCGCGAGCCGCCTTGCTCTATAAGACCCGTCACAAAAGAATAGAGCGCGCCCCACGAGACCGAGCCTGAAGACCGGCCGTTGACGCCTTTCACGTAAGAGTGGCGGGGGCGCAGGCTCGAAACGTTTATGCCGACCCCGCCGCCGCGCGACATGATCTCCATCATCTGAGAGAGCGTATCGACGATGCCGCGCCGAGAATCCTTGGGCGAAGGCACCACGTAGCAGTTATAGAACGTCAACTGCTGGTCGGTCCCGGCGGCGGTCAGGATGCGGCCCGCGGGGACGAACTTCCAGCCGTTGAGCAGCCAGCGGAATCTTTCATACCACTCGTCGGCCTGCTCTTGCTCGACGGCCGCGATGCCGCGGGCGACCCGCTCCATCATCTGCTCGGGCTCTGTCTCTATGGGTTTCGCGACGTGCTCGGTCAAACACTCTATGGTCGCGCCGTCCCTGAGTTCGACCGTCACGCGGCCGGTCCCGCCTGCCGCCAGCTCGTCCAGGGTGCGCACGGTGCCTATCTCACGCTGGCCCGTCTTAGCGTCTACGCATACTATGACCATGTCGCCCACGGCGAGCGTGCGCTTACGCATGTCTTTCATCGCGTAACGGTCGAGGAATATCTTCTGCCCCAGCTCGTTAAGCTCGTTGTTATCGCTGGCCCCGGCGGCGCCTCTCCTATCCGTGTGCGGGATGACAGCCGGGATCGTTTCTTCGAGTGAGGTCTGACCATTTGACTTAATATCACCGATAGATCGGGAAGCCATCTTCGTTATCTCCTTGAGACTATCAATATGTCGTCGCAGGCGCGCGCCGCAGAAACCGATGCGCCCCCTGCGCCAGCCGGGTAAGACGAGGGGCTAGAGATTTGCCTGCTAAATTAGGGTTGTTTTACAGCTCGGCCTCTCGACCCCCTGCCAGGTCGCCGGTCCGGGCTGCTCCGAGGCGAGAATATTTCAAGTGCCCGCTTGTAAACCATCTGCTGCCGCACCGGTCCGCTGTAGAGACGCCCAGCCTAACCTGAGACTTATAATACCGCCCGGTCTGCTTATCTTACAACGTTTAAGGTGCTTTTCCCTGGCTGTTTTTATCCTCGTAGCGGTTTCGGAGTTTACACTATAGATAGCCGTCTGTCAATTATAAAAGTACAACATATTGTGGTCAGGCGGAAAGCCGGAGGTCGGGCCTTGCCCAAAATGTAGGCTAAACGAGACTTATTGTTACACCCGATTTGTACTTTATGGGCAAAAGCCCATTCTGCCCATAAAGTCGGTTTTAGTACAGTTTATTAGCGTCTTGAACGGGGCTTGCTCGCTGACTTTCGTTCTTGTGCTTTTGCCCTTGCTCGCTGGGTACGTTTGGTATATTTCCATTCGCAGTTTCGACTGCAATATAGCTTTCGGTCATTTGTTGTAGAGAACTTCTCACGGCATCCCTTACAAGGTCTGGGAGCTTTCATCTCTGTAGCATGGCCTGAAATCTCAAACGCCAGCATAAGGTATAGTCCTGAGATTAAGCAATCAGGAGCCATGTAAATCTCGCTTTTAATGAAAGGAAAAATTACTGAATCAACATGCCCATGCAAACGTTCGTTTATGCGCTCGTGAATGTAGAAGCGTGCAGGTTCAAGACAATCGCCATATTTCCAGCGTTCTACTAAATCTTTCTGGTTAGTGGCCCAGAAACCATCTTCCCATTTGAGTCGCACTCCTAGTGGGATTTCCTGCCATTCAATATGTCTCTTGAGAATGTCAGTCTTCTCTTCTCTGACTAAATCCCAAAGCTTGAGTACGGCAGAAAAATGTTTAATCTCATATTCCCAATAGGACAATGATTCGCCTCTAATATGATGGTAGTAATGTCAGGGCTGTAACAAAGTCTATTGACAACTAAAAAGAAAGGACCTAACCCGGTTAATCTGTAAGTGTCAAAACTCTACAGAACCGGAGGAAGGTCTCGATGCATGATAGCACCACGGCCGTCTCATTTGCGGCTATTGAAG
>DATFGQ010000127.1:0-45962 GCA_035249305.1 Blastocatellia bacterium | reverse complement strand
CTGTGTCTCCGTGTCTCTGTGGCAAAACTATTTCGTTTATTCCGGCGCGGCGACCGAGAGCATATAAACCGCGAACGAGGCGAGCCAATGCTCTCCCGCGTAATCGCCGCTCGCTACATTTTCAAGGGCGGCTTTAGCATGAACATTAGCCGCGCGGGCCAACACGCGGCGGGCCGCGTCACGCCGGGGCAACGCCGATGCGATGGCTCGCATGCACCAGGCGCGGCTCAGGTTCAACCCGTCGAGGTGAACTATCTTCGGGTCGCTTCGGTCGGTCACCACGGCGGGCTCAAGCAAAGCCCTGTATCTGCCTTCGGCTATCGCGGGCAGGAATTTGTTGAGCCAGCGCGCGAACTCTTCACCCTTCATCACGCGCCGCATCAAGTCGGCTTCCATCAAAGCCGGCGAGAAGAAGTCTTCCCCGCCCGGCTCCCAGTCGGCCGGGTAACCCGCATCTTTAGAAAAATATGTCAGGCTGCGCTCGCGTATGAGCTCGGCCAGTTGCCTGTTGCCTACGGCTTCGGCGTAGTCGAGCGCGAACGCCAGACCGAACGCCGTGTTCGGGTGGACGCCCGTGCGTATCGGGTAAGTCTGCTTTGGCAGAAATGTGATGTATCGCGCGGCAAGCGCTTCGGCCAGCGGCTCTAGATTCCTCGACCACTTCTTGCCGTCGGCGTCGTCCCAACCGTGAAGCTCTTCGGCCAGTTTTAATAGCCACGCCCAGCCGTACGTGCGCTCGAAAGATTGGCGGTTGGCCTGGCCGAGGTAACCCGTCTCGACGAGGATGTTCTTAGCCGTCAGGCTCTCGTCTATCGCGGCGCGGATCTCGGCCGCCTCCGGCAGGTCTTTGAAGATCCGCAGCAGCCGCACGAGCATCCAGTGGCCGTGCACCGACGAGTGCCAGTCGAAACAGCCGTAGAAAGCCGGGTGCAACGCGCGGGGGCTTTGGACCTCGCCCGCGTCATTCATCACGTGATCGAGCTTATTGGGGTACTCCTTCCGGACGCACTTCAAAGCGAGCCGCGCAAATCGCGTCGCCTGCTCGCGAGTAAGCGTCAGGTTGTCCGGGTTTGAAGTTGTGGGGCCTGTCTGCGCCATCGGTCGTAGAGTGGTAATGCTCGCCAGCGACAGTATCAATAACGCGGCTGGGATGATCTTCGGCGTAGGCTTTCTCATCCTCACTTCGGGCGCGGCGTGTAGCGCGCGATCATCTCTCTTATTCGGTCGGGAGAAAACTCCGCGCCGCCGCCAAGCTGGAGCGCGCGGTTGAGCAGCGCCACGGCTTCCGCGCGCTTCCCCTCGGCCGCCTTCACCTGCGCGAGCCCCACCATGGCCGGCGCGTAGTTCGGGTTCGAAACGAGACAGCGCTCGAACGTCGATTGCGCCTCGCGGTTGCGGCCGAGCTTCCACTGCGCCATGCCTAGCGAGTAAAGCACTATCGTATCGCCGCGGCCCGCGTTCATCGCCGCCGTAAGATTCATCACTGCTTCCGAGTAGTTGCCCGAACGGAAAGCCCTCAAACCGGTTTCGCGGCTCGTGCGCGCGTCCTGCTCGCGAATGGCCGCAGCCCGCTGCGCCTCAATGCGGCTGAGGGCGAACCGGGCGGTCGAGTCCCCAGGGAAATTGTGCAAGACCGCGCGGTATTGCAGCTCCGCCTGCGCGAGCATGCCGCGGTCCTCATACGAGCGTGCGCGCAAAAGCATCTGCTCTCGCATGAGCGAGGTCGAAGGCGCAGGAGCAAAGCTCTCGCGATCATCCTCTTCCACAGAGCTGCTTCGCTCGCGCTTCGTCACGGCATTGGGCGGCGGCTCGACCGCGGCCCGCTCGGCTTGCGGCTTGCCGTCGATCGATCCAACCGGCGCGGCGGCGCGCGCTTCGGCAATTTCATTATTAGACGGAGCGGGCTGGTCGGAAGCGGCGGGCTCGGACTCGACAGCCGCAGCCTGTTGGGCGGCCGACAGGTTCTGCGGGTCGGTGTCGCCCTGGCGCGTCAACAGCCATACGGCCAGCGCTACGGCGATGACGATCGCCAGCGCCGTCATCAAGATCACCGCCGCGCCTTCGGGCGCTCGCTCTGTTTTCCGCTCCAGCTTATTCGACTCGACTCTCGCGGGCAAGGCCCGAACTTCGAGCGAAAGCTGTTCGGGGGTGAGCTTGGCCGGCGGCTTATAAGGTTTGAAGAATACCGATTGCGGCTTCGCGCCTTCGCCCTGATTGTCTGTCGCCTCCTGCGCGTGAAGGCCCTCCTCACGGCCCAGCAGAGGCGTCAAAGAGGCGCGGTTATTACTCTTTTCTAAGAGGCCGCGGACGGTCTGAATGAGCTGGCGCGACTGGGGCGGCTTGGGCAGTTGCGCGTCCGCGCCGATGCGGCGGGTTTCCGCCGGGTCGAGCGGCTCGAAGGCGCCTACGAGCAAGATGACCGGCACGTGCCCGAGGCGGCGGCTCGATTTAATATGGCGGCAGAGCTCTTCGCCGCTGAGCGCGGGCAGCGAAAGTCCCGTTATGAGTAGGTCTGCCGCCGAGCGGTCGAGCAGCTCGATGGCCTCTCGGCCGTCGCTTGCGGTTACGACTTCGATCCCCTCGTCGGCCAGCACGGAGCTTACCGCCCTCTGAACGGTGGCGCTCTCGTCGACAAGTAGCACTCTGGCCATTGATTTCTCCCGGTCCCGGCTGGCATGTGAGGCTGTCAGGCGCGGCTGATCGAATCAATTATCTTCAGTCGTAACTTGAGCCGAGTCTAGCTCAGTTGAACTCTCATAATCAAGCTTGTCGTCATCAATCTCCTCGGAGATAATTGTTGCACAAGTGGCCGCCAGCATGTGAGGTATCCGGCAAGACCATTTGCGAGGTCGACGGATGGCATCCGAGCCGTTTTCAGTACTGCTTGTTGACGACCACCAGGACACGCGGGCCATGCTCGAATTGCTGTTGGACGAGTGGGGCTACCGCGCTACGATAGTTTCGACCGCCACCGAAGGGCTTAAACATTTGCTCGACCGCAGCTTTGACATAATCGTACTTGATAACTGGCTGCCGGACCTTGACGGCATAGAGCTCTGCCGCCAGATACGCGAGTTCAACCGCGCGACGCCTATAGTATTCTTCTCGGCCGCGGCTATGGGGAGCGAAGACCGCGCGGCGCTGGCCGCGGGCGCGAACGCTTACGTCTACAAGGGGACCGGACTCGGCAATCTGCGCGAAGCCATGGCCGGAGAGCTCAGAAAATCGAACTCGCAACACCGCAAACACCCACAATAAGAGAGCCTGATGAAAAGATTAATAGCAGTAATCGCCGCCCTCGCTTTTGCTGTTGAAATCGCCTCAAGCCAGGCCCCGACCACTAGACGCGCCTCTTCCGACATCGCAGACCAGGCGCGCCGCGCGCTCGCCGTGACCGAAGGGCGCGTAGAGCTTGACGGGCTTCGCGAGCCGGTCGAAGTGCTTCGCGACCGTTGGGGCGTCCCGCACATCTACGCCAAGACGGTCGAAGACCTCTTCTTCGCACAGGGGTTCGTGGCCGCACAGGACCGGCTGTGGCAGATGGATATGTGGCGGCGCATAGGCGAAGGCAAGCTCGCGGAGATACTCGGGCCTTCGGCCATCGAGCGTGACCGCTTCGCGCGGCTGATGCGCTACCGCGGCGACATGCAGGCCGAGTGGTCGAGCTACGCGCCAGACGCGCGGCGCATAATTGAATCGTTCGTCCGCGGGATAAACGCGTTTATCGAGACGAGCCGCGACCGGCTGCCGATTGAGTTTCAACTGATGGGCATACGGCCCGAGCCCTGGACGCCGGAAGTCTGCCTGTCGCGCATGGCCGGATTCATAATGACGCGCAACGCCGCTACCGAAGTCCAACGCGCTCAGCTCGTGCGCGCGGTCGGCGAGGAGAAAGCGGCCGAGCTTTTTGAAACGGACCCGCCCGCCAAACTCGAAATCCCTGCCGGGCTCGACCTGTCGGGGATAGACCGCAGCATCATGCAGGCGGCGCAGGCGGCGGGGGCGACCCCGTCTTTCCGCTCAAACGAGGGAAGCAACAACTGGGTGATCGCAGGCTCGATGTCGGAGACGGGCAAGCCGATCCTTGCTAACGACCCGCACCGCACGATCGCGCTTCCGTCGCTCCGCTACATGGTCCACCTCGTAGGGCCGGGCTGGAACGTCATAGGCGCGGGCGAGCCTACGCTGCCGGGCGTCGCCGCGGGCCACAACGAGCGCGTAGGCTTCGGCTTCACGATCGTTGGCATAGACCAGCAGGACCTCTACGTCGAAGAGACGAGCCCCACGGACGCGACGCTTTACCGTAACGGGACGGCGTGGGAGAGGATGAAGGTCGAGCGCGAGCAGATAAGAGTGAAGGGCCGCAATGAGCCCGTCGAAATCGAGCTTCGATTCACACGTCACGGGCCTGTGATCTATGAAGACGCCTCGCGCAGGCGCGCTTACGCGCTCAAGTGGGTGGGCGCGGAGCCTGGGGCCGCGGGCTACCTGGCGTCGCTTTCGCTCAACCGCGCTCAGAACTGGGAAGAGTTCTTGAAGGCTTTGGAGCGCTGGAAGGTCCCGTCGGAAAACCTCGTCTACGCCGACGTGGATGGCAACATAGGCTGGCAGGCCGCGGGGCTTGCGCCCGTCAGGCGCGGGTGGCTGGGTCTGCTCCCCGTCCCTGGACGCGAAGGCCGTTACGAGTGGCAGGGCTTTCTGCCCCTTTCAGAATTGCCGCGCTCGTATAACCCCGCGCGGGGCTTCATCGCCACGGCCAATCACAAGGTCATCCCCGGCGGTTACAAACACGCTCTGAACTTCGAGTGGGCGCCGCCGCACCGCTTCTTGCGTATAGAGGAGGTCTTGATACGGGGCGGGAAGTTCTCTGTCGAAGATTTCAAGCGGCTGCAACACGACGAGCTGTCGCTCCCCGCGCGAGAGCTAGTGAATCTCTTGAGAGACGTGAAGGTCGACGACGCGCGGCTGGCGGAGGCGCGCGACCTGCTGTTGAAGTGGGATTTTCGCATGTCGAAAGAGTCCGCGCAGGCGGCCCTGTACGCCGCCTGGTTTCAGCGCTTGATCGCTAACTTCATCGAGCAGATCGCGCCCGCCGAAGTGAAGTCTCTGGTGACCGCCACGATGGTCTACTCACGGATGCTCCGCTCGCTTAAGAATCCGGATCGAAAAACTTTCGGCGCGGCGACGACGGCCGTCAGGAACGAGATCATGTTAAAGAGCCTTTCGCAGGCGGCGGCCGAGCTCCGCGAGAAGCTCGGCCCTGATATGAAACGCTGGCGCTGGGGGGACATGCATTTTGCGGAGTTTAAGCATCAGCTTTCGACCGACGCGGCGACGCGGGCCGTGTTCGACATCCCTCGCGTCTCGCGCGGCGGCGACCAGAGCACCGTCAACATGACGGGCGGCGGAAACTTCCTACAGACGAGCGGCGCGTCGTTTCGCGAGATCCTCGATTTGAGCGATTGGGACAACTCGGTGGCCATCAACGTGCCGGGCCAGTCGGGCCAGCCCGCAAGCCCGCATTACGCCGATCTGTTGCAGCTATGGACAGCCGGCGAGTATTTCCCTATGCTCTTCAGCCGCGCGAAGGTCGAGATGCACACACGGCAGCGCCTCACGCTTGAGCCGAGGTCGAAAGGCGCGGCGGCGAACTGATCGAAAGAAAAAAGTAACCGCCAAGCGTGAGCAAGAGTACATGCCGTTTAGGATCACCAAAATCAAATTTCAAATAAATCTGTAATGGCAGGAGGGGAAAATGCTCAGACGCCACAGTGTCGTTTTTTTGCTGATCGCGAGCCTTCTGACGTCGGCCGTGACGGCCGCGGCCCAGGAGCCGCAGGAAAAGGTAGACCTGCAAGCGATCGAAAAGATCAAAGACGAGGGGATGAAGCGGTCGCAGATAATGGACATTCTAAGCTACATGACGGACGTCCACGGGCCGCGCCTCACCAACTCGCCTAACCTGAAGGCCGCGCAGGACTGGGCCGTAAGAAAGCTCACAGATATGGGGATCGCCAACGCGCGCCTGGAGAGCTGGGGGCCGTTCGGCCGCGGGTGGACGCTCGAAGGGTTTACGGCCAACATCATCAAGCCCACCTTCAGCCCGCTCATAGCCTACCCGAAAGCCTGGTCGCCTTCGACCAACGGCGTCTTGCGCGGCCCTGTCGTCCTGATGGACGTGAAGACCGAAGCCGACCTGGAGAAATATCGCGGCAAGCTCAAGGGCGCGATCGTCCTGATCGACGGCGCGCGCGAAGTGAAGGCCCACTGGGAGGCGAAGGCGAACCGCGCGACCGACGAATCGCTCCTTAAAATGGCAAACGCGGAGCCGCCCGCCGCCACTCGCGGCGACGGCCCCAGGTTCGAGCTCACCGAAGAGCAGAAGGCCGCGCAGGCGCTCAACGCGAAGAAGTGGGAGTTGATCTACGGCGAAGGCGCGGCGGTGACGCTTGAGCCTACGGCCCGCAACGGCGACGGCGGGATCATATTCGTAGGCGCGGCGACGATACCTCAGCCGCCCGACACCCCGCGCGAGCGCAGGCGAAACGCCTGGGCGAAAGAGGCGGGCGTCGTCATACCGCAGCTCGTAGTCACGCCCGAACACTACAACCGCATCATAAGAATGGCCGCCCGCGGCGTGGCCGTCCAACTGGAGGTGAGCGTCACCAGCCGCTTCCAGGATCAGGACCTGATGGGCTACAACGTCATCGCGGAGATTCCGGGGACGGACCTCAAGGACGAGGTAGTGATGGTCGGCGCGCATTACGACTCCTGGCACGCGGGCACGGGGGCAACGGATAACGCGGCCGGCTCGGCCGTCGCGATGGAGGCCCTGCGCATAATCCAGGCCACGGGGCTAAAGCCGCGGCGAACGATCCGCATAGGGTTGTGGAGCGGCGAAGAGCAAGGGCTGTTGGGGTCGCGCGCTTACGTCGCCCAGAATTTCGGAAAGCGAGTCGACGCGC
Organism: Blastocatellia bacterium; assembly: GCA_035249305.1. Classification (GTDB taxonomy): domain Bacteria; phylum Acidobacteriota; class Blastocatellia; order UBA7656; family UBA7656; genus DASUNP01. Next base: position 38,997 of record DATFGQ010000127.1, on the reverse strand, counting down.
GGGCCGCCGCCGGCCAGCAATCTTCGCAGGAGCCGCCGCAGTTCGAGATCAAGCCCGCTCACGAAAAGTTCTCGGGTTACTTCAACCTCGATAATGGCACGGGCAAGATTCGCGGCGTCTACATGCAAGGCAACGAAGGGATGCGGCCGATCTTCCGGGCCTGGCTCGCGCCGTTCAAAGAGTTGGGCGCGACTACGTTGACGATCTCGAACACGGGCGGCACGGACCACCTCTCGTTCGACGCCGTAGGGCTTCCGGGGTTCCAGTTCATACAGGACCAGGTAGAGTACGGCACCCGCACCCACCACACGAACATGGACGTGTACGACCGCATACAGGAAGAGGACATGAAGCAGGCGGCCACGGTGATGGCGGCGTTCCTCTATAACGCTGCCACGCGAGACAAGAAGCTGCCGCGCAAGCCGCTCCCCGGCCAGCCCGTCGCGCAGTCGGGGCAGTAAGACTCTCCGGGGAGTGTGGGACGGTTTGTGGTCCGTCTCACACTCTCCGGCATTGACTCGGCCGATGCTCATCTGATATACCCACCATCCGGCGGCCCTACTTCACCGCTTTCAACTTTCAAAAACCAAGGTCCAAAATCCTCCTCACGTGAGAAGCTAGAGAGCAAAGCGTTCTCTATTTGTTAACGGCCACACCAACTATTGAAGAAGGAGATAACGATGAAAAAACGAATTCCGATATTTGTCGTCGTGATATGTTTCGCGATGGGTGTAATCATTCTTCCACAAGCCAGCGTGAAATCGGCGACGGCCGTTAAAGCAGCTCAAGGCGGCCTGCCCGACCTCATAGTCCGCAGTGACGTGCTGCGTAACCACTGGCTCGTGCGCGTCGAGGACCTGCGTCCGGAATTCTGCAGCGTACAGGAAGGCGGCATCACGCCGGGGACACGCCCCCTGCTCCGATTCACCGTGACGACGCCTAACATCGGCACGGGCGATCTGGTCGTCGGCGACCCGAACGTGCACTTTGAGGCAGACGATGGCCTTTTTGAGTTCGCAACCTGCCATCACCATTTTCACTTCAGGCACTACGCCATATATGAATTGATCGATCCCGCGACGGGGCAGGTATGGCGCGCGGCAAAGCGCGGCTTCTGCATGCTCGACACAGACCCGAACCCGCAGTGGTTAGGCGGGCCGAATCCTGGGCAGCCTCAGTTCCGCAACTGCGGAGAGATTGGGTTTGCCGGCAATCAGGGAATCAGCGCCGGGTGGGCGGACACATATAACTTTCTGCTGGCCGGACAGTTCTTCGTCCTCGATGGCGGAGACGGCCAGCCGCCCGTACCTCCGGGCACATACGTAATCCGCATAACCGTCAATCCGCCGTTCGTCGCCAGACGCCGTGAGCCGTGCCCGCAGGTTGACAGTAACGGGTTCTGCCATCAGCTTCCCGAATCGAATTATGATAACAACGTGGGCGAGACAACGATCGTCATACCGGCGCGACCCGGCAGGACGGGGGTCGGGCCGGAAGCCGGCGCGCCTCATTTGAATCCTGAACAGTTTCGTTGAAGCGCTCAGTGAGTGCGTCCTATATTCCGGGCTTGGCTAGCGCCGGGGTGATGGCGGCGTTCCTCTATAACGCTGCCATGAGAGACAGGAAGCTGCCGCGCAAGCCGCTCCCCGGCCAGCCCGTCGCGCAATCGGGGCAGTAAGATTTTTTTTGCAGAATGGACGAAGACAGCGCGTTGAATCTGTTGCTCGATTCAACGCGCTTTTTGTCTCATATGTTCATCAAGGTGAAAGCGGGCGGCGCTCACTCACTTAGATTCCTGGCCGTGCAGCTTGTTCAGCATTGCTTCCAGCGCAGAGGGGTTGTTGCGCATGAACTCTTCAACGAATTGATCCTCATGCCGCATCTCACTTTGAATCTCGTCAACGTGATCGTAGTAATAAGCCAGTGCCGCATAAACATCGCTCAAGGTGATGGAAGGTATTTGAGTCACTATTTCATCTGCGCTCATACCCATAAGCTCGTGCCAAGTTACGATGTCCAACACTCGAACCCGGTGTCCTGCGATAGAGGCCTTGCCGCCACAAACGCCCGGTCTTTTCGTTATGCGGTCTGTTATTACGTCTGCCATTAAACCTACCTTAGTCATCCGACGGTCTTGCTCTAAAGTATAACACGACAGGTAAGGCCAGGCTCTTAAATTGGCTCCCGCCTACTCGGTATCGCTGAGGTTGGCGCCCGCCTCGTCTTTGATCCAGACCGTTTTGATATTCAAGAACTCGCGTATGCCGTGGGCGTCGAGCTCGCGCCCGTAACCCGAATGCTTCACGCCGCCGAACGGCAGGCGCGGGTCGCTCGCCACCATGCCGTTGATAAAGACTGAGCCCGCCTCAAGCTCATCGATGAACTGCGCGCGCTCGCGCTCGTCATTCGTCCAGGCGCTGCTCCCCAGCCCGAAATCGGTGTCGTTCGCAATCCGGATCGCCTCTCGAATGTCGCGCGCTCGAAATAGCGAAGCTACGGGGCCGAACAGCTCTTCGCGGTAGGCGGGCGAGTCTTCGGGCACGTCCGTCAAGACTGTCGGCGCGTAGTAAAAGCCTGCGCCTTCGACTCGATGGCCCCCCGTAAGAACTCGCGCGCCGGCCTCGACGCTCTTGCGCACCTGCGATTCCAGGTCCGCGAGTATGTCGGCCGTAGCGAGCGGGCCGATCTCTGTAGCCTCATTCATCGGGTCGCCCACCTTGAGCGACTCCATGCCCTGGACGAAGCGGCGCTCGAACTCGTCCGCGATCTCGCTTGCGATGATGAATCGTTTGGCGGCAATGCAGGACTGGCCGTTATTGATCGTGCGGGCCTTCACGGCGGTCTTCACGGCCTCATCCAGATCGGCGCTCGGCATTACGATGAACGGGTCGCTGCCGCCGAGTTCCAGCACCGTCTTCTTGATCTGCTTGCCCGCTTCCGCGGCTACGCTTCTGCCAGCGGGCTCGCTCCCGGTCAGCGTCACGGCGGCGACTCGCGGGTCGTCAATTATGCTCCCGACCTTATCCGAGCCGACGAGCAAAGTTTGAAACTCGCCTTCAGCCAGTCCCGCGCGGCTGAATATCTCTTCGATGGCCAGCGCGCATTGCGGCACGTTCGAGGCATGTTTGAGAAGGCCGCAGTTGCCCGCCATCAACGCGGGCGCGGCGAAGCGAAAGACTTGCCAGAACGGGAAGTTCCACGGCATCACCGCGAGCACAACGCCGAGCGGCTGGTAGCGGATGAAGCTCAGCGTGGCGTTGGTCGCGACCGCCTCGTCGGCCAGCAGGCGCTCGGCCGTCTCCGCGTAATAGCGACAGACCCACGCGCACTTGGCCGCCTCTTCCATAGCAGCTTTCAAAGGCTTGCCCATCTCGGTCGTCATCAGCCGCCCGAACTTCTCTTTCTCCGTTTCGAGAATCTCAGCGGCGCGCATCATCTTCCCCGCCCTTTCGGCAAACGACGAGCGGCGGTGGCGGCGGAAAGCTTCGGCGGCCAATCGCAAGCGCTCTTCGATCTGACTCTCTGAAATGGGTTCGAAACTCTTCAGAGTCTCGCCCGTCGCCGGGTTGATAGTCGCTATAGCCATACAACTTCACCTCGCGTGATCGCGCGGAAATTCTCACAAGCGACATAAACAGATTACCGCCGGGCGGAGAGCTTGCGCCAGCGCGCGCCGCGCCGTTAGCATTATCGCTTTACGGAGGTGCGACACGTGGCTAAAGCGATCGACATGCATGTTCATTTGCCGACGGCGGGTTTTCTGGACGAGACGTTGAAGCCATACACCCCGGCGGCCGAGAAGTTTTTTCGCGGCGCGGTGCCGCGGCGCGAGATGGATGATGTCGCGCGGCTCTACGAAGAGATGGACATAGTAGGCGTGCTGTTGGCCTGGGACGCCGAGACGGCGACGGGGCTGCCGCCGCTCGCGAACGACGAAGTCGCCGATGTCGTCAAAGCCTACCCGCGGCAGTTCATAGGGTTCGCTTCCGTAGACCCTTGGAAAGGCAAGCGCGCCGTCGAAGAGATCGAGCGCGCGGTCACTGAGCTCGGCATGAGCGGCGCGAAGTTTCATCCCGGCATACAGGCTTTCTACCCGAACGACACGCGCTTTTATCCGCTCTACGAAAAGATCAGCGAGCTCAAGGTCCCCGCGCTCTTTCACACGGGCACAAACGCCCTGGGCGCGGGCACGCCCGGAGGGATGGGCGTGAAGCTCGATTACACGCGGCCGATCTACCTGGATTCGGTCGCGGCGGATTTCCCGGCGCTTACCGTGATAGGCGCGCACCCCGCCTGGCCCTGGCACGAAGAGATGCTCGCGATCATCGGCCACAAGTCGAACGTCTTCATGGACCTCTCAGGGTGGTCGCCCAAATACATCCCGAAACAGATTATGGACGAAGCGCGGTCGCGGTTGCAGGACCGCATTCTGTTCGGGAGCGATTACCCGTTCATCACGCCCGAACGCTGGTTGAACGATTTCGACAAGCTCGAAGGGTTCACGCCCGAAGTGCGGCGGAAGATTCTCCACGACAACGCGGCGAGAATCTTGAAGCGCCCGCAAGGCTGACATAATTATCTTCGCCGGGTTAAAGTTATTGCCAGGCCATATGGTTTCCTCGCTACCCCCAGATAATCCGGAGGACTCACCGCTTGACGACCAGAATCTTGAGAATCACCCGCTCACTGTTATCACTCTCGTTGATCGCGCTCTTGACGCACGCCGCTAAACCGAGCCTTGCGCAAGAGCAGACCGACTTCAGCCAGATAGACAAGGTCGTTGTCGAAGAGCTGAAGGAAAGAAACACGCCGGGCGCGGCGGTCGCGATAATTCAAGGCGACCGCGTCGTCTACGCCAAGGGGTACGGAGTGGCGAGCGTGGAGACCGGGGCACCGGTCACGCCCGACATGCTGTTCCGCCTCGGCTCGACTACGAAGATGTTCACGGCGGCGGCGCTCGTGACCCTGGCCGCGCGAGACAAGGTCAAGCTCGACGCGCCCATCGGCGGCTACGTTAAAGGGCTGAGCCCGCGATTGGCGCAAGCGACCGCGCATCACCTTTTGAGCAACACGTCGGGGCTGAAAGATTTCGCCGCGCCCGTCATCTCTAACGACGAAGACGCGCTCGGCAAATCGATCAGGACGTGGAAGGACGACGTTTTTCTCACGGAGCCTGGGAAGATCAATTCGTATTCGAGCCCCGGCTTCTGGCTTTCGGGCCTTGTCGTCGAAGAGGTGGGCGGCAAGCCTTACGCCGACATGATGGACGAGCTGATCTTCAAGCCCGTGGGCATGCAGCGGACGACTTTGCGCCCGCTTGCCGCGATGACTTATCCGGTTGCGGTCGGCCACAGCGTTGAAGCCAACGGCAAGCCGGCCGTGATGAGGCCGCTGTTCAACAACACGGCGATGTGGCCCGCCGGGTCTATCTTTTCGAGCGTGAGCGAGCTGTCGCGTTTCGTCATAGCGATGATGAACGGCGGGCGAATCGAGGGCAAGCAGGTGTTGGACCCGCTGGTAGTCTCCAAGCTACCCGCGCCGCACGTCTTGCTCCCCGGCGAGACCGACGCGCACTACGGCTACGGGCTGTTGATGTTCAAGCAGCGCGGGGTCCGCGTCGTCATGCACGGAGGCTTCAGCCGCGGGTACGGCTCGATGATTCAGATGGCGCCCGAGCATCGCTTCGCCGTGATCGTGGTTACGAATAAGAGCGGCGAGACGCTGAATAAGACGCGGACAAAGGCGATGGAGCTCACGCTCCCGCTCAAAGCCGAAGAGAGCGCGAGGCCCGCCTCTGCTCTCAGCATGAGCCGGGAGGAGATGGCTAATTACGCGGGCGTTTACTCTCACGAGCCGCAGCTCTGGGAAGTGACGGTCAAAGACGACAAGCTGGTTCTTAAACAGGACGGCGCCGAAACCGCGCTCACCAAGATCGGCGAGCATAAATTCTCTATGGGCGCTTCCGGCGGGGAGATAGTCTTTGTCGCGGGCGACGACGGGAAGATCAAGTATCTTTTTGACGGCCTCTACGCGGCGATAAAGAAGTAGAGAATATTACGCCCGGCCCTGCGGAGCCATATCACACCTTTGAGATAATTGCTCCGTTCGGGCCGGGCGATGCCGTGGCGACTGCTCAGTCCTTGTTATCGTGGTTAAAAAGCCACTGCTCGAAAACTTGCGCCTCTTCTTTCTTGCCGCTCCAGCGTGCGCGGTTGCGCCCCGTGAGCGCCAGCACTTCCGCGTGGTGCTGTCCGGCGCGGTCGCCTATGCGCTCGAAATAGTTATAGAGCCTCGCGATCTGCGCTACGGACTCTTTCGCGGCTTCGATAGTCTTGAAGCTAAGCACGTTGCGAAAGTGGCGGCTGTAGAGGTTCTGATCCTGGGCGGTCGTCGTGTAAAGATCGAAATACCCGTGGATCAACCCCGCGCCCTGCAACACGCTCGCGACGTAGCTCGGCCGCGTCAAGACGTTGCGCGAGATCTCGCCGATGTCTGTGACGCCCGAGTGGAAAAGCTCAAGGATGCGCGTCTTCTTTGACGCGCGCCGCTGTTTGCTCTCCTTGACGGCCGAGCCTATGGGCGGCGGCCCCTGGCTAAAAAGAAATTCTTGTTCCTGCATTACAACCTCCTCACTACTGCGCCGACGAGGTCGATTCTGTTATCCCGCGTGACGCGCCTCGGCTGCCTCGTCGGTCTTCGACTTCAGGTGATCGATGAAGGCGCTCGCCGCGCGCCGCGACAGCTCTTCGGGCCTGCAATTGAGCAACGCTTGACACTCCGCCTCCGCGTTTACCCTCTGGGCGTTGGCGATGGCCCTTATTGCGACCAGTTGTTTCGGCGTCACCAGATCGGCCATGGTCTTGGCTACAGGCTCGCTCGGAAACTGCGCGTGCGCCGTAGCAGTGTTGCCGTTGCGCTGCGGCGCGGCTTCCTCTTCCTTGCGATAAAGCTCGCGCGCGACCCCGAATTTAACGGCGGCGCGTTTGAGCGCGTCGTGCTCGGCCTTCTTGATCCCCTTCTCGTCATAGGCGGAGCCCGTGCCTACGCCCTGGCGCGTCACGCCTTTGATCGTTATCGAGGCGGTGACGGCCACGAAATCGCCGATCTGTTTGATCCCTATGACCTCGTGCGCCCAGTCCGGGCAGATGCGGTCGAGCAGGTCTGCGACCGCGTGCCACTCGACGTAATCGACCTCGTGCTCGCGGCCCGCGCGGTCGCGCCAGCCGATCCTCTGCTTCACCAGCTCAGGCGAGACGGCCTGCGACAGCTCTTTGAGCGTCTCGACAAAAGGCATAGACAACACGTCTTCATCTTCGGCGCGCGCCTGGTCGTCAGAGACGCCTGTGGGGCTCACGGCCTCGGCCGGCGGCTCCAGATGATACTTCACGGCCAGAATATGCTCGCAGCGGAAACGCGGCTCACCGGCGGCCCGCTCTTCGAACTCCGCGCAGTTGCAGCGCACTCGACCCTGTTCGTCCCGAAAGATTCGGAAAGTCTCTTTCTTGATCCCAGGCGAAACGACGTTGAACCCTTCGTAGTCCCGCTCGACCAGCCCCATTGCGGCTATGGCTTTCGCCCGATTGACTATTAACCTCGTCTCTTCGATTGCTGCGCTCATTTTAAGTCTCCTTCGTAGACGAAATCCGCTTTATTAGATTCGCTAAATCCCTCGCCGCGTGGCTCAAAGCCGTCCTGGCTCTGTTTCACAGGGTCGGGCGCGAGCCTCGCTTCAAGCTCTCTTACGCGGCGGCTCAAAGCCTGCATCTGCCGCCACAGGGCATCGAAGTTGTCCCAGATCTCCTCAGAACGGGAAGACATCGCTTTGCCCCTCCTGGCCGGCCTCTTGCCGCAATACCCAGAATTGATCACAAGTTGAGACATTCAAATCGTTTAACAGCTCAATGTCGGCCTCAAGCTGGGTCGACCAATACTCGTATCCTTCCCAGCCATCCAGCCCCGCCAACTGCTCAATATCTGCAATATGAGTGCCAGCTTCCATACTTCCTGTACGAAGATTGTCTCGCGTATGTTTCATACTTGAAACAGTGTACCAGATCGTCTATTTTGTTGCAAGTATAAAATAAAGTATTGCAAGCAACACGCTTTTATGTTATACAGAGGTAAAGGGCTCGAAGGAGGTCTGGACCTTATGGGAGAAGCTACATTAAACATCGTAGAGTTAGGAGAGTACGTGAAGCGGAAGAGGCAGGAAGATAAGCTTTCGCTCAGGGACGTGGCTGTCAAGATAAGCGTGAGCGCCTCGACGCTTTCGCGTATTGAGAACGGCATAGGGACGCCCGACAGCGCGACGCTGGCGCGGCTGGCCTCGTGGCTCGGGATTCCGCTCGAACGTCTTATGAAAGGATCGCTGTTGAACGGGATAGAGGAAGGCGTGCGCGGCGAGGCCTACACGGAGCCTGTGATCTACTACCCGACGGAATCTACGCCGAACATAGTTGAAGCGCATTTGCGGGCGGACCGCAATCTCAAGCCCGATATGGCGAAGGCTCTGGCAGAGCTTTTCCGTGTTGCGTACTCGCAATTCTCGACCAAGCAGACAGATCAAAACGGCTAAAGATCAAAATGGCTGAAGGCGACCGTCCCCCCTCCGACCAAATAGATGAGTTATTGCCTCCCACGGCCAAGCGCCGCGTCTACGAGCGCATAGCGCTGAAGATACGCGAGTTCGCGGGCACGCCGCTCGACCAGCCGCTAAACCCTTGGAAGCTCGCCCCTTACGTCAAGCTGCGCGTGATGAGTTTGAACCAGATCGAAGGGCTATCTCCCGAAACCCGCCGTCTGCTGTTGGGCGACAACGGCAAGAGCTGGTCGGGCGGGGCGAGCCGCCCGCTGCCCGACGGGTCGCGGCTAGTCTTCCTAAACCCCAACCACACGCGCGAGCGGCAGGCCGCCACCTTGATGGAAGAGATCTGTCACGTGATCCTTGGCCATTCGCCCACGCGGCTGATGCTGGCCGAAGAGCAGTCGGCCGTTCACTTCCGCAACTTTGACGAGAACCAGGAAGAGGTGGCATTCGCGGTGGGCGCGGCCTCCCTGGTCCCCTACTTCAGCCTCAAGCACGCCGTCGAGGCGGGGCTATCGGCCGAGATAATCGCCCGCCGCTTTATCGTCAGCCGCAACCTGGTCGAATACAGAATCAAGGTCTGCCGCCTCTGGTCCGTCTACAAACCTAAAGAGAACCGCGCAGGCTGACCCTGTCTAAACCTGCTCCGCGCAACAAAGTTGACGCCGACTACATCACTAAATCGAGTGTAGACAGCCCATCCCAATTCAAATATAATGTGCCTACCCCTTAGGTTGAGCTACTTTGAGTGGGAGGAACGATCAAAGTGCACAACCTTGGTAATGTCTGGTTGGCAGGCGGGAGAGAATCGAACAGGTCAGCACCCGTCGTAGAAGTGGAACAGAATAAGGATCGAGAGACTGCCTACATCAAGCGCGCGGTCGCGCTGTCGGGCGGTAAGGTAGCCAACCACACGTCGGTCATTAACCTCTGCGGTTGCCACGGCATTCAGCAACCCTTCAAGCAACTCCAGCCCTCAGCATTTCCATCCTTTATACTAGGAAAAGAAAAGGATGATTCATTGCTCTACAGCCACATGAGCGGTCCGTCCGTGTCGTCTCACGCAGGCAGGGGATGAGATTGCTCAAAAGCAGATGAGAGGAAACGCTGACTGTGACTGAAAAAATACTTGTTGTTGACGACAGCGACGATACGCGCGAGATGATGGCGAAGTTGCTTGAGTTAGAAGCCTATAGGGTCATCACCGCCGAGGACGGGCTCGTTGGATTGAACAAGGCGGAGACCGAACAACCCGACCTGATCATCACCGACATTAACATGCCGAACCTCAACGGCATCGAAATGATCAAACGGATACGCCATCAATCCCCGGTCCGAGAAGTGCCTATACTGGCGATCACCGCGTATGGGAGCACGGTCGCGGCCGAAGCGCTCGCGGCGGGGGCCGACCGCGCCACTACCAAACCTATCGAGTTCGACTCGCTGATCGAAGGGATTAAGCAGTTGCTGGATAAGTCGAAGTTCAACGGGAAAGCGAACGGATTTTTGTAAAGCCCCTCAAAGCCCGCCCCTTCTGTTTTCCCGCCCCGACGCCGCGCGCCATTCGCCCCGCAAGACCTCTATAGAATCCCTCTAATGAACCGGACCGCTGAAGACAACGACGGCTCATCGACGGTTTGACTGTCGATGAGCCGTCCTATGTCAAAGCGGCCTCGCGACGACGGCCGGCTTTACCGAAATACTTGCGACAGGAGTTCCATTGGCAGGTTGCCCGTGATCTTCACATCGACGTCGGCGCCGTTGATCGTAACGGACTTGAGCGCGTCGTTGAGCGCCACCATCTTCGGGTCGCTCGACGAGCCCATGTAAGCCTTCGCCATCGCCAGTAGCCCGTTGAGGCGCTCCGCGAGCCCTTTGGCCTGCTCCGCCGTGTTGCTCCGCAGAGTGGCGTTGATCCCGATGCCCGAGGTTAAATCGACGCCGCCGAATATCATGTTGATCGAGCTGAAGTCGGGGAGCGGCACTTCGCTCGATTGGAGCCCGCCGGTCATCGCGGGGGTCATCTCTATGGCGAACCGTACCGCCGCGGCCGGGTCCGAGTTGATCGCGCCCGTGAGCTTCGCGTTCTGCGCGATGCCGGGCTTGCTGCCCGTCAAGGTGTCTATGGACGCGCGCACGCCCGCCTGAGTCCCAGCGACGACCGTCCCCGCGTCGGGGAACGCAAACGAAAGGTCATGCCTTCTGGACTCGGCCTGGTTGGCGCTCGTGACGTTGTAGACTTCGAAGTTCTTGTACTTCTCAGAGGTAAGTTTGATCCTCTGGTCCGCGCGGGCGCGGGCGAGCAGGGCGGACTGGTTGAACGTGCCGCTTACGGCGGCCGTGAAGTTGTTCGGACCCGTAGGCCCGAAGACGACGGCCAGGGACCTAAAATCATTGAGGCTCAGGCCCAGGTCGGACATCTCATTGATTTTTTGAACCACGTCCTTGACGGGGCTCTTGGCTGAGACTACGGCCCACAGGCTGCTCGAAGTCACCTTCTGCACGTCGATAACGACGACTCCCGACCCGTCGGGCAGCAGCCGCAACAGGTCCGCGCCCTGGGCCGCCGGCCGCGCCGAAGACCTACCGATGCCGGCGGTCAATACGAGCGCCAGCGCGATTGCCATGAAAGCAATTCTCTTCATAACGACTTCCCCTCTCCTATTCACTTGCCCACCAAAGAACTCTCTCGGCCTCGGAGGCTGTGGGTTAGATTAATTATATGCTCTAAATGGGTCTGACTGAAGCTGCCGACCGTCAGACTCACATGTTAGAACGTCTACCGCGCGCCGCAGGTTTGCCGGAATCGACTTTTCCCAACCCTTTCTTGCGCAGGCCCGGACAGCATGCTTAGAATTGTAGCCTCGTTCGGCGCAGCCATCCGCGGGCCTCGCTTATTAAATACGTTCGAGGCGCGGCGATCGGGTGCATGCGATTTTAGATTAAGAGTAAAAGTCGGGAGGGTGTTGTGATAAAATCGATCGGAGTCGTAGGGGCGGGAACCATGGGCAACGGCATCGCGCAGGTCGCCGCGCGGGCGGGCCTCGCGGTGATTATGCGCGACCTGACGGACGAGTTCCTCAAGCGCGGCCTCACGAGCATTGACAAAAGCCTCCAGCGCGACGTCGATAAGCAGCGGCTGAGCCCCGAAGGAAAGCAGGAGATCATCTCCCGTATAAAGCCGACGACCGATCTGGCAGACCTCGCCGAGGCCGACTTCGTAGTCGAGGCCGTGGTCGAGGAGCTTGCCGCCAAGGCCGAGCTTTTCCGCGAGCTCGACCGTGTCGCCAGGCCCGACGTGATACTGGCGAGCAACACGAGCTCGATATCCATCACGAAGCTCGCCGCGACGACCTCGCGCCCCGCGCGCTTCATCGGCATGCACTTTATGAATCCCGTGCCGGTGATGAAGCTGGTTGAAATAATCCGCGGCATAGCGACCTCGGACGAGACCTTCGCCGCCACGCGCGAGCTTACCGAGCTGATGGGCAAAACGCCCGTCGAGGTGAATGACGCGCCGGGGTTCGTATCCAACCGCGTCCTGATGCCGATGATCAACGAGGCGATCTTCGCGCTTTACGAAGGCGTCGGCTCGCCCCAGGCCATCGACCAGATAATGAAGCTAGGGATGAACCACCCGATGGGGCCGCTTGAGCTCGCGGATTTTATTGGGCTGGATGTTTGCCTCGCGATAATGAATGTGCTATATGATGGTTTCAGTGATACGAAGTACAGGCCGTGCCCCCTGCTTAAGAAATACGTCGACGCCGGCTGGCTCGGCCGAAAGACGGGAAAAGGGTTTTACCAGTATTAAGCGCCGACCGGGGTCGGCTTCGGGCGGCTTAAAAATGGCTGCCAGAGCCTGTTTCACGGCGCGGCTTTGGGAAAGAGTAAATAGCTATTAAGGCGGCCTAATAATAATGATACTCTGTCAACAGTGCACTAATCCCAATCCTTATAACCGCGAGACGTGCTCGGCGTGCGGCACGAAGCTGATGATCATAACCAGCACGCCGACCCTCGCGGCTTATGGCGGCGTCGAAACCCTGCTCAAGCCTACGCTGGAAGAGCACCTGCTAGAGCGCATAAGCGCGCTCGAATCCGCGCTACAGCAGGCGCACGAGCGGCTTGAGATACTGCTCGACCTTGTCCACCGCCAGGCGACCAGCGGGCTCTACGACCATGCGATGCTGGACGCGCTGGTCGAGCACCTGTCGGAGCGCGGCGCGGTCGAAGGCGGCAAGCTCGAAACCCTTTGGCGCGACCGCATAGCCGAGCACTGCGACGACGCCAACGAGCAGGAGATATTCGAGCAGCGGTTGGAGCACATGGTCGGCGTCTTCAAAGGCGAGAACATAGACCTGTTCACGCGCCTGCTCGACACCGGCGCGGACCTGTTTATCGAGGGCAACTCGAAGCGCGGCATCCGTTATTTCGAGAAGGCATTCGTCCTCGACCCCGTCAACGAGGTGCTGGCCTTCTTTATCGGCGAGCACTTCTTCAGCATCAACAAGCCTATGCTCGCGCAGGCGTACCTGGAGCGCGCCGTCGAGCAGGAGACCGACAACTACCCGGCCCTCCTGATGCTGGGCGTCATCTGCGGCGACGACGGGGACCTGTGCGCCGCCAAGCGTTATTTGAGCCGCGCCCTCAAGATCAAGAAGAACTCTTTCACCGCCCATTACGGGCTCGGCCGGATTCTGGCCAGCGAAGGGAAGCTGCGCGAGGCTTTGACGCACCTCAAGCGGGCGCTCACCTTAAAGCCCACGCCCGAGATGTACTACCTCGTTGGGCGCGCTTACCTTGAAGACGGCCGCACAGAGATTGCGGTCCATCACCTGCGCCGGTGCGTGGAGCTCGACCCGAAATTTGACGCGGCGCTTTACCACCTCGGGTTGATCTACCTCAGACAAGATAACCTCCTGCTGGCGCAAGAGCACTTCAAAGCGGCTTACGAAATCAACCCGCGCGAGTCGCGCTACCGGGTCGCGTTGCGCGCGCGGAAAGCCGGTCAGCTCGCGCCATTGCCCGTCTTCGGGCGCGCAGCCGTGTCTAGCCGCAAGGTCGTCACGAGCGGCGACGTGAGACTCGCCGAGCTTCTTCGCAGCGACCTGCTCGATTCACAGAGCGGGGCCAGCGATGTGCGCAAAGGGCAGAAACGGGGATAACAGCAAGCTTCGGGGTAAAACGCGAGGGGCTACGGTGAAAGCGCTTTCACCGTAGCCCCTCGCGTTTTACTTCTTTGTTATTCAGTGCGCCGTAGCGCTTTCGTGCGAACGGCTGCCGTTAGGCAAGACCAGCACACTCCGCGTCGTAGTCTTAAACGCCTTGCTCGTGTCGACGGTCAGACTGTAGGTATCAAAGCCGAACGAATCAAGATAAGTCGCTAGATCATTGCTCGATGAAATGTACAGGACCGGGTCGTGCCCGTAGTAGTCTGTTATCTCAAGGAGCCGCTCGATGACCTCGATGGGGGAAAATGTTCTTGCCGGGTCCCGGAAGCTAGCCATCTCAAACTCCTTTCACCTTCTCTATACGAGTCGATGCTTCAAATAGTTTTCTGACTCGTACTCTTAAGATGTTCTCACAGGCGTCGAAGTTGTTTTCGGTCACACACAACTTGAGAACGTGTCTAGACGCCAACCTTGCGCAAAGTCTGACCGCGCAGGGCGTCGGTGTGGGGCGTTAATAGGAAAAGACCTTTGTAAGAAACAGCGAGTGAGGCTCTTACAGGGAGGCGTGTTCAATCCTTTGAGGCCGCGCCGCCAGAGGTTGTAGTAGACGATCCGGTTTCGGATTTGGCCGATTCGGATTTCGCGTCGGCGCTCTTTTCCGCCTTACCTTTCTGCGGAGTCTTCGCGGCGTAGTCCGTCTTGTACCAGCCCGACCCTTTGAGTTGAAAGGCCGTGCGCGAGACGAGCTTCTCCATCTTGCCGCGACACTTCTTGCATCGCTTCAGCGGCGGATCACTCACCTTCTGCAAGACTTCTACGTGGTCCCCGCATTTTTCACAAACGTACTCGTAGATAGGCATACGCCCGTCATACCTCCGAAAAGCGCCAAATCCTTCACTAAGATAGTAACACGGCTTGGATGGCCTCTCAAGATTGTCGCCCTCCCCGATGCGCGGGGCGATTACCTGCGACCCTCTTTGAGATGGTTGTAGGTCCGTTCGATCGTGGCCTCGGCCCCGCCATTCCACGAAGGGAAATTCTTTTCGTGGCGCGGCGCAAGCTCTGCCTTTACGCTCTTCTTCGCGTCATCGAGCGACTTGCCGTCGGCGACCGCGCGGCCGACGGCCGCCACAACGTCGTCGAGGAAGGCGCGGAGCATCTTGATCCTCTCCTTGCCCTGCTGCACGTCGCCGTGGCCAGGGATTGTCTGCGTGTAGTCGAGCGCCTCTACGCCCGCAAGCGTCGCGCTCCATTCCAGCGGGTAGGCGTCGCGCATGAACGGTATGGAGTTAGTCAGCAGATCGCCGGTCACTAAGACCTGCTCGCGCGGCAGATAGACGACCACGTCGCCTTCTGTGTGGCCGCGCCCGAAATAGAGTATTCGCACTTCTCGCTCGCCCGCGTGCAGATTCATCGAACGGTCTAGCGTCAGGTTCGGCAGGGTGATCTCAAGGTTTTCGATCTCGCGCGCCAGGGATTCGGCCTGAGCGATCTGGGCTTCGAGACGCCTCTTCTGCTCGGCCGTCATAGGCTTTCCTTCGACCATGCCGGTCTCGATTTGTTTCTTCATCTCGGTGACCTGGCGCGGAAGCGTTTTCTTCTGATCTTTGAGAAAAGGCATCTCAAGCCCTATGATGTCGCGGCGCGTGTTGACGTGCGAAACGATGTCGATCGCGCCGGGGAAGGCCGCCGAATAGGTCGAGTTTCCCTGCACGTGGTCGGGGTGCCAGTGCGTGTTGACCAGATAGCGCACGGCCTTGTTGCCAGTAATCGAGGCGATCAGGCGGGCCGCGTCGCGCGCCGCCGAAGGCGACAGATGAGAATCGACGACCATCACCTTATCGCCGAGCTCGATGACGGCCGCATTCGAAACGGCGGGCTTGCCGGGCTTTGCCAGGAACGCCCAAACGCCCGGCGCGACCTGCTTGACCGTAAAGTAATCCGACCCCGTCTGACCGGCCGGCTGCTGACCGTATGCGTCAGCGCAAACAAGTAGCATTACGGCGATCAACGTGAGCCGCCCGACTTTCGAAAACCCGACCGATTTATTGAGCATGTTCTGACGCCTCCGATTAATCGTTAGAGATGCTTTCTTAGGTAATTCACAATGACGACGCTACGGTCAAAGTTGACACCATTGCGGTCGCATTCGTCAAACAGTAACTGCGAAATTGCGGTCGGTCGTTCTTTCGGCCAGACCGCGCTCCCACCTGTGGATCAATCTCTCGATCATTCAAATCTAATTTGCCAGATTTTTTTTACGAAAAGAATGCAAAAACCGCTTTCGGTTTGCGTCTTATTATTAGGAAGGGGAACAGACTAATGTTCAAAGATGTAATAAATGATGAACTCTACGGCGCCCCGCTGGCCGTTTGTATTAACGATTGCGAAATAGATCGGGGCCACTCTTACGCGGAATTATCCAAAGTCTGTTTTCAGGTCGGCTGCGCGTTCGCCGAGATGCGGTGGGGCAGGTCGACGGAGACGCACGGCGGCCTCAGGATAATGATCCCTCCCCGAACTTACCAGATACTACCGCTAAAAGCTTAGATTCTACCCAGCCGTTAATTCATAAAGGCAAGGCCAAGAGATCTTCTTAGCCTTGCCTTTGCCGTCTTGATGCGGGTCACTGCTTGAAAGATATGACGGCGCGGTCGGCCTGGTGGACGCGGTCGAAAAAGGCTTTGACCGTTGGGTACTGCTCGACGGTGAAGGTTATGGCGTTGACCATCAACCGCCGCTCATAGACTATGCGCCGTTCCTGGCGGGTGAAGCTGGCTTGATAGCGCGCGGCCCCTATGTCTATGTCTACGGGGTCGGGCAACTGCTCGATCTCGTAGCCGGCGGGCGGCTCTATGACCACCCGCTCGCTTTCCGACCAGGGGTAATGAAAATACATCATGTTGTATCGGCGCGGCGCGGCCGTCAGGCTCTCGTCCTTGTGCGACAGCAGCATCGGGCGCAGCAACAGGCGGCTCCCCGCGCGCGTGACTGTCTGAGGCGCGGTGAATTTGTATTTAAGCTCGACCGGCGCTCCGAGGTTGGTCAGGTTTGAAAGCGCCGTCGCCGACTCGTCTATCGAAGCTTGCGGCAGCAGGTTGCGCGCGGGGGCCAGGGCCAGCTTGCGCTGCTCTTCCGGGACGAGGCCGATCAGCTCGTTGCGTATCTCAAGCGCGCGCTGCCCCGTCAGCTTCGTCTCGGCGCTGACCTCCGCGCGCCCGTCGGCGAACGCCGCGATAGATAGTTTACGGTCCTCGTTGTTGACCGCGGCATCCTTTACGGGCGTCTCGACAAAGCGCGTGTTATGCTTGTCGTAGACGAGCGCCGTCACTCCCTCCTTCTCCCACGAAAGCATGCCCTGCGGGCAATACGGCGTACCTGGGTCGTAGAACTGCGCGGAGCCGTCGCGCGCTATGACGGCCGTCACTTCGCTGTTGAATTGAAAAGCGTCGGGGAAAGACCGGTGAAAGAAGTTCTCGTCGCGAGTCGTAAGCTCCGCCACGCGCGCATCCATCCCGGCCGCTTTCAACATGGCGACAAACAGCCTGTTGACCTCGCGCGGGGTCCCGTAGCGGCGGCGTATGGTCTCGTCCGCCGTGTCGTTGCGCTTCAGTTCCGCGTCGGCCTCGCGCTCCGCCCCGCGCTCCTGTGCGAACCCCGTGTTGTGAATCTCGGTCTGAATATAGTGGTATATTCGCGCGAGCTTCTGTTGATGGCTCTCGTTTGAAAGCGTGATCGATTCTACAACTCGACGGATCGCGTCGCTTGCCTTCGTCTCGTAGCTCGCCCGGTCGTACATCCGCTGCGAGTAGATGCGCCAGTACTTTTCGGGGTTGTTCTCTATCTCGCTTGAATAGTAGATCCAGCCCCATATCTTTACCGCGAGCTCCGGCGGCATGAGCGGCTCGCGGCGGAATGGTGGGATGTTTTCGGCCTTTATGTCGTACGAGCCGTTCCAGACCGGCATAAAGCGCTTCGGGTCCGGCGCGTTAAAGCTCACCCACCGCACGTCGAGCCTCGAAGCCGCCTGCGGCTGAATCCGGTAATGAAGCTGCTTGGTGAAGAGCTCCGACTGGAGGTCGAGGGCGAAGTAGCGGAACCCCTGCGGGTAAGTCTGCCGGTACCTGTATTCGATGATCGAGCCGGCCTCGACGGCGGGCATCGAGAAGACCTTCGCCCGCCAGACGCCGTGGCTGGTCTTGACCAGCAGCTTGTCGAATATGTCGCGGTCCTCGACCTCTATAGACGTGCCGTCGGGCCGGATCGTGCGCGCGTGAACGTCCGTTATTCGCCCCTGCTCCACGCGGTAGGGGAGCTGCACGTCGGCGTAGCGGCGGCCGCGCTCGTTGAATATCTTGATGCGTATGTAGACCTTCAGCCCCGTGCCTTCGGCGTTGTTATCGTTAAGCTCGCCTTCGCGGAAAAGTATGGCGGCGTCGGCGTCGGCGTCGCCGATGTCCGAGGCTTTCATCTTCAGCTCTTGAGACGTGACCGATTTCCAGTTCGCGCCCGCGCTCGGGCGGCCCGAAGTCATCAGGAGAGCCAGGAAGAAGAACAGAGTTGCCCAGACGCGAAGCATGGCAATTGACCTCGGATTTGCGCGCCACCGTCCAAAAGACGACCTACTAAGGAGTGCGAGAATTTTACTGCGTACCGCCACCGCGATCAACTTCCCCGTGTAGCTCTAGAATGTTATTCTTCAACGCATCTTGCACCTTTGCTATAACCGATAGGAGATTTTTATGAAGCCGGCTAAGCACCAAGCTCTCTTTCTTGCCGCACTCCTCTGCCTTCTTACACTCTCTCGCGCCGCGGCACAGGACGGCGCGGCCGGCGTGCGCCAGTACCGCGAGGCTCACGAAGCTGAGATCATCAGCGAATTCGTCGACCTGCTCGCGATCCCGAACGTCGCGAGCGATGACGTCAACATTCGGCGCAACGCGGCGAAGCTGATCGAGATGATGAGCCGCCGCGGCATCAAGGCTCAACTGCTGGAAGGCGGCGGCCCCCCGGCCGTCTTCGGCGAGCTCAAGACCCCTGGCGCGACGCGCACCATAGGTCTTTACGCGCATTACGACGGCCAGCCCGTCGACGCGTCGAAGTGGGCGACAGACCCTTTCAAGCCCGCGCTCCGGACCGCCGCCACGGAAGCCGGCGGCCGCGTGCGTGAGTTTCCAAAACCGGGCGAAAAGCTCGACCCGGAATCTCGTATCTACGCGCGGTCGGCGTCGGACGACAAAGCCCCTATCATAGCGATGCTCGTCGCGCTCGACGCGCTGAAGGCGGCGGGCAGGACGCTGACGGCGAACCTCAAATTCTTCTTCGAGGGCGAAGAGGAGGCGGGCTCGCGCCACCTCGAAGAGATGGTCAATCGCAACGCCGCGCTCTTGTCGGCAGACGTGTGGATCTGCGCCGACGGGCCAGTGCACCAGACGCGGCGGCCCCTGCTCTATTTCGGCGTGCGCGGGGTCTTGAGCGCGACGATCACCGTTTATGGCGCGACGCGCGCGCTGCACAGCGGCCACTACGGCAACTGGGCCCCGAACCCTGCGATGCGGCTGGCGCGGCTGCTCGCCAGCATGAAGGATGAAAAAGGGCGCGTCGTCGTCGAAGGCTTCTACGACGACGTTGTGCCTTTAGGCGAAGAGGAGAAAAAGGCGTTGGGCGAAATGTCGGCCAACGACGCCGAGCTCATGCGCGAGCTGGGGCTGGCGGCGACCGACGGCGGGGGCCGCTCGCTGGCGGAGTTGATTAACGAGCCCTCGCTCAACATCGACGGGCTGCGCAGCGAGTACGTCGGCAGCGAGGCGCGCACGATCATTCCCGCCGAAGCCACGGCCACCGTCGATATGAGGCTCGTCAAAGGCATCTCGCCGCGCCGCCAGCTCGAACGCCTGATCGCGCACATAAAGAAGCAGGGCTACACGGTCGTGACCGACGAGCCCGACCGCGAGACAAGGCTCAAACACCCTATGATCGCGCGCGTGACGAGCAGCGACGGCTACCCCGCCATGCGCACTTCGATGGCCCTGCCGATCTCTAAAAAGATAATCAGTGCGGTCGAGCAGGCCGCGGGCGCGCGCGTCGTGCTCGCGCCGACGCTCGGCGGCAGCGTGCCGCTCTGGATCTTCGAATCGGCTACGAAAGCGCCGCAGATAGGCGTCCCCATCGTCAACCACGACAACAACCAGCACGCGTCGAACGAGAACGTGCGGATAAAGAACCTGTGGGACGGCATAGAGGTCTTCGCCGCGCTGATGACTATGAAGTAGGCGAGAAAAAAAGGGCCGAGCGGCTCTGCTCGGCCCAGGCAGTTCAGTGGTGGTGGTAACAGTGGATCAGTGATTCCGCGTCAATCCCTCTATCAATTATTCTCCCGATACCAGGTGACGCTCGAAGGCGCGGCCGCGTCTATGTTGGATATGCCTACGTTCCCTTCGACCTCAGTCACTCCCAGGTCATAAGCGGTGCCGGGGAAGAACGGCGGCGCGAACTTGCCCCCCGAGAAGCGTACGTCATAGAAGATGTCGCGATTGGCGTAGCCTATGTTGTTTATCTTCGACTGCACGCGGCTGCCTACGAGCTTCCAACGGTCGTAGGTATCGGGGTTCTCGCTGCCCTTGTAGACGATCGAGCCTTCTATCTGCCCGCCGTCGTTAGCGAAGCTGCTGTTGAACGCTACGATCGCGGCATGGATTTCGAGGCTGAGGCCGCTTGAGACGTAGCTCTTGTTCGGCGCGAGATTCACGTTGCCGTCGTTGGTGAATATGCCCAGCACGTTCTTTATGTCGCCGAAGTTGGAGACGGGCGTGCCATCGGAATTGAGTACGGGGTTCGCGTACTTAATGTCGCCGGTTATCGTTATGTCACGCTGCGCCGTGACGGTGACACGGGTGTCCGGGGCGAGGGCGGGGTTGCGCGTCGTGCCGACGGTGCCGCCTCGCAGGCTCTGTATAGACCCGTTGACGAACAGGGACATCGCGCCCTGCGGGCTCTTGGATTTGAACCTGTCCATAGGGATGCCGTCAAAGGTCCTCGACTGCGACCCCGTGCGGATGACGGTCTGATTCTTCGTGGGGCTGACGGCGATGGTCGTCGTCTGGGTCGAAAGGAGGCCCCTCTGTGTGATGCTGTAAATCTGCTCCGTGCCGTTGGACGTGAGCTGTATGTCGACGGCGTCCCCCTGCACGTATATCCCCGCGCCCGTGATGTTATTGCCATCGGCCGACGAAATGTATACGCCCTGCTTGAGCTGCCCGAGCAGTATCAGCGGCTCATGGTTCCAGGCGTCGCGCAGGTTGACGGCGAGCGCCTCGGGGGTGACGCGCCCCAGCAGCCCGAAGATCGGTTGAAGCAGGCCATCCTTCTTCGGCTGCCTCGCGGGCGGATCGACGGGCGTGCCGTCGAGGTTCAGGTCCAGCACGCCTGTCGAGTTGATGACGGCGTACTCCTGCGAGTAGTTGTTATCGGGCAGCGGCACGCGGTTGACCTTCTGGTAACCTTCCGAGCTGATGTCTATGCCCTTGATGTCCGTGCCGGGTATGCTGATTTGGCCCTTGCCGAATTCCACGCTGTCATACCTGATGTAGTTGTCGACCTGCGAAACGACGTTGCGGAAGATGACGTTGCGGCTCGACTGGTAGGCGAAGTGGGTGTTGGTGTGCACTATGCCCGAGAAAGTCCCGCCCGCCAGCGCCGAGTTCGCGATCGTGTCGGCGTTGTCAAAAAACGCCCCGAAGCCCGAGAAGCTGAAGTCGCGCTCCTTGCCCGGAATAGCGGTGTTGATAAGCGTTATGTTGGTCGACATCAACCCGCTCTCGATGATCGTCGCGCGCCCGCCCGCATCGGTCCGGCCCGTGACTTCGACCGTGTAGCGCAGCACGGCCGTCTCGGTCGCCGTCGCGGGGTCGTCTTTCGGGCCCATGCTGATGGTCCCCGTCAGAGGGCGGAACTCCGCCGTGAAGCTCGTGCCGTTGAGCTCGTCGAGCCTCTCGTCGCGTTTCGAGTAGGTCGCCAGTTGCTGCGCGCGCTTGTAGACGTTCTCGTAGAAGGGGTGGTTCGGCTCCTTGTCCGGGTCGGGCAGGACCTGAACGTCCGGGAACTCGTCCTTCTTACCCTTCCCTACTTTAAAGAACCCGCCGTCGCCATAATCGGCCTTGCCATCCTGTATCTTCTTGATCTCTTCCTGAAGCGCCGTGGCCAGTGCGCGTCGCGCGATGGCTACGCCAGCGTCAGCCGCAAAGAAGGCCTGCTCGCCCACGCGCTGGCTCTTGTTCGTGACAGTGTCTGAGGTCGCCGACATCGCCACGGCCATGCCGAGCGCCAGGAGTATGGCTGAGATCATCAGCGCGGTAATCAGCGCGATGCCGCGCTCGCCGTCCCGTTGGTCTTTACGGTTGATAGTCATAAATCACCTACTCCGATTTAATGCTGTTGTTGTTCGCGAGGTTCAGGTTGCGCGGGGCCACCTCGAACTTCTGCGTGATGCGACGGTAGCTCGGGTTTTCTGCCTGAACGTCGGGCGTCTCGGCGACCAGGGTGACGATCAGGGAGTGTATGTCCCTGCGCGAAGTCAGCTCCCCCGAGGGCATCTTGTCTACGCCGTCGCCGGGCGAGTCGGTTATCATCTCTTGGATGACGCCATCCTTCTCGCGCAGGATTCTGTACCGCACCTGGAAATCGATTATGCCGCGCGCGACGACGTACCAGTTTTGAAAGTCTTCGCTCCTTAAGAGCTCGCGCGTTGCGGGGTCGACCTTGTAGGCGACCGTGCTCTGGACCAGCGCCACGTTCACCCCTTTCGCGTAATCCGGGTCGCCCTGCCAGATGGTCGTGCCGTAGAGGGTGGCCGGGCTCTTATACTTTGTGCCGTCGTATTGCAGCTTGATGCGCTCTGTCGCCCCGGCGCCTTGGATCAGGCCGTTCGACCTGAGCGGGAAGAGCATGGCCTTAGTCTCGTCGTATATTAGGTACAAATGGGGGTCGGCCGAGTACACTTTGTAGATCGATTTAGTCTTCTTGTCATAGCTCTTATAAGTGAATTGTATGCCGGAGCCCGAACCGTTTCGCTCGATGTCGGCCGGCACGTGCAGAAGTATTTCCGTGTTGGGCGCCGATACGGTGTCGACGGTGGCGAACGGGGCCGAAGGGTCCCCGTTAATCATCATCAGCGAGTCTGCGCCGCCGTTAGCGCCGTTCTTGTAATAGAGCGCGGCGAAGTTCCCGTTGCTGACTCCCGCCGGCAAACCCACGCCCGCGCACTGTATGTCGCGCGTCAGCAGGTCGACGGCGGTGCGCACGTTCTGGTTCATGTCGGTGACGCCCGATTCGGTCACGAAGACCTGCTGGTTGCGGTTCACCAGGGCGAACACCCCGCCTAAGAGCCCTACGGTCAGCACGGCGGCGACCAGCAGCTCAAGAAGCGAGAATCCTTTTTCATCGTTGGGTATCATCATTACTCCTTACCACCTCCCCCTTCATCAATGCGAGCGCACGGTCGCGAGCGTAGTCTCCTCGGCCATGCCTGTGTTGCGGCCCGCCTGCAACGCCGCCACCCGCACGGAGATGATCACCGTGTCTAAGAGCTCCGGGTCATTTTCGATCCTCCAGAACCGGCGGTAGTGCGGGACCTGCCCCTGGGGGATCTGGGCGCCCGTCTTGACCTCTCCAGTCTTGTCGTCGACGAATACCTCGTCGAAATACTTTATGTCGTCTACGGAGACCTGATTGTCCAGGTCGCCGCCGACGTTCATTTTTTTGTCGCCGAAGTCTATGGCGTTGAGCTCTTCGATCTTCTCCTGCGCCAGCGCCGTCGTAGAGCTGAACTGCTTGACCACGCGGTTCTGCGATATGGCGAGAGTGAACAGGCTTGCAAGAAAGACAAGCCCGATCATCGTTATCACCGAAGCCACGGCGACTTCGATTAAAGTGAATCCTCCTTGATCGTTTTCAGGAACCCTCATTTTTTTCACCCTTCCCTCTCTTCACACACTGCCGATCGTTAAAGCTACTTGCGCGTGCTCACCCACTGCTTGTTCTCGGCGAGGTAGGTCCTGACGCCGCCGACGCTCGTCACGGTGACGGCCCTGAACTCCCGGCCATTGCCGAGGAAGATCGAGACCACGTCGGCCCCGGAGGCGACCATGGGGAAGCCGCGCGAATTAAAGTCCTGCTGGTAATAGCCCCCCTGCTTCGGGAACGAGACCACGCCGCTCGTGGTGACCCCGGCGGGCGGGGTCGTCATGTCGGCCGGGCGCTGGAAGCGCACCCCTTGAGGCAGCGGAACAAACTCTATGCGGTTGATGGTCAAATCGTCGTTGAAGAAGACGACGCCGAGACGGTTATTCTCCGTATCGGCGACGATGCCCGACCTGCGGTTTTCGGAGACGGCCAGCGTCTTCGCGCGCCTGATGATGTCTACCGTCTGGCGCATGGCTATGTCTACGCGGTACTGGCCCATCGCGTTGCTGATCCGCGGCGCGGCGAACGCGACTATGACGCCAAGTATCATTAGCCCGACTATCCCTTCCAGTAAGCTGATCCCTCTTTCGTTATTGCCTCTCATAGCTGCCTCCTAATTCCTTACCGGCCTGAGCCGTTTTTCCACACACTCAAGGTGCAATGGTGATGCCAGAGCCCGCGGCGTTCAAAACTGTTATTAAAGGCGCGATCCATCCCCCGCGCCGGGCAGGGCGGCTCTTCGAGCCATATTCAAAATGACCGATCTCAAACTCGATAATGACTGAATCGGCGGCGAAAGATTTGACGAATTCTCGCGGAATCGTATCGGAATGGGTGACGAATAGAGAGGAAAACGCAGGCTGTGAGTGATGATCACTACATTACCGATGGCCCCGAGTTCTTGGAGGGTGTCTGAAAAGTCTCCGAAGGCGCGAATCAGTAGGAAGCCTCGAAGAGGCAAGATTCAAGCCCGGCGCATCGCGGGATGAGCTAATCGTTACAAAGCCTCGTAGGGGCGATATTCAATAGCCCGGCGCAACGCGCCGGGTGACGCACGCATACAAGACGAAGCCCTAAAAGGGCGCGATAGTTATACCGCCCTTTCAGGGCTTTTTCACACTTCTCAGACACCCTCTCGCGGACCGTATCGGTTTACACATCCGGTCATTACTGACGCCGAAGAAAAAGAGGCCGGATTGTATCTCCGGCCTCTTCGGTGGAAGCTTGTTTCAACGCCTGTTATAAGGCTTAGGTTATTAATCCACCTGACGGACGGTCTGGCGGAAGCCGGTCATCTGCACGAACTGGAAGAAGGGAGTTCCAGGCGGCAGGCGGTCGGGGTCCAAAAACGAGCTGTCGAAGACCCAGTTGCGCGTGGGCGGGCCGTAAGTATGGCCCCCGCCGTTTTTGTGTGTGCCGTTGTTGTTGCGGCTGTTGAAGAGGTTTATCAGCGAGCCGCAGTAATTGACGTTCGTCCCCCAGCTTTCGATGAAGCGTATGAAGTTATGTACGCCCCCGCTCAAACACTTGTCGCCCCCGCCCTGGTTCCTGTTGGCCGCAACGTCTAAGAAGCTCAAGTTATCGCCCATCAACAACGCAGTGCGGACGGTCGTCTCGCCCGCGGCCGTGACGGTGCGCGTTCCGTTGATCACAAACGGGCTACGGAAGCTCTTCCCGTCGCTCCACTGTCTGGACAAGAAAGTCACGCCGTCAGACACGATGGCCGCCGGCACCTGCGCGCCTTGATACTTGATGGGCGGCGAAGGCTGGTTCGGGGCCGTCGCGTCGATCCCCGTGGCGTTGTAGTTGCCCTGCACGTAGACGGCGTTCTCTGATGCTATCGTGTAGCCTCTCGTGGGCGACCCGAAGAGCGTCGCCCCGTTTATCAAGCGGACGCCCCGCCTGAACAGCCTGTCGCCGGCTATCTCGCCGCCTTTCGGCGCGCTGACCGCTGCGATGTCGGATTCGAGCCCTTCCGTGTATGGGCGCGACTCCCAGACGCGGTCGATGTCGAGACGGCCGTTGTGGTTGGCGTCTTCGCCCGGTTGAGGCGCGGCGCCATCCACCCCATCGCCCGACCCGTCGGCGTTTACGAACACGTCTTCCATGTCGTACTCGCCGTCGTCGTCGCGGTCCCCGCGACGGTCGGAGATGTAGATGATCCACCCGTCGCCGCCGTTGTCGGGCACGTCGTCGCTCGAAAGGCTGTTGCCGGGCAGCGCGGGGTTATTCGGGAACTGACCGTTCCAGTCGCCGCGAAGGAAGCGGCCAAGGTTGAACATGTCTATATCGATCATGCTCATCACGCCGACCCTCGGCACCATGAAGTTCCCGCCCTGCATGAAAAGGTTCCCCCAGGTGGCGTTCGTCACGTCTTCGTTGTAAAGCCCCTCGCGCAGGTCGTACATCTTTATAGGGAAAGGCACTACCTGGTATTGAGTACCCCCAACCAGCACGGTGACTTTATGCGAGTCCTCTTCCTGCTGAGCGATGGCCGCGTTGCTCCTCACCCAGTTACCGCCTGCGAACCTGTTGAGAGCCACGAAGCTTCCCGCCGCCGCCGAGTAGGTGTAGACATCTCGCTGCACGTTGTCGCGCCCGTCTCTAACCAGAGAGATGGCGGGCGTCGGTGTCAGGCTCGTCCCGCCTAACTCTCCCGAGGCAACTTTGACGGGCGGGCCGGGTATCACGTAGCGCTGTAGCTTGAGGACGGCGCGGCTGTCGTTTGCCATCCCGAGCGAGCCGGCGCTCTCTGTAAATCCCATGCTCAAGAAGTCAGCCGTGATGTCGCGCGTTACGGGGAGGTTGTTTGCGTCGAGATCTACCAGCTCGATCTTTATCCACGTCTCGCGCGGCTGGCCGTTGTAGCTCGCGGTGTTGAATACGCGGTGGCCGTTAAACCTCGTGGCCTGGTAGGCCCCGCCGTTCATGGCCGCGGGCCTGTAGCCGCGGGTCCCGTCGACCGGGGCGTCGAGCCGCACCCCGCCCACGCCGCCGGGCAGCCGGGCCACGCTGTCGCCGAGAGTGATTCGTATGCCGGGCTTGTTGCAGAAGCGCGAGCTCGTCATGATCTCGCTGTCGCCCGGGCGGCTCCGCTTGATCAGCTCTATAGGGTCGGCGTTGCTGCTGATCTGTATCGGCAGCCGTAATCTTCTTTGACGCGCTAGCAGGTTGCTGCCGAACTGCGCCGAGTAAGCGTCCCAGTTATTGTTGAGCGCGCCGTTAGGCATGTCGGGGTCCGAGTTGTTCGTGTCCGGCCCTAGCGTAACGCTCCCTTGATTGACGGTCGTCAGCACGTTCGATTGATTGATGACCCTGACCCTGCCGTTCCAGGACCAGCCCGCGCCGCCGCGAACGCGGCCATCGCGCGAAGCGTTATAGACTATCTCGCCCGCGGCCGTGACTCGCGAATCGAAGTCGAGGCCGCCGTCGCCCGCCATCATGAAGATGTGGCGGTTCGAATGGACGCGCCCGCCGAAGGCGAACGGGGGGCCGGGGTGCACTTCGAGGTCGTCGTTATAAAAGATGCCGAATTGGAAGATCGGTATGCGGTGATTATAAAAGGTGCGCGTCAGTTGCACCTGCGCGCCGTTGCCGTAAGTGGCCACGGAGTCCAAACGCCACGGGTCGCGCAAAGAGAAGAGTCCGGCGAACGGGCCTTCGTCGATGAGCCTCGCCGCGGATACGTCGGTCTGCTCGATGTTCTGCACGAAGTCGAAGCCCGGTATGTTCGGCTTGCTGTTCTTGATGTTCAGAATGTCAGTGGCGTTCGGGCTGAGCCGCACGTTGAAAACATCATTGAAGTTCCGCGACATCAGCTCAAGGCTCGCCTGCGCCGCGTAGAACGACTGAGTGTTCGAGTAGTCGTTGCCCATCACCATGGCTTCGGTCGTCACGCGCGACAGGCTGGCCGCCGTAAACAACGCGAGCATCGCCATCAACATCACCGCGGTGAGCGTCGCCGTCCCCCGCTCGCCCCCGCGCCCGGACTCGGGCGGTCTCGTCAATCTCTCGGCTCCCTTACCGTTCATAGACTGCTCTCCTTGTTGGGTTCCCCGCTCAAGCTCTCACTGTTTCTCGTAAACAAGGTTGCGGGTGCTGTAGCGCGAAGTGAGGGTCGACCTGATAGGCTGATTCGTGCGGCGGTCTATTTCAGAGCCGCGCACCGTGACGCTCACGACCACCTGACGGACCGTCTGAAGGAAGTTCAGATCGTCATCCGCGTTGCCCGCTATGCGGTCAGGCCCCGCCACAGGGTCGTCGCTGACATCGCCGTTGGCGAGTATGTACTGGACCTGAAGGTTCTCGACCCCGAACGCGAGCGGGCTGTCGGTCCACCCGTCGGGGCCGCCCCACGCGCGGCGGACGAGCGTGCCCGAGCCAAGCCCCTGACCGTCTTCGTCCACCACGCGGTAAGTCACCCAGTTCACCCGCGAAGCGCTCGCGTTGACCTGTATGCAATTGCCCCCGCACGCCGTCGAGTTGGGCGGGAATATGTTTCTGATGGGGCTAGTGGCCGTGGGCCGGTTGACGCCCAGTTGATCGCCGTTCTTGAAGATCAGCGCGTTCGCCCCGGACTTTTTTGAAAGAACCCCAAGCGCCCACCCCGTCTGACCCGCGATCAGGTAGACGTCGCCCACCCTCGTCACGCCATTGCCGTCGGGGCTGTTGAGCCACACCTCGTCGCCGTTATCGACCAACTGGTTGATCGGCAAAGAGTGGCCGTGGATGAACGAGCTTTCGGCGGCAGACGGCGCGGCAGCCGCCGCCGCGACTTCAGAGTTGAACGTCTCGTCTATGAAGAGGAACGTCAACTGGTCGGTGGCCGTCCCGTTGACCATGTTTATGTTGTTGCCCGAGACGACCGGCGTGAGACTGTCATTCTCGTTATTAGCGTCGGCCGCCAGGTTGAGCAGCGTCAGCCCGTTGTCGGGGATCTGTGCGCCTGTGTTCTCGTAGCCGACGCCCGCGTTGATCGCGTCGCGCCCGATCGTGTTGAGCGCTATGCGCACGTTCTGGATCGACTCGGTCTTCTGCACCGTGGTGAAGCGTTCCGAGCGGCCCACTTCGAGCAGCGCGTAGATCGCCAGCACGACTATCGAGAAGATGACTACGGCGACCAGAAGCTCAAGCAGCGAGAAGCCCTCCTCGGATCTGTCAAAACCGTTCTCCGCGCGCGCTCTCTTTACCATAAGGGCCTCCTCCGATCATTCCGCCGTAGTCCTATAGTTGGCGATGAAGGTTGATATAGTATCCTGGCGTTGAAGTGTGCCGAGCCAGTAGGTGATAGTCACGTCTACGCGCCGCATGGTGTAGGGGGGCGCGTTACCTACGTTGGTTATAGTGATCTGGCGCTGGAACCCCGGCTCGGGCCGAATGTCGTCGGCCGTCCCTGCAACGCCGTCAGTCCCGTTTGCGTTGTCGTCGTCGTCAGCGGTCCCGATAATTCCGTCCGCGCCCGCGGTAGGCCATATCGGCTGCGCGCCGGTTATAAAGACGCCGCCGGGGATGGCCGCGTCGCCCACGTTGCCTATGCGGTCCCACCCGAAGAGGTTGTCGCGGTTTACGTCCCTGGCGGTGAATATCGCCTCAAGCGAAGAGGTCGCGTGCTGCTTGGCGGTCAGTTGGTTTTCGATCCGCGTCGTAGAGGCGATCGCGCCGGTCATCGCCGCGACCAGCGCCAGTATGCCTATCATCAAGATCGCCACTGCGATCATCAAGTCGATATATGAGAATCCCTCTTCGCCGCCCGCGCGCGCGCGCCTCGCGTTGCTCATCAGTTCACCTCCTTGACGAACGCCTGCCCGTTGTGGGACCAGTACCTCACGGAGCCGCTCGGCCCGAACAGCGTGACGGCGCGCACCTCCGAAGCTCCTTTGGGCGAGCTGGAGCTGCCGTTGGTCGGCCAGAAATAGAAGGTGGCGCTCAACGGCGCCGGGTTGGCAGAGTTGTCTACGACAGAGCCGTCCGCCCGGAACCATGCCTGCCAGACGCCGTTGTTGTATACGGCCGGGGCGTAGTTGTAGGGCGCGGCAGGTGGCGCGAGAGCGCCGCCCGCACCCAAAGGCTGGTCCATCCTAACCTCGCTCGGGTTTACCAACACGTCCTCGCGCACGACCGCCTCGTCTCCGTTAGGAAAGCGGCCCCCGTCGACTATCCTTATCCTTGAGTTCACCGTGTCTATCTCAAGCAGCATCGCCTGCCGCTGCGCCAGCGCGCGCTGGTAGGCGTCGCGCATGAAGTTTACGACCTTGTTGGCTGCGTCATCCGGCCTGTAGGCGCGGCGGCTTGAGCCGAAGGCGTAGAGCGCCGCGGCCGTCATGATTATTATTATCGATACGGTGATTAGCGCTTCGAGCATCGTGAATCCGCGCTCTTCGAGGGCGGACGCCGAGCCTGAAGCGAGCCTATCGGATGAGGCCATCGAAGTCTCTCCTTTGTCAGTAAATGTGAGGATCACCCAGAGGATTAACGTTCCGCTCTTAAACACGGATGCAGCGCTGTTCGACGGCGTCAGGTTGTGCAAGGGCGGTGCCATGTTCGGCTGAGGTCTGAGCTTGAGCCGGGTTTTGCAATGACGGAACGAAACGCCACCAATTTAGGTAGCGCTTAGTTTCGAAAGCTGCGCCGCGCAATCCTGAGAAGGCATAAAGACCGTCGAGCATGTTTGACACCGAATTGCACATTAGGTGTATGGGCATTCATATGAAGATAATGCAGTCCCAAAAAGACTAAAGGCGCTCAAGAAAAGTTGAGCGCCTTTAGTCTTTCGTCGAGCCGATTCTCACAACCGAGTCGCACCCGTCACCTCTTGATCTGTCTCCAGGAGAATAGCTTCACCCTGCCGATAGAGTTCCCGTCGTTGAGAGTCAGCTCGAAGCTCCCCGTTACGACATTTGCATTGGGGTCCCCGTTGATCCCCTGGACGACCGACCCGTTGATGTTCGGCCAGTTAAAAGCGACCACCTGCCCGTTGATGCTCCCGTTGCCGCTCAGGTCGACCGCCTCGCCGGCGTAGCTGATGCCGGTAAACTCTATCGAGGCTGCAAAATCGCCATTGACCTTTATGTCCTCGACGGCGAACATCAACGCATCGATCTGGACGAACGGGGGTAGAAGCGGCGTCTGTAGGTTCCTCAAGTTTGCGGTGATGTTCGTATTACCCCTGACTTCGATCGAACCTGTCGAGAATATGCTGACCGACATCGGCGCCCCGTTCCCGCCAATATTGCCGTTCAACTCGACGCTGCCGCCGTTCGGCGCGGCCGGGTAATTGTTCCTGCCGATCACGTAGTAGGTATGGCCGTTGGCCGTGTTGTTGTTGGTGAGTATGCCCCACTTGCCGCCGCCATAAGACCAACCTGTGTTCGATACGTTAGCGATCTTCACAGGGGTGCCCTGCGCGTTAGGGTTGGCCCTGTTGATGCTGATCGCCACAGCGGCAGTCTGCTGGATGTTGTTGCCATTATTTGTGGGGGTATCAACCGCATTGGCCAACGCGGTGTAATCTATGTTGAGCCTTTCGGCCAGCATTGCGAGGTCACGGGCCGCGGCGTTGTTAGTTGAGGGGAATTGCTTATGAGCGCCATCGCCAAAGTTCGGGTCTATCAGAAGTATGTCCGCCCTGCGGATCAGGTAATCCTGTATGCGCGGCGCGGTCTGAGGGCCGCCCGCTACCAGCGGCGCCCGCGTCACAAACTCCGGGAGGTCGAGCCGCGCCTGCCCGCCGCCATAAAAGCCGCCCACCTGTCCGGTAAAATCGCCTACGAGGTTGCCTACGGCCGTGATGGTCTGTTCGACGCTCCAGCCATTTCCGCTTTCCAGCACGTCTTCGTTTGAATGGATTCCGCCGTAGGCCCCGCTAATATCTGCCGACCCGGTTATTTGTATGTCCCGGTTTGCGGAAAGCGCGGGAAAAGGCAAGAAAGCGATCCAGCCTTCGAGCGTGACCGAAGCATTCGAGTAAGTGCCCGTCGAGTAGACGACTATGCGGTTGTTCTTGTCTATGCCGGGATTATTCGCGTTCGGGGCGACCATCTCGCGGTAGGCGACTCCGGGGATAAAGTTGGGCACGCGGGGTAGCGCCGTCGAGTTGGAAGGCTCGTCGTCGAGGAGGCTCACCCTGTAGTAAGCTTCCGGCGTGACGGGCGCGCCGGTTATCCCGTCCCTGACCCTGTAGCCGCGATTCCTGTTCGGGTCCGGGTCCTCATTAATGATCATCTGGCAGTTAGGCGCGAACTGCGCCGCGTTTGCCGCCGTGAAAGGGTTGTTGCCCGTCAGGTAATCCTGGCTGAGCGGGGACGGCCTCAGGCCGAGCAGTCCGGTAAAGTCTGCCCCCGTGTAGTTCGCCACAAGGCTGGTCGCATGGTTAATCCCCGCCTCGGCGGCCTGTAGCGCCTGGGTCTGCGACCCGTAGGTTCCGCTCACCCCCAGCTCGGAAACCGCCGTAAGGCTTATGCCCATCACGAGCGCGAGCAACAGCGCCAGCGTCAGCAGCGCTATGATCAGCGCCGCCCCCCGCTCGCCTTTACCGTTATAGGTCTTCTTAGTATTCCTCATAGCTTCGCCCCCTTTTGAAGAGTCTTCACCTGTTCCTGAGCCTTATAGTGGTCGTATAGCTGACCTCGCGGAACCGCGGGTCGTTGTCGGGGATGCCGCTCGGGATCGCGACGATCTGAACCTGTATGGCCTTGTTCGTGTTGCTAGCGCCGTTCAAATCGGTGAAGGTCATGCTGCGTATGTTCTCGGCTATGGGGACGCTCGACACGGGGTTGACCGTGTTGTCGTCCATCACGATCCGCCTGTTGGCCGCGTCGAGCCGCAACGTCACGTTCTCCGACGTCACGATCACGTCGGAGTTCGCCGAGACGCTCGTCGTGTTGAGCTTGTCGCCGTTCAAATCGCTCCTGAGCTGGATGGAGGCCGAAGTCACGGCCGTCCCGGAGGTGGTCGTGGGCGGGAGCAGGACTGCGAAGTTCGTCGGGTTAACGGATGTCGTCGCCGTTGGGTTGGTCCCGGCGCTGCGGATTATCTCGTTCAGCCGCGCGACGGCGAACCGCGCGTTGCGCTGCGCGTCGGCGTACGCCTCTTCGTACCTGTACGTCCTCTGGAACCCGTTTAGCAGCAGGAAGGCAATGCCCATGATGACGGTCAACACCGCCAACGCTATCATGACTTCCATTAACGAGAAGCCGCTCTGATTGTCACTCTTTTCCATGGCCCCCTCAATTCCTGGTAATGATCGTCGATATCACGTACCCGTCTCTCATATTCGGCGGCGCGTTCTCCTGCACGACGCGCACCGTCACGTAGCGCACATCGGGCGTGGGTCCTTGCCTGACCTGCCAGGTTATGTTCAGAGTGCCCGACGGCGTGTTCTGGCCCTGCGCCCTGTGCGGGTCATTAGGGTCGAGCACGTACCTGTAATTCTGCCCCTGCGTCGTGGCGGTGTGAGGCGTCTCCCGGCTCGTAGAGCTCTCCGCTTCCGCGGTCCCGGTCGTTGAGGGCAGCGTCACGGCGCCGCCCACAGCCAGCATCGGGTCTTCCGAGACGGACGTCCAGGGGGCCGTGCGCAACCTGTCGACCTGGTCCTGCGCCGCGGCGGCCAGCACGTTCAGGTTATTCGAGACGGAGTTGGCGCGGGACACGTAAACCGAAATCCCCACGACCGAGACGAGCCCGAACGTGATAACTACTACCGCTATGAGCATCTCTATTAATGAGAAGCCGCTTTCGCTCGCGGTGTGTCCTGCGACCTCTTTACCAAACTCTTGATCTCTCATGATCTAGCTCCTAATCATTCGACGGTTATTCTGCCACGGAGGTTAACTCGCACCTCCGCCTTTCCGCCGTGGCTCTGTAAGCCTACGCTCTTCTCCGTGCTCCCTATCGGCATCTCGCCGCGAGAGTTGAAGGTGATCTTTATGTTCTCGTTGTTCGGGAACGCCGCGGTTATGTCGGCCGCCATGGTTTCGAAGTAGTAGTTGATTGTAGGCTCTTCCGGGTCGGTCGTGTCGGGCACGCCATCGCCTTGCGGCCCCGTGAAGTCGAACCCGTAGCGGTTGGTCTCTCTGTTGAAAGAGAACGTCACGTTCTTGTTCTTCGACATCGCCAGCGCGCGCACGGCCGTCATACGCTCGGCGATGTGGTTGGCCGCGCTGCGGAGGTTATACGCCCTGATCGATCTGCTCAAGGCCGGGATCGAAAAGGCAAGGATTATAGCCATCACGCAAAAGACCACGACCCCCTCTAGGAGCGAAACCCCCCGCTCGCCCGGCCCATCGCCTTTCAACCCAGTAGCGTCGTTGACCATTCTTATACCTCCGTAATCCGAGGGCTCCGAACTTCAGGAGCCGGGACGCGTTGTCGCTGCCTATACATCATTCTTGGGACAAAGATGAGAAGCCGATCTGTCTCGCTCTTGAAGTCGCTTGCCGGGTGATCTCTATAAATGCCTTTTGCCCGACTCCCTGTCATTACGCAGACGGCTAAAGGCAATATGTATGCCGAGCCTGCTAACCGTCTTGAAAGGCAGAGGCGCGGGCGGGCGTCCCCGTCAGAATGCGAGGTCACATCCCCTATAAGGGTGAACCGCGCCGGCCGTCGTCACAGCGCCGGTCTCGATAGAGGTCCGAGACAGACCCGCGCGGCCGGCGTTCGAGTTAAATGAGTGTCACGCGAGGAAACGGTTTCGGGAAGAGTTGGAATAAGCGAATTGTGAGATCAATCACTTTAGAAGAGTTAATAGTAGAGGGGAGGACCACAGCAACCCAACAAGATTAAACCCGCTTGCTGCACCCCTCTACTCAAAGACCGAGATGGCAACAGACGTGCCGCCTCGCGGCCC
Source organism: Blastocatellia bacterium (assembly GCA_035249305.1). Taxonomy (GTDB): domain Bacteria; phylum Acidobacteriota; class Blastocatellia; order UBA7656; family UBA7656; genus DASUNP01. Next base: position 4,433 of record DATFGQ010000127.1, on the reverse strand, counting down.
CGGCGTTAAGCTAAAGAATAACTAGAATTATAATTATATCGGGTGGGCTTCGCGGCGTGCGGCCGTCGCACAACGCAGCAGCGGCAAACAGACCCGTGGCGCACAACGCCACAGTGGAGCTTATCTAAAAATGTCTTTGCAATCCCCGCCCAGAATGCGGTCCTGTATGCAGCGCAAGACCTTGTCTTCGAGCTCGCCTTTCGAGCTGAGCTGCACCCACTGGCTGCCCATGGCGCCGTCGGTCGTGCGCCCTTCGAATTTTGTGTAGACGGCGACCTGAGAGGTCTTAGGCGAGGCCGGCGAGATCTTAATCGTCAGCACGTAACGGCCCGAAATCCAGTTGCGCACGTCGGCGGCCGGCACTTCAGAGTAGTGCTCTAACTGGCTCTTCGTCTGTATCCCTCGGATGAAGGTCACGGGCTTGCTAATGAGCGTGCACTCGCCCGTTGTGGCGTCGCAGCCCTCTTTATCGAGCGGTATCTCGCGCGTTTCGAGCATCTGTTTGGTCATCGTTATGACTTCGTCGCGGGCCGAAGGCATGATGAACGGGTTTGGCAGCGGCTTTTCCGATTTGGGCCGCTTGAATTCCAACTGCGCGTCGGCGGCCGCCGTCGCCAACAGTGTGACGACGGTTGCGATCAAGATTCTGGCGCGACGAACCGCACTCGCTCGGTCTGACATTAATCTATTCCCTCTTGCGAACTGTGACTTGAACGATAGCAGCGCGACCTGGTTTATTCAAGGCTCGCTTTCGAGGTGGGCGAAAAGAGATGCCACAGAGGCATAAGCGTGCCTCTGTGGCAAACCATCAGCGTCGTGATTATGCTAGCGGCTCGTGACGCGTATCAACAGCTCTGTCCCCGAAGGCAGTTCAAGCTCTTTGCTGCCCTCGATCGCGATCGACCCCGCGCCGGCCGCGCCGCCGACTATCAACCCGATCGCCGCGCCCTTGCCGCCGCCGACTATCGCGCCGAGCACCGCGCCGGCCGCCGCGCCGATGCCGCTGCGTTTGAGCGTCTGCTTGCCGCGGCTGCTCGATTCAACAGAGCCTTCCTCGTCGACGCGTTTTGAAGACTCGGAGTCAGGGTCATAGACACGCACCATCTCCGCGCGCATGGTGCCGCGGCTGCCGCTTCGTGTCTCTATCGAATCGAACGTCAGGTTCATAGAGGTGCGCCCTTCTACGCGGCCCGACTTCTTGATAGAGCTGACGTGGCCCGTGACTCGCGCGCCCTCGTACTGTTCGGGGTCGAGCACCGTGGCGGTAAAGCGGTCGCCGACTCTCGACTCCTTGCTCGACAGGTCCGTATCGAGTCGCACCCTCAACGTAGTCCCGACCGCGATAACCGACGTGTTGGTGGGCGCCGACCTGCGGTAAGTCGGCCGACGGCGAGTGCGGCGGGTCTGCGCCTGCGCGGCCATCGAATCGCCGCCCGTTGACGGCCCGGTAAAGACCGGCAGCCCGCTCACAAATAGAGCGGCCATCAGAGCCAGCAGCGATGTCTTCACAAAAGTCTGCCTCATTGCTCCCTCCAATCTGATGACTGGCTTGACCTTCAGCCAGAGTCCAAACGCCCCAACGATTAAATGATAATACGGCCTTGCCGCTGGCAAAAGCCGGCAAGCGCCGATATAATCTCTACCCTATGATGCTTTTGGTAGGGCGATAGGTGGTATCCCTCCTTGCCCCTTCGATTCCGAAGATGAATAGTACTCTCTTCAAAATCTTTAGAGTTGTGCTGACAGCATTTGCGCTGGCGACCGTCGCGGCGACGGGGCTCTTTCATTCGCGCGCCGAATCGACAGCAGACCCGCGAGCGCCGGTCGAAGCCGAGCTTAAGCGCCTTCGAAATAACAACGACCTGATCTTATTCAGGCGCGGCGCGGTCGACACGGCTGCCCGCCTCGATCTCAACATCGCCTCTGATGATCTGCGCATCGCGTCGGCCGATTTCATAAGGCCGGACCAAGCCGGGCGAAAGCGTGTGCGCGTCGTTCAATTCCGCGGACCCGTAAAGCGGAGCTGGATGAAACGGCTGAAAGCCACGGGCGCAGAGATAATCGGTTACGTCCCGAACAACGCCTACATCATCCGCGGCGCCGGCCGCGAGATCGCGCGCGTGGCCAGGCTATACGGCGAAGCGGAGGGCGCAGACGATCTACGGCCGATCAAGTGGATGAGCCGCCTTCAGCCGATTCAAAAGATAGACGCCGCCTACGCGGACGACCGGCTGGGTGGAGGCGAAGCCGATATTGTTAACGTCGAGATAGAGCTGCTTGACCGGCCCGAGTCGGCCGAGGTGATCGCGTATGTCGACAAAGTCGCGTCGAGCGTCAATCGAGCGCCGCGCCGCTTTCTCGATTTCGTAGTCCTGTCGGTGAGCGTTCCCGTCGCCGAGCTTATGAACGTGGCCGCCTTCGATGAGACGCTCTTTATAAGTGAGGCGACGGAGGCGAGACTTCTCGACGAGCGCGGCGCGCAGATCGTGGCGGGCAACGTGACGCCCGACGGCACGCAGCCGGTTTCGCCGGGCTACAACGATTGGCTCAGGTCGAAAGGGTTAGCGACGAGGCCCGACTTCATCATAGACTTCACCGACGCCGGGCTCGATCGCGGCTCGACGAGCGCGGGGTTGATCCACCCCGATTTTCTCGACCAGGAAGGGCGCAGCCGCGTAGTCTATAACACGAACTACGCGAGAGACGTTTCCGAAGACCGCGGGGGGCACGGCACTCTCGTCGCGTCGATAGCGGTAGGGCTCGGGTCGAGCGATTTCAAAGACGCGGCGGGCCACATGCTGGGCATGGGCGTCGACCCGACGGTCGGGCTTGGGGCCTCGCGGATCTTCGACACGAACCGGAGGCTGCCGTTTCAACTGAGCTTCACCGAGGTCGCCTCGAACGCATACGCGGCCGGGGCGCGCGCGTCGAATAACAGTTGGAGCCAGGGGGGCAACGCCTACGACGCGAGCTCGCAGGAATTTGACGCACTGGCGCGAGACGCGCGGCCCGACCAGCCGGGCAATCAGGAGATGTTCTTCGTCTTCTCGGCCGGCAACACGGGACCCGGCGGCAACATAGGCTCGCCGGGCAACGCCAAGAACGTCATCACCGTCGCCGCGAGCGAGAACTTCAGACCCGAAGGCTCTGACTCTTGCGACCTGGACGGCGGCGGCGCGATAGGCCCCGAGGGGGCAAACAGCGCGCTCGACATCCTGAGGTTCTCGTCGGGCGGGCCGACGGGCGACGGCCGCGCGAAGCCGGACATCTCGGCGCCGGGCACACACATCTACGGCGCGGTGTCGCGCGCGCCACAGTTCACTGGCAACGGCCTCTGCCCCGGCGTAGGGCTTTTCCAGCCTCCGGGCCAGAGCTTCTACACATGGTCTTCGGGCACCAGCATGGCCGCCCCGCATGTCACGGGAGCGGCGTCGCTCACGCGAAGGTTCTTCACGATAAATAACCTCCTCGGCAACGGCCAGCCGCCTTCGACCGCGATGACGAAAGCGTTTCTCATCAACTCTGCCTCGTACCTGACGGGCGAGAACGCGGGCGGCAACCTTCCGTCGGATCGCCAGGGCTGGGGGCGAGTGAACCTGACGCGCGCTTTTGACGACACGCCTCGCAAGCTCGTCGACCAGACAAACACCTTCACCGAGAGCGGGCAGGTGTTCGAGGTTAAAGGATCGATCGCCGACAGGTCACGGCCGCTCTGTGTAACCCTCGTGTGGACCGACGCGCCCGGATCGCTGGCCGGGCCCGCGCTCGTCAACGACCTCGACCTCGAAATCAAAGTGGGAGGCGAGACAGTCTATCGCGGGAATAATTTCGGCGGGCCTATCTCGATTATCGGCGGCGAGGCGGACCGCCTAAACAACGTCGAAGGGATCACCCTGACGGCGGGCGCGATACCCGAAGGGTTCCGAGGTAATTTCACTATCACGGTGCGCGCGCACAACATCGCGGGCGATGGAGTGCCCGGCAACGGGAGTGATCTCGATCAGGACTTTGCGCTGGTCATCTACAACATCGCCGACCCCATACACGAGCCGCCACCGCCTCCGCCCCTCAAGGTCCCTGTCATCACCGCCGCGACTTACGTCAAGAAAGTGCTCACGATAACGGGCCGCGATTTCACGGCGGCCGCGCGCGTAGAGATAAACGGGCAGGTGAGCGGGCTCGCGTTCGAGTTTAACGCCGCGACCAATTCCCTGAGCGTCAAAAAGAAGATGAAGAAGCTGAAGCTGAACAAGGGCGCGGACAACCGGATCGTCCTAATCGAAAACAACGAGCGCAGCGAGCCTTTCACGCTCCGCTTATGAGTGCTGAGTGCTGAGTGCTGAGTCCTGAGTAATTGCTCTTCACTCAGCACTCAGCACTCAGCACTCAGCACTCAGGACTTCCTATGGTCTGATGTTGTAATACCTGATCTT
>DATFGQ010000126.1:0-14240 GCA_035249305.1 Blastocatellia bacterium | reverse complement strand
TTCTCCAAAGAAAAGAATTCAAATAACTATGCCTACATTCCTGAAAGATTCTCAAACCTAGCCTCAGCATCCAAATCAAACTAAAAGCTATACCTTACTGCTTAGCTTAAAGCCTATGGGGACAAGCCCTGCCCCTACAATTTCACCACCATCATGCTTTCCCCCACTACAATACGTTGCATAATGGCCCTCTTTACTCGCTCTATCCGTCTCACTCATTCATAACATTTTCAGCCGCGTTGCGCAGCACCGACGCCGATCGCTCTAACAGAATTCTCTCGTCATCATCCAACTCCGGTTCGAGCACGTCGGTCGCCCCCTCTGCGCCGACGATCGTAGGCAGCGACAGCGCAACGTCATTCAGCCCCAGCGCGCCGCTCTGTAGCCGCGAGACGGTGAGCACGCGCCTCTCCCCGCGCAGCATCCAGCGAAGCAGCGCGGATGTGACAAGGCCGATCGCATGATTGGTCGCGCCTTTGCGCTTGATGATCTCTTGCGCGGCCGTGCGGACTTCGTGCGCGACGCCTGCTTCCTGCTCCCTGTCCCAGCCGGGCCACCTGCGCAAAGGCATGCCGCCGACGTGCGCGCCCGACCACAGCACCACTTCAGAGTCGCCGTGCTCGCCTATGACCTGCGCGTGAATCGAGCGCGGGTCCAGCGACAGCTTCCGCCCCAGCACCTGCCGCAGGCGGGCCGTGTCCAACATGGTCCCCGTGCCTATGACGCGCTCGGGCGGCAGGCCCGACGTCCTGGTGAAGAGGTGAGTCAGCACGTCGACGGGGTTAGTGACTACGACTACTATCCCCTGATAGCCGCGCATCTGCTGGGCGAGGTCGCGCACGATGCGCAGGTTGTCGTTGAGCAGGTCGAGCCGCGACTGGCCGGGGCCTCCGCCTCTGCCCGCCGCGATGACCACCGCGTCCGCCTCACGCATCTCCTCGATCGTCCCGCTGCGCACGGCCGCCGAGGGGTAGAACGACGAGCCGTGCGCTAGGTCCATCGCCTCGCCTTCGGCGATCTCCTGGCGCACGTCGTAGAGGATGAGCTCGTTGGCTGCGCCGGCATGCAGGGCCGAGATCGCAACGCTGGAACCGACCCAGCCTGTCCCTATGATCCCTATAGAAGTGCGTCGCGGCATGTCTCGTAACTCTCTAACTCCCGGTTGTGAGAACGGCTCTGAACCTCGCCTTGCCGCTCATCATCCGCTCGTAAGCCTCGGCCGCGCGTTCGAGCGGGTAGACCTCGTTCATCGACCGCACGCCGCTCATCACGCTGAAGTTAAGTGTGTCCTGAGAATCGATCGACGTTCCCGAGTACCATCCCTTTACCGACCTGTTTCCCATGAGGAGGAGCAGCGGGGAGATCTCCATCGATTCGGCCGCGCCGAGCAGCAGCATCGTCCCCTTGACCGCAAGCCCGCCCTGTAGAGCGCTCATCGCGTCACCGCTCGTCACCGTGGCGAGAATTACGTTCGCGCCCCCGAGCTTCTGTAGCTCCCCGGCCGCGTCCTGTGCTTGGCTGTCGATGTAATGCCACGCGCCGAGCTCTCTGGCGAGCGACTCCTTGTCGGCCCCACGCGCGATGGCAACCGTCTTAAAGCCCATCTTGGCGGCGAACTGAACCCCGAGGTGGCCGAGCCCTCCGACGCCTAAAACCGCCACGACATCGCCGGGGCGCGCGCCGCTGTTGCGAAGCGCGTTGAAGGTCGTAAGCCCCGCGCACATCAGCGGGCCTGCCTCTGCGGCCGAGAGCTCTTCCGGGACCAGCGCGAGCGCGCTTGATGGGGCGACCATATAATCGGCGTAGCCGCCGTCGTATGTAACGCCCGTGATCTGCCCGGCGACCTGGCAGGCGAAGAAGTTGCCCCTGCGACAGTCGATGCAGTAGCCGCAGTACCCGCCGTTCCAACCCACCCCTACACGCTGTCCCGCCGACCAACCGGCGACGCCCGGCCCGACCGCGTCGATCACGCCTACAACTTCATGGCCGGGGACTCGCGGGTACTCGATGCCGGGGAAGGCCCCGTTCTTTGTCAGCGCATCGCTGTGACAGATTCCGCAGGCTTGCACTTTGACCCGCACCCAGCCCGCCTCGGGCTCCGGGATTTCACGCTCAACAAGCTCCAAAGGGCCTTCGGGATGAGGGACCTGGACCGCACGCATCTTTGACATAGTTCCTCCGACCGTATCTTCAATCAAGCGCCGCACCGAGCACAATGAGAGTATAACGGCTCAAATTACCGGGGCATAATTGATTGGTCCATGAGAAACTTGCTTTAGTGACTTACGCGTTAAGGCGCTAAGGTGAGGTTGAAGAGCTTGACGTACTTCATCGTCAGGCGCGGCTCACTTAATGGCGGCCATCAGGACTTCATTAAAGCGGCGCGCTATGTCGGCGATTATGTGGGCCTTGTCATGACCGTTGATTATCGTGCGTGCGTTCTCGTAATCGGGCGGCTGCCCGTCTTTGATGAACTGGCCCAGCTTTTTTCCCGTGAACCAGCCATCTATCATGCCTTGGATGGCGATCTTGTAGGCCACCTCGGCGTTCTTCGCGCGGTCCGGTTCGGCCAGCAGGTCGATACCCGTCAGCGCTTTCGCTTTAGCATAATTCCTTCGCCCCGTTAACTGCACGTACCCGCGCCCATGAAACAGCGCCCCGTCGCCCGGCTTTGTGTTCCCCAGCACCTTCCCGACCTTGGTCTGCGGGCCGTACCGGGAGTTGAAGTAGGTCGACGAGCCGCGTTCGTCGATCGGCTCCATCGAGTGAGCCGTCTCCCATTTGAAGGTCGCCAGGCAGTAGGCCAACTGCCGCCTGTCGGTCTCTGTGCCCGCGAACCTTTTGTCCTGCTCGATCTGACTGAGCAGGAACTCTACCGCGTCGACCAGAGGTTGCGTCAAAGGCCCGAAGCGCGCCCGGTAGCCGTCAAAGAACTTCTTGCGGTCAAAGGTGAACATTGTCCCTCCTCCTTTAAGCTGCGGATGTTCGCGTGACTTTGTGGTTTTAGCCCCGGAGCATTATAAACATCGCGCCTGGTTAGTCAAAGCCGACATCACGCCAGGAGTGCGCGTCACAAAGCAGATGCTTTTCGCTCGAACCGCTTGCGAAGCAGCCCGACAAGAATAAACAGGATGAATGGGATTGTGTCGATTATTTGCCCGGCCCCGTAGCGAAATGTCCCTCTCGGGTCAAACCAATGCGCCAGCGCGAAGAGCCCCAGGAAAGTAGTCATCGCCCAATGAAAAGGCATGCTTTGATCGTAATGGCGTATGAACCAGAAGGTGATTAAGCCGGCGAATACGAAGACGGAGCCGAGCTCCTGGATGATGTGCAAAGTGTTCAAATCATCCCGGCCGACGTCTAGGATGATCTTCTCTAAGCCGTCGGGGAGCAAACCCGTCGAGAGTAGCAAAACGATTGCCCCGCTAACCAGGAAGAGGGCTCCGAACAGCCCGTATAAAGTAATGGCGATAAGTTTAATGTTCATAAGCAAGAAAGCTCGGTCTGTTTCTCACAGTACGTCATCGGCTACAGCCCTCCGCTAGGCGTGAAGAAAGATTCTGCGCGTAAGGTCCGCGTGAAGATAGTCGATGCGCCGGGCAGGGAGAAGTATTCAGTGACCGCGCCTTTGCGGTATGCCCCGCCGAGCAGGTAGCTAGAACTCGTCTTCCAACCCGAAGTAGAACATGCAACGGTCCGAGCAGAATTTCTTCCCATAGCGTTTTACGACACAGCCTTTGCACACGCCTCTGGGACACAGGCCGCACTTGAGCAGTTCGTCTGCTTCAAATGTTCGTTTGCACTTCATACAGGCGACCTTCGGCTTAGGGGCAACGGCTGCGGTCATAATACTGAAAGATGTTTCTGAATACATAACAAGCTTCTGGCAAGAGCGATGCCAAAGGCCCGGCCGGGTCATAAAGCCCGCTAGGGGGCGTTTATCGCCGATGATAATGTAATGAAGCCTTCAATATGACCGGCCGTCTCTATTCTGTGTGATCGATTCATGGCAATGTGAAATAACGCTGACGGAGCGGCCGAGGTTGAGTTCGCACGGGTCGAGGTGTAGTCTGGCTGCTGTATGCAGAGGTTTGACCCAATCGACCCAGGCTTCGAATCCCGCGTCCGCCACGGCTTCAGTCTCCAGCGGCTGATGGCGACGATCGGCGCCCAAATGACCGTGGTTGCCCCAGGCGAGGTCCGCATCGAGCTGCCTTTCAACCCTGCCTGGACGCAGCAGCACAGCTACATGCACGCCGGGGTAATAACCAGCATTGTAGACAGCGCCTGCGGGTTTGCGGCTTACACGCTGATGCCCGCGACATCGGGGGTGCTCACGGCCGAGTACAAGGTGAACTTCCTGAGCCCCGCCAAAGGCGAGATCTTCATAGCGGTCGGCAAGGTCGTAAAGCCGGGGCGAACGCTGACCGTATGCAACGGCGAAGTGATGGCCGTCGAGGGGGGCGAGCAGAAGATTGTAGCCGTAATGCAGGCTACGATGATGGCGGTGCCGCTTTAACCTTGTCTGGCCAGGGACGCTTCAGATCAGGGCGCGAGCCCTACGCGCCCGACCAAGACTTGAAACCTCGCATCTGAACGCAGGTCATTCAACCTCGGCTCCAGTTTAATGTAGGGCATCCAGCCCGAGCGGTCCGCGCAGGCTCTCTCCAGCCAGTCGAACGCCTGGTCCTTTTCGCCAAGGCCCGCATGAATCAGCGCGATGTCGTAGGCAGGGACATACCTTCGATTCGATTGCTCTATCAACCCGCCGAGCAACTCTCGCGCATCGGCCTCCTTGCCCGAACCGGCGTAGGCGTGCCCGAGCCCCGCCGTCGCGAATGTCACGTTGCCGGAGATCATTATGGCCTTCTGGAACTCCGCGAATGCTTCCGAGTACATCCCTTTTTGCTCGTAAGCCATCCCGAAAAAGTAGCGCGGCCAGAAGGATTCCGGGTAGAGTTCGAGCGTCTTATGACACTGCTCTATCGCCTCATCGTATTGGCCGGCGAAGTAGTAGTGCCACGCCAGGTGCGCGTTGATTACAAGGTCGAGCGGATCGAGCTCCAGCGACTTCCTGCTCTCCGCGAGCGACTCTTCGCCGCGTCCCATCGCCATCAGGTAGTGCGAGTACCAGTGGTGGGTCGAAGCGTAGCTCGGGTTCAGCTCGATGCCGCGCTTACACTCCATTTCGGCGGCCGTCCAATCCCAATCGTAATGGAGCCTGGCAAACGCAAGCGACGCGTGAGCTTCGGCCAGCGCCTCGTCAAGCTCAAGCGCTTTTTCGGCCGCGGCCTTTGCTTTCGGCATGGCTTCCCGCGGCCGAAGCGTGCCGTTTTCCCACGACCCGAGTATCCCGTAAGAGTCGGCAAGCCCCGCGTAGGCCAGCGCGTAGGCGGGGTCTTCGGCTATCGCTTGCTCGAAGTACTCGATGCCCTTCTCGATCTCCTCGGTGGCAGGCCGCCTGTTCCAAAAGTACCGCCCTTTCAAATAGAGGTTATAAGCTTCAAGGTTATCCTTATGGCGGCCCAACAAAGCCGCCTTCTCTTCTCCCAACAACCGCACCTTTAACACGTCGACGATCGCCAGCGTTATCTCGTCCTGGACGGCGAACACGTCGGCCATCTGGCGGTCGTACCGCTCCGACCACAGGTGGTAGCCGTCGGCCGCGTTGATGAGCTGCGCGGTGATCCGCAACCTGTTGCTCGCTTTCCTAACGCTCCCTTCGAGGATCGTGCTCACGTTCAGCCTCTTGCCTATCTCGCGCGCGTCCAGCTCTTTATCTTTCAGCGAGAAGGCGGAGGTCCGCGCCGCCACCTGCAACGCTTCAATCTTGGTCAGCGCGTTTATTAGCTCTTCCGCCAGCCCGTCGCAGAAGTAATCGTTCTCGGGGTCGGCGCTCATGTTGACGAACGGCAGCACCGCGATCGAAGGGTGTGGCTTTGCGGCGGACGTGTCGTTCGAGCGCCGCGCCTTGAGATCCTTCAGATCGTTTAGCAGCTCGTAACCCGATTGATACCGCTTCGCCCGATCCTTCTCCAGGCATTTCGAGATGAGACGCTCTAATTCCGCCGGCGCTTCTGTCAGGTAATGAGAGAGCGGCGACGGCTTCTTTCTCAGGATCGACGCGATTACGTCGGCGTTTGTCTCGCCCTCGAACGGCACGCGGCCCGAGATCATCTCGTAGAGCACGACACCGAAGCTGAATATGTCCGTCCGCTCATCGACCTTCAGCCCGCGCGCCTGCTCGGGCGACATGTAGCTGACCGTGCCCATCACAACCCCGCTCTCGGTCTCCGTCTTCAATCGCAATGGCGCTTCCGTTCCTGCCGCCAGCTTTGCCAGCCCGAAGTCGAGCACTTTGACCAGCCCGTCCGGCCGCACCATTATGTTCTCCGGCTTTATGTCCCGGTGGACGATGCCCGCATTGTGCGCCGCCGCAAGCGCGCCCGCCACTTGCACGGCCACATCGATCGCGGCTTCGAGGCCCATCCGCGCGCCTTCAATCCGGCGGCGCAGCGTCTCACCCTCGACGTACTCCGTTACTATGTAGTGATTGCCGTCGGCCTCTCCGACTTCGTGGATGGTGATGATGTTAGGGTGATTCAAGGCCGACGCGGCGCGCGCCTCTTGCCTGAACCGGCGAACTCTCTGCTGATCGGCCGTGAAGCCCGCGGGCAAAAGCTTGATCGCCACCTTGCGGCTAAGCCTCGCGTCCTCGGCCAGGTAGACTGCACCCATCCCTCCGGCCCCGAGCAGCGAGGTGACGTTGTAGTGGCCTATCACTCGCCCGACCGCCGGGTCGGTCTGCTCCCTGGCCATCGCGCGGGCCGTCACTTCAAGGGCGGGCAATTCGATGAAGTCTTCGGCGCGGCGTTGGTAAGCGAGCAGCGACTCTACTTCCCGCCGCAAGTCGCCATCGCCTTCGCACGCGCGCTCAAGGAAGGCTCGGCGCGCTTCGCCGTCAAGCTTGAGCGCGCTGTGATAGAGCCGCTCGATCTGTTGCCAGCGTTCAGCCATCGCTTTGCTCGCCTCTCAGGAGAAATACTATTACTCGGAACAGTTGCTTCACGCAATCAGAATTGACTTCCGTGCTAGCCTGTTCTAACAGACCATTGCTGCGCGACTAGCCCGGTTGATGATCGCGCTGCCGTCTGCTACTTTCTATATTGTTGGTTGCTGAGCGGAAAGGATAATTTTTAGAAATCTCAGGTTAAGACAGAACCGAGGTTTGTTCAATACGTATAGACTTAATATGGAAACAAGCTCGAATAATTATGATGTGATTGTCATGGGGGGCGGCCCCGCGGGCAGCAGCGTCGCAAGCATCCTCGCGCGCGAGGGCCGTAAGGTAGTGCTCTTCGAAAAAGAGGAGTTCCCGCGCCACCATATCGGCGAATCTTTGATGACCGACACTTACTGGACGTTCCAGCGCATGGGCTTTCTGGAGAAGATGAAGAATGGCCCGTTCGTCGTCAAGTACAGCGTTCAGTTCGCGAACTCCGAAGGGAGAGAGTCTCGCCCTTTCTACTTCTTCGAGGCCAACCATCACGAAAGCGCAGTCACCTGGCAGGTGACGCGCTCGGTCTTCGATAAGATGCTGATCGACCACGCCGAGGAGCAGGGCGCGGCCGTGCATCAGAGGGCCTTGATCAAGCGCGTCATCTTCGAGAATGACTACGCCGTCGGCGTAGAGGCGCAGATGCGGGACGGCTCGGTTCAGAAGTTTTACGCGAAGGTCATCGTCGACGCCACGGGGCAGAGCGCCATGCTTTCAAACAGATTCGGCTGGCGCGTTCGCGACCAGAAGCTCAAGAAGGCCGTGCTCTACTCGTACTTCAAAGGGGCGCACCGCGAGCCAGACCTCAACGGCGGCGCGACGCTCGTGCTGCGCACAGAGCTGGGCAGCAACGGCTGGTTCTGGTATATCCCGCTCGAAAACGACATCACGAGCGTCGGCATAGTCGCCGACCCCGATTATCTCCATAAAGGCCGCGGCAAAGACCTGGCGAAGATATACCAGGAGGAGATCGAGAAGTGTGAGCCCTGTCGCCGCCGCGTCGCGGGCGCAACGCGCGTCGACAAGATCTATTCGATCATTGATTATTCCTACCGCTCGAAAGAGAACGCGGGGAACGGGTTCATATTGATCGGCGACGCCTACGGCTTTCTCGACCCGATCTACTCTTCCGGCGTGCTGCTCGCGTTGAAGATGGCGGAGCTGGCCGCCGACGCCATTCACGACGCCTTCAATAATGACGATTTTTCCGGGGAGCGGCTCAGCCAGTTTCAACCCATGCTCGATACCGGCATCGAGTCTATGCGCAAGCTGGTTCACGCGTTCTACAGCGAAGGCTTTAGCTTCTCGCAATTTCTCAAGAAGTACCCCGAGCAGCGGGTCGGCATCATCAACCTTCTGATCGGCAACGTCTTCATGGAAGGCGTCGATTCCATTTATGATCCTTTGTCGGAATTCGCGGAGATACCTGCGCCGTTGTTCGAGCAGTTGGTGAAGAGCGCGGCGGATCGTAAAGCGTTGTCGAGCGCCGCGGGCGAAGAGGTGCTTTCGGCAAAGTACATGTACTTTGACGACCGCGAGCTGGCGCGTAATTCGAACGAGCCTTAAGAAGCATCCACAGGATCAAACGCGAGAGCGCGCCGGTGCATCACTGCCCGGCGCGCTCTCGCGTTTGATGTAGCTTTTTATCGCTTCACGTCTTCGATCGACGCAGCGACACGGAACCCTATAAAGTCACGCCGCCCTTGTGGGAGGAATCCAATCCGCTTGGCGGAGCGCGGTGAATAGTCTTTATGGCGCGGGCCACTCAAAATACTCAACCGCCGCTCAATCCGTCAAGCGCTGCTTCGAGCTTTAGCAACCGCTCGGCCGTAGCTCCTCTTAGCTCCAGGACCGCGGGGCGACCGGAGGCGAATAAGTCGAGTTCATCGTCGCAAAGAATGCTTACGAGGCGTGCGTCTACCGCGGCCCTTAACTCTTCGTCTTCCGAATCAGACATCACGCCGCCGTCCATATCATCGAGCGGCAAAAACGCGATCAAGTCGAGAAGCCCGATCGCGTCCTTCACAACGTCGAGCACTCTGTCGGCCACCCGCATGGCCTCGCCGTCCCTGCCGAGATCGTCGAGGGCGAGCATGTACGATAGGAAATCGACGGGGCAGCGCTCGTAGATGACCATCTCGCCGGGCGCGTGACTGCGCAAGCGGGCGATGTTGAATTCGAGCTGCCGGTAGAAGTCGTCGGCGGAAGGCTCCGCCGAAAAGAGCTCGCCGTATTGCTCTTCAAGCACGGTGTAAGGCTCGGGCTCGTGAGCAAAGTCGGGGTGAGCAATCAAGAACCTTTCTATGAGTGTTGATTTGCCGCAGCAGTGCGTTCCTGAAACCGCGACTCTCATCGGTATAGACCTCCGGTTGTTCGTGCGCCGCCCGAAGAGGAATATAATCCCACCGTTGTTGCCTCTAGTCGAGGAGATCCGCCTGTGGGGAAGGGAGCACGTCGAGCGCCTGAAATCTTGCTAAGAATTCTCTCGATGTGGCAATGTAGATCGGAATGAGCCAGCGACGCGAGCCCTTCCCATACTGGACTACAATCATTTACGGCCTGATGGTGGTGGGCACAATCGGGGGCTTCCTGCTCATCCGCAGGTATGGCAACACGCTCTCCGCGCCGCAGGCCGACCCCGCCCAGAACCTTCCTCACCAGACCAGTCAACAGCCGGAGATTCTTGTCTCCGTGTTGTTGGCCCTCGCGGTTGTCATCATCGTCGGCAGAGTTCTGGGAAAGGCATTCGTCTACCTGGGGCAGCCGCCGGTCATCGGCGAGGTCGTCGCGGGCATCCTGCTCGGGCCTTCGTTATTAGGCCCTGAGCTCTCCGCGTTGATCCTCCCCGCGAGAGTGGCCCCGATACTCGGCGCGGTTGCCCAACTCGGAATCATCCTCTACATGTTCGTTGTAGGGTTAGAGCTGAATGCCAGGCATCTGGCGAACCGCCTGCACAGTACAGTCGCGACCTCACACGCGAGCATAATACTGCCATTCCTGCTGGGCGCGTTGTTGGCGTTGCTCCTGTATCCGCGGCTCTCAAGCAGTGACGTGCCGTTCACGAGCTTCGCGCTCTTCATGGGCGTGGCAATATCGATTACAGCGTTCCCCGTCCTGGCGCGCATACTGACAGACCTCCGCATAGCGAACACAGAGCTGGGAGTCGTCGCGCTCGGCTGCGCCGCGATCGACGACGTTACGGCATGGTGCCTGCTGGCTTTCGTCAGCGGCTTCGCCAAGTCTCAGGTCAACCAGGCGCTGTGGGTGATCGCAGGGGCTCTGGCTTACATAACTTTTATGTTCTTCGCCGTCCGGCCCATCCTCAAGCGCGCCAGCCGAAGGTGGGAGGCCGCGCCGCAGTCGAGAGGCACGACTGCGATACTGATATTATCGCTGCTCGTTTCGGCGCTGGTCACAGAAGCCATAGGCATTCACGCCGCCTTCGGCGCTTTCCTGCTTGGGGCCGTGATCCCGCACGACAGCTCTGTGGCGAAACACTTCATCAAGCAGTTCGAGCCGCTGATCACGATACTGCTCCTGCCGGCCTTCTTCGCCCTGACCGGCATGCGGACGCAGGTCAATCTGGTGTCGGGATGGGATCAGTGGTTGATCTGTATTCTCATTATCGTGGTCGCCACGGTCGGGAAGTTCGGCGGCTCGTTTGTGGCCTCCCGATTGACCGGATTGGGGTGGCGCGAAGCGGCCGCGCTCGGCACGCTTATGAATACGCGCGGGCTGATGGAATTGATCGTCCTCAACATAGGGCTGGAGCTGCGAGTCATCTCGCCGACGCTGTTCGCCATGATGGTGTTGATGGCGTTGGTGACTACGATGACGACCTCTCCGGTGCTGCGACTGCTGATAAGAGAGAAGGGCCAGGAACGCGCCGCCGATTAATAAACTATCTTCCGTCTAATATCGCTGGCGAGGTTGCGGCTACTTTGCCTCGCCGACGTACCTCTTATAAGCGCTCACCCAATCCCTGGCTATTGCGTCTTGAGCCTCCTTCAAATCCAGCTCTCCGCCGCACACCATCTTGTACAGCCGCTTCTCCAGCCTGTTCTTTAGCAGATAACTCCACTCGCCCGAAAGCGGCTGCGGCCAGAGATTCTCTAACTTGTTCGACCCGCCCAGACTCGCCGGCACTAAATGGTCGACGTTGTAAGAGCCCGGCGTGTCCGAACCGATGCTGTAAAGATCGAACACCTGGCTCTTCACCTTTATCGAGATCTTATCGTCGAGGGCCTCTCGCCCCGACCCACACACGTCGTCCTTAGTCACGGCGACAGTGTGGCCGGGCGTTAATCTCGGATCGGGCAGGTGAGAGGGCCGGCCTTGAGACAGCGCAAGCGTCGAGAGGCTGAGCGTCAGCGCCGTCGATAGTAAGAGGGCTCGCGTTCGTGTAAGCATGGTGCATTTAGTACTTCAAACGCGGCCCGATTGCAAGGGCCGAGGAAATGTTAATCCTTTTTTGTTGAACCGCTCTCTTCCCGGCATATTCGTATGTTACCATCACTCTTCCGTTCAAAGATTAAGAGATTGAGTTGGACTGGGCAGGTGATTTCTATGGGAGATAATCATAACGCGGACCCGGCCAGTGAGTTCCGCTCTGAAGAGGAGCGCGTCGAGGCGCGAAGCGCCGTCTTCAAGAAAGAGCTAGGGCTAACGGACTTAGCCCTGACTCAAATCCTTTTCATAGTGGGCCTGCCGTGGGTAGGCGTCGCGGCGAAACAGGGCTCCTCGCATGTCCTGCTCTGGCTAATCGCGATGCTCCTGTTCTACATCCCATCGGCAGTGGTGGTCATCTACCTCAACCGCGTCATGCCGCTTGAGGGCGGGCTCTACCAGTGGGCGAAGCTCGGCTTCAACGACCTGATGGGGTTTTTGGTGGCCTGGAACCTCTGGCTCTTTGCAATCTTGAATACGTCCGAAGTCGGGCTACAGGTGACGCAGTACCTGAGCTACATCATAGGCCCGAGCGGCGAGTGGCTGACGGCGAGCAAGTGGTTCATCGGCGTGGTTAGCTTTATTACCATCGGCCTGCTGGTGTGGCTGGCGACCGTGGGGCTTTCGGCGGGCAAGTGGGTGCATAAACTTGGCGGCGTGTTGATGCTAGTGACATTCGCCGCGCTTCTGCTGCTCCCTCTGCTGAACCTGGCCGGCGGGTCGTTGGCCGAATACCGCCCATTCAGGACCGAAGCGCCCGCGCTCTCGCTGATGAGCCTGAACCTGCTCGGCAAGATGGGCTTTGGCGCGCTGGGCGGGTTCGAGTACGTGGCGATACACGCCGGGGAGTGTCGCGACCCCGTGCGAACGATCAGCCGCTCTGTGCTGCTGGCCGCGCCCGTCATAGCGGTGATGTTCATACTGGGCACCAGCTCCGTCTTGGCGCTGATCCCGCAGGACCGGATCGACTTGATCGCCCCGATCCCGCAAGTGCTCGCCGAGGGCTCCGGCTCGCTCGGCTTCGTGGCGGCCATCGCGCCGATCACCATCGCAGCATTGCTATGCATACGCGTGGCGCAGTCGAGCGTGATGTTTGCCGGCAACACGCGGCTGCCGATGGTAGCGGGGTGGGACAACCTGCTGCCGAACTGGTTCACAAGGCTGCACGCGCGGTATAAGACGCCGGTCAATTCCATCATCTTCGTCGGCGCCGCCACGCTCGTCCTGGCCGTCGTCGGGTTGATTGGCGTAGGCAAGCAAGAAGCCTTTCAGATTTTGTGGAACGCCTCGGGGGTCTTTTACGCGCTCACTTACCTGGCGATGTTCGCCATACCGCTGGTCGGGTTGAGCCGCCTGAATCTTCGCCTGCCGATCTGGCTGAAGGCCGCCGCCCTGTCAGGCTTCTTGATGACGTTGCTGTACGTGGGGCTCTCGGTCGCCCCCATAATCCAGGTCGAAAGCCGGTCGATATTCGCGATAAAGATATCGGGCCTGATCGTCATAGCGAACGTGATCGGGCTCGCAATATTTATTACGTTCGGGAGGAAGCGCCGCGCGCGGCAATCAAGGGAGATGAGCGCGGCTACGGACTGATCGGGCCTTCTTTTATCAGGTACAGGAGGTTGTCTTCGAGCCTGTAGAGCAGAGGCGCTATGAGCACCTTGGGGTACCTCAACCTGAGTCGCTTGGCCTCGCTCGACACGAAATCGACCTCGTTGCCTATCTCAAACATCGGGGCGAAATGCGTAAAGTGCTCCTCGGCCCACTCCCTGTCCCATCCGCCATTCTCGACCAGCCCGTTGATGAAGGCGTCCCGCTTGGCGACGAGGTTCACCATCCCGCAGTTGTTGTGCCCTATCAAGGCTATGCATCTCACCGCGCCTATGGCTATCGCGTAAGAGACTTTGAACTCGCTGTAGCGCAGGTTCGCGCCGCCCGTGCGGATGACGTATGCGAAGTTGTCCGGGATGTGCAGGTTCTTTCGGTTGTCCATGCACATCCCCACGAGGAGCCGGGCCTGGTGATAAGGGTCGAACGGGCTCTGAAGGTTATGGTACTTGATGAGTGACCCTATGGGCGTGTCGCGGTACTCCGGCGGTATTTGATCGGGCTGCGTTATCGGGATCAGTCTGTCCATGCGGAGCTGGCTCATGAGTCGCGCAACAGTATAGCGCCTCTCGATAGCGCGCGTCTAACGGGTTTGTATTCAGTCCCGCCGAGTCGAGATGTATCAGCCCGAATAATCTGTTATCCTATATGCGTTGTCCTAGAAAGGTGTGGGCGCACGGCAATAATCATAATCCGCGGGGGGTATGCGCGCCGCTTTTGTTTTACCAGGGTCCACAGTATGCCAAAATCGGGTCGATCCATCCAGCCGAAATCAACTAAATCACGCCGCAAACAGACCGAAGACGAGAAGCCGTCTCAAACGATGATTATCCAGACCGGCGAGCCATTCCGTTTGCTGGTCGAGTCGGTGAAAGATTACGCCATCTTCATTCTCGACCAGGAGGGACACATCGCCACCTGGAATCTGGGGGCGGAGAATATCAAGGGCTACAGGCCCGACGAGATCATAGGGAAGCACTTCTCGATCTTCTACCCGGAGGAGGACCTGAGTTGGGACAAGCCGGCCTACGAGCTGAAGGTGGCGTCGGAGGTGGGGCGGTTCGAGGACGAGGGGTGGCGGATACGCAAGGACGGGACGCGGTTCTGGGCCAACGTGGTGATAACGGCG
>DATFGQ010000125.1:0-10463 GCA_035249305.1 Blastocatellia bacterium | reverse complement strand
TATGTGGCATGATTCGTTCCGGCAATTCGTCTATTAAGATTGGCGAAAGACCCTGCGTTGGAATATCATCGCTCGGGTCGAAGCGTCGGGCTTGTTTCGAGCTTCATCAAAGCGAGGTGACCCGAATGAATCTTCGGAAGTGGACCTGCCCCGGCTGTAACACGAAAAACACATGCGACCTGGACGAGCTTCGCAAACAAAGCGGCGTCGTCTACCGAGGCCCCAAGCCCGCCTCGGGCCAGTTCCAGGTGAAGTGCCAGTCATGTTTTCAAACGCACGTGATAGTGGTGAAACAAGATGAATGAAGACGACATACCGGAGGTAGACCTCGTCCGCCCGCTCACGAACGCGGAGACGAAGCTGCTGGAGCTTTTCGACGATTACCGGAAGAACTCGCTCCATTTCTTAGACGAAGCCGGAAAACAACTCGTAACGCTCATTACGGCGCTCTACGGCGTGCTGTTCGCCGCCTTCTCTTTCAGCGACGCGGCGGAGCACTTCAAGCGGAACTCCTCGGTGAAGTACGTCATCATAGGCGTGATCGTCTCCTACTTCGCCTCGCTGATCCTTGCGGCGCTAGTCTTCTTCCCGCGAAAGTACAAGTACAGCGAGCACAACCTGGACGAGATGCGCGAGCGAATGGACCAGATGTTGAAGGCGAAGCGGAGGTACGCGAGCGGGGCCTACGTGACTTTCATAATCGGGACCTTCATGTTCGCCATCGCGCTCGTTCTGGTCCTGTCGGGGCTCGATAAATAGAAGCCTTCTTAAAATCTTCTACAGCGGCTCGTCGGTGACTATCTCGACGGGGAGCCCGTCGCCCCAACCGTACTTCTCTATCTCAAGCTGCTGGGCCTTCTTCCACGCCGCGGCGTCGCGCCTTCGGTCGAGCACGCGCGCCGTGGCCTCGAACTCCCGCTCGTCAATGCGGACGCGGACGCGCGGGTTCCGCTCTATGTTTTTGACCCACTGCGCTTTGTGAAAATGTTCGGCCAGGATGTAGAGCTTGCCCTCGGAGGCGACGAACCATATCTCGATCTCGCGCGGCTGGCCGGTCACGCGGCCCGTCGTGATCAGGTAGAGGAATTTGATCTGTGACAGGTTGCTCTGTTTTGGCATCGCTGTGTCCTTATGCCATAATTATAGTCCGCACGGGTCGATCTTCATAATTCGGGAGGGTATCACCATGAGGCAACGGTTGCTGTCGCTTTTGATAATTCTGCCGGTCGCGGTCGCGACCGCCTACGCGCAGAAACGCGCGTTTACGATCGAAGACCTTTACCGCATCAAGTCGGTCTCGGACCTGCACGTCTCGCCGGACGGGAAGAGTGTGATCTACGTAGTCTCTACCCCGGACCTGGCGCGCGCCAAGCGGGCGAGCCAGCTCTGGATGATCGACATCGACGGGCGCAACGCGCGCCGGCTCTCCGATGGAGAGACGAACGTCTCGTCGCCCGTCTTTTCGCCCGACGGCAAGTCGATAGCATTTGTCAGCACTAAGGAGGGGAGCGCGAACCTCTACGTGATGCCGCGCGCGGGCGGCGAGTGGCGTCAGGTAACAAACATCTCCACGGGCGTGTCGGACCCGCTCTGGTCGCCCGACGGCAAGTGGGTAGCCTTTTCCACGGATGTCTATCCCGAATGCGGCGGCGATGACAATTGCAATAAGCGAATAGCCGAGCGGTGGGAGAAAGGCTCGTTGAAAGCTCACATGGCAGACGGCCTCCTGTACCGCCACTGGACCGCGTGGAGGGATGGGACGCGGACGCACATCTTTCTGGCGAACCTCTCGACGGGCGACGTGAAAGACCTGACGCCCGGCCAGTTCGACGCGCCCACGTTCCAGCTTGGCGGGCCGCTGCAATACGACTTCTCGCCCGACGGCAAAGAGCTGGTCTACGTCTCGAACCATGACAAGCAGTTGGCCTCTTCGACCAACAACGACCTCTGGCTAATCTCGCTCACGGACAGAGATGCGCGCCCGCGTAACATAACGGCCTCAAACCCGGCTTACGACGGCAGCCCGAAGTACTCTCCCGACGGGCGCTTTATCGCCTACCGCATGCAGAAACAACCGGGCTATGAATCAGACCTGTTTCGCATAGCTCTTTATGACCGGGCGAGCGGGCAGTCGAGGGTGCTGACCGAGTCGTTTCGCAACTGGGTGGACGAATTCGCATGGTCCGACGACTCGCGCTCGATCTATTTTTCCGGCCCGGTCGAAGGGCAGAACCCGATCTATCGCCTGGACCCGGCGACCGGCGCGATGAACCAAATCATCGCCGATAAGACGATAGACGCGTTCGAGTTCGCGCCGGGCGAAAAGAGTCTGGTCTACATCAAGCGGTCGGTCGGCGAGCCCGCCGAAATCTTCAGCGTCGCGGTCGCCGACTGGAAAGCGGCGCAGCCCGTGCGGCTGACGCGGATCAACGAAGCGGTCGCCAACGAAATAGATATACGCCCGGCCGAATCGATCTGGGTCGCGGGCTCGGGCGGAAAGAAGATACACGTGTTCATAGTGAAGCCGCACGATTTCGACCCCTCGAAGAAGTACCCGCTCATACTGAACGTACACGGCGGCCCGCAGTCGCAGTGGGCCGACGCGTTCCGCGGCGACTGGCAGGTCTACCCCGGCGCGGGCTACGTCGTGGCGTTCCCGAACCCGCACGGGTCGACGGGCTACGGGCAGGATTTCACCGCGCAGATTTCGGGCGACTGGGGCGGGCGCGTTTACGAAGACCTGATGAAGGTGACGGACCATCTGGAAAAGCTGCCTTACGTTGACGGCTCGCGGATGGGCGCGATGGGATGGTCTTACGGCGGCTACATGATGATGTGGCTCGAAGGCCACACGGACCGCTTCAAGGCCATCGCGTCGATGATGGGGATTTACGATCTGAGGTCGTTCTACGGAGCGACCGAAGAGCTGTGGTTCCCCGAATGGGATTTGAAGGGCCAGCCGTGGAATTCGAACGTCTTCGAGAAGTGGTCGCCTTCAAACTACGTTAAGAACTTCAAGACGCCGTCTCTTGTCATCAGCGGCGAGCGCGATTACCGCGTCCCGTACACGCAGTCGTTACAGTTCTACACCGCGCTTCAAAAGATGAACGTGCCGTCGAGGCTGCTAATCTACTCGAACGCGGGCCACTGGCCGAGCTGGTACGAGATGGCGCTCTATTACACCGCGCACCTCGAATGGTTCCACCAGTACCTCGGAGGCGGCGCGCCGCCCTGGACCACCGAGCAGTTCTTGCGCAACTCAGTCTTCGACCGCGCGACGGGCAAGCGGTTCGCCGACGAGACGGCCGAGCAAAGCGAAGCGCCGAAGAACAGGCAAGGCAAGCCCGACGCTAAGCCGAAGTCTCCTTAAGGAATCTGCTAATGACAATAAGCTGTAGGGGCCATGGCGCATGATGCGCTTCGCGCGGCGCGGGCTTGTCCCCGCCCGGATGGCCGTAAGGCCATGACCGTCATCGCCCTGCGGGCGATCCGGGCAGGGACAAGCCCTGCCCCTACAACTATCCGCAAACTCGCCGCGGGCGTGACGCTGCTCGTCTTGACGACCATTCTTGCTCCGCCCCTCGGTCTTGCAGGGCAGACCCAGACGCCCGCGCAGCGGTTCAGGGCAGTTCGCGAAAAACTCCTGTTCGATTACGACTGGCAGTTCCGGCTCGGCGATGTCGCCGCGGCGAAGAGCGATGACGATACCGACACGGGCGCGCTGTTTGCGAAGGCGGGCCGAGGCGCTGCGCCCGCGCGCCTCGATTTCGACGGCACCAACTGGCGGGTAATAGACCTGCCTCACGATTGGGCGGTCGAGCAAGAGTTCGTCAACTCGCCCGACAGCAACGTCATGGCTCACGGCTACAAGCCGCTGGGGAGACAGTTCCCGGCGACGAGCGTCGGCTGGTACCGCAGGCTCTTCTTCCTGCCCGCCTCTGACGTAAACAGGCGCATCGCCGTCAAATTCGATGGCGTCTTTCGCGACTCAACCGTCTGGCTCAACGGCCATTACATGGGTCGAAACGAGAGCGGCTATTCGGAGTTCAGCTACGACATAACCGACTACGTCCAGTGCGGCGGGATGAACCTCATCGCCGTCCGTGTCGATGCGACAGAGGCCGAGGGGTGGTTCTACGAGGGCGCGGGCATCTACCGCCACGCGTGGCTGCTCAAGTACGGGCCGGTTCACATCCCTGAGTACGGCGTCTTTGTCCACAGCCGCGTTGAAGAAGGCGCGGCCCGCGTCACGGCCGAAACCGGCATTCTTAATCAAAGCGGCAGGGACGTGACGTGTGTGCTTGAGACCAGCGTCATCGATTCTCAAGGGAAGGTCGCGGGCACGGCAGTCACCGAAGGCGTTCAGCTCAAGAGCGGAGAGCAGACCAAGCTCGACCAGCAGATCAACCTGGTCAAGCCGAACCTCTGGTCGCTCGAATCGCCTTACCTTTATACGCTCGAATCGCTCGTGAAGTCGAACGGCCGCGTGATCGATCACCGCACTACGCGGTTCGGCATACGCACGATCCGTTTCGATAAAGACCGCGGGCTGTTTGTAAACGACAAGCCGGTTAAGATCAAAGGCGTCTGCTGCCACCAGGATCACGCGGGCGTAGGCGCGGCGCTGCCCGACCGCCTGCAATACTTCCGCGTCGAAAAGCTCAAACAGATGGGCGCCAACGCCTACCGCGCGGCTCATAACCCGCCCACGACCGAGCTGCTCGAAGCCTGCGACCGTTTAGGCATGCTCGTGGTCGACGAGAACCGACTGATAGGCAGCTCGCCTGAGATGATGAGCCGGTTCGAGCGGCTTGTGCTTCGCGACAGGAATCACCCGTCGGTCGTCATCTGGTCGATCGGCAACGAGGAGCGGATGATTCAAAGCACGGACGCAGGCCGGCGGCTGGCGGAGTCTCTGCTCGGCCGCCTGAGGGAGCTCGACCCGACTCGCGTCGCGACCTATGCCGCGGATAACCGCGACCAGTTCGGAGGCATCAACAGCGTGATCCCCGTTCGCGGCTTCAACTATCACCTTACTTTTATCGATAAGTACCGCAAAGAGCATCCCGATCAACCGCTGGTCGGGACCGAAGTGGCCAGCACGCTGGCGACGCGGGGCGTCTACGCCGACGACGCGGCGCGCGGCTACCTGAGCGATTACGACCGAAACCATACGCGCAACGGAACGACGGCCGAGGAGTGGTGGAGGTTCTACGCCGCGCGCGAGTGGCTGGCCGGCGGGTTCGTGTGGACGGGTTTCGATTATCGAGGCGAGCCCAAGCCATACGGCTGGCCTAACATCAACTCTCACTTCGGCGTCATGGACATGTGCGGCTTCCCTAAGAACAACTACTACTATTACCAATCGTGGTGGTCGGACAGAGACGTGCTTCACATCGCGCCCCACTGGAACTGGAGAGGGAGAGAAGGGCAGGCGATAGACGTATGGTGCTGGAGCAACTGCGAAAGCGTAGAGCTCTTCTTGAACGGGAAGAGCATGGGCCGGAAGACGATGGAGGCGAATTCTCATCTTGAGTGGAAAGTCCCATACGCGCCCGGCGTGATCGAGGCGCGCGGGATAAAAAACGGGAAAGAGATAATCACGCGAGTCGAGACGACGGGAGAGGCTGCGTCGATCAATCTTGAGGCAGACCGCCGGTCGGTGCTCGGAGACGGCGAGGACGTTTCTGTGATCACCGTGACGGCCCGCGATGAGCAAGGGCGAGAAGTGCCTACCGCCGATAGCCTGATTCGATTCGAGGTGTCGGGTCCCGGCAGGATCATAGGTGTGGGCAACGGCGACCCGAGCAGTCACGAACCCGACAGGTATCCGAAAGGCAACTATCAACGGCGTCTGTTCAACGGCAAATGCCAGGTCCTCATTCAAACCATCCGCCAGGCGGGCACAATCGAGTTAAGAGCCACTTCCGAGAGATTGAAGGCGGCGAAACTTCAGATTCAAACACAGCACGCTCAGCCGCGCCCCGCGGTTAACTGAACCCAGCGGGAATCCCGAAAAATCCGAAGAATATCAGCCCCGGTGAGCCTTTTTGCCGCCGCTTTCCGCATTAGATAGTGAGGCGCAGGAGAGATTATTTCACCGGGAGGATTCACGTCATGAAAAGCACGGCCGCAAGAAGAATAGAAGACCGGACGCTTGCCGTATCCGCGGTGATCTACTGCGGGGTGATGCTGGCGGCGCTCGGCGTCGGACTTTATGGAGTCTTTTCGCTCTTCCAGTTTATGTTCGGCTCGCTTGAGCAGACTGCTCGGATGAATACCTGGTTCTGAAATCTATTCAATAAGGGGGTTTGATATGCTGAAACTAAAATGGCTGGTCGCGCCGGTCACACTCGCGGTGGTCGCCTGTAGCTCGATCGCTTCGACCTCGCGGGAGACGATAGTCTTTTCGTCCCTGCGACCTGCGAACTGGGACATATACCTTTTCGAGAAGCCCGGCTCGCAGGCGCGGCGGCTGACCTCGGACCCGGCGCTAGATTATAACGCGGTCTTCTCGCCGGACGGGCGGTGGGTGGTCTTCTGCTCCGAGCGGCGCGGCAACCCTGATCTCTACGCGCTCGATCTGAAGCGCGATGCGCCGCCCCGGTTGTTGACGGACTCCGAGGCGATGGAAGACGCGCCGGCCTTTTCACACGATGGCCGCCGCCTCGCCTTCGTCTCCACTCGCGACGACAACGCGGAGATCTATTCGATGGCTTTCGATCCCGAAAAGCCAGGCGGCTCGGCCAAAGCGGTAAACTTGACTCGCAGCTCGGCGGGAGATTTCAACCCCTCCTTCTCGCCTGACGGACGAAAGATCGCCTTTTCCAGCGAGCGCGACTCGCCGCAGAGGTTCGGCCCGCCGGGCGTGAGGTCGAGCGACATCTACGTGATGGACGCCGACGGGGCGAACGTAAAAAGGCTGACCTCGGCTAAAGGATGGGACGGGTCGCCCGCGTGGTCGGCCGATGGGCAGACGATCTTCTTCTACTCCGACAGGGAAGGCGGGCCGCGCATTTGGCGTATGAAACCCGACGGCTCGGACCAGCAGGCCGTCTCTCGTGCGGGCACGAAGGCGCTCTCGCCCGCTGTGATGCGCGATGGCCGTTTAGCTTTCGCCGCAAAGCTCGATGATCGATGGCAGATAGTCTCCACAGCCTTAGACGGCACGGACCAGCGCGTTGAAAGCGACGCGCAGAACGATTACTGGGCTCCGGCTTTCGACCCGCGCACGGGGAGAATGGTCTGCCAGGGCTCGGGGCCTGCTGAAGGCGCGGGCAAGGTCGCGACCGGCATGCAATTCGGCATGAGAGATATGGTCCCGTTCCTTACACCCGGCTCCGAGCGCCTGGCCGAACTGCCCGACCGCGCAATCACCTTGTACGGGTTCCTCAGCTTCACTTCAGCAATCAACCCGCGCGCCGCTCAGGTCGTAGGCACGGGAATGCTCACCCCGACCGATAAGACTCTTGCCGTCATTGCCGCTAACCTTGATGGGACGGGCTTGAGAGAGGTCTTTAAGCCCAAAGGCATGGCCTGGGGAACTGCCTGGTCTCATGACGGCAACTGGATAGCCTTCACCGTCGGCCCCCCGTTCGCTCCCGCGAAAGCGCAGGCGGACGTTTGGAAAGTCAGGCCGGACGGCACGGGCGCGGTAAACCTGACTGAAGGATGTGAGGCGAACGACGGCTTCCCGGATTTCTCGCCCGACGGTCGCCGCATAGTCTTTCGCAGCGGGAGGGACGGCAACCACGAGATATATTTGATGGACGCGGACGGCGGCAATGTGCGGCGGCTGACCGACCACCCCGCCACAGACACTATGCCCACGTTTTCACCAGCGGGTGGTCTCGTAGCGTTCACCTCGTTCCGCGATGGCGACCCTGAGATTTACACGTTGCGGATAAGCGCCGACGGCGCGCCCGGCCAGTTGCGCCGCATAACTAACAGCGTCGGGGCCGACACGCATCCGCGTTTTTCGCCCGACGGCAAATGGATCGTCTTCGCCAGCGAGCGCGGGGGCATAAACGACGAAGAGCCGCTCAACATCATAGGCGTCCCGCAGCCCGCTGGAGAGCTCTGGGCCGTCCGTCTGTCCGACGGTCTGACGGTGCGGCTGACGCACAACAAGTGGGAAGACGGGGTGCCCACCTGGAGCGGTATGAAGTAATAAACGCCCCGAAGGGGCCAAGATGCTATAGCCAGGGGCACCGCCCCTGGAACCGGACCGTTATTAGTGAGAAGCCCTGAAAGGGCGATACCCTTATCGCGCCCTTTCAGGGCTTCGTCTCGTATGATGCGTCACCCGGCGCGTTGCGCCGGGCTATTGAATGTCGCCTCTTCGAGGCTTTTAAAAGTATTTCGTTACACTCCTTGAGGCTTATAGATTCGCTTAATTATGAAATTTGAGTTAATCCTACCCGCCCGCTACAATACCTGAGTGGCGGGCCGCTCGTCCCCCTCCACTTGATATCGCACGGCTTGAGAATTATGAGCCCCTTTAGAAAGCTTCTAAGCTACTTCGCGCCTTATCGCCGCACGATCATCTTCGGCACGGCATGCGTATTGATGACGAACGTGCTCAAGCTCCTCTCGCCGCTGGTCTTAGGCAACGGGATAGATGAGTTGAGCCAGCACGAAAACGGAAACATACAGCTCACGCAGAGCATGCTCTTAGGCTATGGCGGACAGCTACTGGCTATCGCGCTCACGCAGGGGGTCTTTCTCTTCACCCAGCGGCGCGTGCTCATCAACATGTCGCGCCACATCGAGTACGACCTGCGCAGCGACTTTTACGCGCACCTCCAGAAGCTCCCATTCGAGTTCTACCAGACGCACCGGACGGGCGATCTGATGGCGCGGGCGACCAACGATCTGTCGGCCGTGCGAATGGTCGTGGGGCCGGCGCTTATGTACTCGATGAACACCGTCTTCGCGATGGCGCTGATCGTGCCCATCATGGCTTCGATAAGCTGGCGGATGACGCTGTTGGCCTTCATGTCGATGCCGCTCGTAGCCGGGGCTACGCACTATTTCAGCCGCCGCATACACGACCGCTTCGAGAAAGTTCAAGAGTACTTCGGCGCCGTCTCCAACCGCGCGCAGGAGTCTTTGGCCGGCGTGCGCGTGATCCGCGCCTACACGCAGGAGCGCGCGGAGATGGAGAGCTTCCGCCGCGTCAACCGCGAGTTCGTAGACCGCAACCTCGGGCTCATACGGCTGTCGGGCATATTCCACCCGATCTTGCAGTTCTTCATAGGGCTCGGCTTCATCGCCGTGCTCTGGTACGGCGGCAACCTGGTGATCGGCGGCGCTATCACGATAGGCCAGTTCGTCGAGTTCACACTCTACCTCGGGCTGCTCGTCTGGCCTATGATCGCGCTCGGGTGGGTGATAAACATATTCCAGCGCGGGATGGCTTCGATGGGCCGCATGAATCAGATAATGTCTATCGAGCCGGCCATCGCCGACACCTCGGACGCGCGCGACATAACAAAGATCGATGGCGAGATCGAGTTTCGTAACCTCACTTTCTCCTACGACGCGTCCGACCGCGCGGCGCTCAAAGGGATAAACCTGCGCATACCCGCGGGCCAGACCGTCGCCTTTGTCGGCGCGGTCGGGTCGGGCAAGTCTACGCTGATGAACCTCGTCCCGCGGCTGCTGGACGCCGAAGCAGGACAAGTATTGATCGACGGCCGCCCGATTCGCGAGATACCGCTTCGGTTGCTCCGCTCTTCGATAGGCTACGTGCCGCAGGAGACTTTTCTCTTCAGCGAGACGGTCGCCGGCAACATCGCTTTCGGGGTCGAGAGCGCTACGAAAGACGAGGTGGAGCAGTCGGCCGAGCAGGCGGGCATCGCCGAAGATATACTTGAGTTTCCGAAGGGGTTCGAGACTCTGGTCGGTGAGCGGGGGATAACGCTTTCGGGCGGGCAGAAACAGCGGACGGCGATCGCCCGCGCGCTCATACGCCGCCCGCGAATCCTGATACTCGACGACGCGCTGTCGAGCGTAGACACCTACACGGAAGAGAAGATACTCAAGCACCTGCGCCGCATCATGCGCGGGCGCACGAGCCTGATCGTGTCGCACAGGGTTTCGACCGTTAAGGACGCCGACCTGATAGTCGTGCTCGAAGACGGCCGCGTAGCCGAGCGCGGCACGCACGACGAGCTGATAGCGCGCGGCGGCCTTTACGCGGAGCTTTACGAAAAGCAGTTGTTAGAGGAAGAACTGGCGGCAAGCTAAATGGCGGAATCGCATCACGAAGAAGAGGTGCTGGGGAAGGCCTACGACGGGCGGCTGATGCGGCGGCTGCTCAAATACCTGTGGCCCTACAAGTGGCACGCGCTCACGTCGCTCGTTTTGACGATCCTGAGCGCGCCGCTCGTGCTCGCGGGGCCGCCTCTTATGAAAGCTGCTATCGACCTGTATCTAGCGCCCGACCGGGAAAAGCCCCC
>DATFGQ010000124.1:0-42861 GCA_035249305.1 Blastocatellia bacterium | reverse complement strand
ACTTTGGCATAAATTTATTGACCGAGTATTTAGCCGCTCGTGGTGTGGATTGTGGAACACGATAAAGCTGAAACTGTTGAGCTACAATCTGCGCCACTGCGGCATCATTTCAGCCTGAGCAACTCAATACTCAGGTTTAGTTAAAAACTCTACAGCTTGCAATGCACCAGTGACCGTACAAGCTCCTAGTGATTGCCACTCCCCACCAGAGGGACCAATCCAAACATTGGCGCTTGGATCAATCCCAATACACTTTCTCCGGTACTCAAAAACTTGCCAAGGCTCATCACCGCCTATCAACACAATCCCTGGTTCTACTTCAAATCTTCTACCGTTTAGTAAATCACGAATGTACTTGGTAGCTTGGGATTGCTTGGAGGGCTTCATACAAAAAATAAGGGAGCAAGCCTTCCCCATTTACTTACTCCCCACAGAAAACGCTAAAGGAGAAATGAGGCTCAAAACCGTCTTAAACTTCTTCTCACCAACCGGACACTCACACCAACTTGAAAACTCCGTATTAGGATCAGCAGCAAAAGTAATAATGCCCGTATCTTTGCATTTGGGACATTTCATGCTAGAAAAGGTCTGTCGGGAGAGATAGCAGCCCTCCCGACAGAGTTGACGTTATCAGATATAGTTGACGGCAGGATATTACTCGATTGCTTATGTGATGTCAATCGCTTTCTGCCGCCCAAAGGGGCAAATGACCTTAGCTGACCTGGTTCGTTTGAGGATGAAGGAGTTAGATATTTCCCGCGCCGAAATTGAGCGAAGGAGCGGGAAAGCTGTCACTGATACCCACATTGCCACCATCCTATCTGGTGAGGCACAGAACCCTACTTTGAAAGTCTTAATGGGCCTCTCGAAAGCCCTAGAGATCCACCCAATGGAAGTCTTTAAGGCAGCAAGCGGAGTAGAAGCGCCAACTGATTCCTGGAAACCAGAAGAATTGTTAGAGGCTTTCCAACGAATGCTCTTTCTAAAACCGGATGAGATTAAGAAGGTGAAGAAAATCTTGAAGCTGGATTAACCGCTTTTCGCCGGCCTTTAGCCGCCCGGTTTGACCGGCCCCCGCGGTGTTTATTTAGCCCTTTATTGCCTAAAGTAATCAACAGGGGTACGTTTCGGGGTACATCGTCCGAAGACGACGAAAGCCACTCCGAAGAGTGGCTCTCATCTGCTGATCTCTCAGCGTTTACTGGCGGAGCCGACGGGACTCGAACCCGCGACCTCCGACGTGACAGGCCGGCGTTCTAACCAACTGAACTACGACTCCGCGCTAAAACTTCTGCAAACGTCGAAGCACAAGTATAGACAAAACCTTCATAGCTTTGCAAGGAAGCGTTGCGCCTAAAGCTCCGTCTATGATACTAGCCCGTCTTCACACGGTAGGTCAGCAGAATTACGCCGTTCGCGTAGACCTTGCTGCCGGTCAGCTCCAAATCGGTCTGCTTGATCGGCCCCGAAAAGAGAGGAATGCCTGAGCCGAAGACTACCGGATTAACCTTCAGAATGATCTCGTCAATCAGACGCTCGGCAATCAGCGCCCCGGCTAGCTCCGCCCCTCCGCACAGGTAGATGGCTTTGCCTGTTCCCTCCTTCAGCCCTCTCACAAAATCGATGATGTCTTTCGAGACTACCTCGACATTCTCGTCCGGGCTCCTCTCCATGGTCCGTGAGAGTACATATTGCTTCATCCAGGGGTAGGGGTTGGTCACGCCGAACTGAAACCCGAATTCGTAGGTCCTTCGCCCCATCAAGACAGTGTCGTAATCATTACGAAGAGATTCTAGATAGTCGATCACATGCTCACCCTCTGCGATGAACCCGTCGACTGTGTGATCTTCGTGAGCGATAAACCCGTCGACGGTCGTGGCGACATGGTATTTTAGTTTTCTCATCTATGCTTTACTGGAATCCCTCAACTGCCGGGTGGTGTTCTCGGTCACGCTCGGTCGCGGGGAGTCAGACTCGTACCAGTCTTCAGAAGAGAGCGAAGCGTCATCTTTAGTATCAAGAATCCTTGCAGTGTCCTTTTGCCGGAGCTCGCGGTTGGCCAGCTCGACGAGTCTCTTGCTCACTATCACGCCGTTAATCAGCAGTCCTATGCCTACTAAAAAAGGGAACAGCCCCGCGACCCATATCCGGCTGAGGATCTCCGCTTCGTTGGCAGGCACGTTGCCGCCCAGGATGATTCCTCGCATCAGTACGTATAGAAAAATCATCACGGCCAACCCGACGCAGCTCGTTATCACGCCGCCCTTGATCTCTCTGTACCTCTTCTCTTCGGGGCTCAGGTACATCTCCATCTCCATCTGACGTCGCTTTAACTCGCCCCAGGACTTGCTCCACTCAGTTTTCTCGCCCGGCGCGAGCCGGGTGGTGACCGCGTGCCGCACCAGATAGAGGTTCGCGCCACACGCCTTGCAGTACTTCAATTCTTCGCTCTGATTTGTGCCGCATTGTGGACAGAACATAAGGACTCTCCTTAGCTGCTACCAGCCGATACGATGATTATAATCCTCATGTTCTGACGTTTGCTAAGCTTTCAACAAGCGGCGATGATCAGACACGAGTCGCCGAACTCGTGCGTGAGGTAGTCGTGCTCCTCCAGGTGACGGCTGATTCTCGATAAGGCGGTTTCAGGCAAGAAGGCCCCGAGCAGTTGATAGTGGCTCTCAGACACCTCATGGGTGCCGGTCAAAAGGGCGTCGACGAGACGGAGTTTATGGCCGCGGCCTATCTTCAAGTTCGTCACGCCGCTCAGCCCCAGGCTGGCGCTTTCAAGGGCGCGAACGACCGAGGTGCCGACCGCGACGACGCGCCCCCCTCCGGCCCTGGCCGCCTTGATGGCCTCCATCGTGAAGGATGGTATCTCGAACTTTTCAACCAGCGGCAGGGCGCGGTCAATTCCCGCGTCACCCGTCGACGACAGCCCCGCGCCGTGTGTCAGCGATGCGATCTGAATCCCCTTCTTCATGAGCTTCAGAATGAGCTGCCAATCGAGCGCGTGTCCGGCGCTCGCCATCTCAACAGCCCAAGGCCGACCGCCGTAGACGTTTTGAACCGACCAGAGCTTGAGCTCGTCGTTCATGTAAGAGTACTGGACCGGCCTGCCATGAAGATAAATGTCGCGCCAGAGCTCCGCGCCCGAGCTGTTGAATTCCAGATCGAGCAGCCTTGACGACAGCTCGCTTTCTCTGAGCACTCGCGCACGGAACCCTCCGGAGAAGATCAGCTCTTCGCCCGCTTTGAAGAGGGGCGGCGCGGGCCTCTGCTCGGTCGGGGTGCGCCAGTCTCCTGCGCCGAATAGAACGGCTTGCCATACGCTCTCGCCCATCTGGGCGCTCAGGCGGACCTCTAACTGGTTGTCGCGCGAGTCCCGGCCGTGAAGCGAGGCCGGCAGCGTCGCGGCGTCGTTGACCACCACTAGGTCGCCCGGCCTCAGGTGATCCGGCAGAGACTCGATCAAGCTGTCGCGCAACTCGCCTTCGCTGGCGACGAGCAGTTTTACTTTTCTCTTATCTGATCGAGGAGCGCGCGCTGCTTTCATAAGGCACCTTCCATTCCGAGGCGACAAGTCTCGCCCCGTTTTCAATCGAGTCGGAGTGTTGGATCATCAAAGCGATCCTTTCGGCGGCGACGCTCGGCGGGAGCAGGCTCTCGCGGTCCGCGTCGGGCATTGCGTCGGCGTGCATGCGCGTGTCCATCTCTCCCGGGTCAACGCTGAAGAAACGGGCGCGCGTGTCGGCCAGCTCCAGCGCGGCTATCCGCGTCAGGTGATCGAGGGCGGCTTTCGAAGCGCTGTAGACGCCCCAGAACGGGTAGGGTTCGACCGCCGCGTCGGAAGAGATGTTGACGATGACGCCCATGCGCCTCAGCACCATCGATCCGACCACCGCCTTGATGAGCCGGAACGGGCCGACGGTGTTTACCAGAAGGGCGCGCTCAAAGTCTTCGCAGTCCGTGTCGGCAAGCAGCCGCAAAGGGACCGGGCCGAGCGTGCTCGCGTTGTTGATCAGTATGTCGACTGGCCCGGCCAGGGCCGCCGCCTGGCCGGCTATCGGGTAGACGGCCTCCTTATCGCCTACGTCGGCCGCGATCCCGAAAGCCGTGCCGCCCGCGCCCCTGATCTCTTCGACGGCCTCGTCGAGTTCTGCTTTTTCGCGGGCTACGAGCACCACCTTCGCGCCTCTTGAAGCGAGGTTGATCGCCAGGGCGCGGCCCAGCCCGCGGCTCCCGCCTGTGATGAGCACCGATTTGTCTCTCAAGTCAGTCATAATCGCCTCCTTTTTCTCACACAACTATCATACGTAGGACGCGTTGATATATCATCACGATTGACAATGAATTATCGGAATGCTAATACGATGGAATGAAGGATGCGATAGCAAACCACATCGCCGAGAACGTCAGGCAGCTCAGGCAGAGCCGGAACCTGAGCCAGGAGCAGCTCGCGCGGATGTCCGGAGTGCCCCGCCCGACATGGTCGAACCTGGAGTCGGGCACCGCCAACCCTACGATCGCCGTGCTGACGAAAGTCGCGGCCGCGCTCCAGGTCCCGGTCGAGGAGTTGATCAGCCCGCCCAAGGCCGTAGCCAAGTTCTACCCGGCGGACGCGATCGCCAAACAGCGGCGCGGCGGCGTCGTGATCCGGAAACTCTTGCCGGACCACCTGCAAGGGCTTGAGCTCGACCGGATGGAGCTTGCGCCATATTCACAGATGACCGGGACGCCTCATCGCATGGGGACCAGAGAGTACCTGGCCTGTGAGTCCGGCCAGGTCGAGCTAATCGTCTCGGGTGAGAGGTATGAGCTGTCGGCGGGCGATGTCGTGGTCTTTCGCGGCGACCAGAAACATCTTTATGCGAACAGGGGCGCGAAAGTGGCGGTCGCCTACAGCGCCGTCGTGCTAGGCCCAGGCCGGATCGGTTAATGAACAACCTGCCCGGCCTGGGGTTGATGTTGTAAGGGTCTCGGAGGCCAAAAGACCTTATGAGTGCTGTTGCCTTTCTCCGTTGCAGCTATTCGGGCATCTCCAATAGCCTTTAGGCAGCCTGAGGCCCTTCTGCTTCACTACCCATGTCTGTGTGCATCTGACGCACCGGAGCGTTAACGCTTCTGACTTTATGATTCTTACGCCAACTTTATCGAGCTGTTTCTGAGAGACCTCGTGCGGGATCGTCATTACGCACCTTACCTACCCCCTCTATCAAGTAATATGTAAAAGATAGGGTCAATTTCAGTCCTGACGGTAGCCGGCTTTACCTGATTTTACATCGAAGCCTGGCTAATGGCCAATACAATTAAGAGGTTGCATAACGCTGACACTTTTCATGAGAGCAGGCAGCGGGATCGAAAATACCCGCACCCCGATATTATGCCGTAATCATTTAAATTCGATACTGATCTAATTATTGAATCATGTTAGTGTCGTCATAGTTGATTGTGCGGGACCACAACCACCCGATCATTGATTAAAGAAACTACTGCCAATCAGTACTCAAAGATCAGAGCAACGGGGACGAAGGGAGACACGGTTGTGAAAAGGACTGTACTACTCTCCATCATAGCGGTGGCGCTATCTGGGTTATTAACCGCCTACGCCGCCTATGAACCGGCATTAGGGCTGACGTTCCTCGTCACTAATATAAACGACAGCGGCCCCGGCTCTCTACGGCAGGCGATACTAGACTCGAACGCCAGCCCCGGCGGCGACCCGAATGTAATCAACTTCAGCATAGGGAGCGGCGTGCAAACGATCTCCCCGCTGTCGCCGCTGCCCAGGGTCAGCGCGCGCGTAATAATAGACGGGACGACGCAGCCGGGCTACGCCGGTAAACCCATTATTGAAATCGAAGGAAGTCAGGCCGGTTCCGGGACGGGGTTGGTCATCTCCGCGGGCTTCTCCACGGTAAGGGGGCTTGTGATAAACCGCTTCAACGGCAACGGCATCTTTATGTTCGACACCAACGCCAACGTCATCGAAGACAACTTCATAGGGACAGATGTCTCAGGCAGCGTCGCGTTGGGCAACACAGGGACCGGCGTCGCGGGATCGTCCGGTATCGGTTTTCACGTCATCAGAATGAACGTCATCTCAGGCAATGGCGGCGAGGGCGTATCTTTGGCCATCGGCGCGCGCAATGCCGTGGAAGACAATTTTATAGGGACCGACGCGACCGGGACTTTCGCGCTGGGCAACGCTATGAACGGGATAAGGGCTAGCTTCGATACCGTCAGAGCGCGCAGGAATGTCATCTCCGGCAACCATCGGGATGGTATCTGGAGCGGCGGCGTGAACCAGTTTCAGGGTAACTTCGTAGGCACCGACGCGACCGGCACGCTCCAGCTCGGAAACTTCGGACATGGAATAAACTCGGCCATAGACGAGGTGGGCGGGCCAAACGCGGGCGAAGGCAATACGATTGCTTTCAACGGCGGCGCGGGCGTTTTCGTGGCCGTCGTGCCGACCACCATACTGTCGAACTCAATCTTCTCAAACGACGGCCTGGGCATAGACATCGAAGGCGACGGCGTGACGGCGAATGACCCGTGTGACGGAGACTCCATGCGTTTGCAGAACTATCCCGTTCTGACGGCGGTCTCCACGATGAAGGACAGTACGATCATAGAAGGCACTTTAAACAGCACGCCGAACACCGCTTTCAAAATAGAATTCTTCTCCAACGCCGCGCACGATCCCTCGGGCTTTGGCGAAGGAAAGAGGCTCATCGGCTCGACGACGGTTGTAACCGACGGCGCTTGCAACGCCAGCTTCACGGTCTCTCTGCCGGCCGCGGGTCCTGGGGAGAGATTCTTCACCGCCACGGCGACAGACCCCGACAGCAATACCTCGGAATTCTCGAAAGCCATTCCGGCCCTCTGCCTGAACCCGCTTTCGCCTTCAAGCGCGTTCTTCACAAGCATGGGCGGCGAAGGCTCAGTCACGGTCACAGGCTCCGCCGCATGTAACTGGACGGCGACAAGCAGCGCATCCTGGATCAACATCACATCCGGCCCTTCCAACACAGGCAACGGAATTGTGAGCTATGTGGTAAGAGATAACCTCTCTACATCTCCGCGCCAGGGCGCCATCGACATAGGCGGTCTGACCTTCACCGTAACTCAAGAGGGTAGCGTCACGCCCTCGTGCGCTTACGCGATCTCTCCGCGCTCCGCCGTAGCCGAGGCTGGCGGCGGGACCGGGAGCATAGCTATTACGACCAGCGCGGGCTGCGCATGGGAAGCTGTGAGCAACTCTAGCTGGATCACGATTACGTCGAGCTGCTGCGGCGTCGGGAACGGGCAGGTGACCTATCTTGTAGCCGCCAACGCCAGCGGGTCGGGTCGGACGGGCACTATCACCGTCGCGGGAAAGGTCTTCAACGTAAAGCAAAAGTAATTCAAAATAACAAGATGTTTGCATTCAAAACATACTTGTGTGAGAATTGTCGAGGACGAACGAGCGATAAGGGTGCCGGACTAAAGCCAGCTACAACCTGTCAATAAGCGGACTGCTTCACAGGAATTCAAACGTCCCCTCACGCGTTTGCTAAGAGAGTTTGGAGTAGTGTCTCATGAGCAAGTCATTAAGCCATACGAATTCTCCCTCGGTGACGGTGCCTACGCCGCAGCTTGCAGCACCTGAACCGGACGAATGGGTAAGGGCGGCACTCGGCAAGAGGTTCGACATAGTAAGCAGGATTGCCGAGCACGATACGCATTTTGTCTACTCGGCGCGCGACCTCGGCGACCCGGACGCCACACGACTGATCAGGCTCAAAGTCCTGCGCACGAACCTCGCGGGCGAGAGCCGTCAGGTGGAACTATTTCGCCTCGAAGCCGCGGCGGCGGCCAGGCTTTCGCACAAGAACATTCTGAAGGCGACCGAGGCGCAAGAGACGAGCGGCGTTCACTTCGCTGTTTCGGAAGAGAGGCCGGGCGTCATAACGCTGCGCGATCATCTGGAGCGGCGGGGGTGGTTAGAATTAGAGGAAGCGGCGCAGGTCAGCCAGCAGGTCGCCGACGCTCTACAGCATGCTCACAGCCGCGGCGTTTTGCACCTTACCCTGGACCCCGACAAAGTCTTACTGGATGAATCGGGGACCGTGTACGTAGCAGGCTTTGGGATCGACCGCTCCAAAGACCTGTTGTGGGCGCGCCAGGAGCGTTCCCGCCATTGCGCCGCGCGATACGTCGCTCCCGAACAGATACTGTCGGGAGAAGTGGACCAGCGCACAGACCTTTACCTGCTCGGCCTGGTCCTTTTTGAGATGATTACTGACCGGGCGCCTTTCGAGTCCGAAGACGAAGCCGAGCTCAGGACCAGGCACCTCGCGCGGACTCCCGCCCCTCCTCATGCGTTCCGACAGGAGATATCGAGGGAGCTGTCGCAGGTCGTCCTGGACCTGCTCAGTAAGAGATCGGACGGCCGCCCTTTTTACGTCAGCGCTTTCAAAGCCGCGCTCAGCCGGTGCCTAGCCGCGGGGCTGATTCACCGCGAGCCTGACGAAGTTGATGAAGGTGCAGAAGAAAGTGCAGAAGAAGAATCGGTTTCATTAGAATCGAGTACATTGGAATCCGGTTCATTGAGCGAGCCCGCCCCGCTCGTGGCTTTAGAGGCGGAGCAGAGCTATGAAACGGACGCCGGTCGCGCAGAGGAATTCCAGGAGCCGGAGATCGGCTTTGACGAGGGCTTCCAGACGGATCGTGATGTTATTGAGATACCGTTAGAGACTGCGCCCGAGTACGAGAGGGTAGAAGCGCTTGCGACCCGGCCATTATTCGCGACGGAAGAACCGGCAAGGGGTGGACACAGGCGGTTTGTCTGGATGCTTATGTTGCTGCTCCTGGTAGGAGTACTTTTCTGGGCGGTTCGCGGCGGCGGCTCTAAAGGTAAGCCCAAAGCCGCGCCGTCGGGCGAGGTCGCGAACCTACAGGCCAGCGACGATCGCTCGGCTTCGAATGTAGAG
The DNA here is from genome assembly GCA_035249305.1 of Blastocatellia bacterium. Lineage (GTDB taxonomy): Bacteria > Acidobacteriota > Blastocatellia > UBA7656 > UBA7656 > DASUNP01. The sequence goes on along the minus strand of DATFGQ010000124.1, from coordinate 33,883 downwards.
CCGGTGACTCCAGCCGCGGCAGAGTCGCGGCCGGAAGAAAAGCCGGCGCCCGATTCGGCGCTGGCAAACCTGGTGACTGGAGTTGCCCCGACAGATGTTGCCTCATCAGATGTTGATGAAAAGGCCAGCCCCGTCACCGAAGAAAAGGCCAAGCCTGATAACAAGGTCGAGAAGGTCGAGACGGAAGTATCATCTCCGCCCAAGAGAGCGGAAATCGCTCCGCCCGTCGCTTCAAAAGTCGCCCCTGTTGTTGGGGCTAAGAATGACTTGCCCGCCAGACCCAAGGAGTTGACGCAGAACAGCGCGCACGAACGAGAGCCCGCCCCGGCGCCGCCACGTGCTGCCGATCCGCCAGCGCCGAGGGTAATACGAAAGTCAGGAGACGTGCTGCAAAACACGGCCGTCATGCGGCCGAGGCCGATCTACCCGAAAGAAGCCTCTAAGGTGAAGGGGGCCGTCACGGTCGAAGTGACAATCGATGAGGATGGCAGCGTCATCGCGGCCCGCCCCATCTCTGGCCCGGAGCCGCTACGGGCAGCGGCGCTGGCCGCGGCGCGCCGCTGGAAATGGGTTCCCGAAAGAGTCGACCAGAATCGCGCGCGAGTCGTAGGCACGATCACCCTGAATTTCAAAGACTAGAGGGTAGCTGGGAATTGTGAAAGCCCTGAAAGGGCTAGATTCAATAGCCAGGGGCACCGCCCCTGGAAACTGGTTGTCATTAATGAGAAGCCCTGAAAGGGCGATATAACTATCGCGCCCTTTCAGGGCTTCGTCTTGTATGCGTGCGTTACCCGGCGCGATGCGCCGGGCTATTGAAACTCGCCCCTACGGGGCTTTCGGCTATTGAATCGTTGCCCCTTTGGGGCTTATTGAATGACGCCTCTTCGAGGCTTCCTATTGATGCGCGTCCCCTTCGGAGACTTTTCAGTCACCCGCTATAGCCGAAGCTGTCGCGTTACGAATCATTTCTTGAATGATACGGCGGAGACTGCCTTCATGCGCTCCATCTCTGACGCGACCAGATAAAAGGGTATCGGCTGCGAGGCGCTGTGACTCTTGACCCACTCAAAGTGTTCGCGCGCCGCTTTGTGATCCCCCTGCAACGAGAGCCCCAATCCGATGTACGCCCTTGCTTCGACCTTCTCAGCCTTGTCGGGAGCCAACCTGTAAAGGAGCAGCGCAGTGATTTTGCCCAGCAGGTACTCGATCGCAGGGTATGGCCACATCTCCTTGTCGCCCTGGAGGGCGGCCTCTTCGAGGACCTTGCGCGCGGCAGCCTCCTGGCGCGCTTGCAGGTGGCCGAAATACGACACGAGCGCCATATCTAAAGAGTGTTCCGCGCGCCAGCCCTTCAGCGAAATATAAGTCTCCGCATCGCGCGCGGCCGACTCGCCCCTGCCCAAGAACAAGTAGGTGTAGGCGCGGTGGAAGTATGCTTCGGCGTAGCGCGCGTCGCGCTGTATTACTTGAGTGAATGCGTCAGCGGCCCGCGCGTGAAGCCCCGCGGGGAAGTAGACGAGGCCGAGACGGTAATATGCATAGGGGTTGTCCGGCCAGCGGTTGATCGCCGCCTCGAACGTGTCGAAGGCCCTCTCCTGGTTGCCCGAATCAAAATACGCGTTCGCGAGCGCGACATAGGCTTCCACATTATCCGGCTCATAACGTATAGATTGCCGGAATGCCTTGACCGCTTTCTCGTGCCGGTTCAGGTTACTGTAGGCGTGGCCTAGATTGTAATGAGCGGCCGCATAATCCGGCTTGATGCGGACCGCGCGCGTGTAAGCTTCGACGGCCTCTTTATACTTGCCCAGGCTGCTGTAGGCCATGCCGAGATGAAAATAGATTTCCGTAGAATCCCGGTCAATTTCGATGGCGCGCTTGTACGCCGCTATCGCTTTCTCATATTCGCCGCGGTTGTAATAAGACGCGCCGGTCCGCTGAATCTCTAAAATCTCTTTCGAGCCCCCGTCGGGCTCACTCTGCGCCAGAGCGAGAGAATTAGCGAAAAGCGCGATCACGATGAAAACAGAGACATGATAGAATTTTGGCAATCTCATTTACTACGACCCCCATATACCTTGCTCGTCCGACACTATCACTCACGGCAACCTTTCCTGGCACTATTCTGTAGTCAGATGTCAGGAACCTGATTGGACGAATTATAACCTTGTACGATACGCCGTTGCAAAAAGATAATTTCACGCTGTCCCGCTAAATCTTAACTCTTCCTCTTTCGGCTCTGCCGACGAGGCTCGCGATCATCGAGACCAGCTCAGTGGCCTCCACGGGTTTGGGGACGAACATCTGATACCCCGCTTCGAGCGCGCGAGCGCGCTCATCAACTCTGACGTACCCCGTCAGCGCGATGGCGGGAGTCTCCCCGCCATGCTTAGGGTCCAGCGCCCTGACTTTACTGATCAGGTTGTGGCCGTCTTCGGCCGGCATCCCTATGTCGCACACCAGCACATCCGGCTTAAACCCCGGCAGCCCTTCGAACGCTTCTCTTGCGGATGCGGCGGTCATAACGTCTGCGCCGTATTGCTCAAGCACCGCCTTCAGCATCTCCCTAGTGTCGGGCTCGTCATCGACGGCCAAAACGCGCAAGCCATGAAGGATCGCAAAGATCGCGCCGTCCTGGGTTTCGACGGCCGTACTGCTCGCCGCATCACCGGCCGCCAGAGGTCCTGAAGTTCGCGCGACCGCGAGCGGGAGCCTGACGGCGAAGCTGGCCCCTTGTCCTGATCCCGCGCTCTTCGCTTCAATCGTCCCGCCGTGTAGCTCTACGATGTGGCGAGCGATTGCAAGCCCCAGCCCGAGCCCGCCGTGCCTTCTCGTGGTCGTCCCATCGGCTTGTTGAAACCTGTCAAAGACGTAAGGCAGGAACTCCCGGCTGATGCCTTCGCCCGTGTCGTTGACGGTTATCTGCGACATAGTATCGGCGCGATCGAGCCTGACCTCGACCAGCCCGCCTTTCGGAGTAAACTTGACCGCGTTAGACAAGAGATTCCACACGACCTGTTGCAGCCGGGCCGCGTCTCCTCGGATGAGGCTGGCGCCGGGGCTCAGGATCATCCTCATATGAATCTCTTTGGCGTCGGCCGCATGCTGGACCGAATCGATTGCCGCCTTGATGATCGATATGAGCTCGGTCGATTTAGCCTCAAGCCGCATTTTGCCCGACGTTATCCGCGACACGTCGAGCAGATCTTCGATGAGCTGGGCCTGCGCTCTGGCGTTGCGCTCGATTGTTTCTAGCGCGCGGAGCGCCGTTGCCTGATCCGACTTGCCGCGACGCAATATGTGCGACCACCCGAGGATCGCGTTGAGCGGAGTGCGAAGCTCGTGCGAGACGGTCGCCAAAAACTCGTCTTTCATTCGGCTGGCCGCTTCGGCCTGGGCGCGCGCCGCCTGCTCGCGCGCCAGCAAAAGCTCGCGTTCCTGCTCGCCCCACTTGCGCTCCGTGATGTCGATGATCGAGCCGAACCATCCCGTGACGTTTCCCCGCTCGTCCCTGTCGGGCGTATAAACGACGTGCAAGCAGGGCGCCCCTGCCCCGCTAAAAGCGACTTCGGTTTCGTACTCGATCCTCTCGCCCCGAAGCACCTGTTCGATGTATGGCGAAATCGTCTTCAAACCTTCTTCGCCCATGATGTCGATGATCGGCTTGCCCTCGACCTCCTCGGGCGCGCGGCCGATCATCTCGGCGTAGGCGCGGCTGACGAACCGGTAGCGGAGGTCGCGGCTGCAACGCGTGAGCATGAAAGGCGTGCGATTGATGATCTCCTGGAGCTCGGACTCCTTCGCGCGAACAACCTCTTCTGCGCGCTTGCGCTCGGCGACTATCGCGGCCAAAAGCAGGAACGTGATTGCGAACGCGGCCACGAATATCTGTAAGAGCAGCAGCGACTCGTTGGGGCTGTTGCCTACGAAAGGCCCCTGCCCTTGCCTTGTGCCCCAGACGGCGAGGCCCGCAAACAGCGCGATCGTCGTCGCCACGCCGCGCGGCCCAAACCTGAAAGCGGCCCACAGGAACATGCCATAGATCAGGCTCCATGAGAGATAGCTTACGACTTTCGAGTCGGAAACTCCCCCCAGTACGATAAAGGCGTCGGCCGACAGCGACACGACGAGCAGCGCGGCCTCGGCCCATCGGCCCGTAGGCCAGCGCTCGGTTGATTCTTCTACCCAGGTCAACAGCAGCGGCGCTACGACAACCGCGCCTACACCGTCGCCGAACCACCAGGTCAACCAGAGCGGGCCGAAGTCAGCCCAGGAAGCCGCCCCGGCCAGGCACAGGCTTACGTTGCCGATGGTGGCGCTGACGGCGGCGCTGAGCGCGCCCGCGATTAGAACGAACTTCAAAGCGTCCTGGCCGCGGTAAAAAGGGCTGCGAAGACCTACGAACCGGCGGAGCAAGAAGACGGCCGTGACCGCCTCCAACATATTGCCCACCGCGATACCACCGGCCGTCGCAAAGGGAACCTCGGTCGCCAGATTCGCGACGAGCGCTCCGATAAGAATCGCGGGCGAGATCCTCAGACCCAGCAACCAGACGGCGGCTATGGCGACGCCGGTCGGCGGCCAAACGGGCGAGACGTTGGCGTGCAGGAAGGCTTGTGACAGGCCCACCTCTGCGGCGATGAAGTAGGCGGCGGCAACGATCAGCAGCAATAGTGCGTAGGGTAGCCGTCGAGGATTCATAACCAGAACTATACCACCACAGCGCCGGTGACGGATCGTTCTGAAGCGACGGTATTAAGAGGGCGTCTGAAAAGCCTCGTAGGGGCTTGATGTTTGTAGAACAACAGTAAATGCGCCCCAACTCCGTAGGAGTTGTATGTCTGTTATTCAACTCCTACGGAGTTGAATGTACCTGCCTGGCGATCATCTACAAACATCTGGCTCCTACGGAGCCGAGAATTCTCCTGCAAACATCTGGCTGCTACGCAGCCGGGTAAGTTGTCACCTCTCAGACGCGCTCTAACTCGCCACGAGTTTCTCCTGGTAATCTAGCGCGCGCTGTATGGAGTCTTTCAGTTCCTGGACGCTGGCGGACTTGTCTATGCAATCAAACCAGCCGCGCTGTAGCTGACGCTTGAGGCCTAAAAGGTCGGTCACGCCTGAGACGAGGATTACGACCGTATTCGGATATTCGCGTCTCATCAAAGAGGTCAGGTCCAGCCCCGAAACCCCCGGCAATCTGATATCGACCAGCGCCAGGTGGAAGAATCTCGATTCAAGCAGCCGCAGTGCTTCCTCGGCCGTCGCCACCGCGCAGCAGGCATGTGCCGGGGCTAAAGAAGAGGAGATCAATAAGGCTAAAGCTCTTCGGGTGGTTTCGTTATCGTCTACGATTAAGATCGATGCGTTTTTTTGGCCCATACACCTTCCTCAGAGCGGAAGAAACCGCAACGGGGAGGTGGTGAGAAGCATAAAAGCAAAAGCCGTTCCTGGCGCGAAGCTCTAATTCGGGCAAGAAAGCGAGTCTATGTACTCAGGCAGTGTACGATTAATGCGTGATTGCTAGACGAGCCGTGTAAGAATTACTCCCCGACCGGGTCGGGCAGCTTCTCAGCCTCTTCCAACTCATCGGCGGGATTGCAGGACTCTGTCTCTTTTAGCCTGGACTGGAACGCCGGATCGCGGGCGATCCAGGCCGAAATCTTCGCCTCTTTTACCCTGAGCACGAGGGCCGTGTACCTCACACTGCACCCCGCCGTGAGCATTTTGATCGCCGCTTCTTGCTCGGGGCTTAACTTGGGCTGAGAGGCTTTATCCAGGTCGTCCATCTGAGTCGAGGCCTCAATCAAATCTGACTGTTTGTATCTCAGCAAGGGATTCTCTTATAACGTGAGGCCCGGTCGTTGTCAATACAAGACCGGGAAGCAATGATATCTAACAAATTATTGGATAAAGGGACTAATAAAGATTATCTGAAAAGGAGGGATCTAGATACTGAATCGAGAAATAAAAAACCCTGTTGCTCCATCAGAGGATCGAAGGAGATGGACGAGATACCCGGTAGAGTGGCCTTTTCTTATGAAGGGCGTCTCCGCCGCGGGCAATCCGTTCGAAAGCGGAGGCACTCTATGTAACATTAGCGCGCGCGGCTCTCTTGGCCTTTGTAATGATCCTCCGCAGGAGGGGATGAGAGTGGAAGTCTACATTAGCATCCCGCTCGGCGGCGGAAAGCAGATCATGTATTCGGCCGAGGTCGTGCGCGTAGAAAGCGACCCCAACCCGGCCGTGGCGTTATTGTTTGATACTGCCCGCCCAGTCTTCGACGAAGAGTCATCTCACGCCGAAGCTACGCTCCCGGCGGAAACTAATGCAGGGATGCAGGACTCACGCCCCCCTGGTGGCGGCCCTGCTGAGCGGTTTGGCAGAGGGGTATAGAGGCGCTCCTCTCATAGTCGATTTCGCACTCCTCGGCTCGGCCTCGCGCCCGTTCCAATCGGATATGATTGCCGCCAAGCGACGGGAAAGAGCGCCGTTGAGCAGTATGAACTCATCTATGCTCAGGTCCAGGGTCCGCACGAATGTGTCAAAGATCCCCCGGTAATGGCTCACCAGAGAGTCGGAGATCCCCATCATTTTTGCCAGGTTCGTTTGCGACAAAGAGGCGGGGTCGAAATAACAATGCCACACCACTCTTAGAAGCTTGTTATACCTGCTGGGCTTGTTCCTGACCTGCTCCTTGAGAAGACTCAGCATCTCTTCGGCCAGATCTTCTATCTGCTGCCTTCTCTCCTTCTGCAACAGCGCCTCTAAGGGCGTCGGCCTTTCATCCGACACCTCTAAGCACGGCAGGTCCGCGTCCGCGATTGTCGAAGCAGGCGTCGTCGCGCTGATCGACACCATACGCGAATCTTCTATCGGCAGCTTCGACATCACGAGCGCCCTCATCTTCCTTACCGACAGCGGGGTGTCTACGGTCGCAAAGACGTCGACTATCAACTGAACCAAGTCTTCGTTCGAGATGACGACCTGCGACCCGGCCCCGCGGCCCGTGCGCCTGATGTCACGTGTACGAAATCTCACACCCTTGATTAACTCCGGCAGGTCTGTGTCCGGCTTTATCTCTTTATCGGAGGGCCAGTCGCTCAGGCCGTAAAGCTTCAGGACCATCTTATTGCAATTGTGCGGCCCGTCCGGCGAGGAAGAGGTCGAAGGGGAGAAGTGCTGAAACTCGGCCCGCGTCTTGATCAGATCGCTGATGCGACGCGCTATCCTGTAGGACTCGGGATGGCGCTCGCGCTGCATCAGCGTGATCATATTAGGCACCTCCAGACGGTAGAGCTCCTGCTGTATCTTTTCGTCCGTGTAGCCGTTGTCGAGGTAATATTGCCATCGCCGTTTCTCGAAGAGCTTTAAGAAGAGATCCTGAGTCAGGTCGCAATAATAATCCCTGACCATTTCTGTCGAGAATTCGTTTGGCGGGTATAGCAGTCTTACGGAAGAGTGTTTGGAAATCAGGTTATATAACTTCGCCCATAGCGTTTCGACATCGTTGTTTTTCAGCGCTTCGATCCACCCCGTACTGTTCATTCCCACTGTAGACCTCGATAGATTAAGATTGAGGGACAACACCTGCGGCAGCCGTGATTTAGTTTTTCATAGCTCTTAAAGCAGAGTAGCTGGTTCGTTTGGCTGTAGAATGCATCCACATGGTCGTTATCAGAATTATGCAACTGGCTCTCCGCTCCTGAAAAACCGCCCCATTTTTTTCCGCGGAGTCGGCCGCGCCCTCAGCCATGCCACTAAGCCCCGTAAGTCCGCTTTTTTACACGGACTTACGGGGCTTAGCCCATTCAATTTTTTGTAGCGGGTATTCTGTACGGCAGCGTACGCTGTTTCGGCCGAGTCTTTATTCGTGCATAACTTACCCAGGCAGGGTCAACCATGTCACATGTGCGAGCCGGTCGGTCAGCTTCGGGACCCCTCGATGGCCGTGAAATGCTTGGGGCTCGACCACTGGTTGAACTCCAGGTCGTCGCTTGTAGTCATGTCATTGGTCGAGATGTCGAGCACATCGATGACATCTTCGATTATGTCGCGGGAGATCACTTCAGAATTGACTGCGTAGCCCTGTAGCAGCGCGTTATCGCAGATATTGTTTACGACGCGCGGTATCCCGAGCGACACGCGGGCTATTAAACTCAGGGCCGACGCATCGAAAATATCCATCCTCTCAGCCCCGGCCGTCCTCAGGCGAAATCGTATGTACTTTGTCACCTCGTCCGGCGTCAGCGGCTTGATCGAGCACCGGAGCGATATCCGCTGCTTGAGCTGTCTCAGCCCCGGCTGGTTGAGCGTTTCGCGAAGCTCGGGCTGCCCGCACAATACGATTTGAAGCAGCTTTTCGGTGTTCGTCTCCAGGTTGGCGAGCAATCTGATCTCTTCAAGGACCACCGTCGACAGCCCGTGCGCCTCGTCGGCGATCAGCACCGTCCTCAAGCCTTTCATGTGACGCTGGCTCATGAAACAGGCGAGCGTGTTGAGAATCTCGGGCTTCGACGCGCGGGGCGACAGCCCCAGTCTGAGGCTCGAAGTGAGCTGCTCGTAGAATTCCGGGACGGTGAGAAACGGATTCAGTATGTAAACGGCCAGCACCTCATGGCCGAGCTGCTGTATCATCGAGCGCAACGTCGTCGTCTTGCCCGTGCCGACCTCGCCCGTCACGGTCACTATCCCTTTATAATGGCTGATGCAGTACCTGAGGTTCGCAATCACTTCGAGATAACTGTCGGTCTTGAAGATGTATTTCGGGTTCGGCGTCAGCCCGAACGGTATCTCTTTCAACCCGTAGAATCTTGTGTACATCTAGCTCTCTCCTTCTCTTCTTTTCGTGACCTCTCTTAAGACTGCCTTGCTTTGCCCCACTCGCCCACGTCAAACATCAGCGCCGACGTTCTGTCGCGTCTCAGATATAAAGGTCTGCGGACCTTCCGCTTTACCCGGAGCTTCCGCCGAGCGGGCTGGCCTGCCCTTCTGAAGGCCGCGCGCCTGACATACCTCCTTCTAGGCGGCGCGGCTTTCACTTGAGCAGGAGGCGAAACGGCGCTCGATCCGGTCTGGTTCGAGTGTTCCACAGGTCCTGCCGGAACAGTCTCCGCGCTGGCAGGCTCCGGGTCCGTGACAGGTGTCTGGGCATTCGCGTCGGGCAGGTTATACTGCTCGACGGCGCTTGCCGCCAGAAAGAATCCGGGGAGGTGGTTGCGCCCTAAGAGCGAGATCAATAGCAATATCGCGAGCATTATTGCCAGGAATACCAATCTCTGTTTTCTGCTTTGCGATTTGTCCGACGAGACGTAAAGCCGCAACGGCTCGGCATCCTCCCTTGCGACCGGGACGGGCGGAGATAACTTGGCCCTGGCCTTCGGCTCGGACGGTTCACGCGGCGGAGGATCGATCTTGATAATGGTCGGAGGCTCGAAGAACTCGCGATGATTGACAGGGTCGTCAGCAGCCTCGGCCTCGTCTTCTGGCCAGGCCGAGATATATTCAGCACCCGCGTCGGGATCAGCCTGCGACTCTATTGAGTCGTCTATCGAGTCTAATTCCGCGCCTTGGCTCTCTACTTCGACCGGAAGCGATTCGGCCGGGGCGGCGACTTTACCGAGCGCCGTCTGTAGCTGCGCCGCGGTTCGGAAGCGCCAATCGGGGTTCTTTTCGAGCAAGGTGAGGACGAGCGCGGAAAGATAGTTAGAGATCCCCTGGCGAAATAGCTGCGGCGCGTATGCAGATTGCGTGAGCTGTTTTCTCTTCACCACGCCCGCGTCCGTAGAATCGAAAGGCACGCGGTCGGTCAACATTTCAAACAGAATGATGCCGAGCGAATAGAGGTCGCTGCGGCAATCTAAGCTTGAGCCTTGAATCTGCTCGGGGCTTGCGTACTGTACGCAGTGGCGGCCGGAGCGGTCGGCCTGCGCCCAGGCTAATCCCTCGTCACCGCCTATGCCGAAGTCCGTGACCAGCACTCGGCCGTCACTCTCGATCAGCACGTTCGCGGGGTCGAGCTTAAGGTGCAGCACCCCAAGGCCGTGCGCGTAATCGAGCGCGTCGGTGAGCTGTAGGGCGATAGTGACTGCAACGTCTACCTCAAGCCACGACCGTATGTCGAGCAGGTCGCGCAGCGATATTGCGCTCGGGCTCTGCTCGATCGTACAGAAGTGTGTGCCGCCCAGCTCTTCCGCCTCGGTTGTCCGAGTTATGTTCTGATGCGAGAGTTTTGCCGAAGCCGCCGCTTCAAGGTAGAACAATTCCCTTTGCTCACGGTCGACCGCGGCCTCGTCAGAAAGCACCTTCAGCCTTACGGGTCTATCGGCCGCCAGATCGTGCGCCGCGAAATAATAAGAGTTCCCGCTCGTTCCCAGGAACTTCAGCAGGTTGAATCGCCGGTCGAGCGTCGCCTGCACGTTGGGCTGATCTTCACACGGCGATTGTTTTGCGAGAGCAGGCGAAGTCCCGCTCGCGTGGATAGGACTGGACATAACGGAATCCTTCATTGTAGGGGCTTTCGTGTTATCAAGCAGGTTTCTCTGCTAAGAAGATTTTCTAGCCCGTTCTTCAAGCAAATCCCCAGGTTCGATTGATATGATGGAATCATAAACTCCATTCATAAAAAGGATTTCCTTCTTTTCAGATACTCTAAACCGGCAAGAGGATTCAAAAAAATCTCACTTTCAGGCACAAAGAAGGCCGAGGAAATGCTTAACGAACGCCTCGCGGCTGAATAGCTGCGCCCGCCGACGCGCCTCGTCGGCCATGCGTGTGCGCAACCTCTCGTCGCGGGCCAACAGCGACGTGTACTGTTTGAGTTCGTCAAACGTATCCCAAAGAAAACCGCTGACCCCGTGACGAACGATCTCCGACTGCCCGCCTTTATTGATGACCACGGGCACGCAGCCCGCGGCCATAGCCTCGACCGTGACGATGCCGAAATGCTCGAACATCTCCGGCCGGCGGTCGTCTTCCCCGTACCCGGCCGCGTGCCAGAAGATCTTCGCCATCTCAAAATGCTTCTTCAAACGGTCTCGTCCGAGGTTGGCGAAGACTTCCGCGCCGCACTGCGCGGCGTTGTGCTCGACGCTCTTGAAATAGGAGTTGTCCCGCGCCGACTCGCCGAGGCTGCCCGCGCAGGTATACTCCCACCCTTTTAGACCGTCATCTTTCATCTGTCGAAACGCGTCGATCATCTCCGATTGCTTCTTTGAATGGCCTTCGGTCGTGAACCTGCCGGCGCTGAGGATCAGGTTAGCCTTCGGGGCGGAAGCAAAGTGAGTGTCGACGGGTGGGTATAGAACCTGGCAGTCGGCGCTCCACCGCCGCATGATCCACGTTCGAGAGAACTCCGAGATCGTGGTTCTTATTTGATACGAGCCTATTCGCCTTTGCCACTCCCAGTCGTGATAAAGAAGCTTCGTCCGTTTCTTAAGCAGCGAGCCGAACGACGACCCGCGCGAGCTCACTAGCTCGCCGGCCGGCCGTTGGCCGACGGGGAACAGGACGATGAGAGCGCCCCGCCGCGCATGACAGAACGGCGGTATGCCGTGTGTGACGTTGATAAAAAGATCGTACGGCTCGCTGAGCGCCGCGTGCCAGGCGCGCGCACCGCGGTAGCGCCGCCAGGGAATGTGCGACAGGCCGAAGCTGTAAGGAGTCGGCGCGACGTATCGTAAACCGACTCGGTCCAGACGCGCGCCGGATATTTCACAGAGGTCTTCTAAACGGAGCGAGTTCCTGTGGTGAACGATCTCGACCTGATCGGTGGCGCTCAAGGCTTCCGCAAGTATGGCGACGGTCGATTCCGCGCCGCCTATGCCGCCGCCGGAAGGCTCATTGTAAATTCCTATCTTCATAATCACAGACTCTCGTCAGCGAGTCTTCAATCTTGTCGATCATAGCGTCGAGCCGGAAGCCGTGTTGAACCGCCTGCCTCCCGCTCTGCCGGATTCTGTCGAACAGCTCGGGGTCGTCGATGAGTCGCTTCACCTGGAGTGCGCAGCTTTCGGCGTCCTGTTTAGGAAATGTCAAAGCGTTCACTCCGTCGGCGAGCAATTCGGCGCTGCCGCCCGTGGTAGTGCTCACCACGGCCAGCCCTGATGACATGGCCTCAAGCAGCGTAATGCTGAACGGCTCGTCCCAGACCGAAGGGAATATAAGAGTGCCGTGCTCTTTGTAGATCTCCGGCAGCCGCTCGCGCGGGATCAACCCGGTAAAGCGCACACTGCCGACAAGCCCCATCGAGCGAACGAGCCGCTTGATCTCGTTGTCATAATCTGGCCCTCCTACAACCGTGAGCGTGGCTTTATCGCAGCCATATCTCTCCCGAACCAGCTTGAGCGCTTCGACCGCCGTGCGGACCCCTTTGTGCGCGGTAATCTGGCCTACGTATAGCAGCTTCGATGGGTCGCGCGCCGCCCCGTTCGTCGAGAAGCGGGCGACATCGATCCCCCAATGAATCACCTCAGAGCTTACGGCAGGCTTACCGGCTTCGAGCGCCGACTGCTTGAGGAAACGGCTGACGAACTGGGTGTGGCTCAAGTCCAGGGAGCCTTTGGGGAATAGGCCCGAGGCGCTCAATAACGAGCTGAGCATGCGCCAGGCGAGTTTTTTGTGAGGGCTGCGCGGGTTGCGGCGCGTGTTTAGAATCCAGAGATCGTCCTCCCATCGCGACAGCCACTGGTCGGAGACGAAGTAACAGACCGGCAGGCCCATCTGCTGGGCCATCAACAGGTTTGAAACTGAGATATGGGTTACGTTCCATGCGTAGACGAGGTCCGGCATGAATGAGCGGCAGGCAAACTTGAAGGCCCATCGGTTGGTAAGCTCTTTCCTTAGCAGCCTGAAGAAACTTGAGCGGTTCCCGTTGCTCGTAAAATCGGTCTGAAGCCAGCGGTAAACCCCATGCCTGCGGCTCGGCTTATCAACCTTGTAGGTCGAAGTCAACACCCTGACTTCATGGCCGCGCGCTCTGAGCCCTTCGACCACGTCGCGGCAGCCGAGCTCGTAGCCACCGACGTAGTGAGGCGGATAAAAATTTGTCAGCACCAGTATACGCATTGCGAAACTATCGATCGGCGAACCACTGCCCGACCAGCCGATCAAGCGCCTCGCCGTCGACGTCAGGCGCTTGAAACCGAGGCAACTCGAAGAGATTCGAGCGCCGATTGACCGGGCCGCTCGTCGTAGAACAGGCCGAATCAAAGCCCGCCTCTTTGACGAGGGCCACAGTCTCCGCCGTGTAATCACATGGCCGGCCGTATGGGTAAGCGAAGCTCTTGATTCTGCGGTTCAGTAATTCTTCCAACCTCGACTTGCTTTGACCGATCTCTTCGCGCTGCGTGCTCGGATCGATCGCCGCGAGCTTCGGGTGCGTGACGGTATGACATCCGATTTCGACAAGCCCCCCTTCGGCCAGCTCACCGAGCTCGTCCGAAGATAGCGCGCGATGCGACGCGCGAGGCGAGCGGTCTGCTCCCGCCCAGGAGACTAGATCGTCGCGCACTCTCCGCCGCTCGTCCTCCCGCATAGGGTGCATCAGCTCCCAGAGCGAGCGGTAGAGCAGATGCCGAGACGACGGGTCTTCGGTCTGCCAGGCCCGCCATCGTCCGTTCGCGTGAAAAGCCGACTCGCCGTAGCGGGCGGCTTCGCCTAAATCCCAACTGTAATCCTTACTGCCGACGGTGAGCTGAAGACTCGGCGGCAGCGCGCCGGGTTGAAGCAGTAATCTGTCCAGCTCGTCCCACCAGAACTCGCGATCCGAGCCGGCGAAGCCAGTCGTGACGAAGACCGTCGCCGCGCAATCGTATCTCTCCAGCAGAGGTCTGGCGTTAAGAAGGTTATCGGCGTACCCGTCGTCGAAAGTAATCACGACCGCGCGGCGGGGGAGCTTGCCGTTCGTGATGGCGGCCACAAGCCCTTCGACCGACAGCACACTGGCGCGTCTTTTGATTACGTCGAGATGCTCGGCGAAGTGCGCGGGCTTGACCGCAAGCGACCAGGGGTCAGAGCTCGCTTCGGCTACGCGGTGATAGAGCAGTATCAAGGCCCTGCTCGAAAGCCGACTTCTAGCCCTGGAGGCGAGGCGGCGCAGACCGCCGAACGAGGCCGTGTTCATTCAGCCTCCTTTACCGCCCGCACGGCGATAGTAACTTCGTAATCGGGGTCACTGAAATCAAGCTCCTCTTTACGCAACTCCTCAAGGGCGATGCCATAAAGAAAAGAGGTTGCCGCAAGCACATTCCCATGCGCTTCGACGCTGAGCGCACTCTCCGGGAACGCTTCGCCGAACATCCGCCCGGCCGCCAGTTTTGTGAAGGCCCAGTACCAGGATTTGCCCCATTCGTGACGGTCTATCTGACTGATGCCGGGGAACGTGGCGAGCAAGACCCCGCCCGGCTTTAGAATTCTGTGAAGCGTGCGGATGGCCGCGCGCACGTCGTAGATGAGGTGAAGCGTCTGCGTAAGGATTATGCAGTCGAATGTTTCAGACGGTATATGATCGGCCTTTGTCAGGTCGGCGATGATGGTCGCAAGCGGGCTCCCCTCCGTAACATGAAGCACATCGACTTTATCGACGCGCTCGCCGCCGTACCTGCGCGTGTAGGTGTCGTCGCCCACCTCAAGGACCCGGCCCCGAATGTCGTCAGAGTTGCGGGCGAGGAAGCCCTCGATGTAGTAGCGGTCGACCGGGGTGCCGCGGTCGTAACCGAACACGCGGCTGAAAGGCGCGAGCCGCCTCAAATCGCCGAACCTGATTCTGCCCGGCTGAGGCTGCTCGACGCGCCCGCGCCTCCCGGTCTTGATCAATCGGTACACAGGCGCAGGGACTATCTGCCTGGCCATCGATTTCACTCTCTCTTTTGTCATATTCGTATGGTATCGAACGTGGTCCGGCATCCGGGAAAGCTTCGGGAACCGGCACGCCCATTGCGCGCGCTTGAGGCTCTGCCAAACGCCCTTATCTTTTATCGAGTTCTCGCTCAGGTATGCTTCGAGCCAGTTCAGCAAAAGGAGCCGCTCGGCGTGCTGGCGACCATGGCTTTCGGCCACCGAGCAGCATGAATCCGGGTGCTTGCGGTACTTATACCAGCACCCTCCGCTAATGAATACGGGTGCGTTGAGACAAACCTTTGCGTAAAAAGCCTGGTCCTCGTACAGCCCGCGAAAGCTCTCTTCGTACCCACCTACGGTCTCGATCGCCTCGCGCCGCACCAGGCTGCCGGTGCTTGTTACGACCTGGTTTCGCATGAGGGCGGCAAAGAGCGCGGGAGGGTTGACGAGACTGTCGTGCGGCACCCCGAGCTCGGGGACGAAATCTCTCGACAGGTCCTCTTGCCTGCCGCTCCAGCTATACCAATACTGCGCCCTCCCGCAGACCATCGCCGCCGAGGGTTGCGAAATTAATATCTCGACTTGTCGCTCAAGCTTTTCTGCGAGCCAAACGTCGTCGGCGTCTAAGAAGGCTATCAGCTCTCCGTTAGCGCTGTTGATCCCCAGGTTGCGCGAGGCGCTCATGCCGAGATTCTCGCCGCCCGCGTGAGTGATGTATCGCATTTTACCGGCGTATCTGGCGGCGTACTGCCGCGCCACCTCGCCGCTTGAATCGATCGAGCCGTCGTCTATCAAGAGCAGTTCCCAGTTGGCGTAGCTCTGCGCCAGCACGCTTTCGATCGCCTCTTGAATGAATCTCTCCGCATTCAAGAAGATCATCACTATTGAAACCAGCGGCTCTCGATTCATTTCTGATAATCGCTCCCAAGAGATTGCTTGCTTACGAAGCGAAACAGCTTTCGCCGGATCAGTCGCGCCAGCCCTTCCGGGTAGTACTTGAGCAGCGCGACCCCGCCTGTCAGACCTTGCCTCCACTGGCGAGCCTCCACCTGAGAGCGGGTTGCTCGTATGAGCTTTTCGCCATAATCTCGCTGCACGCCCTCGATCCCGGTTTCCAGGGCTTCTTTTTGTAATCGGTTCTGCCTCACATGCTTTCTGTGTGATCGCCTGACGGCCACTGACGTTTTAAGCATCTCGGCAAAGTTGCCAGTCATGTTCGAGCCGTGTTTGCGGTATTCGAGCACGACCTCTCCGTGACAAAAGATCGGATGACGCCTGGCGATTCGCAGGTTCAGGTCGTAGTCGGCCGAGGCGTTTACGCGCGGATCGAAAAGGCCGACCGAATCAAAGACGCTGCGCCGGTACATCACTGCGCCTGGTGACCAGATGTCATTGTGGCGCAGCAGCTCAAGATAATGATCTCGTTCGATCTTTACACTCGGAGGATATAAGGTCAGCGAGCCGTTTGAGTCGATGAGCCTTACGTGTCCATAAACGAAAGCGCAATCCGGGTGAGAGTCGAGCGCGTTCGCTCCTACTGCTAATGCTCCCGCGGCTAGCCTGTCGTCGGCGTCTAAGAACACAACGTACTCGCCTCGGCTAGCCTCTAGCCCATGGTTGCGCGCAGCCGCCAGCCCTCGGTTAGCCTGCCTCACGCAACTGACGCGCGCGTACCTGCCAGCCACCTCTGCCGTGTCGTCCGTAGACCCGTCGTCTACGACTATCACCTCAAGATCATCGTAGCCCTGGCCGAGCGCGCTCGTAATGGCCTCGCCGAGATACCGGCCCTGGTTGTAGCAGGGGATTATTACTGTTACCAGCCGCGATTCCGGCATAACTACTTAGCCCTTCCCCGGCTCGCGCGCAGCCGTTGATGAAGCGTAGCCGGCAGCATCACGCGCGCCGCGGTTCTCAAATGCTCTTTAATGGTCGCTACGCGGTAGCGCGCGTCGTTCGGCAGACGAGACAGCCTCGGATACTGACACCTTCTTTTCGCGCCCCTGAGCGCGCGCCACACGTCAGGGTTTTCGACACGCTGACTGTAGAGATAGTCTTCCAGCCAGTTCAGATAAATCAGTCGCGCCTTCCGAAGCTCGCCTCTTCTCTTTACAACCGACACGGAAGAATCGGCGTGCCTCCTGTACTTGAACCAGCACTGATTGGTTGCGACGACCGGCGCGTTAAGGCAGAGCTTTGCGTAAAAGACTTGATCGGTGAAGATGCGCTTGAATGACTCCTCGAACCCGCCCGCGGCTCTTATCGCATCGCGCCGCACCAGTATGTCTGAAGGACAAGGGATGGGAGCCGTCTCTTCTAAAAAGCGTATGAGGAGCGCGGGCGCTTTTATCGGCGCGTCAAGCTCGACCTTCGGCTCTATCAGCAAATCCCTATCAAGGTCTACGCCCTTGCCTGTCCAACTGTACCAGTAGAGAGTGGCCCCGTAGACCATCGCCGCTTCAGGCCACGAATCCAATATCTCGACTTGCCGCTCCAGCTTTTCGGCCAGCCACAGATCATCCGCGTCGAGCAGCGCTATGTACTCTCCCCTGGCGCTGTCGACGCCGAGGTTTCGCGACGCGCTCATCCCACGGTTCTCTCTGCCGGGGTGATGCAGGTAGCGCACCTTGCCGGCGTGTTCTCTCTCATAGCTCAGAGCTATCTCCGCGCTGGCGTCAGTCGAGCCGTCATCGACGAGCAAGAGTTCCCACTCCTGATAGCTTTGAGACAAGACGCTGTCGAGCGCTTCTCTAAAGAACTCTTTAGAGTTCAAGAAGTGTGTGATTACCGATACTCTGGGATTGCCTGTCATATTAGTATTTCGAGCAGATCAGAAAAGCGCGCGACTCGCCGCGAGGCTTTATCACCTCCACGCCAGGAAAATAGTTGCGAATCGCATTAACAAAATTCTCCAGCGTGTACCACTGAAAACCGTCGGTCGTCTTTGGCACAAACTCGACAACCGCCCACCGCTTCGAGAATGAAGAGATGCCTTCCGCTATCAGGTCGAAGCTTAAGTACCTGTCGAACACAAGGCGCTCGACTATTGAAACAGCCAGGACCATGTCGCACTTAAACCGCTCGGTAGCGGCGACCGTGTAGTGGCTTGAATACCCGATCGACGGAGTGGGCTTGATGAAATCGATCACGAGGGGAAGGACGCTCAACCCTTCGCTCCGCGCGGCGTGGTAAAGCTCGCTGACGACCGTCTGGTCCGCGCCGAAGTACACGACGCTGCTCCCCAGGCGCGCGGCCTGTATTGAATGCCGCCCTTCGAAACCATCTATGTCGAGCACCGATGCGGGTCTGAGGTCGTCGAGAATGCCGTGTAAGATTTGTTGCGCGCCGTGTGCCGGCGACTTATCTCCAGGGCTCCGGGGTGCGTTTATCCGCTCTACGTTTTGTTTGAGCCGCCGCAGGAAGAGCAACTGTGAGACTTGCGCGTCGGTCTTTTTGAGCCGCCGCACGGGGCTCAGCGCGCGGTCGATCACCTTTCTTAAGGCGAAAGGCGACAGGGCGAAGCGGCGCGGCAACACGGAGAGGTCAGACCTTAAGACGCCCTCATATTCGGCGATCAAAGCCCTCGCGACTCGCTCGCGCCCGTGACACATCAAGATCAGCGGGTAATAACAGAAGCGACAAAACTCGTCGTAGGCAGGCCAGGCCGCGCTCTCACCAAGAGGCACGATCGATGTCAAATCGACGAATACCGGATTACAACCATCGAAGAGAATGTTCCACGGGTGCGCGTCTTTCAATGAGAGGCCCCGCCGTGTGAGCTCCGTCTGGAGATCGAGCATACATACGGAGGCGTCTTTCAACATCTCCGCGCACCACTCGTTCGGGTACGAGGGGAATGGAACTGTTCTGTGCCGCACGACCAGATCGTAGCCGTCGAGGTTGAGGGCGGTCGGCTCCGTATCGATCAGCAGCCTCCGATCGATCAAACTCTGAATCACGCCATCCTGAAACAGCCGCGAGAAGAAAGCGGCCTGCCCTCCGCGTATCCCTCTGTACAGCCCGCCGTTCCAGCGGAAGAGCCTGCCGTGAGAGTCCGCGAACGAGTGCGGATGAAAATCGGCATCCTCGGACGGGATTGTGCAGGACGGCGAATCAATTATCTTCCGGCTGACCATACTTACCACATTGAATGAACGAACTCCGCCACCTCGCGCACGGCCCCGTGTTGACGGCTCGACATGTAATCTCTCTTGCGCTGTTTGAAGAACCCTGCGAAGAAGCGCAAACGAGTCTCGCACAGGAAAGCGCGGTCGGGCTCGGCTTTCAGCAAAGACATGCCCCAGTTGGCCGCGTCTATCACGCACTGGCGGTAGAGGTGCGCCGGGACGCCGAACAGCGCCCTTTTCGACGACCGCTCCAGTTCAGGCGAGCGCATCAGCGCGTAGAAGCTGCCGTGCCCTCGATGCCACCTCCTGTGATACTCCTTTGTAGTCCGAGCGACAGGGACTTCTGCGGTCACGACGAGCGAAGGCAGGTAAAGGCTCTCGCCCCCCGCCCTCCAGTAGCGGATCAACAGCTCAAGATCTTCCATCGATCCTATGCCGTCTTTCACCCGCTGCAACTCGGGGGCGAACGGCCCGATCGCGGCGAAGACTTCGCGGCGAAAAGCCAGGTTGGCGCTGACCAAACAGAGCGGGTTTTTCACGTTCACAAGAAATGGCTCGTCGCCATAGTCCTGCAAAGCGAGCGGCGACCAGTGATCGCGCGTAAGCCATGCGGGCGGCTCGCTCTGCCACTCCGCAAGCACTTTGCCGCCGAGACAATCGACTTCAGGGTGAGCGTCGAACTCGCGCTTGACGACCGCCACCCAATCGCGCGCCACTACTACGTCGTCGTCGGCAAACGCGATGATAGGAGAGCGCGCGCATTGAATCCCCGAGTTGCGCGCGTAAGAGACGCCCTGCTTGGGCTCGAAGACGTACCGGAGGTTCGCGCGCCCATCGCTGACGAACGACTCGACGACCTCCCTGGTCCGGTCGGTCGAGTTGTTGTCGACGACGATCACCTCGTAGCGCACGCCCTCGGCCTGCTGCTCAAGCAGCCGCTCCAGGGCCACCCGCAGCATACCGCTCCGGTTGTACGTGCTGATCACTGCTGAAATATCCGGTCGCTCGCTCATCGCTGGTCCCTGGTCCTTTAGTTCCGGTAGAGCTTCTTTCGCAACAGGGTCTTGGTGAAGGCTCCGATTTCAGTGAGGCTTGAATGCTTGCGCTCGGCCGAGTCCTTCTCTATGCGCTTGCTGATGTAGCCGATCAAATACCATATATGGTTTTTGTGCTGCTGCGATTTGCCGCTTTGCCACCGCGCGGCCGCCGCGACCCAGCGGAGGCTTTCGGTGAGCAGCTTGCGATAGACGAACCCCGGCACGCCGAACAGCGTCGCCTGGTCGGGCAGCTCTCCGACGAACCGGCCGTCCCGGCTAACGCTCTCGTTGAGCCTCATGAGCGAATTGAACTTGCCCGTCGTAAGGTTCCACTTGCGGTGGTAATCTTTCTTCAGCCTTTCAGGCTGCACTTCGGCCGTCACGGCTATGTCAGGGATGTAAATGCCCTGCCGGTCCGTCCGCCACAACCGCACGAGCAGCTCGTGGTCTTCCCTCCCGGAGAATTCGGGCGAGAACAGGCCGATGTGGTCGAAGGCGCGACGCCGGAAAGAGATGTTCGCCGTGGGCAAACAGACGGGAATGTCTATATTCACGTAGAACGGTTTATCCCCGAAATCCAAAAGGGCGAGCGGCCACCAGTGGTCGCGAGTCAGCCACTCGGGCGGCTCGCTCTTCCACTCAGGCAATATAGGTCCGCCGACGAAATCGACCTCGGGGTGCGCGTCGAAGGCGCGCTTCATCTTGATGACCCAGTCCCGGCCGACGCGCACGTCGTCATCTGTAAAGGCGATTATCTCGGCGCTCGAATTAGCTATGCCCGTGTTCCTGCCGTATGAGATGCCCTGCTTAGGCTCGAAGACGTATCTGAGGTCGGCGTGCCCATCGCTGACGAACGACTCGACGACCTCCCTGGTCCGGTCGGTCGAGTTGTTGTCGACGACGATCACCTCGTAGCGCACGCCCTCGGCCTGCTGCTCAAGCAGCCGCTCCAGGGCCACCCGCAGCATACCGCTACGGTTGTACGTGCTGATCACCACCGAGATGTCATATTGCCCAGCCATTCGACCTCAAAGCATTAAGCTAGAACGTGACGACAACAGCATCGCTCGCCTGAATGCCTTTCGCATCAGGCCCGGAGCGATCCCGCGCGTAAAGGCTCGCGGGTGATGGCGCAGAAGCGTCAGTGACCCGGCGAGCGCGTTGCGCCATTCGCGCAGCCCGAGGCAGTCTTTCACCTGCCTGATCAACCCTCCGGCGCAATAGTCTCGCCAGAACTTGATCCCCTCTCTGTAAGCGCGTTCGAGCTTTTCATCGCCTCTCACAAACTGCCGCTGCGAGCGGAGGACCGATAAAGAGCTTCTCATCATCAGCGCGTAATCTCTGCTCATGTTTCCGCCGTGCTGGCGATACTCCGCCACAACGCGGTGATGACAATGGACCGGAAAACTCCTGGCGATCCGCAGGTACAGATCATAGTCTTCACACGCGCGCCTCGATGTATCAAAGCCTTTGACAATCTCCAAAACTGAGCGGCGGTACATGACCGTCGCATGCATGCCTATGTAGTTGCGGCGCAACATCGCGTCGTAATAATCGCTTTCCGCGCAACTCGTGGCGCTGTGCGGCATGGCCCGGCCTTCCGCATCGATCAGGCGGTAATGGCCCGAGACGAATGCACAATCCGGGTGAGAGTCTAGCGACGCGGCTCCCGCCTCTATCGCACCCTCGGCTAGCCTGTCGTCGGCGTCTAAGAACACAGCGTACTCGCCTCGGCTCGCCTCTAACCCTCGGTTCCGCGCAGCCGCCAGCCCTCTATTCGACTGCCTCACGCAACTGACGCGCGCGTACCTGCCAGCCACTTCGGCCGTGTGGTCCGTAGACCCGTCGTCTACGACTATCACCTCAAGATCATCGTAGCCCTGGCCGAGCGCGCTCGTGATGGCCTCGCCGAGATACCGGCCCTGATTGTAGCAGGGGATTATGACCGATACGAGGCGAGGTTCTGATAGCGTCATAAGCTTTCTCTCTCAATCGGCTCGTGAGCGTCGATCTCTGCGCCGCTCACCCTCCCGAGCTTTGCCACAGGCGGATCGAAACCGGAATCCAGGCGCCATTCGTGGGCCATGTAGAAATCGCCCAGAACCGACTTACACGGGTCCACTCGGAGCGTCGCGCACCGCGACTGCCAATCGATCTCTAAAGAAGCCCCGCGCCGCTTGATCACCGAATCGACATAGTAAATGCCCGGCTGTAACCCTAGCTCGGGGCAGAAAAACTCCAGACTCCCCGTCCCCTTATCGAGGTCTATGCGCGAGCCGTCTGAGTTTGTAGAAAGTTGTGAATGGTACTTGCCGCCGGCCGAGTAGAAGAAGACCTCGAAGACAACGTCGCTTATGTCATGGCTGGCCGTGTACTTGATGCGCGCGGAAAGCGGCTTGCCGGTGCGAAGCACATTCGTCTGTCGGCCCTCGCCGTCAAAGAGCGCGAAGTCTGTGACCTCGACCTCTTTTTCAGGCCCCGCGACGCTTTGTCGCGACACGGGAGCGCCGTCACAACGCTGCTGGTAAAGATTTATCACATCGCGCGGCGGGCCATCGGCCGCGATCTCGCCTTGACTCAACAGCAACACGCGGTCGCATAAGAGCTCGACCGAAGTCAGGTCATGCGAGATGAAGACGATCGTGGTCCCGTTTTGCTTAAGCTCGGTGATACGTTTGACGCACTTGGCCTGGAACGCGGCGTCGCCGACGGCCAGCACTTCGTCGAGCAGCAGTACGTCGGGGTGCAGGTGCGCGGCTATAGAGAATCCCAGCCTTACATACATCCCCGAAGAGTATCGCTTAACCGGCGTGTCGATGAATTGGCGCACTTCCGCAAAATCGATGATGCTCTCAAGCTTCTCGCTGATCTCGCGGCGGCGCATCCCCAGAATCGAGCCGCTGAGGAAGACGTTCTCGCGCCCCGTGAGCTCGGGGTGAAAGCCTGAGCCCACCTCGATGAGCGCGGACAATCGGCCGCGGATTGTGATCTCCCCGCGCGTGGGCGTGGTGATGTTTGAGAGCAGCTTCAAGATCGTGCTCTTGCCCGCCCCGTTAGGCCCTATGATGCCGAGCGCCTCGCTCCGCTTGACCTCGAAGCTCACGTCTCGCAACGCCCAGAACTGCTCCGAGCGACGACGAAAACCATTGATCCTGGCTTTCAGCGAGCGGGGCGAATCCCGCCGCTCACGCTCCCGGCGGATTAAATACTTTTTACTGACCTTGTCGAATCTGATGTCGATCATAAATCATACAAAGCGGCTTCAGATCATGTCGGCCATCGTCGCCTCCACACGCTTGAACCGCGCGTAGCCGACTACGAGCAACACGGCCGTGACTGCCGCCGAGATTCCCATTGAGAAATAGTCGGGCGGGGTGTTGTAAAGAACCACGCGGCGAAAGTTCTCGATCAGCCCGGCCACGGGGTTCAACGAATAAAGCCCGCGCAAGTTCTCGGGGACGGCGCTGAGCGGGTAGACTACGGGCGTGGCGAACATCCAGACCTGTAGCAGCAGCGGCATCCCTACGCCTATGTCCCGGAAGCGCACCTGCGTCGCCGAGAGCAGAAAAGAGGTGGCCGCCGCAAGCATCGCCAGCAGGAAGATGATCGGCAGCGCGTAAAGATAATTCAACGTCAGCGGCACTCTATAATATGTAATTAACGCCACTAAGGCGACCGACCCGATTATGAAGTCGAAGAGCGCGGCGGCGACGTAGGTCAGGGGGAGGATCTCGCGCGGGAACGAGACCTTCGTTATAAGCTGCGAGTTGTTGACCAGGGAGTTCGTCGCGTTGAGCAGCGCGGTCGAGAAGAAGGTCCAGGGCAGAAGCGCGGTGTAGGCGAACACGGGGTAGGCCGCGCCTTCGCTCGGCATCCTCGCTATGACCGAAAAGATCAGCGTAAAGATCAGCATTATCGCCAGCGGCTGCACCAGCGCCCAAAGAATGCCGAGCGCCGTCTGCTTGTACCGCACGCGTATGCGGTGGAGGCTCAGCGTGTAGAAGAGGTCCCTGTATTGCCAGAGCTTAATGAGGTTTCCGCCAAGCTCCAGCCGCGCCATCGAAGGCGCGCGTATGACGGTCTCGCCGCGGGTGTCGAAGCTCGGCGGCGGGGCGAGGGCTTCTGAGCTTGTCGAATAATAGGTCCCCATCTTTATGAAGCGCCTCCGGGTGATTCAGACAGTTTGAGAGCGGTTATAGAAATGTTTTCCGTAGAAGAAGCCTGCGAGGTCCCACAAGGCGAGCTCGTCTGAGAACCTCTGTGCAGGGTTCGGTCGCGGAACGATTGCGGCGCGGGCTATTCTCAAAGCCCCGCGCGCGGCCTGGCCGTAAAGCCACCTCGGGACGCCCGCCAAATAGACCGCCTGCGAGGGGCGCTCGCGGTCTATGACCGCGCGAGAGACGCCGCGCCAGAAGCACCACCGGCGGAAGTAAGGACGGGTCAAACGCTCGGGCGGGATGTAGTGATAAATGATCAAGGTCGGTAAGTAGAGGCCCTTTGCGCCCGCCGCAAGAAGGCGCTGGTACATATCTTCGTCCTCACCGGCGAGCAGGCGTTTGCCCGTGCGGCTTATTGAAGTCTTATAAAGCCCGACCTTGTTTAATATCGCGCGAGTGAGCACGGCGTTGCCGCCCATCAAAATGCCCGGATAGTTATCGTCAAAGGCGACGACGCGCTCGCCGCCATCTACCCAGCCGATCACGCCGAGGTAGTTCATAGGCAACCAGGCCGGAGGCTTCGCCCCCCACCTGGGCTTGTAAGGGCCGCCGATAAAGTCTACGTCGCCGGCCGTAAATGCCCGGTGAATGTTCCTGTACCAATCGGAATCGATCTCTTCGTCGTCATCTATCATCCCGACAAGCTCGCCGTCGGTCGAGCTTATGCCCCGGTTGAGCGCGGCCGACCTCCCCTGTTCGGCTTCGAACTGGTATTCGAGCCGGCGGCCGAACCTCTTTTTATACTCTTCAACTACTTCTCGGGTCTGGTCCTTTGAATTGTTATCTACGACGGTGACTCGAAGGTCGAGGCCCGAAGGCAGATCGGCCTCAAGCAGGCTGTCGAGTGTCCTTTGCAGCAGGGCATGACGGTTAAAAGTGGGGATAATGACATCTAATAACATAATGCCTTTATAGAGCCTTTGGCAGCAGTCGCCAGATAGAAAACTTACCCGTCACCCCGCCGGTTTATATATGTTTCTTTCATAATAATTCGTCTACAGACAACTCAGCATTGCGCTGCTACTATTTCGATACTCTTAATTGGCCGGAGTCTGCAAAATCCGCTTCTTATTGAAAAAAAAGCCAGATATTGTTGCGAAAAGGTTGCAAAGAAACTAAATTCTTGACCCGTTTCTGGACAGCGTGATATAAAGCCTCTTCCCAAGCAACAGGATCGACAGGTCAAAGAGTAATTGACAAAGAAGGCATTCAAGATGCTCTCGGGTGGAGGGCATCGTTGTTAGTTTGGCGCTTCCTCACGTGATTACCCGCTGGCCCCTGAACAAGCGTCGATGGTAAGTGTGCGCCCCAGCACCAAGCCAAGACAACTGAAGGTGTCGCTGATAGATTGAGAATTCACTTAGTCCAAGGCGCATCGCCCCTCAGGCTTGATAGGCAGTATCTAAAATCAAGTTCCTGAAAATTTGATGATGTAGTGCAGGGCAAGCTGTTCGCGCTCGACCTCACCACACGCGGATATTGCTGTTCCCATGGAACTTCTCAACTAAAGGTGTGACCCGGAGCCTCTGGCTCCGGCAATGGAGAATCATGGAGAGATTTGGAAAAAGGACTAATCTGAGATTATTGGTTTTAATCGTTCTGCTGGCGTCGTCATTCATGGCGATCACAGCATTCATGGCGATCACAGCAGCACAGTCGGGCGCAACAAACATAGTGCTGTACGCGTCGGAAGCCACGAGGGTAGGCAACTGGCAAGTCGTGTCAGACGCAACTGCCGCTGGCGGCGCGCGATTGCACAATCCCGACCAGGGGGCGGCTAAGCGCACGACGGCTTTAGCCAGCCCGGCCGACTACTTCGAGATGACGTTTAACGTTGTCGCGGGCGTGCCATACCATCTGTGGATAAGAGGCAAAGCCCAGAGCGATTTCTGGGCCAACGACTCGGTCTTCATACAGTTCTCTGGCAGCGTGACGAGCAGTCAAGCGCCGACCTACAGGATAGGCACCACGTCGGCAGCGGAGATGAATCTCGAAGACTGTTCCGGGTGCGGAATACAGGGGTGGGGATGGCAAGACAACGGCTGGGGCGTCGGCGTGCTCGGACCGCAGGTATATTTCCAGACCACTGGCACACAGACGCTGCGCGTTCAAGTGAGAGAGGACGGGCTGTCGATAGACCAGATAGTGCTTTCGCCTACGAATTACTTGAACGGCTCGCCTGGCGCGTTGAGGAATGACAACACGATCCTTCCTAAGAGCAGCCCGCCGCCGCCTCCGCCGCCGCCGCCTACGAATCAGCCGCCGCAAGTCAGCATCAGCGTAGACCCGAGTTCGTCAGGCGTTGCCCCGCTGGTCTTAAACTTCGGTTCGGCCGCTACCGACCCTGATGGATATATCGCCTCTTACAGTTGGACGTTCGGCGACGGCAACACCTCTTCACAGCCTCACCCAACCACTACATACCAGACGCCAGGGACTTACACGGCGAGGCTGACGGTAACCGACAACCTGGGCGCAACGGCGAGCGCGTCGATAGTTATTACGGTTAATGGCGCTCCGCCGCCGCCGCCTCCTCCTCCTGCAAGCGCGTCGAACATCGTCATCTGGGCTTCAGATATTCCCATCAGCCAGACGGCGGGCAACTGGTCGAGGGTTTTTGACAGCGCCGCCGCCGGGCAGACAGCCTTGCGCAACCCGGATAATGGTGGGGCAAAACTGAGTGCGCCACTTGCTAATCCTACCCATTATTTCGAGATGACGTTTAACGTCGTCGCGGGCGTGCCATACCATCTGTGGATGAGAAGCAAAGCCCAGAACGACTTCTGGGGCAACGACTCCGTATTCGTGCAGTTTTCCGGCAGCGTCGATGCGGCTGGCAGCGCGCTCTACCGCATAGGCACAACCTCAGGCATGTCAGTCAACCTCGAAGACTGTTCCGGGTGCGGTATACAGGGATGGGGATGGCAAGACGACGGCTGGGGCGTCGGCGTGCTCGGGCCGCAGATATATTTCCAGACTACCGGCACACAGACGTTGCGCGTGCAGGTAAGAGAGGACGGGCTGTCGATAGACCAGATAGTGCTTTCGCCCACGAATTACTTGAACGGCTCGCCCGGCGCGTTGAGGAATGACACGACAATACTCCCCAGCACGATTGGCAGTCCGCCACCGCCACCGCCTGCCAATCAGCCGCCGCAGGTCACCATCAGCGCGAACCCGACTTCGGGCGCCGCGCCGCTTGCGGTCAACTTCTCGTCCTCGGCTTCCGACCCAGACGGCTTCATCGCCTCTTACAGTTGGACGTTCGGCGACGGCAACACCGCTTCGCAGCCTCACCCGTCGAACATCTACCAGGGCGCAGGGACCTACACGGCGAGGCTCACGGTAACTGACAACCTGGGGGCCACCGCGACGGTGACGACCGTCATCACGGTCAACCCGCCCGCGCCTCCGCCGAGCGGCGGGCAGCTCAAGGTGATGACCTGGAACGTCGCCTTCGGTAAAGGGACCGACAACGTCTATAACCCGGACCGAACGGCTACCTACATCGCTAACATGAATCCTGACCTTGTGGCGATGTGCGAAGTGCCGCTCGCCATGGCGCCGACTCTGAAAGACCTGGTCTCTCAGAAGACGGGACGCACGTGGTATTACCACCATGTCGTGAAATACGTCGGCACGGACGAAGGCAACCTGATCCTTTCGAAGCACCCGCTGTCGAGCACGAGCTCTCGTTTCTTGAGCTACCAACGGAGCGTGGCGCAGGCGACGGTGACGGTCGGCGGCAGGACCATCAACTTCTTCGCGACGCACCTCGACCCCGATTCGTCTACGCGGCGCTCGGCAGAGGTCATCGAGCTGAAGAGCTTCGCCGCGGGGTTCGGCGAATCGCGAATCATCTGCGGCGATTTCAACGCAGGGCCTGACACTCCGGAGATGGTCTTGATGCAAGCCGGGTATTACGACTCGTGGATGCAGGCGATGAGTACGGGCGCTGCTACGGCGTATCCTGATAACCCGATCGGGATGCACACCAGGACGCGCCGAGGCAGGATCGACGCCATCTGGTATTCCAGCGCAACGTCGTCGCTCGTCCTCAGGAGCGGCCAGATTCCCGATATTCGCGACCTGAGTAATACGAACGTCGTGATTACGCTCGGCACGCTCGACGACCGTGGCGTGAGACCTTCGGACCACAACCTCGCGGTGGCCGTTTTCGATGTGAGATAACTCGCGCTGCAAACGGCTCTAGCGCGTGGCTGAGAAGTCCCCGAAGGGGACATATTCAATAGCCAGGGGCATCGCCCCTGGAAACGGATTGATAGTAATGATAAGCCCTGAAAGGGCGATACTCTTATCGCGCCCTTTCAGGGCTTCCTCTCTTATGACGCCTAACCCGGCGCGATGCGCCGGGCTATTGAATCACGCCCCTACGGGGCTTATTGAATCTTCGCCCTCCGGGGCTCTTGCGCCGGGCTATTGAATGACGCCTCTTCGAGGCTTTTACTCCCACTTTTTCAGGCACGCTCTAAGGCCGCGCGGCCCTTAAGTTGTCGAATATGACGGTGCCCGGCGCGTTAGCCTCTACCTGCCACGTCCCTCCCTTGAGCTCAAATTGGATTGCGCCGAGATTCACGGATGAGGCCCACGGCTTGCTGAATCTCTGTGTCCAAGCGCCGGGCGCGCCTGCATTATCGGGCGCCGTCTCAAAGATGACGCTGCCCGTGCTTGAGTCATGGCGTATGCGCCAGAACCTGTGACTGGCCGGGTCATAAGCTATCGTGAGCAACGTTGCTTTTACCCCGTTGACCCTCTCCTGGACGATCAAGCTCCCCGCTTCAACAAAGATTCGATAATAGTTATCGACGCTGTTGCCGAGCGTGAACATCGCGTCGGCGGTCGTGTTGGCGGCGCTAGGCTGGACGAGCTGAACGTAGCAGTATGCGCCGGTGAAATTAAAGAGGCTTGCCGACTTGATGCCGTTGTAATGTGACCCGCTTATTCCCTGCCTGAGCGGGCCTATCTCGAAGCGCTGATTCCTTTCGACGGCGGCGACCGATGTATCCGTAAATCCGCTGTAAAGATTCCCCGCCACCCACTTCGCGCCGTCGAGTGAATTGTCGTTGAAATCATCGGCCAGCAACACCGTCTCGCCGCCCGGCTGGACATACGTGAACCCGCCGGCCAGCGTGCCCCCGAGCCCATTCGTATTAGTGACCCTCACGTCTACGGCTCCGGCCGCGTGCGCGGGTGTGACGGCGGTGATAGTCGTGCCGCTAGACACGTTGACGCTCGTCGCGGGCACCCCGCCTACCATCACCGTCGCCCCGGTCGTGAACCCGCTTCCGGTTATCGTTATCGACGTCCCGCCAGCGGTCGTCCCCGTGTTCGGAGAGACTGAATTGACGACCGGCGTCGGGCTTGTCGACATGTCGAAGAACTCTGTCATATCGGGCGCGGTCGATGCGGCCGCGGGTGGGTTGCTTAATCCCAGAGCCTGATACAACAGCCTGAGCGCGCTCTGGTGCTGGTAGAAGGTCGTCGACTGGAACCCCGGCCGCGTGCGCGAGCTTATGACGAGAGTCGCGATGTGGCCGCCGCCGTGTTGCGTGTCGCTGTTGATCGATTCATCGAAAGTGATTATCAGCAGTCCCCCTTGCTGGAATGTCGCGCTCGCGAGCAGAGGGGCGATGTTGGCCTGTAGCCAGTTGTCTGCCGCGACCAGCTTATCCGCATCCGTGCAGGAAGGGATGCCGGCGGGGCAATCGTGAGCGTTGTTCAACTGATTGGGAATGATGTATGAGAAGTGGGGCAGTTGATTGTTCGCAAGGTCGGCGGCAAACTGCGAGAACGGCACGAGACGGTTTAACTGCGCGGGGCTGTCGAGGACATCAGAGAAATACGCGAACGGGTTATGCCGCTTAACATAAGGATAAGCGTTGTCGCCCGTGTACCCGACCGATGGCAGGCTTTCGGCATACGACTTCCAGCTCTTACCGGCGGCAGTCAACTGTCGCACGATGTTGTCGACCGACACCGTGCCCGAGAAGTTGCTGTCGTTGGTTATGATCTGCCCGGTCGTCAGCATGAAGTAGTTTCCTATCGAAGGCTGAGTGTTGGCGAAGTAATTCATAGCCAGCCCGTACCTTGAAGCGAGGCTGTTGAGGTAAGGCATCGACGAGCCGTTGATTACGTTTTCAAAGCTGTGGTTCTCTTCCACCAGCAAGAATACGCGAGCGAACTGCGGCGCGGGCGTAGGAGGAGGTGGCGGCGGGGGAGGCTGAGTGTAAGTGAACCCATTCGTTAGCGTCCCGGACTGACCGTCCGGGTTTGTGACTACGACGTTAACACTTCCCGCCGAACGCGCCGGAGTATTAGCTGTTATCTGGGCTGCGTTAGTAACTGTAACATTGGTTGCCGCCGTACCGCCGAACGTCACGCTCGCGCCCGATTGAAACCCGCTCCCCGTGATCGTAACCGCCGTGCCTCCGCTCGTAGGCCCCGTGTTCGGCGTCACAGCGTTTACGACCGGCGGCGGATTGCCTCCACCTCCGCCGCTCCTCGGCAGAATCGTCGTGTCATTCTTCAACGCGCCAGGCGAGCTGTTTAAGTAATTCGTAGGCGAAAGCACTATCTGGTCTATCGACAGCCCGTCCTCTCTCACTTGCACCCGCAACGTCTGTGTGCCGGTAGTCTGGAAAAAGATCTGCGGCCCGAGCACTCCTATGCCCCAGCCGTTATCTTGCCATCCCCATCCTTGTATTCCGCAACCGGAACAGTCTTCGAGGTTCATCTCCGTTGCCGACGTGGTGCCTATCCTGTAGGTCGGCGCTTGACCGCTCGTCACGCTTCCAGAGAACTGTATGAAGACCGAGTCATTGCCCCAGAAATCGCTCTGGGCTTTGCTTCTCATCCACAGCCGGTAGGGAGTGTTGGCCTGCGCCGTGAAGCTCATCTCGAAGTAGTCGGCCGGGCTGGCTAAAGCCGTCGTGCGCTTAGCCGCTCCTTGATCCGGGTTATGCATGCGTGCGCCGCCTGCTGCTGTCGCGTCTGACACGACTTGCCAGTTGCCTACTCTCACCGGCGCTTCAGAAGCATAAAGGACGATCTCGGCCGCTGACGGAGCGGGCGGGCTCGACGGCAAAACCTGGCCCCACCATGTACCCCAGCGGTCGGCGCCTCCCGCGGGGAGAGCCGCATACTGCTGAATGGTCCAGAAGTCCGTATCGTTCGCCGGATCGATCAGCGCGCCGCTGTAGTCGCCCCATTTATTCCTCGTCCCGCTGTTGGTCTTAAAGTAAGGCGCTTCGCCACTCTTTAAGACGACTGAATCTCTTAACGTATTCGGCGGGTCCGCCGCCAATCGCACAGAGTAAGCGCCGCCCGCGTACTGCCCCGGAGAGAAGCGCGAGTATCCGATCATTACGTCGTTGTTGCGATTTACCGCGATGCTCGGAAAGCCATAGAAGGTGTTGCCGCTAGGATCGTCAAGCCGTCCGCGCTGTTGTAGCGCGCCGGTCGGGCCTAGCTGCCACCATTGCAACGCGCTCCGCGTGCTCGCGCCACCGGCGGGCAGAAATATGGTCTGCGCGCACCAGATCGAGCCGTTGCGATAGACGGCGTTCTGTACGACAGCATCGCCGTTGTTTATCTTCTGAGCCGAGCCCAACTGCGGCGCGAAGTTTCCGCCGCCCGGCGGGGCCGTGTCCCACGGATTCGGCGTTGAAGGAAAGGCGATGCCCCGATTCAGAGTCTCTGACCCGACGCTACCTGTGATCGTGCTCAGCCGAAGAAAGCCGCTCCCGCCCGAGTTGCCGTTCCAGTTTTCGACTACGTACATGGTCGAAAGCGTGTTGTCATACGTGACGGCGGGCACCTGAGAATTGCCCGTGTTGTCCTGGAATAGCGTAAACGAGTTTCCCGTCCCGGCGTAAAGTCTCGCCTTGTCAAAGACGTAAATGTTCGAGGCGACGAAGGCCCTGTCGCTGACGCGGTGCGTATTAGATGTTACTACTATCCAGTCTTTGTTGAACCCGAGGTTCGGATAATCCGCGAAGACCAGGTTGGCCGAGTCGACATCGATGTCGTACAGGTTCCAGGTCGCGGTCGGGTCGCCGGTCTGGCTCACGCCTATGAGCAGAGACGAAGTGGCTGCCCCAAAATCTGTGAGCGAGATGAACATCCAGCGGTTTGCGAAAGGGTCGTAGGCCACCTTCGGATCAAACACGTTCGGATGACCGAAGGCCGCCCAAAAGCCGTTCAACGACGTTGTGCTTATCGCGGCCCCGGCCCGTGTTTGGACCCTCACCTGGCTGTTCAGCGTGACCATCAGGTGGTTGGGGCCGACCGCGCCGTGCGTGTCCGGCGGGATTCGAGTGTTGTCGTCGGCCAGCGCCTGAAAGCTCGCCGTCGGGGCCGGGGATGGGATAGACAGCTCCGGCTGAGCTTGAGGAACGCGCGTCGCGTCAGTGGTGACGTGTGCGCCAGCAGGCACAGGGCGTGGCGGCGGCTCTTCAAGTGAAAGTAGGGGCTCGTGAATGGTCTGTCGACGGATCGCGGGCGGGTTGATCCTTTCATGCTCCGCCAGCTCGGAAAGGTTGACAGTCGCGAACTGAGAGATCACGCCGCGCGCGCCCTGCAACGGCTCGATCTCTTTTTGACCGCGCACGGGAGTCGCGCGGGAGACGCCGATTTGAGCGCACAACAACGCGCACACAAGTGCTGCGCGAGCTATCTTCTGCCGGGTGGTGTAGATCTGCTTCAAGAGATCCCCTTTCCATGCTCGGTATTTTTTAAACGAACTTGTTAGGCGAGACGCGGCTGATTGTCGGCAGGCGGCATCCTGGTGATTACGTCAGGATGCCGCCTGCCGAGAAAGAGTAACAAAATTCACTGCCTGGCGGCCTTGAAATTATCGAAGATCACTTTGCCCGGCGCGTTAGCTTCGACCTGCCACGTGCCGCCTTTAAGCTCGAACTGGACTGCTGCGAGGTTGACAGACGCGCTCCAGATTTCGCTGTGGCGCTGTGTCCACGCGCCCGGCACTCCCCCGTTGTCGGGCGCAGTCTCAAAGACGACGCGGTTGTTAGCGGCGTCGTGACGTATCCGCCAGTACCTGTCATTGACGGCGTTGAAGGGCGCGCTGAGAATCGTGGTCTTAGCCGCGTTAATTCTCTTCTGCAAGAAGAGCGTGCCGGCCTCGACGTAGATGCGGTAATAGTTGTCGACGCTGTTGCCGAGCGTGAACATCGCGTCCGCGGCAGTGTTCGCCGCGGCCGGCTGCACGATCTCGACGTAGGCGTACCCGTTAGTAAAACTGAAGGTCGAAGCTGACTTGACCCCGTTGTAATGTGACCCGCTCACGTTCTGTAGCAACGGGCCGAACTCGATACGCTGCGAGACCTCGGCGACAGGCACGCCCGCATCAGTAAAGCCGCTATAAAGGTTGTTGGCCGTCCACTTCGACGTGTTCAAAGAGTTGTCGTTAAAGTCATCCTGAAGCAGAACCGTTTCAGGAGGCGGCCCAGGCGCCGTGTAAGTGAACCCATTCGCCAACGTGCCGCTCTGATTGTCGGTGTTGGTGACTACAACATCGACAGCCCCCGCGGCATGCGAAGGCGTGACGGCGGTGATGGAAGTCGAGCTTGCGACGTTGACCGAGGTGGCCGACGTGCCGCCTATCCTGACGGTCGCGCCCGACTGGAAG
>DATFGQ010000123.1:0-3084 GCA_035249305.1 Blastocatellia bacterium | reverse complement strand
CAGGCGGCGCTCACGCTCGGCGCTTGCATAGGCAATCAGTTCGACCTCGCGACGCTCGCAATCGTGAGCCGCCAATCGCATATGTCCGCCGCGGGCGACCTCCGCGAAGCTTTAGAAGAGGGCTTGATCCTGCCGTCTTCGCGGTTGACGGGCGTCCCGGTCGAGGCGTCGGCCAGTCCGAGCTACACCTTCTTGCACGATCGCGTTCAGCAAGCGGCTTACGCTTTAATCCCCGTAGAAGACAAACAGATCGTACACCTCACGGTAGGCCGCCTGTTGCTTGACCAGCTCTCCGGCCCTGAGGCCGAAGAACGCGTCTTCGACATCGTGGGCCATCTGAACCTGGGCAGCAGCCTCATAGAGCGGGAGTCGGAGCAGGTCACACTTGCCCGGCTCAACCTCACCGCGGGCCGCAAGGCCAAAGCCTCGACCGCCTACCAGAGCGCGCTCGGCTATTTAAAGGCGGGGCTGAAGCTGTTGGGCGAAGAGAAATGGGATTCGGAATATGAGCTGATGCTCGCGCTCACAAGCGAGCGGGCGGAGTGCGAATACCTGTGCGGGAATTTCGACGAGGCCGAGCGGCAGTTCGAAAGCTTGCTCATGCGCGCGCAAGGCAGCCTGGATAAGGCCCGCGTCTACGGCTTGCGCATGGTTCAGTACGAGAACATGTCGCGCTACGCGGACGCGATAGCGTGCGCCCGCGAAGGCCTCGCGCTGTTTGGTTTCTCTTTCCCCGATTCCACTGAAGAAAAACAGGCTGCGATCGAAGTGGAGATAGCACAGATTCAATCACTGCTCGCGGGGCGCTCAATCGCCTCGCTCATTGATCTCCCGCTGATGACCGACCCTGAGATTCGCATGGTCATGAATATTTTGACGGCCATCTGGTCATCAACCTATATATCGGGCGACCCGGTGCTGGCGCGCCTGATCTCTGCCACGATGGTACGCCTCTCCTTGACGCATGGAAATTCAGAAGAGTCGGCCTACGGCTACGTGACGCACGCAATCACCGTGGGTCCGGTGCGCGAAGATTACGAGACGGCTTACGAGTTTGGCCGGTTGGCCCTCAGCGTCAACGAGTTGTTTAACGACTCCAAGCGGCGGGCGAAGATTCACCAGCAATTCCACGCGCACGTCAGCCTGTGGCGGCGGCCGTTCAAAACCTGCGTGCCGCATGCGCGCGAAGCCTCGCGAAGCGGACTTGAGGTAGGCGATTTCCTTTATGCGGCTTACGGCGCGGCAACGGAAAGCTGGGCGATTTTTCTGACGACCGAAGACCTCGATCAATTCGTCCGCGACTGCTCGACGAACCTCACGCTCACGAAAAAGTTGCGCAACGCGGGCTTTTCAGACGCGCTGAAGCTCATGCTAAATTGGGCGCTCGCCCTGGCCGGCCGCACCCGCGGCAGCACGTCGCTTACAAACGACGACTTTGATGAAGACGAATACGTAAAGTCTTACGGCGACAACCCATTCTTTATGACCTTCTTCTTCGTCCTCAAGCTTCACCTATTTCTGGTCTTCGACGAGCGCGAGCAGGCTGCGGAAGCCGACCGCCGCGCGCGCCAAGTTGTGAGTGCGCTAGACGGGACAATCTGGCCGGTGCTGCTCAATTTCTTGGGAGGGCTTGCCGCCGCCCGCTGCCTGGAAGTGAAAGAGGATGAGCAGCGCGAACTGATGGCCGAGCTCGAAGCGGCGCGCGCGTCACTAAAGGTACTTGCGGAGAATTGCCCGGAGAATTATCTCTGCTTTTCGCTGATGATCGAAGCCGAGACTGCGCGCGTCAAAGGCGACGCGGTGGCGGCCATGGCGTTTTATGAAGAAGCCGTCCGCTACGCGCGCGAGACCCGTAGCCTGTGGAACGAAACGCTGGCCGCCGAGCTTTATGCTCGCTTCTGGCAGAGTCGCGATAATGAATTGATCGCCGCCGTCTACTTTGCGGAAGCGTGCCGCTCCTACGAGCAATGGGGCGCGAAAGCTAAATCGCTTGACCTTCAAAACAAGTATTCGCATCTTTCGGTAGAACGAGGAGCGCCGCTGTCAATCGGGCGCGCAGCGCGGCCGCAAGCTGAGCCGGGGGCGCTTGGCTCTCTCGACACGCTGACCGTGACAAAAGCAGCTCACGCTATAGCCAGCGAGATCGTTCTGGAAGACCTCCTCAAGAAGCTGATGAAGATTGCGATTGAGAACGCCGGGGCCGAGCGCGGCGTTTTCCTGAGGGAGACGGACGGCCATCTTTTTATCGAAGCCGAAGGCAGCGTCGATTCTGATGAGGTGCGAGTGCTCGAGGCAATCCCGATCGAGCAGAGCGCCCGCCTCGCGCGGGGAGTGGTCTATTACGTCCACAAGACCGGCGACGCCGTGGTGGTCGGGGACGCGCTCGCCGACGAGCGGTTCGCAAGTGACATTTACATCGCCCGCGTCCGCCCGCGATCGATCCTCTGCGTGCCAGTCGTCTACCAGGGGAAGTTCGAGGGCATACTCTATCTTGAAAATAACCTGGCCGCCGACGCTTTCACGACCGACCGCATAGAAGTCTTGCGAATCCTCTCAGCGCAAGCCGCAATCTCGCTTGAAAGTGCACGGCTGTACGACGAGATGAAGCAGGAAGTGGCCCAGCGGCGGCGCGCCGAAGAGACGCTCAGGCAGATAGTCGAAGGGACGGCGGCCGTAACGGGCGGCGATTTCTTCCGCTCGATGGTCAGACACCTGGCTTCGGTGCTTGAGGCACGATACGTCTTCGTCACCGAATGCGTCGACCGGCGGAGGACAAAGGCGCGGACGCTCGCATTCTGGACCGGGAAGGAGTTCGCCGAAAACGTTGAGTATGAGGTCGAGCCCACGCCCTGCAAAAAAGTGTATGAGGGCCAGATATGTTTTTACGCTAAGGGGCTGCAAAAGCTCTTCCCCGAAGACGAGCCGCTAGTCGATATGGGCGCCGAGAGTTTTATAGGCATTCCTATATATGACGCGGCGGGCGAAGTCATAGGCCATCTTGTCGTGATGGATGACATGCCGATGACGGAAGGCCCGCGAGGATTATCGATACTGAAGATATTTGCTGCAAGGGCCGGCGCCGAG
>DATFGQ010000122.1:0-25047 GCA_035249305.1 Blastocatellia bacterium | reverse complement strand
AGCGAGCAACAGATTGCTGATAAAGCCGATAGAGTACCTGAGAAAACGAAGCAAAGGCCAGGCTATCAGCCCGGCCTGCTTTTTCAGGGATTCGATTATAGAAGGCGGGACAAGCTCCTTCTTAGCTTAAAGCCTATGGGGACAAGCCCCGCCCCTACAATCTTCACCCATTCGCAAATTGCTATAGTAATTCATGGTGAAGCCGGCTCTCTTAACGCTACTGCTCGTCTGTTGAACGGCGCAGGTCTTTCTTATGCTTCTCGCGCCGGCGCTTGTCTTCAAATTTCTTGGTGGGCAGTATGGGCGCGCGCTCGCGCGGTCGGAGCTTCTCTTTCTCTATCGTTATCTTGTCTGCCTTCTTTGCCACGCATTTATTTTGGCCTAACTCGAAAGCGGCGACAAGTCGGCGAGTTTCCGGTATCCTTTCAGTAGGCCCGCGAGCCTGCCGGTTTTAGATTAAATTCTTTGCGAGGAAATTTCTATGCCCAGTCACCTTCAAGTCCGAGAGCGCAGAAACGTAGTCGCGCTCGTTGCGCTCATTCTCGCCGCGCTCGCGGCCCCTTGCGCCGTCCAGCAGGCCGCTTCTGAAGGGGCGCGGGTCGCCGGTCAGCCTAAGACCGAATACGGCGCGCGGCGACAGAGGCTCTTAGAGAAGGTGAAAGACGGCATAGTAGTTTTAATCGGCGCGCGCGAAGAAGACCTGGGCGAGGTGGGCCGCTTCCGTCAGAATAACGATTTCATGTACCTGTCGGGGGTCGAAACTCCCGCGGCGTTCTTGATGATCGTCCCCGCTAACCTCTCTCCCACCAAGGCGGCCCATGAGGTGGTCTTCATCCCGGCGCGCAACCCTTCGCACGAGCGCTGGAACGGGGTCCAGATGGGGCCGGGCAAGGAGGCCGAGCAGTGGTACGGCGCTCAAGAGGTCGCCCCCTCGGATAAATTCTGGGACCGCTTGCGCGAAGCGATTTCGTCGCCCGCCTTCAAGTCTACAGGGGCAAAGCTCTACACGCTCGTCCCGACGGGCGAGGCGGCGAAGCTCACTCGCGAGAACGAATTCGTCGAAACGGTCCGCCGCGAATTCCCGGACTTGCAGGTCACGGACGTGCGCCCCCTCATCTGGGAGATGCGGAAGGTCAAGTCGTCGGCCGAGGTCGAGCTCCTCCAAAAAGCAATAGACATCACGAGCGAGGCGCACCGCGACGCGGCCCGCGCCATCAAGCCCGGCGTCTACGAGTATCAGGTCCAGGCCGCGCTCGAATACGCGTTCATGCGAAACGGCGCCGAGCGACCCGGCTTCCCTTCGATCGTAGGCTCGGGCATCAACTCGACTATCCTGCACTACAACACGAACCGCAGGCGCGTCGAAGCGGGCGACCTGATAGTCATAGACATAGGCGCCGAATACAGCTACTACACCGCGGACCTGACGCGGACCTACCCCGCCTCGGGCAAGTTCACCCCGCGCCAGCGCGAGATCTATCAGCTCGTCTTAGACGCGCAGCGGGCGGCCGAGCGCGCTTTCAAGCCCGGCGAATCGACTGTGCATACGCTATATCAAGTCGCGGCCGACGTGATGCGCACCAGCAAGCTGCGCGACAAGCAAGGGCGCACGCTAGAAAGATATTTCATTCACGGGTTGAGCCACTGGCTAGGGATGGACGTGCACGACGTAGGCGAGTACAGGAAGATTCCAGCCGGCGCCGTGCTGACGATAGAGCCGGGCATATACATCCCCGAAGAGAACTTCGGCGTGAGGATCGAAGACGACTACCTGGCGACCGATAAGGGGCTGGTCAAGCTGAGCGCCAAGCTGCCTTCGGACCCCGACGAGGTGGAGCGGATGATGGCGGCGGGGGCGCAAGCCTCGACGGGGCAGCGGAGATAATGGGTGATAGTCAAAGCGAGCAAGGACAGGAACGGATCGGAGACGGGACTTCTGACACGCACCGTCGAGGTGGGCGGCATCAGTTACAGCTATCAGGTATATGTCCCTAAGATTGTTCAAGAGGGCGAGCGGCTGCCGGTGGTGCTCTTTTTGCACGGCATCACTCAGCGGGGCACGGGCGGCATAATCCCTTCCTGGGGGCCGGCCAGCCTCATGGCTCGTCATTATCTTGATCGCGTGCCCGCCATCATTGTTCTGCCGCAATGCAGCAACAACCGCTACTGGTCGAACCGCGACATGGGCGAGATGGCCGCGAAGACGTTGGACCGCGCGGCGGAAGAGTTCGAAGGCGACGACGAGAGGTTATCACTCGTAGGCGTTTCGATGGGAGGGTACGGCGCTTGGCGCCTGGCCGCGGAATACCCCGGCAAGTTCTCGGCCGTGGCGCCGATATGCGGCGGGAGCCCCTTGCATGCGGGCGACAGGTTTAACACGATAGCTCGTAAAGTAGGGAAGACGCCCTTCTGGGTCTTTCACGGCGCGGATGATGTGGTCGTGCCCGTGAGCGAATCGCGGCTCATGGTCGACGCGTTGCGGGCGGCGGGCGGCAACGTCCGTTACAGCGAGTACCCCGGCGTAGGTCACAACGTCTGGCTGAACGTCATAGGCGAGCGCGAGCTGCTCCCGTGGATGCTCTCTCAGCGGCGGTCATGAATATCAGGTCTTCGCCCGGCCTCACTTCTTGCGTTTTAGCTTACTTTTTTCCTCGTCTACTATCTCCATCACGATCGGGGTAATTAGCGGCATCAGTTTTTCACTCGTCATCCGTATGGACGCCGAGAAATACTCCGGCAGCACGGCGAGCGTCTTTTTCCCGGTCGGCGTCTTGTAGAAGGCGACCATGTCTTTCAGCTCATCCTCCGTGAAATACTGGTCGTAGAGCGAGGAGTTTATCTCCGCCATGATCTTGCCGACATCGACGCGCTGTTTAATCCGCTCCAACAGTTTTGCTGTGAACTTCGCCTGGTCTTCGCCAAGGACTTTCTTCGCCTCTTTGCGCTGAGCCGGGGTCAAAGTCGGGTCGGCATCGGCCAGTTGCTCGATTATGAGAGGGTACTGCTTGTTCATTTCCGCGACTACCGAATCGATTATCTTGGTCGCGCTATCGCGCGCGCCTGTCACTTCGAGCAGCTCGCGTATGACCTCTTGCTTCTTCGCCGCGGCAGGCTCCTGGGCAACGACGGTTAGCGGGCAGACGAGTAACGACAGATAGATTAAGGTCAGCCTGTATGGCCTCATAAATACCTCCGACTGGGACTCAACTGATGGCGTTATGCAGGTCATCGCCAGCGATGACGGTTGTGATGTACTTATAACCCTGACTCGCCTTGAGCCGCGGGTCGGTCTTGATGAGCTGCATGAATTCCTTGTGCTCGGTCTTCGACCGACCTACCAGGCAGCCCGCGCTGGCGGGGCCGATGTTGTCTTCCGGCCTGTCGAAGCCGTGGTGCTGGTTGACGCCGAAGTTACTCCCCTCGAAGACTGCGTCGCCCGTGCGCTTGTAGTCTTTGTTCAGGTCACGGTGCACGCGTATGTTGCCCACCTGCACCAGCGCCTCGTGCCGGCTCGGCTTGCCCGCGTTGTGGACGCCGACGCGCCACGATTTGAACTGCCCGAAGGCGATGCGCGCCGCCCCCTTAGGGTTCATAGGGCGCTCTGTGAAATCCTTGCCCGGCTCGGTGGTCGCCGTCCAGTTGCCTTTCTCGACTGGCCTGCCGTCCTCTATAACCAGCACGATGCGGCGGTCGTTGAACACATTCTCGCGATCGTCGTTCGGGACGCCGCTCTTGGCCACGCCCTCGACGTAGACGATGTTGAGGTACTTAGGCAAACGCGCGAAGAAATAGTTCTTCCGCCGCATGTAACGAAAGATGCGGCCCGCCAAATCAGACCTGGGCGTGACCGGCAGCAGCATGTCGATGTCGCTCTCAAGCAATGCTTGCGCGACCGGCGGCTCCAGCGTGAGATCGACTTCGAGGCCGACCATCTTTGCGAACTGTTGTAGCGCCAGCTTCGACACAGGGCCGAAGTCGCCATCCACGGGCGGGTCGAGGAATGTGAGATCGACGAGCCGCTGCTGCACCTGATTCGTCAGCGGGTTACCGCGCGAAAGCGTCTTGAGGTCGACGCCGGTCCCGCTGATGACAATATCTTCCAGATTCATGCGTAAGCCTCCGATTTAGTAACGTAGAACTCAGTAGAGCGTCTGAGAAGTAGCAACTTACCCGGCTCCGTAGGAGCCGGATGTTTGTAGTTGATCGCCAGGCAGTACATACAACTCCGTAGGAGTTGCATACCAGACATTCAACTCCTACGGAGTTGGGGAGCATTTACGCTATCGTTCTACAAACATCGAGCCCCTACGGGGCTTTTCAGACGCCCTCTCAGTAGAGCGTCACAGTATATTGCCGGCAGATTAGATTGACAATGCCGGCCTCTTTATGGAGCCCACTCGACTTGTCGCCTGCACATTGCGACCAGATGGTTAGATTCGACATACCCCCTGAGCAATAGCACGGTCTTTCCTTTCTCACTTTCCGGCCCTATTTTCGCCACGCGCCTCTTTTCGTCTTTCGTGTCCAGCGTCTTGAACGGGCGATCATTCAAGTAGATGTCGAGCCTTGAGATGTTCCTGGTCGAGACTTCTACGGTTTGGGACCGGTCGGGGTTCTGTATCAGCGTGACCGAAAGCCGATACACGGGACTTTCCATCAACATTCTTGCGGCCCTCTTGATGAGGTCCGGGTTCCTGTTCAGCAGATCGTTCCGCGTCATGTAATGACGATGGTCAGGAATGATGCCCAGCTCTTCAAGAGGCCGCCCGGCATACTTGCCGACGCGTATGCTGCGCCGGAGGGCGACTTTCATCTCCGCGCCTTTCGGCAACGGCGTGAAGAAGTATCGCGCCGTCCTGCCCAGGGCGAACCTTATAGTCTCGTAGGGCCATACGTTCGCGCCGCCTGCCCCCGTGTTGCCGCTCGTGCCCAGTATCTCCCCTATCTCGTTGTCCTGGAAACCGGCCGCGAATATGTCTGTCGCGCTGTAAGACAGGGCGTCCGTTATAAGCACGACCGGCCCGTAATAAACCTGACCGATGTCGTTGCAATCCCTTTCAGGTGTGATGGGAAAGCCCGACGAGTAGGTGGCGTTGGTCATAACCGACTCGGATATCGATTTGGCCCATTGAGACATCCCCCACTCTTTCGGAGCCCTTCTACAAATCTCAAGGTTCAGGGGCGTGTTGATGAATTCAAACAGCTCGGGCTTGATCCTCCGAGGCGTGAATAACTGTAGCAGACGCTCGCCCGCGTCTATCTGACCGCCGCTGTTGCCACGCACATCCAGTATGAGCCCCTCCTGCGGAAAAGAGCCGGACGTGAGGATGCGTATGATGCCGTTAACCAGCCGGTCCGGGCTTACCTCGAAAGTGAAGATCCTTAAGTACCCTAACTCTTTCCCCTCTACTTTTATCCGCTCGGCGCGGAGCAGGTCACCCATCCCGGTCTTTATCGTCTCCTTGACAAGGTCGGATTCGGCCTCTTCTTTTGCGCTCGTATAAAGCAGTGTCAACACGCTGTTGATCTCAGTCCTCTTATGATCCGTAGCTCGTTTGTGCATGCATAAGTACTCGCTGGTTGTGTCCTGTCGTCGCGATTTGCTTGAGACATCTTTGGGGTTAAAGACCATCCAATCCTGTCTCAGCTCATATCTCTTGCCGTTCTTTGCGCGGTAAGTTAAGTTCAGCCACATCTCGTCAGGCGGCAAGGATGTGTCCAGCGGCCGTATCGTAAGATTATCGAGGCCGCGCGCGAACCGCGCCTCGGGGTTGCTGCCGGCCTGTTTTTCGCCGTTAATCTCTATGGCCCGCTCGATGGGTATGCCGTTCCAGTAAAGCACCTCCGCGCCGGGCTCCAAGTAGTAGTACTCCGCGCCTTGCTCTCTAAGCGGCTCGTAATATGGCTCGACCACGCGCGATACCATGAATCTCCGCCTGTTATTCTCGTAGTACGCTTCGACCAAAAAGGGCAGATAGGCGACCATCTCGTTAAACGGCGAGGGCAATAAATACATCGTGTGGATGTCGCGGACCGACGTGAATATCTCAAGCAGCCTCTGGTGGAAGGCCATCTCGCCTGTCTTGTCGCTCCCGCGCGTCTCCCTGAGGCTGAAGTCCATCAGCCTGAGCCTCTGTATGGGGTCTACGGCGTGCAGCGCGTGTTTGAGCGGCAGATGCACATAATTCTCCTCCAGCAGCACGAGCGCGCGATCAATAATGCTCAGCCGCTCTCGCTTAGAGAGCCTGTGCTGTTGTTTATATATGCGCAGGAATTCTGAAAGGGTCCTGGATTTGTTTATGACCTCCAGGGGGTTCTGCCTGGTGAAGCTGACGAATTGCCCGGCGAAGCTGAGAGTTTGATCGCCAGCCTCTGCGTCATCAGGTTCGTCCATAACGGCTCTCCTTTCTGCCAAAGCTGACCGGAGACACCACACCCGATTACACGTCCGGATTGCGGCTCGGGCCGTATAAGCGGCGGCTCTACCTTTTGCAGGTTCCCGAAGGGCAGGCTTAGATAACTATCTCTTCTTCGCGCCCTTCTTTGCCGCTGATTTCTTCGCCCCGGCTTTCTTCTCTCCGCCAGTGAATTTCTTGGGTCCGTGTGCGCCCTTCGGACTGGGTTGTCCTGTTGCCATTAGATTCGCTCCTTTTCAGAAGAGTGTCGGTTCATTTGTTCGGCCTGAGTAACTGGCCAAGTTGGTTCCGGTAAGATTCTATATCTGGGCGTCTCGCGTAGCCGCCGAACGCTTCGGCGTCCCAGCTTTGTTGAAGAGTCGAGAGCAGGCCGTCGGCGCGAGCCGCATAATCGGACGCCTGCGGGGCGTTGCCCGCAGCCTGGCTGGCGCGCGCGGCGACTAACAACGCGCGCCACTCCGAGTCCTGTCGGCCGGCGCGCGCGAACATCTCTTGCGCTTCGAGCGCCGCACGGAGCGCGCCCGCCGCGTCGTTAGCTTCGAGCATTACCTCGGCTAACGCGAGCAGCGCGCTCGAAACCAGCCTCGGGCTCTTTATCTCTCTGGCAACGGCTACTGCCTCTTGACAGGCTTGAATCGCGGGCCGCGCCGCGCCCGAAAGCGCCTCCGCCAGGCCGACGCAGTACTTTGCCTGTATAGCCACATCCTTGAACTGCGTGGCTGACAGCTCCAGCGCCTGTTGCCCTTTTTTTCTCGCCTCCGCAAATTTACGCTCGCTCAGCGCGATCTGCGCATATATCAGGTGGACCCATGCCTGTAGGGCCTTATATTCGGCTTCCGGGCGCGCGGCTATCGAGAGGGCTTCGCCGAGCGCGTCGCGCGCTTCCTGATACCGGCCTAGCCGCCAGAGTATCAGAGCCCGATTCATCTGGTCGTACCCGACGTACATGGGCGACCCGGAAGCCTTGTTGATCTTATAGCTCTCTTCTACATGCGGCAGCGCCTCGGGGTATCTTTCCTGCTCAAGGCCGAGCGTCAGCGCCAGGCTGAGATGCGCGTCGCCCAGCATCGCGGAATCGCCCAGCTCTTCCGAGACGCTTAGCTGCTGTGTGAATATCTTCGTAGCCTCCTCGTAATTTCCCTTACTGCTCTGCGCGCGGCCGAGCAGTGACAGGGCGACAGAGGTCTCTTTGCGATAGCCCGAAGGCTGATAGAACGTAAGCGCCTTCTCGATGAGCTGTATCGCCTCGTCGTCATTGGCCTGCTGCAAGCTTAAAGAGCCCATAGCGAGCACCGCCCTGGCCTCGCTCTTTCGCGCCTTATCGACGCGGGCGAATTCCAGCGCCTGTTTGAAATATTTGCCGGCCTCGTCAAACTCCCCGCGCCAGGTGAACACATAACCGAGATCGATGAGCCCGTTCACCGCGAGGCTGCGCAGGTTGTTAGCCTGAGCCAGGTCTATGGCCTCGTTAGCGACGCTCCTGGCGCGGTCGGTATTCTCCTCGACGTAGACCGCGCTCAACTGAAGCTGCGCCCTGACTTGCTGGTGCTG
Source organism: Blastocatellia bacterium (assembly GCA_035249305.1). GTDB lineage: Bacteria > Acidobacteriota > Blastocatellia > UBA7656 > UBA7656 > DASUNP01. The sequence goes on along the minus strand of DATFGQ010000122.1, from coordinate 17,080 downwards.
GTTCTGGCTCTGGCGGGCGATGTCGAGAGCCTTCTCAAGCTGAACGCGAGCCTCTTTAACCTTATTAATCTTGTTAAGCATGGCGCCGCGCTGAAAGTAGACTTCGGCGACGCCTTCAAGGTTGCTGCTTGAGTCGCGGTAGATTCTTTCGGCCTTATCGAAGTTTTCCGTGGCGCGCTTAAAATCCTGCTTCCGGCCGTAAAGTATCGCCGCGCGCAAAAAAGGCCCCGGCGATTCGGGCGCAAGGCGGGCCGCTTCTTCATATAACTCTATGGCCTTATCTATGTTCTCATTCTTCTCATACGAGCGGCCGAGGTCCATATAGGCGCTCGGCTTGTCGGCGTCGGCCGATTGCTCGGCAATCTCGCGGTAATAATTGATCGCCGCCGTAAGCTCTCGCCTAACTGTGGCCGTGATGGCGTTCAGGTAGATGGCGTCCAGCTTCGGGAGCGCAGTCCGATCAGGGACTAACGCGAGGGCCGTGAGAACCTCATCGCTTGCCCTTTCGGGCGAGTCTATCTCCATATAAGCTTCGGCAAGCCGCGCATGCGCGAGCGCGTACCGGCCGTCGAGTTCTATGGCGCGCGCCAGCGCCCTTGTCGCCTGGTGGTAAGCGCCTTCGCGTATAGAGTTCGTGCCTCGCTCATACCAGACCCTCGCTTCGGGAGGCGGCTGGTGCCCCGCGCCTGTGAAAAGCGTCATGGCCGCCCAGATCAGCGCGACCAGCAGGAGCGGCGCGATAACCAGAGCGATCTTAAAACGATTCTTTCGCAGCCTGCTCGCAAGTAAGACGGGGGCTGTAGCCGGGACTTTAATCGGCAGCGACGGGAGCATGCGCGCCGTGGGGCGTGTGTGGGCCGCGCCTGGTTGCTGTAGCGTTGCTTTCAGGTCAAGCAGGTCGGCGAGCATCTCTCCGGCGGACTGATAGCGGGCGGCAGAATCTTTCGCCATCGCCTTGATGATTATTCTCTCCAGCTCCGCCGGCAGGCCAGGGTTGAGCTCCGTGGGCCTCGGGGGCTCGGACTGAATAACCTTCAGGCAGATCTGAATCGTGGAGGAGCCCGTGAAGGCTGTCTTGCCCGTGGCGCAGTTATAAAGAAGCACTCCCAGCGAGAAGATGTCCGTGCGCGAATCGACCTCCTCGCCCTTCAACTGTTCCGGCGACATGTACCCGACCGTGCCGACGACCTGCCCTTTATCGGTCAACTGGCTCAGCGTGTCGGCCTCTGTCTCTACAGACTCTTTCTCGGGCAGAAGCTTGGCCAGCCCGAAGTCGAGAATCTTTATCTGCCCGCGGGCGGTCACGATTACGTTCAGCGGTTTTATATCTCTATGAATAATCCTGCGCGAGTGCGCTTCGACAAGCGCTTCGGCCATCTGCACCCCGATCTCTACGACCTCTAACGGTTCGAGGGAGCGCTGCTTTATCTTAGTCGAGAGGATGTCGCCTTCGACGTACTGCATCACTATAAAGGGCGTGCTGCCTTCGTCGTTCACCTCGTAGATGGCGCGGATGTTGGGATGGTCCAGCTTTGCCGCCGCCTTTGCTTCTCTAATCAACCTCTTCCTCGCCAGGTCATCGTCCAGCCCCTTGTTTAGCAGCAGCTTTATGGCGACCTTGCGCCCCAGCTTCAAGTCCTCGGCCAGATAGACCTCGCCCATCCCGCCCGCGCCAAGAAGCGAGACGACTCTGTAGTTCCCAAGCACTTGCCCGGCTTGTATCGCAGGCGACGCAGTTGACAGCTTCTTCACCATGTCTCTAGACCGGTGGCCGGAGCCTGTGTCACTAGGCAGGGTTGAGCGAGTGGGGATTAGGATAAGTGCTAGCTCCTAGCCTCTCGTCTACGGACACCGGCCGCTTACCCCCTGAACTCTATCTTGTATGCCTTCGTGCGAGAAAGAAGACGTGACATCGTCTTCAGCGTGATCTCGTTCGCCCGGGAGCTCGAACCGCTTGATACGCTTGGCGAAAAGCTAACACACCTATGGCTCCGCCCGCAATCTCCGTCAATAGATCAGGAAACAATCGTTACGCGAGGCGGCCCTTTACATGTGCGTTCAGGGCTGGCGGCGCTGCTGCCATGCCTTCAGATAACGCGCCGCTCTCGGGTTAGCTTCGTTCCACCTCGGCTCTTGCTGGTTGTTGGCGATCATCACTACGCCGAGCGCGACCATGCGGGCCACTTTTTCCATGTTCGCGTAATCGATCTTCTCCCAGTGGTCGCCCACCGCATGATAGTCGGGATAAGAAAAAGCTACGCAGAGCGTGTGGGCCGGCACGCCCTGGTCGGCCAGCGCCTGGTTGTCGCTGCGGCCGAAATACGCGTCGCTGTTCCGATCGTGCTTATAAACGCGAACCCCCGTAAGCTCGCCCGCCTGTTTTAAGACCGCGCCCACATCCGAATAATCGAAACCCGTCAGCGACGCCGCGCCGACCTGCGGCCCTTCGTCGCTGTCTGTGCGGCCGACCTGCTCAAGGTTTATGTCGGCCACAGTCTTCTCGATGGGGAAGATCGGGTGGCGGCCGTAATAGCGCGAGCCGAGCAAGCCTTTCTCTTCGCCGAAAAAGGTCACGAAGAGTATGCTGCGGCGCGGGCGCTGCTTCATCGTCGCAAGCGCGGCGGCAATCTCTATGACGGCCACCGTCCCGCTCCCGTCATCATTCGCGCCGTTGTAGATGCCGTCGCCCGTGGCCGTCGGCCGCGCGCCTACGTGGTCGTAGTGCGCGGTCAACAGCACGCAGGTCTCTTTAAGCGCAGGGTCGGAGCCGCGCAGCAGCCCGGCCACGTTGCGCAGGCGCACGGGCCGCTCGCGAAAGTCGGGCAGCTTCACGGTCATGGTCGCCGCGGTCGCGCCGACCGGCATCGCGTCATAAAGCTTGATCGCCGCCGGGTCGTGAACGGTCACGAGAGGAATGTTCGACGTGACGAATGGCGCGACTCGGTTTTCAGGGTCTATCAGCCGGCCCTGCCCCGCGCCCGCGCCCAGAGGGTTCGCCCTGTCGACCGAGACTACGAGCGCGGCTTTGAGCTCGTGCATGCGGTTGAGAAATCTCGCCTGCGCCTGGAACATCTCCCCGCGGCGGGGTCCGTCCTGGCGGCGAAAATCTGGAATCTCCGTTACGATCACTCGGCCCGCGATCAGCTCCGGCGGGATAGAGTTGTCGGCCGCCATCTCTTTGTAATCGAGCTTGAATACCGGGGCGTTCGTCAGGTTGAGGACGCCTGACGGCGGCAGGCTCACGCGGTCCTTGCCGACGTTGATCGTCTCGCCGCCTGATTGAATACTGAGCTCGAAGCTATCCATGTCCCGCTCTGCGACCATCCAGTTGGCGGTCTGAAAATACCCGTCGTCGCCCGCGGGCTCAAGCCCCGCCCTCCGCATCTGCGCCGCGATGTAGCTTGCGGCCAGGTCCAGCCCCGGCGAAGGCGTGTTGCGGCCTTCCAGCAGGTCGGAAGCGATGAAAGAGAGGTGGCCCTGAAGCGATGCGGCCGATATGCGGGCGAGCGCCGAAGTAACGTCCGCGCTCAAGGCAGGCTTGCGAGCGGCCTGTCGCTGCGCGCCGAGGCTCGCAACGCTCAAAAATAAAACGATCAGGGTCGCGGCGGCTCGATTCATAATGCGGTTGTTAAGCATTCGTGACCTCCAGTCTTCTCAACCACGGTCGCGGCGCAACGTGAGGCCGCCGTCGACGGTGATGACCTGGCCGGTTATGTAATTGTCGGGCTCGACCAACAGCCTCACCACGCGCGCGGTGTCTTCAGGGCGGCCGAATCTCGGTATGATCTTGTTGTCGACGTAGAAGTCATACTTGCCCGACTCTATCGATTTCAGCGCCATCCCCGCGCGGTTGACGCCCGGCGCTATGACGTTCACGCGAATGCCGCCGGGGCCGCCCCACTGCTTCGCCATCGCGCGCGCGGCCTGCACGAGCGCGGCCTTGGGGCCGGCGTAGTTGATGCTCGATTCAAAAGCGGCCACGGCCTGCATCGTCGAAGTCAGCACTATCGCCCCTTCGCCGCCGCCTCGCGCGATTCGCGCGGCGGCCTCGCGCGCGAGCATTACGGGCGCGACATAATTCTTTTGAAACGAATCGTGCAGGTCTTCGTCCGTCGCTTCGTCGAACTTTACGCGGGCCGGGTCGCCCGTGAAACAGACCATCGCGTACAATCCACCGGGGAGAGAGTCGGCCGCCCCGACGTAACGCTCGCGCGCGGCGGCGTCAGAGATGTCGCCCTCGACCAGATGTATCTCGCGCCCAAAACGGGCTCCCACAGCCTGTTTCAAGGCTTCGGCGCGCTCGCGGTTGCCGCGGTATCCGGCGACCACCGTGGCGCCGTCGCGGGCCAGGAGCGCCACCGTCGCGGCCCCGAGCCCTCCCGCGCCGCCCGCCACAAGCACGACGCGGCCCGCAAGCCCCGCGTCGTTGAAATCAAAGTTGAGATCGCCTCCGCTCATGGTTAAACAATATGTGGACTCGCGCGCGCGCCGCAAGCGAAAGCTTGAGCCGACCATTCGACAGCCGCGAGCTTTCGGCTTATATTTTTCATACTGGTGCGCTTTAATCTACCTCAGAATCTTCGCTCGCTTGTAGGCTTGTCCGCGCTCGTCCTCGTCGGACTCGCGAGCGCTCAACTGTACGATGAGAACGCGGCGCCCATCGTGACCGGCGACATCCTCTGGTTCATGACGGTATTCCTCTGTCAGTTCGCGCTCTACATGCTCGCCGGATGGATCGCCATCAATACCCCCAAGACCGACCGCGGCGTCAAAGCAATCACGATAGCCGTCATCCTCATCTTCTCGTTTGCGTTTCGCGAGCGCCTGGCGGTCGAGACTCCTTACCTGTCGAGCGACGTTTACCGTTACATCTGGGATGGGCGAGTGCAGGCCGCCGGGATCAATCCTTATCTTTACATGCCCGTGGCGGCGGAGCTTGAGCCCCTGCGCGACGAGAAAATCTTTCCGCGCATTAACCGGCCCGACTACGCCCGCACGATCTACCCGCCCGCGGCGCAGGCGGTCTTTCTGATGACATATCTGATAAGCCCTTCGGACGTGACGGCGTTCAAAGTCGCCATGTCGATTTTCGACCTGCTCGCGATACTGGCGATAATGCTCGCGCTCGCACGGATGAGGCTCGACCCCGCGTGTGCGATCATATTCGCGTGGCACCCGCTTGTGATCTGGGAAGGCGCGCACAGCGGCCACATCGAATCAATGTTAATGGCGCTATTGGCGCTGGCGCTGCTGGCGCGCGTCGCGGAAAAGCACGCGCTCACGGGCTGCCTGCTCGCGCTCGCGGTGCTTACGAAACTCTACCCGGCTCTGCTCCTGCCGGCCTTCATGTTTGCAAACCCGCTGCCGGGCTTGTTGCCGCGGCTGCGCGCGGTGCTGACCGACAGGCGCAACATTAAAATGCTCATTGCATTTTCCATTACAATCGTTATCGCGTACCTGCCTTACATCGGCGCGGGCGGCGGGGTCCTGGGATACCTGCCCGGCTATTTGAAAGAGGAAGGCTTTGTCGAAACCGGGAGCCGCTTTTTTCTGCTGGACCTCGCGCGCAGATTCGCGGACGTGCCTACGGCCGCTTATACCGTCATAGCCGCGGCCGCTCTCATCGGATTGGCCATACACGTTTTGCTGAAAGAGAAGCGCGACGGGGTGGAAGTGGCCCGCGCGGCGGCCGCGCTCGTAGGCTTATTCTTGATCTTGAGCACGCCGCGCTACCCCTGGTACGCGGCGTGGATAATACCATTCTTATGCTTCGCGCCGCGCGCGGGCTGGCTCTACCTTACGGGCGCGGCGGTCTTTCTCTACTTCTTATGGCTGATACCGAGCTACCCGAACATACCCGCGTGGATAGGCGCGGCAATCTACGCGCCGGCCGTCGCGCTGCTCGCCTTAGAGTGGTTGCGGATAAGTAAAGAAAGTAGGGGCCATGGCGCGACCCGTTAGAACGGGTTCCCCGGCGCTTCGCGCGGCGCGGGCTTGTCCCTGCCCGGGTTGGCCGATATGGCCGATGATGCGCTTCGCGCACGGCGGCCAATTACGTCATCGTGCTGCGCACGATCCGGGCAGCCACAAGGGCTGCCCCTACAGGTTATTGCAAATTGAGTTAAAGCTTAGCGAAGCGGTTTCTCTGCCAGGGCGATAGCCGACAGCCCGAACGGGAAGGTCACTCGTTTGAGCAGTCTCGCTTCGAGCTTGAGCGCGGCCGCCAGCCCGCGGTTCATCCATTCAGGCACGGGCTTTACGTCAGAGCCTTCGGCGCGCGTGAGCCTCGACATCAGGCGGTGCGCGGTAGCCGCGCCGAACAGCAATGTGTTGGCGTAGGTGGCGCGGCGCGGCGTGAGCCCTTCGGAATCGAGCAGCCGCCGAAGCTCTCCCAGCGTGTAGCGGTGGCGCGTGCCTACGGCTACGTCGTGCGGCCCGCGCACCCACTGGTAGGCGGGCTCGCGAATGAAGAGCAGCCCGCCGGGCTTTAAGACGCGGCGCATCTCGCGGACGGCGCTTCGCGCTTCGTCAAAGTCGAGCTGGTAGATGACATCAAAGCAGGTCACCAGATCGAAGGCGGCAGAGACGAAGGGTAAGCTCGCGGCCGACGCCACGGCCCCCGTGTCGAGCCCGCGCTCGCGCCAGAACTCCGCCGCGAGCCTCGAGAGGTCGACGCCGAAGCCCTCAGCGCCGAGCCGCTCTCTGAGCCAGGCGAGCGAATAGCCTGTCCCGCAGCCTACGTCGAGCAGGCGGAGCCTTTCGGACCTCTTCAGATGGTTGTTGAGAATCGCGGCTGTCACCGCGCGCATGCCGTCGTACCACCAGAGACTCTCTTCGAGCTCGAACATCGCGCGGTATTCTTCGGTCTGCATGACAGTTTGCAGCGGGGAGGGCTCACTGCCTGCTGCCCACTTCTTTCTTGTCGGCCGTGTGCGCGAGCTGCGATTGGCCTTTCGCCACGATGCGCCACCAGAGCAGGCTTAAGTCAACGAGCGTTTTGAAGAGGCGGCGGAAGTTGAAGAACTGGGATTTGCCGTAGACCCTGTGATAGTGATGGACGGGGCATTCGGCGAAACGCAGCCCCGCGTCCTGGAAGCTCTTTATCATCTCGACGCAGATCGTGCCGCTCGTCGAGTAGAGGCGGACGCGGTCGAAGCTCGACCTGCGGATCAGCCGGAAGTCACAGTCGACGTCCTTGATCTTTATGCCGAACGCGAGCTTGACGGTCCAGCAATATATGTTACCGACTAAGATGCGGTGGAAAGGGTCGGAGCGGCTGATCTTGTACCCGTTGACTATGTCGATCTGCTCGGTCATCAGCGGCAAGAGCTTTTCCATCTCCGTCGCGTCGTACTGCGCGTCGCCGTCCGTGTAAAAGATCAAATCTTTTGTCGCGCTCGCAAAGCCCGTCCTCAGCGCGGTCCCGTATCCGAGGTTCGTCGGGTGGTGTATGACGCGCAACCGCGGGTAAAGAGCCTCCAGCTCCGACAGTATCTGCGCGGTGTTGTCGTGGCTTCCGTCGTTGATGACCAGGACTTCGTAATCGTCCGTGATACGCCTCAACGTGCGGTCCACGCTCGCCACCATGCTGGCTATCGTGCCCGCGTCGTTGTATGCGGGAAAGAACGCGCTTATGCTCGGCTTCTTATTCATTGCCGGTTCATTCTATAAGTTGGGCGCGGGCGTTATCAAGCCGGCGCGCGCCCAGGTAGTCCCACGCCAAAAGCGCGAGCGTCGGGCCGTAGACCCCCGCGCCTAACCACACGGGCAGGTGAGGGTAGACGTTCGGTATGTACCAGAGCAGGTAGAGCAGGATCGTCGCCCCCGTAAGATAGAGCCAGCCCGCGCGCGGCGCGAAGCATAAGAACGGAATTATCCATGCGTAATACCACGGATAGCGCGGGGTCGTCAGCAGCAGGTAAAGCCCTATGAGCGCGACCGCAGCGCGCGCAACATCGATCGCATCGCGCCTGGGTCTGGTGATCCACCATAGCCCGAGCCCGAGCAGCGCGAGCATGGATGCGGCGATGAAGACGGTCGAAGGCAACGGGACGATCTTCTGGATCAGGGAGTAGAGAAAATACCGCGTGCCGCCTTCGACATAACCCTCTTCCGCAAACTCCTTCGGCAGATAACCGAAGACTCCGCGCCCTACGCTGAGGTAAGGAATGTAAGAAGCAATTATCGTGAGGACGAACGCCGCGATCATTTTGACGTTCGGCCTGCTCAGCGTCGTAGATACGAGCCGCTTCGCCCAGCCGCCCTTCACGTCAGTCGAAAACATCATCGCGGGCAACAGCAGTCCCGGATAAAACTTGACCATCGCGGCCAGCCCTATCATCACCCCTACGAGCACGGGCTTTTTGTAAACGCGCGCGACCAGCGCGAGCGCCAGCATTGCGATGAAGGCCGATTCGACGTGGCCGCTGTGCGCGCCTTCCCAGACCAACAGCGGGTGCCACGCGAATATGATCGCGCGCGCAGGGTTGAGGCCGGACCTCGCAAGCACGAGCATCACCGCGAGCATGGTCAGCATGTCGAACAGCGACATCGCGACTCTGAATGCCGTGATGCTCAGGGGGTGAGCCAGGTAGATGCCGAAGTAGATCGCCTGCGCGATCGGCGGGTAAGGCGTAGGCGCGTAATCGCCCCGGTTGATGTTCGGGTAGATCTTATCTTCCCTGAGGTGCGCCAGCTCGGGCGCGGAAGGCACGTAACGGTACGGGTTGATCCCCGCGGCTTGCACTCGCCCATCCCAGATATAGCGGTACGTGTCCGTCGACAAGTAAGGCCGCTTGTTTACGAGCTGCGCGCGGAAGCAGCCGGCGAAGATGATTATTACGCCGAGCGTGGCGAGCGTAACGCCGCGCGGGAGCCCGGCGGGCATGCGCAACACGACAAAGCAGGCTATGAGGTAGAGGGCGAAATGGCCTATGAAGGTCATTACGTAGGCGGCTATCCATTGCGTGAACCAGTGGAGGTCGCCGCTGTAGAGGTAGAGCGCGGCGCTCGCAAGCCCGACGAGCGCGAGCGCGACGGGATAGCCGAAGGCGCGCGAAGAGGATCGAGTCGAATTGGCCCTCGCAATCGGAAGGTCGGTTGCGTCTGTCATTACCTGTGAAACGCGTCGGCGGCGGGCCATCGCGACAGCATGAAACGTCTGGTGTTTTCGGCCCACGCCGGGTCGTGACCGTCTTCGGTGAGCTCGCGCCGGAGCCGCCGCAACTCGTCGACGCTGTCGACGTCATACCACTCCGGCAGCAGGACGACTTCGAGCCCGATCTCGCGCGCACGCTCGACTGTCTCGCCCAAGACCAGCTCCGTCGACCACGTGATGCGGTCAAACAGGTGGCGGTGCGGCTGCTTGACGCCTATCAGATAATACCCGCCGTCGGCCGCAGGCCCCAGCACCACGCGGTCGCCCTCGCGCCGCAGCTCTTCAAAGGCTTTTACGAGGTATTCGCGCGGCAGCGTCGGGCTGTCGGCGTCCATGATCGCGGCCGAACTGTAGCCTTCGTCGAGCAGGTCGGCCAGGGCGTGAAATAACTTATCGCCGAAGCTCGCGCCGCGCTGCGGCAACAGCCGCGCGCCGTTCGACACTATGCCGTCGAAGAAATGTTCCGACCCGATGGGCGTGTAGGATATGATCGGGTCGGCGGCCGGGACGCTCTCGACGAGCGCGAGCGTGTCTTTGAGGAAGCAGCGGTACAACTCCGTCGCTTCGTCTTTTGATAACAGCGAATGCAATCTAGTCTTCACCGTTCCAGGCTGTGGCGCTTTGGCCGCTACTGCGAGTGCTTGTCGCATTCGTCAGGGTTAGCTCTTTCTTAGGATCTGGTACAGCTTTACATTCTCTGCGTTTGCCTCATCAAGCATTTCCAACTGAATCGTCACGTGCCCTATGTTGAAGTCATGCTGCAACCGCTCTTGCAGCGCGACGAGCGTCTCGCGGTGACGTGCGCCGGGCGTCAGGGTCACATGCGCCGAGAGCGCGTCTTTGCCCGAGCTTATCGTCCAGACGTGCAGGTCGTGCACGTCCGTCACGCCCGCGACTTCGTGCATCGCCGCGATCACCGCGCGCACGTTGATGTGAGACGGCGTCCCCTCAAGGAGAATGTTGACCGACTCGCGTATCAGGTGCCACGAGCTGTAGATTATCAGCAGCGACATGACGACGCTGATGATGGGGTCGGCCAACGTCCAGCCCCACCGCCAGATTATCACCCCCGCCGCGATGGCCCCGACCGAGCCGAGCGCGTCGCCTAAGACGTGCAGGAACGCCGCGCGCACGTTGAGGTTCTCTTCCGAGGCCGAGTGCAGCAGCCACGCGCTGATGATGTTGATGACGAGCCCGCCCGCCGCGATCCATATCACCTCGAAACCGAGAATCTCGTCCGGGCGCTTGGGCGTCTGTATCCGCTCGAAGGCTTCGTAGAAGATCAGCAGCGAGATGACTACGAGCGCCACTCCGTTTGCGAGCGCCGCCAGTATCTCAAGTCGATAATAGCCGTACGTCTTGCTCGTCGTGACGGGCCGGGAGGCGAACCACAGCGCGAGCATCGCCAGCAGCAGCGCGGCAACGTCGGCGAGCATGTGCCCGGCGTCCGACAGCAGCGCCAGCGAGTTTGTCAGGTAGCCGCCTACCGCTTCGGCGAGCATGTAGACTACGGTCAGGCCGAGCACGAATTTGAGCCTGCGCCGGCTCGCGCTTGCGTGAGAGTGCGCGTGTTTGTGATCGTGTTTATGATCGGGTCTATGTTCTTCGTGCTCGCGCATACTTCAGCTTCTTGCTATTTCACTCCGAGCAGTTCGACTTCGAAGATCAGGGTCGCATTAGGCGGGATGACGCCGCCCGCGCCCCTCGGCCCGTAGCCCAGGTGAGAGGGGATGATCAGCTTGCGCTTGCCGCCGACCTTCATCGTGATGACGCCCTCGTCCCACCCTTTTATGACCTGGCCGACGCCTATGATGAAAGTGAATGGCTCGCCTCGGTCGAGCGAGCTGTCGAACTTCCTCCCGTCTTCGAGCGTGCCCGTGTAATGAACGGTCACCTGCTGGCCCGCCTTCGGCGACTCGCCCGTGCCCACCGTCCGGTCGACATACTTTAGTCCTGAAGCCGTCGTCACCACTCCGTTCTCCTCCGAGACTACCGCAAGGTTCGAGATCTGAGTGCCCTGCCAGGAGACTATCTGCCAGCGGCCCTGCCGCTTCGCCCAGACCTGCGTGTGATTGATCCTGCGCGCGCCGCCGAAAACTATCTGGCCCGTAATCACCGCCGTGCTGCCGTAAAAGCGCACCTTCTGATTCTCGACCGTCATCGGCTCGCGGTTAGGGACTTGCGACCGCGCGGGCTCCAGGGCGTTATTCTTATCGCCGAACTGCCCGTCCTGGCTTATGCCCACGTAATCGTCGGCTATCAAAGAGGCGAGCACGTTCACGTCGCGACGGCGGAGCGCCGCGATCCACTCCTGCTGAAGCTTCAGCAGCGCCTGTTCTTCGTTGACCCCGGCGCGAGGGGTCGCGGCGGGGCGCGGTCTTCTGCCCTTCGTCTGCGCGTAGCAGGGCGAAATGATTACGACCGCAACGAGCGCGGCCAGGATCGGTTTTTTTATCTGCATAACTCCATCACTATGATTTGAGATTTGAGATTCTTAAAGGCTCCAGCGGACGCCGCAGTTTTTGCACGCTGAGGGCGGCTCGTCGCTTTGAAGCTCGCTCCTGAATCTCGTGTAAAGGTGATCGTTCCATATATCCATCAGCGGCCGCTCGAAAGCGTTGCCGAGGACGTAGGAGGTGTAATCGCGCTCGGCAAAAGGCGCGATGCAGCACGGCAACACGTTGCCGTTCGCCGTGATGTACATTAGCGTCCACGGCCTGCGGCAGAGGCTCCAGGGCTGGCCGTCGTCTTTAGGCATCAAGCTCTGTTCGGGCGACGCGGCCCCCGAGGCGTTAAAGACAATTCCCATCTCTGCGGCGAGCGCGTGCGCCTCTTCGATCAGGCGCATCTCGTCTTCTCGGGCCGAGGCGAACAGCGCCTGGTCGGGCCGCGCAAGGCCCTGCCCCTGCTGGTGGTCGTCGAAAAAGACCAGCCGTTGCAGGTAGACTTCGCCCACTCCCATGTCTTTGGCGAGCAGGACGAAGGCTTTGAGCTGGTCGAGCGTCTCTTTCAGCCCGACAAGCCAGAGCGATAGACGCGGCTCACTTACGCCCATCTCTTTTTGTAGGGCGACGAACTCGCGCACGTTTTTGACTATCAGGTTGAAGCGCGGAAGCCCCCGGACCATCGCGAAGGTCTCGGCGTCGGCCGCGTCGAGCGAGATGCGATACTCGTCAAGCCCGCTTGCGATCAACTGCTGCTGCACGTGCGGGTAGAGCATCGTGCCGTTGGAGTTAAAGAGCACGTAAACGCCCCGGTCTTTCAGGTAACGAATCATGCGAGGCAGCTCTTTGTTTATCAGCGGCTCGCCTATGCCGTGCAGGACCGCGCGCTTGAGCGTGGGCACCTGGTCCACGATCATCTTCATCTTCTCGAACGAGAGGTCGCCGGGCCGCTCGACCGAAGCGAAGGTGCGCGGGCAGTGCTGGCAAAGCAGGTTGCAGCGGTTCGTAGTCTCAAGGTAGAGGCAGACCGGAGGGTTTGAAACAATCGGCCCCAGAGTCTTTACTTGTTTGAAGTAAGGCTTGCTGTCGATCGTCGCCATAGCGCAAAAGTTTAGCCTGCGCTACTAAGGCAGAGCAAGTGCTGAGTGTTTCTTAAGTCCTGAGTCCTGAGTAGAGTCTGAAAGCCCCGCAGGGGCTCAATGTCTGTAGAATGCCGCCGCGAGTGTCGGCCAACCCCGTAGGGGTTGAATATCAAACATACAACCCCTACGGAGTTGGGTTGTATTTGCGCGATACTTCTACAAACATCTGGCTCCTACGGAGCTGAGTAGCTTGCTATCACTCAGCACTCAGGACTCAGCACTCAGCACTCATTTAGCGTTGACGACTTGAGAGGCGACGCCGCCCAGGTAGACCAGCTTGTGATTCGAGTATCCGATCTCTGCCGCGTTATACAGATCGTTAAACAGCGATGGGCCGTAGCGCGACAGGAAGTAGTAGACGTTCAGCTCGCGCTCCTGAAAATTCTTGTCGGGCATCAAGGTCAGATAGGCCCTTTCGATCTGGCGGTAGACGGTCTCTTCGCGCCGCGCGCTTGAGTGGATGAAGCGCGTGCGCAGGTGCTCGATCTGGTAAAGGATCTTCGCGCGCGCGCGCTTGAGCGAGACCGATAGCGTGCGGTCGGCGCGCGAGAGCGCGTCTTCGAGCTTGTCGAGCTGCTCGGTCAGTATCCGCTCGGTTTCGGCGAACGTGTTTGCCGTCTCGCGGTCCAGGCTCTGCTCGACCACTTTCGCCATCGCGGGGTGGAGGCCATCGAAAAAGTCGCCTAGCTCAAGGCCGTGCTTCTTCATAGTCTTCTGGTGCCGACCCTCGACGATCGTGAAGCTCGCGCGCGGAAGCACGCAAGGGCGCTGCCGGCCGAGCGTATCATAAACCGCGCCGAGCTGCGCGAAGTAGGCGATCTCGGCGGGGCCTCCGATGTAAGCGGCCGTGGGCAGCAGGTAGTCTTGGACTACGGGCCTCATCGTCACGTTGGGGCTGAAACAGTTCGGGCAGCGGCGCGCGAGCTCTACGAGCTCTTCGCGGCTGAACGAGCGGCCCGAGCCCTTGAGGTGGAAGCGCCCGTCCTGTTCGACCATGGCGACGCGGCGGCCGTCGTCGAGTATGAAGAGCGGCACCATGTCTTCGGAGACATGGACCTGCGCGTGATAGCCGGCCTCTTCAAGCTCGCGGCTGCGCCCGACCAGCGCGCGGGCTATCTCCGTCGAACGGTCAAGGGCTTCGGCGTAAAGCGGCGCGGCGATCTGCTTGAGCTGCTCGTCCTGCGGGTCCAACAGCACGACGCCGTAATCGCGGAACAGCCGCGCCATCAGCCGCGAAAACGCTTCGGCGAATCCTACGCCGTGTTGATAACTCTCGCGCATGTCGCGCTCAAGGTCCGCGATGAATTCCGAAGGCGGGAGCGCGTTGATGAACTCCGTAATCTTTTCGTCGATGCCTTCGCAAAGCCTGACGTGGCCTACGGGAGAGTCCGGCTCGTGCTCGCACGCCTCGTATCGCACGTCTTTCAAATGGCCTTCGCGGTCGATCAGGCGGACGTGGTTGACCTCTTCGTAATCGTGGTCTTCGCTCGCCACCCAGAAGACCGGCACGGCTTCGACCCCTTGCTCGCGCAAGCAGGCGGCCAGCTTAACTACGGTGAGGGCTTTATGAATCGTGTAGAGCGGCCCGGTAAAAAGGCCCGCCTGCTGGCCCGTGACGATCGCGACAGAGCCGGGGCGGCGCAACATATCGATGTGTTTGAAAGTGAGATCGGGCGAGCCCGCGCGCCGGTTGATACGTTCGAGCGCGTCGGCCAGGTGATCGCGGTCGCGGGCTTCGGCCCCGACGCGGCGCGCGTGCTCGGCCAGAGGCGAGAGCGACCGGCCGCCGTCGCTGTAAAACCTGGAGACGTTTTCGAAGTTGTAAAGGAAATCGTTATAGAGTTGTGACGTGCGCGGGATGTCCGTGAAGCGGATCGCGTCTGACAGACGGTCGGCGGCGGCTTCGAGGTCCTTACAGTCAGCTTCCTTCATAAAAATCAGTTTCCAGTTTTCAGCAATAATTCAAACTCGCCACAGAGACACAGAGTCACAGAGATAATAAAAAAACTCTGTGACTCTGTGTCTCTGTGGCAAAACTAAAAAACTTCATCATCATTCTAATTCCGGGAATAATCCCGATTCACGCAATACGGATTCGATCTTCTCTCTCTCTGCGGCAGAGACTGTCATGAGCGGGGCGCGCGGCTCGCCGCCTTTAAATCCGATCATGCCCATCGCGGCCTTAAGACCGGGAACTCCGAGCCCGGCCGTGACGATGTGCGAGACGGGCGCGAGACGTGTCTGGAGGTCGCGCGCTCGCGCGTGGTCGCCGCGCGCGGCCGCCGTGTAGATGTCTACGCAGACTCTAGGGGCCGCGCACGCCACGCCGAGTATCGCGCCGCGAGCGCCCATCAAAAGCGACGGGTAGAGAATGCCGCCGTTTCCTGTCAGCACCGCGAAGGCGTCGGGCGCGCGACGTATCGTCTCAGCGATGGCCCCGAAATTCCCCGAGCTGTCTTTGACGCCTACGATATTTTCGTGAGCGGCGAGCTCTGCGATCACCGCCGACTCTATGACGACGCCGGTGTTTTGCGGCACGTTGTAGATGAGCACGGGCACGGGCGACTGGTCCGCGACCTGGCGGAAGTGACGGCGAAGCGCTTCGCCCGTCATAGAGGACTTATAAAAATAAGGTGTGATGAGGAGTACAAAGTCCGCGCCCGCGTCGGCGGCCGCCCGCGTAGAGGTTATCGCCGCGCGCGTCGAAAGCTCGTTGACCCCCGCGACGACCGCGAGGCCGGGCGAGGCCGCTTGCTTAATCGCGCGGATCACGCCAAGCCTTTCGTCCTGCGAAAGGTGTACGGCCTCCCCGTTCGAGCCCAAAGCGACGTAACCGGCGAGCCCCGTCTCGTTGTAGCGCGCGATGTTTTGGGCCAGCGCGTCAAAATCGACGCGCCCCTCGGCGTCGAACGGGGTCGTCACGGGTGGCATTATTCCGTTGAGTGGCAAGTTATTCATTCCGGCTTTGATACTGCTTGTACGTCGCCTCCAAAAAAAGGGTTTCAGACAACTCAACGAGGCAAATTGAGATTATAAGTGCCCGTAAGCTACGTCGCAACTTTTGTATCGATTCAACCTTTTGTACGCCGCAAGTGTTGAAAAAGCGTCCCGGCGGGGTTATCAATCAATTATGCGATTAATCTTTATGGGCACGCCGGATTTTGCCGTCCCCACGCTCGCCCGGTTGCTCGACGACGGGCACGACGTAGCGGCGGTATTCACGCAGCCCGATAAGCCCGCGGGGCGCGGGAACCGGCTGCAAGCGCCCCCTGTGAAGAGTCTCGCCGTCGAGCGCGGCATAGAGGTCTTCCAGCCTTCAAAGATCAAGAACAACGAAGAGGTGCGCGCCGCCTTCGAGCGCATAGCGGCGGACGCATGCGTGGTCGCGGCCTACGGGCGCATACTGCCGCCGTGGATGCTAGGGCTGCCTCGATTGGGGTGCATCAACGTCCACGCGTCGCTGCTGCCGAAATACAGAGGCGCGGCCCCTATCAACTGGGCGATAGCCCGCGGCGAGCGCGAGACGGGGATAACGATAATGCAGATGGACGCGGGGCTCGACACGGGCGCAATGCTCGCGCGCCGCGCCGTAGAGATAGGCTCGGATGAGACTGCGCCTGAATTATCCGCGCGGCTGGCGCGCGTCGGCGCGGAGCTTTTATCAGAGACTCTCCCCCGCATAGAGCGCGGCGAGGCTCGCCATTTCCCTCAGAACGATTCGGAGGCGACATACGCGCCCATACTCAAACGCGAAGACGGCCTGATCGATTGGCGATTGACCGCGCGCGAGATAGCCGACCGCATACGTGGGTTTCAGCCCTGGCCGGGGACCTACACGATCTTTCGCGGCGCGCGGTTGATCATCTGGCGCGCGGCGGTATCGCAAGAAGAGATCGGAGAGGCTGACCCGGCTACGATCGTTAGCGTCGATAAGAGCGGCTTTACGATAGCCTGTTCCGGCGCGACTTTTCTCCGGGTCGAAGAGTTGCAGATCGAGGGAAAGAGAAGAACCTCGGCGCGCGATTTCCTCAACGGCGCGCGCCTGGGCGCAGGCGACAAGATCAAGGCCGAAATCGTGTAGTGGGATAAAGGCATGTTGATGGTGGAATTGTAGGGGCCATGGCGCATGATGCGCTTCGCGCGGCGCGGGCTTGTCCCTGCCCGGATCGCCGAAGGCGATGACGTAATCGCGCTAACGCGCGATCCGGGCAGGGACAAGCCCCATAGGCTTTAAGCTAAGCAGTAAGGTATAGCTTTTAGTTTGATTTGGATGCTGAGGCTAGGTTTGAGAATCTTTCAGGAATGTAGGCATAGTTATTTGAATTCTTTTCTTTGGA
>DATFGQ010000121.1:0-8951 GCA_035249305.1 Blastocatellia bacterium | reverse complement strand
AAGCCAAAGTGTGCCCGGCGCCAGGAAGGCTAGGCCGAGGATCGTAGCCATCTGACGCGGGCTGAATCCACCGTGGTCTATACCCCAGCCGGTGAAGTAGGTCGACAGCGACATCGTGAGCGTGACCATCGCGAGCTCCAGCGCGAAGACGCGGCCTAAGAACCTGTCGGGCACGCTCATCTGCAAAAGCGCGGTCGAGTAGACCCACTGGATGCTGCCGCCCGCGTGCGCGCCCACGGCGAACAGCGCCGCGAAGATCAGCGTCGGCGCGTAAGCGAACAGCAAGTAGAAAGTCGCGGTGATGAAGAAGGCTACCCCTATCACCCGCCGCATCCTTCGCGGCTGCCGGCCCGCGAGCGCGCCCGCAACCATCGGGCCTATCAACGCGCCGATCCCGCGCGCGGCGTAGAGCAGCCCTATCGATGTGCTGCCGTCGCGCCCTATCGGGAATATCTGCTTGCCGAAGATCGTCAGCAGCAAGAGCACCCCTCCGCCTAACCCCCAACCGCTTTTGACAAGCAGGACGGCCATCACTCGCGGGTTGCGTCTGAGGTAGCGCGCGCCTTCGATCAAATCCCGAAGGCCCGTCGCGTCGGCCAGCGCTAGCCTTATTGATCTCTTCTCGGATGCCTTCGGCCGATCGTTTCGAGACGCGGGCAGGCGCACGGCCATGATGAACAGGGCCGATACGAAGAAAGACGCCGCGTCGATTATGAAGGCCGCGTCCCGGCCGAAGGCGTCGGTCACCACCCCGCCTAAGGCCGCGCCCAAGGCCAACGTCACCGACCACGAAGCGCCCGAGATGCCGTTGGCCGCGATCAGCTCGTCGCGCGAGACGACGCCGGGGACCGCGGCCGATTTTGCCGGATCGAAGAATGTCGACAGGATCACCTGCACCAGCGTGAGCGCGTAGACCATCCAGACCTGGTCGGGCGACTTTACGAAGAGAAAGCCGAGCACCGAAAGGCCGCGCGCCACGTCGGTCACAATCATTATGGTCTTGCGGTTGAAGCGGTCGGCCGCCACGCCCGCCAGCGGGCCGATGAAGAATGTCGGCAGCAGTTTGAGTATCAGTATGAAGCCTACGGCCTCGCCCGACCCTGTCAGGCTGAGCATCAAGGTGAAGAGGGCGACGCTGTTGAACCAGTCGCCCATCTGCGATATGAACTGGCCCGCCCAGAGGTGTCGGAAATTTCTGTTGCCGGCCAGCAGCCGTATGTAACCTACGTTTCGCCCCTCTCCCCGTTCGCTCATTTTACGATTCTAGCAAAGGCGGCGGCCACTGATCACTGGCCACTGACCACTGACCACTGATATAAGGTTCAATTATGCACATCGAGTCTCTGAAAGTGTATTGCGACCTGATTGACACGCGCAGCTTCTCTAAGGCGGCGGCGAAGAACTACATCTCGCAATCGGCGGTCAGCCAGCAGGTGCGCGCGTTGGAAGACCGGTTCGACCGCAAGCTGGTCGAGCGCAGCCGGGGCGGGCTCGTAGCTACGGACGCGGGGCTCGCTTTTTATCAAGGCTGCCGCGAGATACTTGAGCGGTGGGCGACGCTCGGCGAAGAGATGGCGAGCCTCAGCAACGTCATCATCGGGCAGGTGCGCCTGGCGACGATCTATTCCGTGGGGCTGCACGAGCTCTCGCCGTTCTTGAAGCAGTTCATCAAGGCTTTCCCGCAGGTCAACCTTCACCTCGAATACAGCCGCCCGAATAAGGTCTACGACGACGTTATAAACGGCGGCGTCGACATAGGCATAGTCGCCTACCCGTTCGCCCGGCCGCAGATAGAGATCATCCCTTTGCGAAGCGACCGGCTCGTCTTAGTCTGTAGCCCCGACCACGACCTGGCCGAGCGCAAGCGCGTAGAGATTTCCCAGCTCGCCGGGCAGCGGTTCGTTGCCTTCGAGCGCGACATCCCGACGCGCAAGGCCGTCGACAAGATACTGCGGTCGCACGGCGTCGCCGTGCAGTACGTTATGGAGTTCGACAACATCGAGACGATCAAGCGCAGCGTCGAGGCCGACCTGGGCGTGGCGATACTGCCGCGCGCGACGGTCGAAAACGAGGTCCGCGCGGGCACACTGCGCGCCATCAACTTCACCGAGAGCTTCACGCGCCCCATAGGCATCATCCACCGCAAGGGGAAAGTCTTTAGCCCCGCCGCGCGCCGCTTTGTGGAGATGCTTACCGAGGCGCAGCCGGCGAGCTAGCCGATGGCCGCATTAGCCCTTGACTTTCTACTGCCCGCGCGGCATCCTTTTGGCGCTCCAATAATAACAACTGAATTAATTGAAATTTGAAATCTCGAAATCGGGGTTTCAAAACTCTAACACACTTCCGATAGCTGACTCCTCACCGGGCATAATCTGACTCCAGGAGTTTCAATATGAGCGGTTCTCTAAACACGGCGCAGCAGTATCTCGATAAAGGTCTGGTCTTTTACAACAAGGGCTGGCTCGACGAAGCGATAAACAGCTACCGCGTGGCCATCGAAATGCGCGGCGGCAATTTCCCGCGCGCTTACTACCAGCTTGCGCGCGCCCTGCTAGACGTGGGCGATATAGACGGGGCGATCGAAGGCTTCCGCTCGTCGATAGAGCAGCAGCCCGACAACCCCGAAGCTTATTACAACCTCGGGCTGACGCTGGCGCGGCGCGGCGAGTACGCCGAAGCCATACAGGCTTACCGCACGGCTATAGAGCAGCGCGGGGGCAACCACCCGTGGGCTTACCAGAACCTCGGCATAGCGCTCTTGAGGCGCGGCGATTTCGACGAGGCGGCCTCGGCTTTCAACCGCGCGATCGAGCAGCGCAACGGCGAGTTCCCTAAGGCGTGGCACAACCTCGGCGTCGCGCTGGCGCGGCGCGGTGACCTGGAACAGGCCGCCGCGGCCCTTCGCAGGGCGATAGACCAGCGCCACGGCAGCTACCCCGAGACGCAGTTCGAGCTCGGGCACGTCCTCCTTGAGCAGGGCGACCTGGCGGGCGCGGTCGAAGGTTTTCGCGCCGCGATCAGTCAGCGGCGCGCGGGATTCCCGCAGGCGCACTTCGAGCTGGGCCAGGCGCTCTACCGGCTGGGGCGGCTCGACGAGGCGACAAGCGAGTTTCGCGCGGCGGCATCCGAGCAGCCTCACTTCCCGGAAGCGCACCACCACCTGGGCCGCGCGCTCTACCGTATAGGCAATCTCAAAGAGGCCATCGAGTCCTACCGCCTGGCGACCGAGCAGCGCAGCGATTTCCCTTGGGCCTATCACAACCTCGGCGTCGCGCTCGCGCGCCAGGGCAACCTCTCCGAAGCCGTGCTCGCTTACCGTAAGGCGATAGAGCAGAACCCGCGGTTCCCACGCGCGCACTACAACCTGGGGCTCGCACTCTACAGCCTGGGAGATTCCGAGGCCGCGTCGGAAGAGCTGAGCGCGGCCATCGAGCTTCGCGGCGGGAGCTTCGCCGACGCCTACTACGAGCTGGGGCGCATCTACGCCGCCGAAGCCAAGCCCGAGCTGGCCGTCCGCGCATTCAAGACGGCGATCTCGCAGAACGAGCATTTCCCGGCCGCTTATCACAACCTCGGCGCGACGCTCTACCAGAGCGGCAACCCCGAAGAGTCTGTCGGGGCATTCAAAACTGCGATCGAGCAGCGCGGCGGTGATTTCGCCGAAGCGCATCACGACCTGGGGCTCGCGCTGTTCGACCTCAGCCGGTTGAACGAGTCGGTGACGGAGCTGCGCGAAGCCATCAAACAGCAGCCCACCTTCCCGCGCGCGCACCGCAACCTCGGCCGCGCGCTTTACCGCGTCGGCGACCTCGACGGCTCGATAGCTGCCTTGAGGACCGCCATAGACCAGCGTGAGGGCGATTACGCCGAAGCCTACCACGACCTGGGGCTCTCCTACTTCAGCAAGGGCCAGCTCGACGAAGCCGTAGGCGCGCAGCGGAAGGCCATCGAGCAGTTGCGCGAGTTTTCCGAAGCCCACTTCTGGTTGGGGACCGCCTACAACGCCAAGGGCGATGTCGACAGCGCCATCGAGGCTTACTCGGGAGCAATCGACACTCGCAAAGCCCCCTACCCGGAGGCTCACTACAGCCTGGGGCTCGCCTACGCGCGCAAAGGCGATCTCACGAACGCCATCGCTTCTTACCGCTCGGCGCTCGCCGAAAAAGCGGACTTCCCCGCCGCGCGTTATAGCCTCGGCGCGGCGCTGCTGGAGACCGGCGCGCTCACTGAATCGATCACGGAGCTTCGGGGCGCTATCGCGCTCAACGACGAGCTGCCGTGGGCGCACCACAAGCTCGGCGTCGCGCTCTACCAGACCGGCGAGCTTGAAGAGTCGATCACGGAGCTTCGCCGCGCGATCGCTCAGCAGCCAGATTTCCCCGTCGCTTATCTAGACCTGGCGCGCTCGCTCTACGACCACGGCGAGCTGACTCAGGTCGTGGATACTTGCGAGGCCGTAATCAAGCAGCGGGGCGAAGAGTTCCCGGCCGCGCATCACATGCTCGGCCGCGCGCTGGCGGAGCTCGGCGACCTTGACGGCGCGGTCAGCGCGCTTTCGGCCGCGATACGGATCAACCCCGCGATCGCCGAAGCGCACCGCGACCTCGGGCGCGCGCTTTACGAGATGGGCGATCTTGAAGGGGCGATAGACTCTTACCGCGGGGCGATCGCCCAGCGACCGGACTTCGCGCTGGCCGAGCATGACCTGGGGCTCGCGCTCTACGAAGCGGGACAGCTCGAAGAGTCTGTCGTGAGCCTGCGCCGCGCCGCCAACGAGCTGGGCGAAAGCTTCCCGCTCGCGTGGCAGAACCTCGGCGTCGCGCTTTACGACCTGGGCGAGATAGACGACGCGATCACCTCTTACCGCACGGCGATAGAGCAGCGCGGGGGGCGCTACGCCGAAGCGCATTACAACCTCGGCAACGCGCTCTACGCGCGCGGCGAGATCGAAGAGGCCGTGCGGGCTTACGAGACGGCGATCTCTCAACAGCGCGGAAACTTCCCCGACGCGCACCGCAACCTCGGCAACGCGCTGGCGCGGCTCGGAAACCTCGACCGCGCGGCCGATTCGATCAAGCAGGCGATGTCGCAGGGCGACACGGGGGCCGACGCGCATCACGATCTGGGGTTGATAATCTACGGGCGAGGTCAGCTCGAAGACGCGATATCCGAGTTCCGCACAGCGCTCCAGCTTCGCAACGGCAACGACGCGGAGACGCATCGCAACCTCGGCCGCGCGCTTTACGACAGCGGCGCTTTGGAAGAAGCTCGCCGCGAGTTCGAGACGGCGATAGCCCAGCGCGAGGCAGGGGTCAGCGGCCAGGGGTTAGAAGTCGAAGGAGGCGCGGCCCAGGAGAATAGAACCGCCAGCCCGCACTTCCCTGAAGCTCATTATGATCTGGGTCGCGTGCTCTACGACCTGGGTCAAAGCGAGCAGGCGGTGGCGGAGTACCGCACAGCGATCGAGCAGCGCAGCGGCCACTTCCCGCGCGCGCATTACGAGCTGGGCCGCGCGTTGATACGCGCGGGGCAGCACTCGAAGGCCATGGCCGAGCTTAAGAAAGCGATCGCGCAGCAAGGCGACCTCTTCCCCGAAGCTCATTTCCATGTCGGGGCTCTGCTGGCGCGGCAGGGCGAGATCAGCTCGGCGATAGATTCATACCAGACGGCTATTAAGCAGTCGAACGGGATCTACCCCGAAGCTCACTACCACATGGGGCTGGCTTACGTGCGCAGCCGCGACACGGAATCGGCTGTCAGAGCCTATCGCACGGCGATAGAGCAGCGCGGGGGCTACTACCCCGAAGCTCACCAGGACCTCGGGCGCGTGCTCTACTCGATGGGCGAGCTGGCGGCGGCCAACGAGGAGTATTCGATCGCCGTGCGCCAGCGCACCAATAAGAAATCGGACACCAGCGCCACCACGACTATCGAAGCTATCGAAGCCGCGGCGACCGAAGCCGAACAGATGCGCCGCAGTGAGATGGTCGCCGAAGAGCTAGGGACGGCGCTGCGCCAGGCCCCGGCGGCGGCCGACGGCGGGAAAGTCGAAGGCAGTAAGGCGGCTGACTCCGATGAGACGGAAGAAGACGCGCCGCGAGCGGTCAGCACGGGCCGCGCGGTGAAGCCTAAGCGATCGTCTCAGCCGCGCCAGCAAAGCGAGGGGTGAGCGAGGCAATTGACATAGTAAGGAGTCGCATCAGCGGGGCCGCGAGTGGAAGTGGAGGATAAAGACTTGCTTCGCGGCCTCAACTGAATGCGCTTATAAGGCGGCGTTTGGCAACGATAGTTTCTGGTAGGATCTTTACAGGTTAGTCTCTATTCAATCTCTATGCGATGGCTTACCATCCAAAGGTCTACCTGTTCGAGCTTTTCTCTCCACCGCTCCTTAAACGCTTTCATCCATCGGCGGTTCTTGGCCGAGTCTGGAACATCAACTATAAGACGCACTAGATTATCTCGGTAAAGCACGCCTCCATGACGCCAGTGGCCTTCTACTTTTTGCGTTTCGTAACTGGCCGCACCGAACTGGTCCACAATTTCTAATACCGCCTCAGCTAGCCATTCGCCGGGAACATCTCGCCCATCATTAAATTGTAGGGGAAGCAGAACCTCGAATCGCCGCCATCTGCTGCTCATAGGTCGTTTTCCCCTTAACTGCGAACGGAATATTCTGATCTGCTAGAGCTTCTAAGGCAGCCTCTGGCACCAGATGCTCACCCGATTTAAGGACCCGGCCCGAAAAGCGTCCGATCAAAAAAGCGAGTGCTCGCTTTTCAGTTTCCCGGTCCGGGAACGTGATAGTTATCATATATTTTATACCTCGCCTTCCAGAGGCATTATATCATCCGGCTCTACCACGGGAAGCCGATTTGTTTTAGCAGCCGCTCGAAACGCGCGCCGCCGCGCAATGAATCGAAGGCCGGGTCGGTCCTTCAGGTAGACCCATCCTACGTCAGAGTTGGCGAGCGGCGAGAGAGGGTCCAGCCGCTGCGCCATCTCGATGTGCTCTACGCCTTCGTCCAGTCGCCCCATCGCAACCAGAAACCACGCGTAATCGTGGTGAGCCATCCCCAGGCTCGGGTTGATCTCAAGCGCGCGAAGAAAATCTCTCTCGGCCTCTGCCCAATCCCACTCGTAACGGAAGCGTATGGTGCCCAGCGCGACCGACGCGTCGGCGTTGTTCGGGTCGAGCTCCATAGCGCGCAAGGCCGCTTGCTTCGCCTTCGGGTAGGCTTCGGCCGGCAGCGCGGTGTAATACATCCCGAGCAGGCGATAGGCGTCGGCCAGCCCCGCGAAACCGGCGGCGGCGACCGCGATCAACATTACGCAAAGCCACGCGACGCGATATGTGCGCCTCTTTGCTTGATCAGGCGCGGCGGGTTTGATGGCGGCGGCCACCGGACCTTCGGCCTCTTTAATGACGGGCGAGCCGTTCAGCATTTCGACATGAGCTATGAAGCGATAGCCGCGTCGCGGAAGAGTCTCGATGAAGCGCGGCGACTGAGCTTTATCGCCGAGGGCGCCGCGAATCTGGTTTATGCAGAAGTTCAGACCGTGCTCGAAATCGACGAACGTCTCGCCCTCCCAGACCGCCTGCCGCAGCTCTTCGCGCGTGACGGTCTGGCCTGCGCGCGACGCGAGGAATGCCAGGGCTTTGAGCGGCTGCGGCTGTAGGTGGACAGCCTGCCCGCCCCTGCGCAGCTCGTTCGCTTCAAGCGACAGCTCGAACTCTCCGAATCGGATTACTGATTCTTCACCGTCTCTGTGTTGCATCGGTTTCGGCTCAACGCAATTATAGACTATTCAGCGGGCGCGGCTTACCTCCTTACCTTAAACTTACCTCAAACTTACCTTCAATGAATTGGCCTGCGATGGCCGATCAACTAGGATGGGGCTTATGAGAGACGAAGTAGAAACCTCGCCTAGTTTTTTTGAGACCAGGCGTCGTCTGCTCTGGCTGCCCGTGTGGGTCACGGCTTCCGCCGCGTTTGCGCGCGCGGAAAGAATCTCAACGAGGCAAGAATCGATGACAAACGCGACGACGGTCGAGCTCGACTGGGAAGCTTTTCTCAAACAGTGCGTGCCCACCGCGGAAACGCTCTTTAAGGATTCATCGCCGCGCGGCCAGGATGCTTACCTTCACTGGCTGGCTTCGATGATCGCGCGAGTACAGCCCCATCAGATTCCGCGAGCAAAAACCGGGCGCTTCGGTAAACTCGATCCGCCCGTTCATTTCGGGATAAGCTATCGCGGAAAACCTTTCTTTATCGTCGAGTGGCGACTTGAGCCTGACGCGTATCTCCCGCCGCACTGCCACCCGAACGCGAGCGTCTGCACGCTTGGGCTCGAAGGCGAAGCGCGCATACGCAATTTCGAGATCGTAGGACAAGCGCCGGAATTCTCCTCGCGCCAGACTTTTCTCGTGCGCGAGACTCACAACGAGGTGATCGCCAGCGGCCGTGTCAACACGCTCTCTTCGACGCGCGACAACATCCACACGTTTCAGGCGGGGAAAGCTGGCGCGCGCGGGATAGACATCAGCAGCCTGCACGGCGCGGACGTAGGCTTTTCGTTCCTCGACATCGCCGAGAAGGCCAGAGAGAAAGAGGGTCGCGTCTTCGAAGCCGCGTGGAAGGGAAGAGAGGTCTAATGGTCAAACCTGTAGGGGCAGCCCTCGTGGCTGCCCGGATCGCGCGTCAGCGCGATTACGTCATCGTCCTTCGGACGATCCGGGCAGGGACAAGCCCCATAGGCTTTAAGCTAAGCAATAAGGTATAGCTTTTAGTTTGATTTGGATGCTGCGACTTGGTTTGAGAATCTTTCAGGAATGTAGGCATAGTTATTTGAATTCTTTTCTTTGGAGAAAAAAACTATGCCTACTTCCTTGTTCCAATCTTATCACAGCTTTTTGAAACTTTTCTTCGGCACTCTCAGCAACTCTGTAGCTA
>DATFGQ010000120.1:0-9747 GCA_035249305.1 Blastocatellia bacterium | reverse complement strand
ATGGTATCGCTATCCGCGTCGTAAAGGTCGAGCACCGGTCTATAGGTGTAGACACCGAGCAGGATTACGAACGAGTAAAAAGGTTGATTGAGGAGAACCAATTATGACCAAGTATATTTTCGTCACCGGCGGGGTCGTATCGAGCCTGGGCAAAGGGCTGGCAGCGGCCTCGATCGGGAGCCTTCTTGAGACGCGCGGCTTGAAAGTATCTCTTCAAAAGCTCGACCCATACATCAACGTAGACCCGGGGACGATGTCGCCTTTCCAGCACGGCGAGGTCTTTGTCACCGACGACGGCGCGGAGACGGACCTCGACCTGGGCCACTACGAGCGGTTCACGCGCGCGCAGCTCACGCAGGCGAATAACTGGACGACCGGGCGCATTTATCTGTCGGTGATCAACAAAGAGCGGCGCGGCGATTATCTCGGAAAGACGATTCAAGTGATCCCCCACATCACCAACGAGATTAAAGACGCGATACGGGCGATCGCCGACAACAACGACGTGGTCATAATCGAAGTCGGCGGGACCGTGGGCGACATCGAGTCGCTACCTTTCCTGGAAGCCATACGCCAGATGGGCAACGAGGTAGGGCGCGAGAACGCGCTCTTCATTCACCTGACGCTCGTCCCCTTCATCGCCGCCTCGGGTGAGCTGAAGACGAAACCGACGCAGCACTCCGTCAAAGAGCTGCGCGAGATAGGTATCCAGCCCGACCTGCTCTTGTGCCGCTGCGACCGGGTGCTGCCGCACGAGATGAAGGCGAAGATCGCGCTCTTTTGCAACGTCCGCGAAGAAGAGGTCATCACGGCTCAGGACGTGGAGACTATTTATGAAGTCCCGCTGATGTTCGCACACCAGGGGCTCGACGACATGATCGTAAAGAAGCTCGCGCTCGAAGCCGACGACCGCGACCTTCGCGCGTGGACCGAGCTTGTAGACACGATCAAGAACCCAGAGGCCACGGTGAGGATAGGCATAGTCGGCAAGTACGTAGAGCTTGAAGACTCTTACAAGAGCCTCAACGAAGCGCTCATACACGGCGGCGTAGCCAACCGCGCGCGCGTCCAGATCAAGTGGGTCGAGTCGGAAGATTTGATGGACGATCCGAACTGGGAAGACCGGCTGCGCGACTTCGACGCGATACTGGTGCCGGGCGGGTTCGGCAAGCGCGGCATCTCGGGCATGGTGCGCGCGATAGGCTATGCGCGGCGCGAGCAGACGCCCTTTTTCGGAATATGTCTCGGGATGCAGTGCGCCTCGATAGAGTTCGCGCGCTCGGTCGCGCAGCTTGAGGGCGCGGACTCGACCGAGTTCGACGACGACACGAATCACCCTATCATCTTCAAGCTTCGCGACCTGATCGGCGTCGAAGCGATGGGCGGGACCATGAGGCTCGGCGCTTACCCATGCAGATTGAAACCGGGGTCGTTAGCCGAAAAGGTTTATGGCGAGCGTGACATCAGCGAGCGCCACCGCCACCGCTACGAGTTCAACCCGCGGTACGAGGACGAGCTGGGCGGCCACGGGCTCGTCTTCTCCGGCAAATCGCCTGACGGGAAATTCGTTGAGATCGTAGAGCTGCCGGACCATCCGTGGTTCTTAGGCTGCCAGTTCCACCCCGAGTTCAAATCAAAACCGCTCGACCCGCACCCGCTCTTCGTCTCCTTCATCCGCGCGGCTTACGAGCACCGCTGCCGCGACGAGGCCACGAGCGAGCACCAAGACGCGGCGGCCGTGCGCGAAACGGTCGCCGACGAGCACGGCTGGAAGATTGGCGTTTCGAGCAGCGATAACTAGCGTGTAGAATGATTTCGTGAATGGGCGCTTGATTTTTAATCTTCTTTCGTAGGAGAAGACGGTGAAACCCATTCGCGGTGTGATCTTAGATATCGACGGCACTCTCGTAGACAGCAACGACGCGCACGCACGCGCCTGGCAGGATGCGCTCGCCGAACACGGCATCGATGTCGAATACGAAAGGGTCCGCCCGTTGATAGGCATGGGTGGCGACAAGCTGCTGCCCGAATTGACCGGCATCGAAGAAGAGTCGCCGGAAGGCAAAAAGATCGGCGAGACTCGAAGCCGTATCTTTAAGACGAAATATCTGCCTCACCTAAAACCCTTCCCCCGCGTCAAAGAATTGCTAAAGCGCATGAAGGATGACGGGCTGAAGCTCGTCGTCGCCAGCTCCGCCAAAGAGGACGAGCTGAAGGAGCTTGTCAAGATAGCCGGAGCCGAGGAGTTCATCGAAGAGAAGACCTCTTCGAGCGACGCGGAAAACTCCAAGCCCGACCCGGACATCGTCAAGGCCGCGCTCGACGAGCTTGGCCTCGCGCCGGATGAAGTGATGATGCTCGGCGACACGCCCTACGACGTGAAAGCGGCTGCCAGAGCCGGTATCAAGACGATAGGGCTGCGCTCGGGCGGCTGGTCGGACGAGGAGCTTCGCGGAGCCGAGGCCGTTTACCGAGACGCCGCGGACTTGCTGGCTCGGTTTGATTCGAGCCCGCTGGCAAAACGCGCGGCTTGAATTCCCAGGCCCGCGAGGACTATTTTTATCATGTGGCGCGCAACCCGCTTTCTTACTCCCCCTCCCGACGCTTATGACCACAACAGGAAAACCCGAGTTAGAGCAGCTTAAGAAACAGGAAGAGATACAGAAGGAGCTGAAGAAAACGGGCGGCCAGGCCGAACCGCCGAAGCCGCCCGTAGAGACGAAGCAGAAGGTCTGGCTTGGGACTTACGTCCTGGTGCTCTTAGGGCTGGGCGCGGCGCTGTGGCTGTTCGGGTTCGAGTTCTTCGGCCTGAGCGAAGAGACGCGCCTCTTAGCGCAGAGGCTCACGCGCGGCGCGATATTCATCGTCCTGCTGTTGGCCGTGGGCAAGATCGTCGAGGCTTACCTTATCGGCCGCGTCGAGTCGGCCGCGAGCCGTTTCAACCTCAAGCGCATACTGAGACTGGTCGTAGGGCTGATACTCATCTTCATAGCCATCTCCGTGCTGTTCGCGAACTGGTACACGGCCGTCCTCTCGCTCGGGCTGATCTCGCTGATACTCGGGTTCGCGTTGCAGACGCCCATCACGAGCTTCATCGGCTGGATCTACATTCTCGTGAGAGAGCCTTACCGCGTCGGCGACCGCATAAGGATAGGCGAGGCTACGGGCGACGTCATAGACGTGAGCTACCTGGACACGACGCTCTGGGAGTTCGGCGGGCCATATCTATCTACGGATCACCCGAGCGGGCGTATAATCAAGTTCCCGAACTCTAACATACTCGACACGCCCGTCTTTAATTATTCGTGGCCGCTGTTCCCTTACATCTGGAACGAGATCGTCTTTCACATAGCTTACGAAAGCGACCTGGAGTTCGTCAGCAAGACGATGTTGGAAGTGGCCGAGGAAGAGCTGGGCGAAGCGATGATGGAGCGCGTGTCGGTTTACCGCGAGCTGTTGGCCCAGACGCCCGTCGACCAGCTTGAGGTGCGCGAGCGACCGGCCGTCTTTTTCCGCGTGAGCCAGAACACCTGGGTCGAGGCGATCGTGCGTTACCTGGTCTACCCGCGCGAGGCCGGGAGGGTGAAGACGAGGATGATTAAGAAGATGCTCGAACGGCTCAACGCCAGGCCCGAGCTCGTGATGTTCCCGAAGAGCAATATGAGATAGCGCAAATAACTCTGACGGTGCGCGAGCGGTTTTTGATATACTTGAAGTCTAAATGGCCAATTGCTCTAAATGCGGCGAGGCCCCGAAAATCCTCCGGTTGTTGAAGTGTGTCGTTTGCTACAGTCAGGTTTGCGAGAATTGCGCCGTGCGCCGTTACGCCAAGGTCTTTTGCTCCGCCGACTGCGCAAAGACATTCTTCTTC
Source organism: Blastocatellia bacterium (assembly GCA_035249305.1). Taxonomy (GTDB): domain Bacteria; phylum Acidobacteriota; class Blastocatellia; order UBA7656; family UBA7656; genus DASUNP01. The sequence goes on along the minus strand of DATFGQ010000120.1, from coordinate 5,876 downwards.
GGGCTGGGCGAGGATAAAGGATAACTGCGTTTGAAATCCCAGGAGTAGACAGCATGGATTTAATCATTCGCCCCCGGCGGCTGCGCCGCACGGAACCCTTGCGCGCGATGATGCGCGAGACGCGCCTTTCGCCCGACGATTTCGTATACCCGCTGTTTGTCTGCGAAGGCGAAGGTGTGCGGCGCGAGATAGGCTCGATGCCCGGCTGCTTCAACCTCTCCGTAGACGAGCTGGTAAAAGAGGTCGACGCCGCGCGCCGCTCGGGCGTGCGTTCGGTGATACTTTTCGGCGTGCCCGACGCCAAAGACGCCGAGGGCCGTCAGGCTTACGCCGAGGACGGGATCACGCAGAGGGCTATCCGCGCGCTCAAGCGCGAGACGAAAGACGTAGTGGTGATCGCGGACAACTGTCTTTGCGAATACACGGACCACGGCCACTGCGGCGTGATAGAGGGAGGGGAAGTGCTAAACGACCCGACCCTGGACCTGCTCGCGCGCACGGCCGTGTCGCAGGCCGAGGCCGGGGCCGACATCATCGCGCCGTCTAACATGATGGATGGGTTCGTCGCGGCGATACGCGCGGCGCTCGACTCCGCGGGGTTCGAGCAGATACCCATAATGTCTTACGCCGTCAAATACGCGTCGGGGTTTTATGGGCCTTTCCGCGAGGCAGCGCAATCGGCCCCGCAGTTCGGCGACCGCCGCGGGTACCAGATGGACCCCGCCAACGCGCGCGAGGCCATGCGCGAGGCGGAGCTCGATTACCAGGAAGGGGCCGACATTCTTATGGTCAAGCCGGCGCTCCCCTATCTCGACATCATCCGCGCGGTGCGCGAGCGTTTCGACGTGCCCGTGGCCGCTTACCAGGTGTCGGGCGAGTACGCGATGATAAAGGCCGCGGCGCGGATGGGCTGGATAGACGAAGAGCGCGTGTCGGTCGAGTCGTTGACTTCGATCAAGCGCGCGGGGGCCGAGATCATACTGACTTACTACGCACGCGCGATGGCCGAGCGGCTCGCGTGACGCGCGGCCGGGAATCTTGATATCGATGCTTAAATCAATTTGCGCGCGATCGATCATTATCGCGCTCTTAACAGTCGCACCTTTGCACGCGCCCGCGCGGGCGCTGGCAACACAAGAGCCTTCCGCCGCCCCGGCCGACAAACAAGCGGCGCCTGAAACCGTAGAGTCGCTTCGCTCGCGCATAAGCTCGCACGTCTCGCAGCCGCGCTACGGCCCGGCGGCGTGGGGGATAAAAATAGTCTCGCTCGACACGGGAAAGACCCTCTTCGAGCAGAACGCCGCGAAGTATTTCAGCCCGGCGTCGAACGCCAAGCTCTACACCGCCGCGCTCGCGCTCGATCACCTGGGCGCGGATCACCGCATCAAGACATCGCTCTACTCGACTGCGCGGCCGACGGCCGAAGGCGTGCTCAAAGGCGACCTGATTATTTATGGCCGGGGCGACCCCACGATAGCGGCGAGCCTTAACGAAGGCGATTATTACAGGGCGCTCGAACCGCTAGCCGAGCAGTTGGCGGCCGCGGGCGTCCGTCGCATCGAAGGCGACATCGTAGGCGACGAGAGTTATTTCAAGGGCCCGCCGCTCGGCTCGGGCTGGGAGTGGGACGACCTGCAATGGTATTACGGCGCTGAAGTCTCCGCGCTCACCGTAAATGATAATTCGCTCGACTTGATGGTGAAGCCCGCCGAGCGAGCGGGGTTGCCGTGCAAGGTCTCGACCGGCCCGCAGACTTCGTTCGTCACGATAATGAACCGCACGCAGACCGTCGCCAAAGGCGGCGAGGCGCGCATAGTCGTTTACCGCCCGGTAGGCGAGAACATCATCTACGTGTCGGGGCGGCTGCCCGTGGGCGACAAGGGGTACAACGGCGCGGTCGCCGTCCACAACCCTGCGGGTCTGTTCGTCGCGATGTTCAAAGAAATACTTGCGCGGCGGGGAGTCTCGATCACGGGCCGCGCGCGCACGATCGATTGGAAATACCGCGAGGTGACGCCGGTAGAGTTCACAAAGCTCGTCGAGCTGGGCTCTATCTGGTCACGGCCCGTCAAAGAGATCGTGCGCGAGACGATGAAGCCGTCGCAGAATCTTTACGCGCAGTTGCTGCTGCTGCAAGTCGGAGCAAACCCGCCGGCCGACTTGGTGGCCCCGCCCGAACAGACCACCGAGAGGGCTGGCATAGAGGCTATGAACCGCTTCCTTCAAACGGTCGGCGTCAACCCCGGCGAAGTGGTCTTAGAAGAGGGATCGGGGTTGTCGCGCAAGGACCTGATTACGCCCGCGGCCACGGTCGAGCTGTTGCGATTCATGAGCCGCCACCGCCACGCCGAAGCTTTTCGCGACTCGCTGCCCATTGCCGGCGTAGATGGGACTCTGAGGAATCGCATGAAGAACACAGTCGCGGCGGGCAACGTGCGCGCGAAGACAGGCTCGCTCAGCTACGTAAATACGCTGTCGGGTTACGTGACGACGCAGTCGGGCGAGCGGCTGGCCTTTTCGATCCTGCTCAATAATTATTACAACACGGACCGCACGGCGTCGGCGCGCGAAGACATAGACGCGATCGTCTTGATGCTGGCCGGGTTCACGGGCCGCAGCGACAATCAAAAACCGGAGACCGGCAGCAACAGGTAAAGGCGCTCTTGGGTGACGATGATTTGCACCTTTATGCGTGCTATCATTCGCCCGCGAGGTTTCGTTATGACTACGAAGGCAAAAGCGACTATAGAAGACCTTTACAGAGTCCCTGAGAATCAGAAGGCTGAAATAGTCAATGGGGAGTTGATACTGATGAGTCCGACGGGCGCAAGACCCGGCCGAGCGGCGAGCGAGATTTACATAAGCCTGCGCGAGTACGAGCGGCGCAAGAGGATTGGTTACGCCATACCGGATAACGTAGGCTTCATAGTTGATTTGCCTAACAGAGACTCGTTCAGTCCTGACGCGGCTTTCTACAAAGGCCAGTCTCCTGATATGAAGTTTCTCCAAGGGCCGCCCATTTTTGCCGTTGAGGGCAGGAGCGAGAACGATTACGGCGCGAAAGCCGAACAAGAGATGGCCGAGAAACGAAATGACTACTTTGCTGCGGGCGCAATGATCGTCTGGGATGTGGATTTGCAAAGTGCTGATGTGATCAAATCTTATAATGCGGATGATCCGAGTAATCCCGACATATACCGACGTGGTGATAAAGCTAAAGCCGAGCCTGCGCTCCCAGGGTGGGAGTTTCCCGTTGAGACCCTATTCGAATAAGCGTTAGGCGTCTGAATCGTAGTTGCCATTAGATCTAGTGCGGGCTTATTCAACAGGGTCTTTACCCTGTCGGATGGCTTCTAGGTAGCCTTCAAAGTTTTTATCGTCGGCAATTGATCCCTTGTAGGCCGCTTTCATCAATATGTATATTGAATCTTGCAACCTCGACTCCCGCTCTTGATCGTGCAGCATGAGGAGCAGCCTAATAAAGGGTTCAGGCTCGTCAAGGCTAGTCTCTAGGGCCTCTGTCACCAGCCGACCTGCCTCTTCTTCCGTGAAGATATAATACGGCTCTTGATCGGAGCCTTCTTTCTGCGATGACATCGATTATCCTTACCCTCAATGTAATCGGATGTTACAAAACCTTTAGTATTATGTCAAGTAAATATTCAGTTATGTCGAATTAATTACAAAACTGACTGCTAAAGCTTTTGTAGTAAGCGATTTAGATACTTCTAGCGGCTGGAGTCACGGCGGCCCTTATGCTACCGTATGGCCGATTATGATAAGGCTCCTGGTACGCGAAATTGCCGAACGTGAAGGAATTCAAAACCCTTATCAGTTGGCCGATAGAACAGGTCTGAAATACGAATCCTGCCGCCTGTTATGGCAGGGGACTTCGCGGCAACTCAATTTACGAACGATTGAACTGCTTTGTCGAACCCTTATGATTATGCCGGGACAGTTATTTGAGTTAGTTCCCCGTCTAGGCGAGGCGGTTAGTGACGAAGACCTACAACTCAGAACCAAGGCAAAGAAGCGCCGGATAGTTAAATGAGCGTCTTTGACGCAACTACATTCTGAAGGCCGACGCCTAGCAGCTATCTTGAAAGGTTGCCCCAAGAAGCGGGCCGAGCGTTTCTGGTTTACTTACCTGCCGGACTCGCAGACTGTTTACGTGAGTTTCAGAGGTTACAAGTCGCTCGGCGAGAACGCGCGAAGACTCTTTCAATTCATCGACAATAACCCTTGCGATCCTTGTCGGCGAGAGGCCAAACAGCTACTCGCAGAATGACGAGATGACGCTGCCGAACGGTCGTGCTGGTCCTTACGGAGCTACGACGATCCTGAGCGTGCCCGATGTCACGGTGCTCGGGGTCGCGTCAGTCACCTGCACCGTGAATTCGTATGTCCCCGCGACGGTCGGCCGTCCGCTTATCACCCCCGTCGCTGAATTCAACGACAGCCCGAAGGGCGGCGACCCGCTCACAATGATCCATGTGTATGGCGTGCGCCCGCCCGTCGCCTGGAGCGTGAACGAGTAATCGGTGTTGACGCGGCCCGCAGTCAGCTCGCCCGTCGTCGTTATCCTCAGCTCGGGGTCGATGACTATCCTCAACGTACCTGAGGTAGCCGTCGACGGAGTGGCGTCTGTCAGTTTAACCGTGAACGTGAAGGTCCCTGCCGCCGTCGGCGTGCCCGATATGATGCCGGTCGTCGCGTTCAGAGTGAGCCCCGCCGGAAGCTCGCCGCTGTTCAGGCTCCAGGCGTAGGGCGCGGTCCCGCCCACCCTCTGCAACTGGTGCGAGTAGCCGATGGCCACCACTCCTCTCGCCAGGTCGCCCGTGCTCGTAATCACGAGCGGCCCGGCGATGACGTTTATTCTCAGCGGCTCGCTCGTCACCGTCACGGGCTCCGAGTCGCGAAGCTGGAGCGTGAAAGTGTACAAGCCGGTCTGCGTCGGCGTGCCGAAGATCAGACCCGACTCCTGGTCTAAATGTAAGCCGGGCGGGATCGATCCCGACGCGAGGCTCCAGACCCTTGGCGGGCGGCCGCCCGCGAAGAGACACTGGTGGTTGTAGACGACACCCGTGCGCCCTCCCGTCAGATCGCCGCTGCTCAGTATTCGCAGCGGCTCCGAGTCGGGCAGCACCTGCATGGTGAGGCTCGCGACGGCCACCGCGGCGTTGGAATCCGTGACGCGCACGCCGAACGAGAAATTGCCGAAGACCGTCGGCGTCCCCGATATCAAACCCGAAGCGTTCAGCGAAAGCCCCGAAGGAAGCGCGCCCGAAATGAGCGCCCACGAGTACGGCGGCCTGCCGTTGATGGCGACCATCTGGAAGTTGTAAGGCTCGCTCCTCCTGGGTCGCGGTATGTCCGTCGTCGCTATCTGAAGCACCTGGTTCTGCGCCTGGAAGGGCCGCGTGCCGATCACCGTGATGTTGCCCGCGGCGTCCAGCAGCCTGATGGAGAGGATGTGCTCGCCGTTCGAGAACTTCGACGTGTCGAACGTGAAGCGGAAGCCGGCGTTCGTGGCGTTCGGGAACGCTCCCCAGCTCAAGGCTACGTCGGGCCGCGACAGCCCGTAGGTCGCTTCGCCGACTTTCTGGCCATCGATAATCACTTCGATGGCGACGACGCCGACGTTATCCAGTGCCCAGCCTGTACCCGTCGCCGTGTTGGCGAGCGTCGCGCGGAAGTCCGGCGTCTCTAGCGTGCCGAACGGCGCGAGCTTGTCGGCGGGCTTGATGTTTATGGCGAGCGTGCGCGTAGAGGTCTGCTGCGCCGAATCTGTCACGCGCACTACGAAGACGCTCGTGCCCGGGCTGGTGGGCGTGCCCGAGATAGTGCCGTCGGCCGAGAGGTTCAGCCCCGCCCCC
>DATFGQ010000119.1:0-30284 GCA_035249305.1 Blastocatellia bacterium | reverse complement strand
CGTCGTGTTGGTCAGGTTGCGGGCGTCGCCTTTTTCGGCGGGGACGGAGAGGATCTCGCCGCGCGCTTCAAAGACTGCGCGAGCGCCCGTCGGCGAAAGGTTCACGTTGAGTATGCGCGGGGCGACTCTCTCGTACCTCGGCCGTACCGAGAGCATGTCGTTGTTGACCGTCACCTCGACCTTGCGCGACTTGCCGGAGTTCAGGTCGAAGAGATTCAGCGAGCCGAACTGCTCGTAAACGATCGCGTCGGGGCCGGCTGTGGCCGATTTGATGTCGAGCCCGGTGTTGTCGATCACCTGCGCGACGCGCTTGGTCGCGGTGTCGTACGCGAAAAGCGTAATGGGGCCGTTGCGGTCGGAAAGGAAATAGACCTTGCCGCCTATCCACATCGGGTTGAAGTCGTTGGAGTTGGTTCGGGGGACCTTCTCGACCGAAGAGTCCGAGAGGTTGGCGATCCAGATGGGCGTCGCGCGCCCGCCGCGGTAGCGCTTCCACGCCTGGAAGGCGCGGGGCAGCGGCACGTAGGCCAGCCGCGTCTGGTCGGCCGAGTACGAGCCTTCGTACGCCATCGGCAGCGGCACCGGCGACGGGTTTACGCCGTCTATGGGCATCGTGAACAACTGGGCCGTGCGGCCGGAATCGCTCGTGCGCCCAGACGAGAAAAACACCTGCTTTCCGTCGGGCGTCCACCCTTGCAGTACGTCGTTGCCGGGGTGATAGGTGAGCCTCCGAGGCGTGCCGCCCGTCGCCGCGACGACGTAGACGTCGACGTTGCCGTCGTACTCGCCCGTGAAGGCTATCCACTGGCCGTCGGGCGAAAACTGCGGCAAGGCTTCGTTGCCGGTGCCCGTCGTCACCCGCTGGGCTTCGCCGCCGTCGCGGGAGACGATCCACAGGTCGCCCGCATAAGAGAAAGCTATATGCGTGCGGCTCAGGGTCGGGTTGCGAACCAGCAGCGGTTTGTTGGTCTGTCCGGATACTACTGCCGCCGCCGCAAGCGAGAGCATTAGCGCCAGGATGATCTTTTTCATTAGGGGTCCTCCTAGATCACAAATTGATACGGTTTTAAATCCATTATGAACATAGACGCGATTCGCCGCGTCTGTGTTATCCGAATAGTTACTTGTTTGCCACGCTGCCCGTGTGGTAGTTCGGGTAAGCCGGACGCCGGGGCTGAGGGCGCGGATTCTTCTTCATATCTTCCATCACTACCTCGACGGCGCGCTCAAGCTGAGGGTCGCGCCCCGCTCGCCACGCGGCGGGGTCGAACTCGACTTCGATGTCGGGCGCGACGCCGCGGTTCTCTACCTCCCAGTCGCCTTCGAGGCCGAATATCGCGGCGTCGGGGGCCGTGACAAAGCCGCCGTCCATCAACTGCGGCATGGGGAAGGCCGCGACCAGCCCGCCCCAGGTCCGCTTGCCGACTAGCTTACCGATCTGCATCTTGCGGAAGTACCACGGGAGCGCGTCGCCGCCCGAACCCGCAAGCTCGTTGACGATCATGGCCTTCGGCCCGTAGATCGCGCCGAGCGGCGTCGGTATGTCGCCGCCCTCGCGGAACGCTATGTAGTTCAAAAGCGGGCGGCTCAGGTATTCGACCATGTAATCGGCCAGCGAGCCGCCGCCGTTGAACCGCTCGTCTATGACCGCGCCCTCCTTCTGCGTCTGCGAGAAGAAGTAGCGGTTGAAGCTGTTGTAGCCGCCGCCGCTCGTGTCGGGAACGTAAACGTAAGCCACCTTGCCGCCCGTCATCTGATCGACTTTGCGGCGGTTCGACTCGACCCAGTTCAGGTTCCTGAGAGCCGTCTCGCTCGCGACGGGTACGACCGTCACTTCGCGCGAGCCCGTCCCGTCCGCGTTCGGTCCAACGCGTATGACCACCTGCTTGTTGGCCGTCGATTCGAAGAACGCGTAGACGTTATCCGCAGCGGTGATGTTGCGCCCGCGCACGGCGATCAGGTATTCGCCTTCCTTGACGTTGACGCCCGGCTGCGTGAGCGGCGCGCGCAGATTCGGGTTCCAGCTCTCGCCGTTGTAGACCTTCGCAAAGCGGTAGCGGTTATTCTCGATCTTGTAATCTGCGCCCAACAGCCCGCCCGGCACGAAGTTCGGGCGCGGCTGATCGCCGCCGCCTATGAACATGTGGCCCACGGTGAGCTGGTTGAGCATCTCGCGGAAAAGGTAGTTGAGGTCGCTGCGGTGCCCGACGCTCGGCAGGTAGGCTTCGTAGCGCTTCTTGAACTCTGCCAGGTTGACGCCATGAAGGTTCGGGTCGTAGAAGAAGTCGCGCTCGCCGCGCCAAACTTCCGCATACATCTGACGCCACTCAGCTTTCGGGTCTACGTAGACTTCCATCTCGGCGGTCTTGAGCATGCTCGGCGCACCGGGCGCGCCCGGCGGCAGCGGCTGGCCGAGAAGGGCGGTCGTGGCTATCATCCACATTCCGGGGAACGGCCCCTGGCGGTAGAGCGCCTTCTCGCCGTTTGCCGACACGTCGAAAGCCGTTATGCCTTCGAGCACCTTGTCGAACTTCCGTTTATCAAGGTCGAACTTGTGGACCAGAAGCCCCGGAGGGCCGGCCGGACCGCCAGGACCCGCGGGCGCAAGCTCAAGCACAAAGACCGTGCCGGGCCTGCCGACGACAAGACCCAGGTAGTTGCGCGCGGGGACGGGCAAAGAGACTATGCGCTGGTCTATGCCTTCGAGGTCTATGCGAACGGGCTCGACGGGTTTATTGGCGAGCGCACCGGGAGGGCCGCCCGGACCGCCCGGACCTGCGGGCATCGGGGAGTCGGGCTTCTTCTCTTCCGTACCGGCCGCGGCGGCCTCTTTCTTCTCTTCCTGAATCTTCTCTTCGTCGCTTTCCGGCGCGATCGGAGAAGGCAGGTCGTTTCTGAGAACTATGGCGTAGACGTTGCGCGACGACTGGTGCGGGAACGTAGACATCTCGGCAAAGCTGAAGGCCGGGCCGAGGTTCGTGCTCGCGGTGAAGTAGAGGTACTTGCCGCTCTTATCGAACGCCCCGTAGCGGGCGTCGCTCATGCCGTCGGTCAACTGGCTCGATTTCCCTGTTTCGAGCGAATAGACGAAGACGGCGCGCAGGCGGTTTTCAACCTGCCTCGTGTAGCCTATCCAGCGGCTGTCGGGCGACCAGAACGACTGCATCACTTCGATGTTGAGCCCTATGGGGTTCTTATCGACTTTGACGGGCGTTCCCTTTTCGATCTCGACATACCAGAGGTTAAGGCGCTTATCCATGTAAGCGATCTTCTTGCTGTCGGGAGACCACGTGGGCGAGTAGTAAAACGACGGCGGGTTGCCGAGGTTGATCTTCTTGACTTCGCCCATGCCCGTCTGATTACGCAGGTGCAGGGCGTACTCGCCCGACTCGTCTGAAAAGTAAGCTATCCACTTGCCGTCGGGCGACCAGGCCGGGTCGCGCTCCATGACGCCAGTCGTGTTAGTGATGTTTCGCGGGTCGCCCTTTTCGGCGGGGACGGAGAGGATCTCGCCGCGCGCTTCAAAGACGGCGCGAGCGCCCGTCGGAGAGATCGCCGCGTTGGTGATCCGCGGGCCTACGCGCTCGAACCGCGGCCGCACGCTCGCCATATCGCCCGCAACGCGTATGTCGATCTGGCGCGCTTTACTTGAGCTTAAATCGTAAAGGTGGATCGTGCCGAACTTCTCGTAGACGATCGCGCCGGGTCCGGCCGAGGCCGACTTGATGTCGAGCCCGTTATTCTCCACGACGCGCGTTACCCCTTTCGAATTCACGTCGTAGCTGTAGAGGCCGACCGCCCCGTCGCGGTCCGAGAGGAAGTAGACCTTATTTTCTACCCACATGGGGTTTGAGTCGTTCGAGTTTTCGCGCGGGAGCTTTTCGATGCTCGAATCCGACAGCCGGGCTATCCAGATCGGGGAGGTCTGGCCGCCGCGATAACGTTTCCAATCGGGCTGCCATTGCGTCAGCGGCTGATAGGCTATGCGCGCGCCGTCGGGCGAATACGACCCCTGCTTTGCCATCGGGAGCGGCACTTCTTCGGGGAAGCCGCCCGTCGCCGCAACCGTGTGGAAGCGGAAGTAACCCGACGTTGATGCGCGCGTGGATCGAAAGAGTATCTTCTTGCTGTCGGGCGTCCAGCCGGCCACCTCGTCTAAGCCTGGGTGGTAGGTCAAACGGCGCGGCACCCCGCCCCCCGCGGGCACGACGTAGATGTCCGTGTTGCCGTCGTATTCGCCCGTGAAGGCTATCCAGCGGCCATCGGGCGAAAACATCGGGTCGGTCTCCAGGCCGACGCCGGTCGTCAGCCGCGTGGCGTCGCCGCCCTCGCGCGGGACGTTCCACAGATCGCCCGCGTATGAAAAGACTATGTGGGTGCGGCTCAGGGTGGGCTTTTGTAAAAGCTGCGGCCTGTCGCCTTGCGCAAGCGCAGCGCCGGCCGTCAGAAGCGACAGCAGGAGTACGAATAATACTCGTTTCATCCGATTCAACTCCTTTTTTTTATGCCTGAATGAAATGGCGAAGGTACAGTAAGCATATTTAACGTATGGGACGTTAGGCAAGTTCAATCTAACCTGTTGCGAAATTGTAATAATCTGGACGGTAGGCCGTTACCGGGCGGCGAACAGTCGCCACTCTCCGAGCACGTCGCCGAAAGAGTGGAGCCCGCGGTCGGCGAAATTCTTTATAGATTCTTTAGCCATTCTTTAACATCTAAACACCTCTTTTGGCGTAAAACCTTACTCGAAGGAGAAAAGTCTCAGTAACTAATTATCGGAGGTTAGAATGACGACACAGGTGTTGGACCAGAAGAGAGCTGAACAGTTCGCGGAGAAGATGGTTGACATTCTTAACGGCGGGGCGCTCGCCTTGATGACGAGCATAGGCCACCGAACAGGGCTGTTCGACGTTTTGGCCGAGCTGCCTCCCGCCACAAGCGGGCAGATAGCCGAGGCGGCGGGCCTCAACGAGCGTTACGTGCGCGAATGGTTAGCCGCGATGGTGACGGGCCGCATAATCGATTACGACGCGCGCGAGGCGACCTACGCCCTGCCGCAGGAGCACGCCGCGGCGCTCACGCGCGCATCCTCGCCCAACAACCTGGCCGCGGCCACGCAGTTCATCCCGCTGCTCGCCGCGGTCGAAGATCAGATCATCGAATCGTTCCGTCACGGCGGCGGCGTCTCTTATTCGGCCTATCCGAGGTTTCATGAAGTCATGGCCGAAGAGAGCAACCAGACGGTCGTCGCGGCCCTGATCGATCACATACTCCCGCTCGCGCCCGACGTGGTCGAGCGCCTCTCGAAAGGCATTGACGCGCTCGACGTGGGATGCGGCAGCGGCTACGCGCTCATCGCGATGGCGCGAGCATTTCCGAAGAGTCGATTTACGGGCTTTGATTTCTCTGGAGAGGCGATAGGCCGCGCGACGGCGGAAGCCAGTCGGATTGGCCTGGCGAACATTCGATTCGAAGCGAAAGACGTGGCGACCTTAAATGGCGGGAGCCGCTTCGGGCTCATCACCGCTTTCGACGCGATACACGACCAGGCAAGCCCCGGCGTAGTGTTGAAAGCCGTGGCCAACGCGCTCGCCGAAGACGGCGTCTTCTTGATGCAGGACATCGCCGGGTCGAGCCATGTCGATAAAGATATGGGGCACCCGGCATCGCCTTATCTTTACACGATCTCTTGCCTGCACTGCATGACGGTGTCGCTGGCGCAGAGCGGCGCGGGGCTCGGCGCGATGTGGGGCGAAGAGACGGCCAGGCGGATGCTGGCCGAAGCAGGGTTCACAAGGCTTGAGGTGAAACAACTCCCTCACGACATAATGAACAACTACTTCATAGCCAGGAAGTAGCGCCTCTCAAATAGTGCTGAGTGCTGAGTCCTCAGCGGTGAGTGCTGAAAGCCTGTCTGAAAAGCCTCGTAGAGGCTCTATGTTTGTAGAAGTATCGCAAAAATACCCTCCGACTCCGTAGGAGTTGAATGTTTGATATTCAACCCCTACGGGGTTGGGTTGTATTTTTGCGATACTTCTACAAACATCCGGCTCCTACGGAGCCGAGTGGCTTGCTATTACTCAGGACTCAGCACTCAGCACTCAGCACTTGGAAATCGAATGGGAAGCTTGAAGTCAGGAGATGTTCTAAAGCACTACCGCGTCGCCGGAAAGCTCGGCCAGGGCGGGATGGGCGAAGTCTACCTGGCCGAAGACACGCGCCTGAATCGATACGTCGCCATAAAGCTCTTGACCGCCTCTACCGTCGAAGACGACAGCGCGCGCCGCCGCCTGCTGCAAGAAGCCCGCTCGGCCGCCGCGCTCAACCACCCGAGCATCGTCACCGTCCATGCCATAGACGATCACGAGGGGCTGGATTTTATCGTGATGGAGTACGTCGAAGGCGAAACGCTGAAGTCGGTCGTCGAGCGCGGCTCGCTGCCGCTTGCGCAACTCCTGGACATCGGCGCGCAGGTGGCCGGCGCCCTTGCCTCGGCCCACGCGCTCAACATAATCCACCGCGACATAAAGAGCGCAAACATACTGCTCACTTCCGCAGGCCGCGCCAAGGTGCTCGACTTCGGCCTGGCCAAGAGCACGCCGACGCTCGTCGAAGAGCTCGACCGCGAAGCCCCCACGCGGCTGGCGCTGACGGGCGCGGGCATAGTGCTCGGCACGGTGCCTTACATGTCTCCCGAGCAGACGCGCGGCGAGTCGCTCGACGGGCGGACGGACATCTTCTCGCTCGGCTGCGTGCTCTACGAAGCGGCGACCGGCGGGTTGCCGTTCGGCGGCGCGAGCACGCTCTCCATCATTCACGACATAGCCACGGTCAACCCGCCGCCGCCCAGCCGCTTCCGTCCCGACCTGCCCGCGGAGTTCGACCTGATCGTCAGCCGCGCGCTGGCCAAAGACCGCGACGGGCGTTACAAGAGCGCGTCGGAGATGGCCGACGCGCTCAGGAGCCTGGAAGGCTCGTCGGCGAGCTTCGCGCCTATCACTGCGATAACAGGGCCGCTCGCGGGTGACGCCGAGACCGATTCGTTCGTCGGCCGCGAGCCGGAGATGAAAGAGCTCGACCGTCTGCTCAGGCGCGCGGCCGATGGCGCGGGCCGAGTCGCCTTCGTCACGGGCGAGCCCGGCATCGGCAAGACGGCCGTCGTCGAAGAGTTCTTGCGCCGCTCGCGCAAGAAGTACTCGAACGTGATCATCACGCGCGGGCGCTGCGTCGAGCAGTACGGCACGGGCGAGGCTTATCTCCCCTTCCTCGACGCCGTGGGCGCGATGCTCGCGGGGCCGGGCCGCGAGCGCATCGCCGCGCTGCTCAGAACCTACGCGCCTAACTGGTGCCTCCAGTTCCCGGCGATCTTCGTGTCGAGCGGCATCTGGGAGAACCTGCAACAGGAGACTATGGGCGTGACCAAGGAGCGTATGCTGCGCGAGATGGGCGACGCGTTGGCGGCGCTCGCCTCCGGCGCGGCGGTCGTGCTGGTGCTTGAGGACCTGCACTGGGCCGACCCGTCGAGCATAGACCTGCTCCGGCACCTCGCCCAGCGCATAGCGAGCAAGCGGTTGTTGATAGTCGGCACGTTCCGCCCCGCGGAGGTCGAGCTCAACGACCACCCGCTCAAGATGTGCAAGCTCGAATTGCAGGCTCACAACCTCAGCGACGAGATCAGTCTCGGCTCGCTCGGCCGCGAGCACATCGCCGCCTTCCTAGACCTGCGCTTTTCGCCCAACGACTTGCCGGCCGAGCTTGCGGCCGTCATAGAGCGCAAGACCGAAGGCCACCCGCTCTTCGCCATCAGCCTGGCCGAGTTCATGGCCGAAAGCCGCGACATCGCCAAGAAGGATGGCCGGTGGTCTATCTCGCGCGAGCTTTCGGAAATGAACCTCGAAGCGCCCGAAAACGTCCGCAGCATGATCCGCAAGAAGATCGAGGGGCTCGACGAGATAGACCGGCGCGCGCTCCAGTACGCGAGCGTCGAGGGCAACGAGTTCCTCTCGACGGTCGTGGCGAACCTGCTCGTGGCGGACGACCTGGAGCTGGAAGAGCGGCTTGCGAAACTCGACCGCGTTCACCGCCTGGTCGTCACCGTAGGCGAAGAGGAGCTGCCCGACGGGGCTCTTGCTACGCGCTACCGTTTCGCCCACGCGCTCTACCAGAACGTCCTTTACGCGGACCTCGTCAGCAAGCGGCGCATACTGCTCCACCGCCAGGCCGGCGAGCAACTGGCCGCGCACTACGGCAAGCAGTCGCCGCGCATCGCCGCGCAGCTTGCGATGCATTTCGAGCGCGGTCGCGATTTCAAACGCGCGGCCGACTATTTCGTATACGCGGGCGATAACGCCATCCGCCTCTACGCGGGCGCGGAGGCGTTGGAGCATTACGAGCGCTCGCTCGCGCTGGCCGAGAAGCTGCCCGAAGACGAGAAGGCGGAGCTGCTTCTGACGATCTACCAGAAGCGCGGCGCGGTCAACCTCGCGCTCGGCCGTTTCCAGTTGGCCGTTGACGATTACACGGAGATGCTTGAGCGCGCTCGCTCGCTCGGCTCGGTCACGAAAGAGTCTGCCGCGCTCAACGCGCTGACGATGACGCTCTTTTATTCTCACCGCCTCGACGAGATCACCGCGCGGGCCGACGAGATACTCCGCACGGCCGAGCGCGCCGGCAGCGACGCGCTGCGAATAGAGGCGATGCAGGTCATCGCGCTCAACCACCTAGGGCGCGGCGAGCTCGACCGCGCCCGCCCTATGCTCGACGACATCATTCAGAGCGCGCGCCGTCTCAACCACCGCCCGGTGTTGCTGACGGGGCTTGCGTGGCGCGCGATATTACACTTCTTTCAGACCGAGTATGACGCGGCCGAGCCTATGCTGATGGAAGCGCGCGCGCTCGCGTCCGACTTGAGCGACGGGTTTCTGCTGCTGGAAAGCTATTTCGTCTTAGGCATGGTGCAGGGGAACCAGGGGCGTATGAGCGAGGCGCTCGCGACCTTCGAGCGCGGGCTTGAGATAGCCGCGCGCAACGGCGACGGGTTCTGGTCGCCGCGCATACCCAACTGCATCGGCTGGGTCTACCGCGAGATTCAGGACTTCCAGAACGCCATCAAGTACGACCGCCAAGGCGCTGAGATAGGCGAGCGCATGAAGGTGCTCGAAGCCCAGGCCAACTCGCTCATCAACCTCGGCATCGATTACGGCCGCGCGGGCCAGGGCGAACATACGCTCATAAGCTTCAGCGAAGTCGAGCGCATCTTTCAAAAGGACACGTGGTTCAAGTGGCGCTACAACATCCGACTCCAGGCCGGCAAAGCCGAGCACTGGCTCCGCCAGGGCGATGATGAAAGGGCGGAAAAGTATGCCCGGCGATTACTTGAAACGGCCCAGGCGCACGAGGCGCGCAAATACGTCGCCGTCGCCCACAGGCTGCTGGCCGAGGTAGCGATCAACAGAGGCGACCTCGATCTGGCGCGGGTTGAAATCGGCGCGGCGCTCGATCAGCTCGACACTCACCCCGTCCCCATAGTCGCGTGGAAGACCTTCGGGCTGCTCGGCCGGCTGCGCGAAAAGCTCGAAGACCCGTCGGGCGCGCGAGAAGCATTCGACGAAGCGGCTTCTATCGTCGACCGCATAGCCGCAAGCCTCGCCGACGAAACGTCGAGGCAGATCTTCATAAACTCACCGGCCGTCGTGAGCGTCTTTGAAGGCGCTGGCAGGGTAATACAGACCGCAAAAAACGACTGACCACAGAATTTCCACCACTGGTACTTTATTCCCATAACACTTGGTAAGTTAGTACCCAAATCGAAACGTCTATTATCGAATCAACCGCGAAAGCACACCTCCCGTACTGGCATACGGTGTGCTATCAGGTTAAGCAAGGATCAACCTGAAATAAATACAGGCGTGGGCGGCGTTCTCGTTCGAACCGGTTCATTGAATTCTACAGCTCAACGTAGACAGTTATCTTAACCCGGAACATGACCGCCGGACCCAAGAGGTGAATTATAATGAAGCTACAAATTGCCCCTATACGCTCGCTCGCACTAATAGCGGTGTTTGCTCTCTTACTTACCGCGTCATACTCTCTGATCAAGCTGCCGCCGCCAGCGACCGCGCAAGGTAATGTCCCTCTCACGGAGCTTTCTATCGACGACGGCACGGCGAGCTGCGCGACGGGGCCGCCCGAGGGGCTGCGCGGCAAGCCTGGGTTCGGCTGGGTCAACAAGCTTACGCCCGCGACCTACCCCGCCACGTTGCGCAGGATCACCATAGGCTTCAACCGCTCGGGCGCGCCGGACCCGGACGTAAAACCCGACGCGCTGTTCACCGTCGTAGTCTTCAAAGACCCAGAGATGGATGGCCCGGCGAACAACCAGACGCCGGACGCCTCTTTCACGGGGCGCGTGCGCGGCAGGACCGATTCGATAATGACCTTCAACCTCGTATCGCCCATCACGATCGAGCAGGGCAGCTTCGTCGTCGGCGTCATAGACGAAGTCGGCAACAACACTCAGTTCCCCGCGCTGTTCGACGTGCCGGGAAGGTCTAACCCGCCGGGGTCAGAGTCGTTCGTCACGTTCGACGGCGGCGCGCTGTGGCGGCAGTTCCGACAGGTGATAAGCCCCGACAGCCAGTGCGGGCCGGGCAGCTTTCTCATACGCGCGTCGGTCCAGACTGGCTCGGCCGATGTCCTGGCCGTCACCAACACTATCCGTGACCCGCTGGCGGTCGAGCCGTGGGGCGTGGCCGCCACCGCGGGTACGGGTTCTACGATCGATGATCTGTTCGTCACCAATTATGTTTCTGACAACCTTACGGTTATCAGGAGGAGCGATAACCGCGTCAGAAACCTGCCCCTTGGCGATGGGCCGGGCGGCACGCCCGACGGCCCGTTCGGCGTCGTCAGACACCCGGTCAATAACATAATCTACGTCACGCTCTTCGGGTCGAACACAATACCTACGAAAGAGTTTCCCATAGATTACGCGACCGTAGGCCCTGGCCGCCTCGTCGTGCTCACCTTCCCACAGCCGGGCGACCCTCCCGCGGCGGGCGCGACGATCAACGTCAACAAGGGGCCGAGATTTCCTTCGATAACTACGGTCAACGGGACGAAGGTCTACGTCCCTTGCGGGGGGGCGGACACGGTAGACATCGTGAACACCGCCACGAACTTGAAGTCGGGCGAGATCGCCGTGGGCGACGACCCTTCGAGCTGCACGACTTCGATCACGGGCTCGAAGGTCTACGTGACGAACTTCGGCGACGGGACGATATCGGTCATTGACGCGAGGGCCGAGCGCAAGATCAAAGACATACTGCTCCCGCCCGTGCCGCAGCCCGTAGGGTCGAACTCCGCTCGCGCGATAAATCCGTGGCGCGGGGCCATCTCTCCGGTTAACGGGAATCTTTACGTCACCTACTGGGGCACGAATGGCAACGCCCCGCCTCATGGCGTGATAGCAGAGATAGACACATGCACGGACGAGCTTTTGCGCTTCATCATAGATGACACGACCGCCGGCACGCCCGAAGGCAGCGCGGGCGCAAGCAATCTCCCTGCCCCGATCGCGCCGCTGGCGCGCGACCCGGCTTCGGGCCTCACTCCCGGAGCCGGCGGCGGCGGGGGCGGCCCGTTCGGGATCGCCTCTTTACCGCCCCGGTTTGTGGCCGGGTTGACCTTCGTCGCCGATCCGCTGATTCTCTTCACCAATGACGGGAAGGGGATCGTCGGCGTCATAGATTCGCGCACGGACCAGGTAGTGTCGGCCCCGCCGGTTGCGGTCGCCGCATGCCCCAAGCCGCGCCATCTCGCTCTGGTCCGAGAGGCATCCGGCAACAGGGTCACCGCCTTCGTAGCCTGCGGGCAGCCCGACAACTCGATCCTGGTCGTAAGCGTGCCCGCCGCTACTTTTCTAAGCGACCTGCCTAGCTCTGTCGAGATCAACACCATCGTCGCGACCGACTCGCTGCAACTCAAAGGCAGAGGGCTCACCGAGGACGTGCGAGTAGAGATACTGAGCGCCAATTCGACCGGCTGTTTGACTTTTCAACAGGAGGCGAAGATCAAGAAGAGGGGCAAGAAATTCTTGTTGAAAGGGCCGCTGAGCGATGGGCGCCGCCTGTCGGACGTGATAGGCCAGGGCTCGGCTGTGATCTTGCGAATTACCCTGCCCGACGGGACGGTAAGGCTATTTTTCCTCTCGCCGGTCGCGTCCCCTTAAGCGCATCATTAAGGGGTGAGTCAGACGCTACAGTTTCTTATCGACGAAGAGCGTGCGGGGCGCAGGCTCGATGAGTTCCTCGCTTCCGAGCTTGTCGCGTTGAGCCGCATGCGAATAGCCAACCTGATAGCCGCGGGCGCGTGCGTCGTAAATCGCGAGCAAGCCGGGCCGGGCTATCACCTGCGCCCCGGCGACCTGATCGAGATTACGATCTCCTCCGGCCCGCCGACCTCTATGGACCCCGAGCCCATCCCGCTCGAAATCCTCTACGAAGATGCGAACCTTCTAGTCGTCGTTAAGCCGTCTGGGATGCTGGTCCACCCGACCCGCAGCGTGAAGCGCGGGACGCTCGCAAACGCCCTGGCGCACCACCTGAATTTCAAATTTGAGATTTCAGATTTGAAATCGATAGTGCGGCCGGGGATCGTGCACAGGCTAGACCGCGACACGTCGGGGTTGATGGTCGTAGCCAAAACGCAGCGCGCGCTCAGCATACTGTCGCGCCACTTCAATCGCAGGCTGGTGCGTAAGCGATACGTCGCAATCGTCGAGGGCAGCGTCTCTGCCGACGAAGGCGCGATCTCTGCGCCCATCGGCCGGGTCGCCGACGCCAGGCCGCACTGGCGAGTGACCGAAGAGGGCAAGCCGGCCGAAACGCGCTTTCGCGTTCTCGAACGCAGAGGCGCGGCCACCTTGCTTGAGCTTGAGCCCGTGACCGGCCGCACGAACCAGTTGCGGATTCACTGCGCCTGGGCGGGCCACCCGATCTTAGGCGACCGGCTTTACTCGAACACTTCCGCCGAGAGGCTGTGCTTGCATGCTTCGGAGCTGGCTTTTCATCACCCGGCGGGCGGCGAGTGGATGGAGTTCCACTCCCCCATGCCTCCGGACATAACGAAAGTGCTGAGAGGGCGTCTGAAAAGCCCCGTAGGGGCTCTATGTCTGTAGAAGTATCGCTAAATACCCACCAACTCCGTAGGAGTTGTATGTCCGTTATTCAACCCCTACGGAGTTGGAGAATGGTTATGCGATACTTCTACAAACATCCGGCTCCTACGGAGCCGAGGATTCTCCTGCAAACATCTGGCTCCTAGGGAGCCGAATAAATTGCCACTTCTCAGACGCCCACTCAGGACTCAGCACTCAGCACTGACTTGATGGTCCGATCGATCTCGGCCATGTCGAATGGCTTTGCGATGGCAGCGTCTATCACCCCTTTGCCGTCGCGGTCGCCCGTTGTCTCCGCGCCGTAGCCGCTCATCAGCACCACTTTGATTGCGGGCCGCCGCTCCTTGATCCGAGCCGCGCCCGTGATGCCGTCCGTCTGCGGCATGGCGAGGTCCGTGAATACTATGTCGAACTCGTTGCTCTCAAACAGCGGTAGCGCCTCTTCGACGCTCGCGGCTTTAACTACCTTGTGGCCCCGGTCCGTCAATATCATAGCTAACAAATTCGCGACAAACTGCTCATCATCGATGATCAGTATCCGCGAGCTTGTCACCGTACTCATAGCGACCTCCGAATAGCGGGGAGACATGAAAGAATCATGAACGACTGGGGAGCTGCTATTGATGATTCTATCACCGCCCGAGGGCCTTTTCTAGAAAAGCTTTCTTACGCGCCGCCCGGTGATGTAGGATAAAGTTTTCCGACCTCTAACGGGACGGCAGCAGTAAGTTTTTAGGAGACCTGCAAGATGGCGGACGACTTTCAAAGCGATCAGGATTTTGCGCTCGGACTGGAAGACTTCGCCTCCGAGCGCGAGTATCAAATGCACTGCCTGAAACACTCGACTTCGCACATAATGGCCGCGGCCGTGCAGCAGATATTCCCCGAAGTCAAATTCGGCATCGGGCCGCCGATCAAGAACGGCTTCTACTACGACATGCAGCTTGCGCGCCCGCTCACGCCCGAAGACTTGACCGAGATCGAAGCCCGCATGCGCCAGATAGTCAAGCAGGGCCTGGAGTTCCGGCGCGAGAACTGGGACAAGGATAAGGCCCTGGAGTTTTTCGGCTCGCGCGACCAGGACTTCAAGCTGGAGCTCATAAACGGCATACAGGGCGACACGGTTTCGACCTACGCCATAGGCGATTTCACGGACCTGTGCGCGGGCCCGCACGTGAGGCGCACGAGCCAGTGCAAGCACTTCAAGC
This sequence comes from Blastocatellia bacterium, assembly GCA_035249305.1. GTDB lineage: Bacteria > Acidobacteriota > Blastocatellia > UBA7656 > UBA7656 > DASUNP01. The sequence goes on along the minus strand of DATFGQ010000119.1, from coordinate 15,899 downwards.
TCACCTCGATCGCCGGCGCTTACTGGCGCGGCAGCGAGCGAAACCCCATGCTTCAGCGCATCTACGGCACCGTCTGGCCGACTAAGGAGGAGCTCGAAGAGTACCTGCACAACATCGAAGAGGCCAAGAAGCGCGACCACCGCAAGCTCGGGCGCGAGCTTGAGCTCTTCATGACGCACGAGTGGATGCCGGGCGCGCCGTTCTGGCTGCCGAAGGGCACCGTCATCTATAACACGCTTCAGGAAGCCATGCGCCGTCTGCTGGCGCGCAACGGCTACGTCGAAGTCAAAGCGCCGCTGCTGGCCAGCTCCGAGCTGTTCAAGACTTCGGGCCACTGGGCTCATTACAAAGAGAACATGTTCCTGGTCCGGGAAGACGACGAGCAGTATGGGCTGAAGCCTATGAACTGCCCCTGGCACATGATCATCTTCGGCTCGAAGCGGCGCAGCTACCGCGAGCTGCCCCTGCGCATGAGCGAGCAGAGCGTGCTCCACCGCTACGAGCGCGCGGGCGTGCTGGCAGGGCTGACGCGCGTGCGCCAGTTCCAGCAGGACGACTCGCACATATTCATCACCGAAGACCAGATCGGCGAAGAGATCAAGCGCGTCGTGGGGCTCGTCAACCGCGTCTACACCGCGTTCAACATGCCTTACCGCTTCGTGCTGAGCGTGCGCGGCGACGATAAGAGCAAGTACATGGGCGACCCCGAAGTCTGGGACCGCGCCGAGGCGCTGCTCGCCGAGGCGCTCGAAGCCAACGGGCTTGAGTACACGGTCGAGAAGGGCGAGGCCAATTTTTATGGCCCCAAGATCGATCAGATGGTGCAGGACTCGCTCAAGCGCGAGCACCAGCTCGGCACGATTCAGCTCGATTTCCAGTTGCCGCGCAACTTCGGGCTGACCTACGTCAACGAGCACAACCAGGAATCCGTGCCGGTTGTGATTCACCGCGCGGTCCACGGCTCTTACGAGCGGTTCATAGGGATACTGATCGAGCATTACGCCGGGGCCTTCCCCGTCTGGCTCGCGCCCGTGCAGGCCAAGGTGCTGTCGATATCGGAGAAGACTGTCGACTATGCTCGCGAAGTCTACGAGCGGTTGAGGGCCGAAGACCTGCGCGTAGAGTTAGACGTGCGCGACGACAAGATCGGCGCGAAGATACGCGACGCGCAGCTTGAGCGGGTGCCTTACATGCTCATCACGGGGGCGAAGGAGGCCGAGGCGCGCACGGTCGCCGTCCGCTCGCGCGAGCGCGGCGACGAGGGCGCGATCGGGCTCGAAGATTTCGTCGCGCGCATAAAGGGCGAAGCGGACTTTGATTACTAGGGGCGATCTGAGATTTCAAATCTCAAGACAGAAGTCGTTCAGGTAGACCCTGCGCGGATCGATTCAGAAGCGATCGAGCGGGCCGCCCGGATCATTCGCGCCGGGGGGCTGGTCGTCTTCCCGACCGAAACGGTCTACGGGCTCGGCGCGGACGCGACCTGCGAGCGGGCCGTCCGGAGAATCTTTGAAGCGAAACGCCGGCCCGCCGATAACCCGCTCATCGCGCATGTCTCGGACCGCGAGATGTTAGACCGGATCGCAAGCGGGGTCGGCGTTGCGGCAGAGCGCGTGGTCGAGCGGTTCTGGCCCGGCCCGCTGACGATAGTGCTTAAGCGAAAGCCGGTCCTGGCCGAATCGGTTTCGGCGGGCCTGGACACGGTCGCCGTGCGAATGCCCGACAACCGCGTGGCGCTTGAATTGATCAGACAATCGGGCGTACCCTTAGCCGCGCCGAGCGCGAACCGGTCGGGGCGGCCCAGCCCTACGACGGCCGAGCACGTCTTACGCGATTTAGAGGGGCGAGTCGATATGATCATTGACGCCGGGGCTACGAACATAGGCATCGAATCTACTGTGATAGACATGACAGTGGACCCGCCCGTCATCCTGCGCCCCGGCTGGATAACGCGAGAGCTTTTGATAGAGACTCTGGGAATGGTCTCGACGCCCGCGACCGAGCGAGAGCTGCGGCGCTCGCCCGGCACTCGCCACCGCCACTACAGCCCGCGCGCCCGCGTCATCTTAGTCGAGCAACCTTCGCCACACATATTAGTCCGGCTTTCGAGAGAGCATCTTCAAGACGGGCCGGTCGGTTTCATAGGCCGCTCGGTGCTCGGTATTGACGACCCGAACTTTCACGCGATCAATCCGGGGAGCTCGGCCGCCGATTACGCCCGAACGATTTATGGGGCGCTGCGCGAGCTCGACCGCAAAGGCGCGCGCGTCATCGTGATCGAAGCCATAGACGAAGACCGCGAGGGCGCGGCCGTTATGGACCGGCTTCGCCGCGCCGCCTCGGAGATAATAAAGATTTGAGATTCTAAATTTGAAGTTCAGGAGATGGGATGCAAGCACTCAAGAAACAGAGCCTCACCCGAGACGGTTTGCAGTACGTCGATAACGAACCCATACCTAAGGTCGGCCATCAGGACGTGCTGATACGAGTACAGGCCGCGTCCATCTGCGGGACCGACCAGGGCATCTATCAGATCACCTCTAAGCCCGGCATGCGTGACGAGATGCTTGCATATAACGGAGGCGACGTCGACCGCTACCAGCCCATCGTCATCGGCCACGAGTTCTGCGGCGAGGTGGCCGAAGTCGGCGAAGACGTGGACCCGGGGCTGGTCCACGTTGGCGATTACGTCACGGCCGAGATGCACATCAACTGCGGCCACTGCCAGCAGTGCCGCACGGGCCGCCAGCACATCTGCAAAAACATCCGCGTAAAAGGCGTGCACATGGACGGCGCGTTCGCCCAGTACGTCTCCGTCCCGTGCTCGAACGTCGTGAACCTCGAACGGTTCGGCGGGCGCGAAGTGATCCCGCCGCGCTTCGGCGCGTTCTTAGACGCGCTCGGCAACGGCGTTCATACGGTGATGGAAGGCGACGTGGCGGGAAAGACCGTGGCCGTTCTCGGGTGCGGCGCTCAGGGGCTGATGGCCACGGCGGTCGCGCGCGTGCTGGGGGCGACGCGAATCTACATCACGGATTTTTCGAACCCATCGGGAGGGTTCGACTCGGCCAGATTGCAAAGGCGGTTCGAGACGGCCCGTGAGCTCGGCGCCGATTTCTGTTTCGACACCAACGAAGAGGCCGCGCCCTCGGACCGCCGCGAGCTGTTCGAGCGCGCGCGAGACGAGCATGGCGGAGGCATTGACGTGGTGTTAGAGATGAGCGGGGCCGAGGCGGCTTACAACGACGCGGGCGCGCTGGTGAAGAACGGCGGGCAGATACTGTTGTTGGGGATACCGGCCCGCCCGCTGCGGTCGTTCGATTTCGGCAAGTACGCCGTCTGGAAGGGCGTGACGATCCGCGGCATCTTCGGGCGGAAGATGTTCGAGACGTGGTACGCGATGCTCGATTTGCTGGCGTCTGAAAAGAGCGGCCTGCGCGCGAGGCTCGAAAAGATCATATCGAGCGAGGGCGTGCCGCTTTCGGATTTCGAGCGCGGATTTGAGCTCGTGCGCACGCACGAAGCCGTCAAACTCCTGCTCGTCCCCGATGCAGAGAACAGATGAGGAGATACAAATGAACCCCAACGAATTGTACGCCCAACTCGATCGCGAGCTGGTAAAGATCAAAGAGGCGAAGACCTTCAAGTACGAAGTCCCGCTCGAAAGCGAGCAGGGCGGACAGGTGACGGTCGAGGGCCGCAAGTGCGTGATGCTGGCCTCGAACAACTACCTTGGCCTCTCAAGCCACCCGCGCATCAAAGAGGCCGCGCGCCGCGCCATCGACGAGTGGGGCTACGGGCTGGCTTCCGTCCGCTTCCTCTGCGGGACAGAGCCCATACACTTCGAGCTTGAGCGCCGCATAGCCCGCTTCGTAGGGTGCGAATCGGCCATACTCCACTCGTCGTGCTTCGCGGCCAACGAAGCCTTCTTCGCCGCGCTGCTGGCGAACGATTTCGGGGGCAGTGATTACCAGGACGTGATCTACAGCGATCAGCTCAACCACGCCTCGATCATCGACGGCGTGCGGCTCTGCCGCGCCATCGCCAAGCAGACCGTCTCAAGGCTCTACCGTAACGGCGATGTAAAACAGTTGCGCGAGATGCTTGAAGAGGATCGCGACAAGAATTACCGCGTGAAGATCATCGCCACCGACGGCGTCTTCTCGATGGAAGGGCTGCTTGCGCCGCTGCCCGAGCTCGTCAGGCTCGCCCGCGAGCACGGGGCGCTGCTTTTCGTGGACGAATCTCATGCGACGGGCGTGCTGGGCGAGACGGGCCGGGGCACGCCCGAAGAGCTCGACGTTTATGGCGAGATAGACGTCATCACGGGCACGTTCGGCAAGGCGTTGGGCGGCGCGTCGGGCGGCTTTATAGCGGGCCGCTCGCCGCTCGTAGAGTTCATACGCCAGAAGTCGCGGCCCTACACCTTCTCAAACACCATGCCGCCGCCCGTCGTGACCGGATCGATCGAGGCGATAGACCTGATCGAAAACGACCCTTCGATAGTCAACCGCCTGCACGACAACACTGAATACTTCCGCCGCGAGATAGTAGCGCTGGGCTTCAAGATAATAGAGGGGCGCCACCCGATTGTCCCGATCATGCTCGGCGAGGCGGCCATCGCTCAAGACATGAGCCGCGAGCTTTTAGACGAAGGCGTCTACATCAAGGGGCTCTGGTACCCTGTCGTCCCGAAAGGCGAGGCGCGGTTGCGCGCGCAGATATCGGCCGCCCATACGCGCAAAGACCTTGACCGCGCGCTCGAAGCATTCAACAAAGTAGGCAAGCGCGCGGGCGTGATCTGAGCTTCGGCGCGCTCACGGCTTCTTCTGTTTTACAGTGAACTGAAGCCCGGCTATCGTCATGGTTCCCGACCGTGCGCTGGTGGTGCTCGCCACCGAATAGCTCACCGTGCCCGACCCCGTGCCGGTCGCGCCCGACGTGATGGTTATCCAGCTTACGTTGCTCACGGCGGTCCAGTTGCACGCGCCCGACACCGTGACGCTCACTGTGCTCGTCCCGCCGTTGCCGCTGAACGACCTTCGCGTAGGAGATATTGAGAAGCTACAGTTGCCCGCCTGATTCACTGTGAAGCTCTGGCCCGCGATCGTGAGAGTGCCCGTGCGCGAACTGTTCGTGAAGTTCTCCCTCACCACGTAGCTGACGCTGCCATTGCCGCTCCCGCTGTCGGCCGAAACGATGACTAGCCAGGGTGCGTTGCTCGCCGCGGTCCAGTTGCAGTTATTAGCTGTAGTGATTGTTACGCTGCCTTCGCCGCCGCGAGCCGGGAATGAGCTGCCCGTGGGAGAGATGGAGTAAGAGCACCCGCCGCCTACGGCGACGCAGCGGGCGAACTCGGAGGTGTTTGTGTCCGGGTCGATCGCGGTGGCGGTGATGAAACTGCCCGAAGCGACCGCGACGGGCAGGCTGGCCGTGAAGCTTGCGGCGCAGCCGCCGTTGGTAGTCACGGTCGTAAAGCCTATGAAGCTTTGACCCTCGCTAAGACCCGACCCGTCGCAGGATGTGTTAGAGAAGAACTCTATCCTGAACGTCCTGTTCGAAGTGCTGTCGAGCGTCCCCTGAACGGTCGTGCTGCCGCCCGCGCTGTTGGCGGAGGTGATGACTGGGAAATTCTGCCGGTTGTTTCCGCCCGAATCGTTATCACAGGCGTCGTTCGGCGTAGCGCCATCCATCTCAAGATTGATCCCCAGCCCCGCGTTTGAAAAGATTGAGTTTGACGAGATGGCGTTAGCGTTGCCGGTTACGACCAGCACGCCGTCGCCGCCGTTAAAGGCTATGGTGTTGCCCGCGCCGCCTGCGACCCCGCCCACGCTGTTCCCGCCGACGAAATTCAGGAAGACGCCGTTCGAGCCATTGCCTAAAGCGCTGACGCCGTCCGGTTGCGTGCCTATGAAATTGCCTTGCATCTGGTTGGGGTGATAATCGCACCGGATGCCGTTAGCGTTGTTGCCCGAGATCACGTTGCGCGCGGCGGGCGTGGTCCCGCCTATCGTGTTATTCAACGAGCCGAAGTTTATGATCACGCCGTTGGACATATTGGCTAAAGCAATGCCGCCCGTGGCCGTGGTCCCGATGAAATTTCCTTGAACAAGATTCCCCGCGGTCGTGCCGCCGACGATGACGCCGTTGCTGATGTTGCCCGAGATCACGTTGCGCGCGCCCGCCGCGGTCCCGCCGACTGTGTTGCTGGCCGAGGTCCCGGATTGTCCGCCGAGCGAGACGCCGCTGCCATTCCCTATCGCCGCATTGCCCGCCGCGTTAGTGCCTATAAGATTGCCTTGCACAAGGTTGCCCGTCGTTCCCGCCGCCAAAGAGACGCCGATATTTTCATTGCCCGAGATCACGTTGCGCGCGCCCGCCGCGGTCCCGCCGACTGTGTTGTTCGAGCTATGTATTAGTACTCCGTGGAAGGCGTTCCCGAGATCAGCGGTCCCCGCGGCGTTCGTGCCTATGAAGTTGCCTTCGATGCGGTTGCCACCGTTAGCGCTTAATTCTATCCCGTCGCCGCTGAACCGGTTTATCACAAGGCCGCTTATGACGCTGTTGCCGGCCGTGATTCTCAACCCGTCGACGCCGCTGCCCGCGCCCGCCCCGTTCAGCTCTATCAGCGGCGTGCCGCTGAAGCCCGGCTGTGAGGAGCCGGAGATCGTCACCGGGTCAGAGATCGTCGGCAGCGCGGACGCCAGCGAGATAGTGTGCGGCCCCGCGCCCGGAATATTGAACAGAATTTGGTCCGGCCCCGCGCTTGAGTTGGCGTTGAGGATCGCTTGCCGCAAGCTGCCTGCGCCGCTGTCTGCGGTGTTGGTGACGGTGAAGGTTGACGCCGCGGCCGAGGGCACGACCGCGAGCGGGCTCGGGCCAGATTTCAAGATCACGAGGTCGCTGAAAGCGTCGGCGTTCAAACGCATCGCGACGACCGCCACCGCTTCGCCCTCCATGTCGAGAGACGCCAGCGGAGCGCCATCTGAAATCTCAAATTTGAGATTTGAGATGTGAAGTCGCCGATTGGCGCGATCCAGGATCAGAAGATCATCCTGCGCAAGTGTGGAGACGCGCACGCGGGCAAGAGTTATGTCGCGTCCGGCCTCCTGATTCAAACGCGCGCCTTCTTTTATCTGTAAGCCTCCGCTCGTGGTCTCTAACAGGTGTATCTCTCCCGCGTCGGAAAGCAGCGCCAAGTCCGACGCGGCGTCCGCGTCAAAATCGCCCGCGACTATTGAAGCGACGGCGAACGGAAAAGAGCGCTGGCTGATGGCCGCCTGTGTGACTTCGCCGCGCGCGCCGTCGACCAGCGACAGCCTGCGGTCGCGCCCATGCACTATCAATAGATCATGACCCGCGGCTATAGCCAGGTCCGGGTATCCTTCATCGAATTGCCCTATCGCGAATGCTGCGGCGCGCGCCGGCAAGGTGAAGCTTTCGGGCGTGCTTCTGAGCGCGCCATCAGGCCCTTCAAAAACGAGCGCCTCCGGCCCACGCGGGCCGATCGTGCCTACTACTATGTCGGTCAGCCCGTCGGGGCGATTGACCTCTCCGGTCGCAAGCGCCGTCACGCGACCGGGCATCTCTACGCGTGCGGGCTCGCTGAGCGCTCCCCGCCCATCCCCGCGGAGCAGGTAAAGCGTTTGGCTATCGGCCGCCGTCGCCACGACATCAAGGTGGCCGTCGGCGTCGAAATCGCCCGCGCCGATAAGGGCGGGCGGCTCGGCCATTTCAAAGACTCGCGCGGGCGAGATAAACGGCGGGTCGTCGATCGAATCGGCGTTGCCTCTGTGTAAGGCAAGCCACCCGCCCGCCGCCCCCTTGTAGCCGCATAACAGATCGGGCGCGCCATCTTCGTCGAAATCGCCCGACGCCAGCGTAAGCGGCATCGCCCTTCCCTGCTCGATCTCGACCGCGCCTTCGTAGCTGGTCGGGATGTCGCGGCCGTCGCTCAGGGTTATCCAGGGGCCGCCCCTCCCGGCGGCCTTCACCGAGACGGCCGCGGCGCGATCGACGGTCGACGCGTTCGTGCGGATTAATCGGATCGATTGGGACAGTAAGAAAACCGGAGACAGCAGCAAGAGTAGCAGCAGGCCTTGCTTCTTCATCTCTCCTCCTTGGGCGAGCGTCCTGCGGGATGGACCTCGCTAAAAGAAGGCTCGGACGAATAGCACTCATTAGGCGTCCGGGGAGGGAATATCTCTAAAACAGAGTACTATCGATCTTACGGGTAAAGCAAATTACTTGAAGGTCGGCCGGATCAGGGAGAAGACTCTCCCTGATCCGTGCTCGACCCGACCCGCTCCTCACACGACGGTGATCATCGCCGTGGAGGATGATAAAAGCGTCGTACCAGACAAGACCTTCACCGTGACGGCGTAGTCGCCCGTGCAGGCGAAAGAAGGTACGCGGAAAGAGTAGCTCGCAGAAAACGACGCCCCCGCCTCGAACCTGACCGGGATCGACAGCAGCACAGAGCGCGTGCAGGGGGTGGTCAGCTCGTACCTGATGGTGTAGCGCTGGCGCGCGGTCGAACAGTTCTCGATCGATGCGGAGGCCGTGACCGTGCCGCCTCGCGCTACGACGGGCGGAGACAGTGAGACCGAGACGTTGGCGCAGGGCGCTGATGACTGCGGCGCGGGAAGCGCCGTCGCCGGAAACGCGAGAGTTACTAAAGCAGCAATGACGATACCCCATTTGATTGAAATCTTAGACATAGCTCGCTCCTTTCTTATTCTGACCGTGTGTTCGCAGGTGAGGTGGCTGTGTTGGTGAGGCGTTCGCAACAAGGCTCCGCGTCGCTTACGGCCGTGCGCTTAAATTGGCCGGGATGAAAGAGCGCCAAGAGCTATTTCATCCCGGCCGAAAGCTGCACACGTCAAACCGCGACGTTGCGGCGTTGCTCCTTTTGTTAGTTAGTTAATCATGTCGCTCTTCGCCTGGTTCTTGAGCGCGATGGCCTGATTGATCAACGCATTCCTGAGGCCCTGATTACTGGTGATCAGCGCCACCGCGTCGATTGCCGCAGCCGCGAGCAGCTTCCTCTGCGCGTCCGGGTGCAGGCCCGCGCAGTCGAGGACTTCGATCGCGTCGTCAAGCTCTGCGATAGAGAGCTTCAGAAGCTCTTGCGCCTGCGAGAAGCTGGTCGCGTTCTTTGCGCGATTCTCCAGGTCTACCGATGAGCGTATATTCTCAAGCGAATTGATGACGCGGAGGAAGGCCGCGACCGCCTCGACCTCGGTGGCTTCAAGCCTTATGCCGCCGATGAGCGAGCCGAACCCGGGAGCGATGTTGAAGGCTTCGCTGTTGTAAAAGTCGACAGCGCCTTCAATAGTCGTGACCGCGTTGTTGTGGAAGAAGGGGCCGGAGTCGGCCGCTTCGACCAGAACGGGCGTGTTGAACGTGCCGTTGCCGAATCCGCCGGTCGGCCCAGGGCCTCCGCCGAACCCGCCGTCCGGGGGATTAGGCTGAGGCGGCGTGACGAGGTCGGCCGGCTGCGCCGGAAGCGACTCGACGTTCGTGTTGAAGTTGGCGTTCTGGCCAGGGAAGAAGAAATCGCTCGCGCCGGCGTTGAGGTGGCAGAAGAAGCATTTGCCAGCACCCTCGTTCGACGCCTGAGGATTTAGAACGTTCCCGGGGTTGAGGAAGATCTCCTGTCCTTTTAAGGCGATCTCGTTTTTCAGGTTCAAGGGCAGGACAAGGTCTGCCTGCCTGCCCGTCGACCGCTGGAAGGCTTCCATAGCGTTAAGCTCGGAGTTGTTCGGCAAGCGGAAGTCTACGCCCGGCACGCGATTCAGCCGCTTGGTGAAGTGCTGCGTGACCGCGCCTATGGCGAACTCTCTGAGAGTCCCCGTGCCCGGAGCGCCGTCGCCGCTCCACCCTGTCCTCTCGTTGGGCGGGGTCGTCGTGCCGTCGCCGCCGCCGGCTACGGGCGTAAGCGTGTTCTGGAGCAGGGCGAGCGTGTGAGGCACGCCTCGCATGACGCCGGGGTTGTTGAACCCGTCCAGGTTTTCAAGGATCAGCCCTACCTTACGCATCAACACGGGGTTTTCGAAGTTGGCCGCAAGCGCCGGGGTGAACTCGGCGACGAACAGCGCATCGTTGGGTGGAAGCGTCGAGATGAACTCCACGTCTATCGTCAGGTTGTTATCCTCGCGGTGACAGGTTCCGCATGTCCTGCCATTGCCATTGAACTCTTCGTTGAAGAAGAGGTTCCGTCCCTGCGTGATCAGCACCTGCATCGCGGTCGTGGGATTGGGGATGGGGCCGATCTGCGCTTCAGCCGTCGGCATGATCGAGCCGATCAATTTTTCAAAAACGCCTCTCTCGTCCGCGGGAGCCGGCTGCGGCTCGGCGCCCGCGATCGCCCCGAACTGTCCGCGCTGGCCGCTGCGATATAGCTTGTGGAAGAGCGTCGTCGTACCGACTATGACGCGGTCTTCGGCAGGAGTCTTGCCCGCGCGCGTGATGATGAAGAGGTCCGGGTCGAAGTTTACGAAAGCCTCGCTGCCGAGTTTAGCTTCGAGCTTCGCGACCTTACCCTCCCGCTTCAAGCTGCCTACGCGCACCATAACATCGTCGGACTCGGGCAGTACGGGGCTGTATGGGCCATTTTCTACGAGCCAAAAATCGTAACTCTCCGATTTGGCTAGATCGTTGGCTTCGACCAGAATAGTTCCATCGACTAAATTCAGTATGGCCTTTCCATGAGCCGGGCCAAGGTCGCCCGTAGATAGTCCCTTAAACCAGCCCATCGGTACGACCATGTTCCGGTCGCCGCCGGCTTTTATGTATTCTGCTTCCCATGCTCTGTAACCAGCCTCAAGGCTCTCGACCCTGCCAAGCCCCGTGCTGGTCAACCTCTCATCTGCCATCGAAGGCGTCTCACTGCCGGAGAAGAGTGTCAGCAGCATGCACATGAGCAGAGCAGTGATCGTAGCTAACTTCAGAATCTTGATCCTCATTTCGCCTCCTTAAGTGGTTGGACAACGAGTTTTCACGTCAACTCGGCTGCAGGTTTCCCTTTGCCTAGCTAGACCCTTTTGATCCCGTCCGATGTGTTCGTACCCAGAGGCATGTTCGTCCCTAGACCTAATGATTCCGGGTTGTGTATAGACAAGAGGCAAGGCCGGGGTGATAAATCATCCCGCTAAAGAAGCTAGCAACCTAAATGAGGCAACCTAAAATGGGAATCGAAATAGATCTGACTAACCTGAGGCAACCAGGGCCTAAGCTTACCAGAGAGTCTTCTTTATTTCTTATTGTCGTTCGAAAGCACGTAGCTTTTATCACAGCCTCCGGTTGATTGCAACAACAAAAGATTCATGAGAACGAAAAATAGATGTTAAATGCGAGCGGGGTCTTCGAGGCTCGTTTTGAGTGTAATATGCTTTACTTTTCTCAGCGCTTTTGGCCCTGTCATTGCGCCGAGGCCGTCTCTCTTAACAGCTTGAGCGCTTCGGCGTGGCCGCGCTGTTCGGCGACCTTCAAGGCCGTGCGGCCGCTGCTGTCTGTGGCGGCAAGGTCCGCGCCCCGCTCGATCAAAGCGCCGATCAGCCGCGCATGCCCGCCGTCGGCCGCGCGTATCAAGGCCGTGTCGCCTTCGGGAGATTTCGCGTTCACGTCGGCGCCCCGCTCGATCAAGGCCTCGGCGCTCTCGACGTGCCCTTTGAACGCGGCCCTCATCAGCGCAGTCCACCCGTTCTGATCTCTGGCGTCAACCTCGGCGCCTTTGGCGAGCAGCACCTTCACGACCTCGGCGTGGTTCTCCCACGCGGCGAACATCAAAGCCGTCATCCCCCTGTCGTCTTTTATGCTGAGGTCCGCGCCGTTGGCGACGAGAAGCTCGACCATCTCCGAGTTACCCTTCCAGGCGGCCGACATCAGGGCCGTGCCATTGAACCTGTTCTTCGCGTTCACGTCGGCGCCGCGGTCGAGAAGGACGCGAGCGACGTCGACCTTGTCGGCGAGCGCCGCCGCCATCAAGGGCGTCTGCCCTTCGGCGCTCTTCACGTCAGGGTCCATCCCTGCCTCTATGAAGAGAGCCACCACGTCGCCATTGCCCATGCGCGCGTTATCGATAAAGGACGGCTCGGAATAGACGATGTTCCTCTGCGCCAGCTCGACGCGGGCCTGGTCCCCGCTCTTGCCGCATCCTGCCAGCGCGACGACGAGTGTGAGCAATAAGAGTAAGCGCCGCATAATATCCTCCTCGGTCTTGAATGGAAAGGGCCAGATGCAGAGTGATATTTACTCCAAAGCTCGCCACTATTCAACCCATCGGGAGAGAATCAGGACGGCGAGGTATAGAGAATGCCCATTCAAATAATTCTTGGCAGGAAGCTCTTAATAATCAGGCTCGCAATCCCAAAGACGGATGCCGCTTTCGCAACACACCAATCATGTGTTCTTTGGTAATGTGCGTGTATCGTTGCGTGGTGGCGATGGAAGTATGTCCCAAAAACTCCTGTACAACTCGGATATCTACACCGTTGCGAAGAAGTAGTGTCGCTACTGTATGTCGTAGCATGTGAGGAGTGACATGACGCTGTATCCCTGCGTCGAGTCGCAACTGCGCAATGACATTAGCAATCCCCTGCGTCGAAAGTCGGCCTCCTGAAGCGTTAAGAAAAAGCGCCATATTCTCTGTTGCGATTCGTGTGCGATTTTTTAGATGTTCTCGCTGAATTTGCACCGTTTCCTTATCCACAAGGAAAGCCAGACGATTCCTCCCCCCCTTGCCCTGAACCCTAAAAACTCCTTCTTGCACGAAGAAATCTTGGATATTGAGAGCTGATAGCTCTCCCACTCGCATTCCAGTCGCGAATAGCAAATCTACAAGCGCCAAATTGCGGAGCACACGATAACCAGCGGAAGAGCCGATGATAGGCGCCTGCCGTGCTGGTTCTGTCGCTTCTTGACCGATCTCGAAATGAGCATATTCCCTACGGGCTTGAGTGAGAAGGGCGCGCATCTCTCGCCTGGTTAATGCGCGCGGAAGCTGTTGAACTCTGCCGAAGCTCAACTGTACTCTCCAGAAAGGCGACTCTGGCAGGGTCCCTTTGCGCACCCAATAAGAACAGAATACTCTTAGCGCCACCATTTTGCGTCGAATTGATGAGGGAGAATATCCCTTCTGGCGGAGATGAGCCGCCCAGTGCTCAATGACAGCGCCACTCAATGACAAGAGACTTATATCTTCACCAGCAAACTGGCAAAACTGCGCTAAGTCTGAACAGTAGGCCGCCTTAGTTTTATGCATACGTTCATGTGTTGAGAAATACCCTGTCAAGAATTCAGCGCTCGCTTGGTTTAGTTGCATAGCTCAGCCTTGCCTTGCCTACAGGAAAGCTCCTCCTGAGTCATCAGATTATCCTTGGGAAAAATGAGAATAGAGTTTAATGTTGAGAGCCCTAGGTTTCAAGTAAACCTAAGACACGACGAAGTTGAGCCGATTATAAATTAGATTTCGTCATACGAATCGTCTAACCGGAGCTTGGCACAACAGAATATTATGTCGTGGCCTCGCCAGCGATGACAGCATTGTGAAATAGGAGTAAACAATATTCCAAAATCATTGCACTAAGCTCGGAATCGACATAATATCTGCCAGTTCTGGTTGGTTGTTCGTTATACTGCTTAGGATAATAAGGAATTATCGGTACTAGAGTAAAACGAAGCATCGGGTACTTTATGGCAAGTCGAAAAAGCCTTATGCGTTCGCGTATATATCGGCGCGCAGCTTTGTTCACCAGCTTCTTTCCCGCTTTTATTATGATCGCCTGCTGGATTGATGGCACGTGGAGAATGCAAGAGCCAGGAAAGGGGTTAAGCCAGCATTATGGATATTGGGTGATCTTCTTGACGACCCCTTTGACCTTTATTCTAACGTTGCGTCTTCTGGTCACATTCCTCAAATCAATCCGAGACATTGATAAATACTGCATCGACCTAACAGATGAGTTACGCAGCCGAGTAAATAAACTTGTGAAGCGGCATATTCGAAGTTTATTAATCCGTTCACATTCTGCATGGATACTCGTGTTTCTTATGATTGTACTGCTCTTTTGGTGGCTGTTTAACCTTATCAAGACAATCTCCCCGGTCGAGACATATAGCCACGATGTCTTCGACGCCTACACGCACACATTCGGGTTCTATACCGCGAGGATATACATTATTCTCTTTTTTACATTAGTATATTCCGTCGCCATTTTCATATCGTTGCACGTTACCGCATCGATGATTAGCATTCTCAAATTCCTGTGTAATCAAAATATTCTTCGCATCAACTTATTCCATGCAGACAACTGCGGGGGAACTTCTACTTTTGGCAATATCAATCTGATGATTTTGAGCATTTATAGCAACTTTTTCGCTGTGATTTATGCGATGTACATGACGCACCGTCAGACCTATCTCGCTATAACCGTAGCTCTAACAGCGTGCTCTTTTCTTGCGATCGCACAAAGCGTGACCGCCGTTTACTACATTCATAAAACGGTCGCTAAAAAAAAACGTGAATGTATCGAAGACATGACTGCTCGGCTGAATAAGCAGTTTGCGTCATCATTGCAGCAAGGCGACAAATTCCCTAGCGATCTACTGGCATTTCGAAATCATCTCGTCGATCTCCACACCTTCCCCTATGCCAGAGGCGCCTTGATAGCAGTAAATGTTCTTCGGTTTGCACCAGTCGCCCTGGCAGTGATCAGCTATTTCACGAAGTAAGTCTCATTCATACTGTTTCATGATCACGATCGATCAGCCAAGAAAAGCTACGGAAAAGGCCGTAGTAGGACACAGCGATCGTAATACCAAGGAGTGTCATCTGCATTGCTTCGAAGAAAAGTGTGTCGAGTTCATCTGAGCCCGTAAAAACAATTAAACCATCACGCACCATAAACAGGCCGAGCCAAATACGCAAGGTAGTAGTATGAAAAAGAAAAACTGGGCGCATCTGACGCGACTCGCGAAGCCATTCTTTGCACAATACACGGACAGCGTAGATACCAATGTCGCGGAAGATGAGCAGCCACACGAACAGGGGATGAAATGAATATCGAACTAAGAAGACGAGGACCAGCGCGAGATGAATAGCCCGGTCACCCATTGTATCTAGGACGTATCCTACCTTACTCGCTACTCCCCAACGACGAGCAAGATAACCATCCAGCGCATCCGTAAATACCGCAAGGATTAGCATAAATACTGTAGCTATGTACATTCGAATCTCAAGGCGTGTCGAGGCCAGAATTATTAGTATGGCAAGAACTATCCGCGATACCGACAAGGCGTTTGGTATCTGCTTATACATTGATAATTCCTTATTATCATTACTACTTAGTAATGATAAATGCAGCCAATGATGGTTTTAACTTTTTTGCTTACTTTCAGGATCATTAGATAGACGACTGGTCAAAGATACGATAGAAGTGAAGGCTCTTTGATAGAGGAATCACAAAGGAGAGGAAAGGGCGAGCCTCGTACGTAGAAAAACCGGCCAACAGGTCTATCATTAATAGTTGGCTACTATCGGTTTTAATCTTCCAAAATAAGTAGGCCGGGCGAAGGTGGCGGAGGGGACAGGACTCGAACCTGCAAGACCTTTTGGGTCGACGGTTTTCAAGACCGTTGCCTTACCATTAGGCTACCCCTCCGAATCGGGCGAAAGAAAGTATAGGTGATGATCCTAAGCCTTTTCAAGACAGGCCCACGCGTCTGGTCATAACCGTCGCGTGCGGTGCGGTGTGCGCGCAAAAAAATAACGGAAGGGGTTCCTCTGGCGAGTAGTCCTTCCGTTTCTGCGTCCCTTCAATGGTTGTGTCCCTCAACCAGAGAAGAAGAGGAGGTTATTTGACAGCCACAATCCAAATTCCCTCATGGTTGCCGAGTTG
>DATFGQ010000118.1:0-2206 GCA_035249305.1 Blastocatellia bacterium | reverse complement strand
CACGGAAAATGATGTTATGTTCTGTCCTGAATGCGGCTCTCAGGTGCAGCCGGGAGACCCATACTGTGGAGATTGCGGCGCGGTGCAAACGCCTCCGCCCGTAATCGCTCCACCTGTCGTTGTAGAAGCGCGCAAAGGACGTGACGAGGATCGTATGCCTGAGTCGAAGAATCCTAAAAAGACGCCCAGCCATCAGCTAGAGCCGGGGACTCTTTTGCTCGACAGATACTTGATAGTCCAGCGCGTCGGCGGCGGCGGCATGGGCAGTGTCTACCAGGCCCGCGACAAACGGCTCGCCGACCGCCTGTGCGCCGTCAAGGAGATGATAGAGCTGTTCGCCGACCAGACGCAGCGCGCAAAGGCCGTGGAGGATTTCCGCCGCGAGGCAGCGGTGCTGGCCCAGCTCAAACACCCTTCGATCCCGACCATCTACGATAACTTTATAGAATCGGGCCGCTACTACCTCGTCATGGAGTGGATAGGCGGCGGCGACCTCGCCGAGCAGATGCGCATGCACGGCGGCCTGGTCGATGAGGTAAAAGTAACCGAGTGGGCCTATCAAATCTGTGACGTGCTGCACTACATACACTCGCAGAAGCCGCCCATCATCTACCGCGACCTCAAGCCCGCGAACCTCATGTTAGACGACGCGGCGGACCGCGTGATGCTCGTCGACTTCGGTATTGCGCGCGTGGTGCGCCCGACCGAAAAAGGCGTCACTGCAATAGGGACTATGGGCTACGCTCCGCCAGAGCTTTTCGCGGGCAAAGTCGAGCCGCGCTCGGACATATATTCGCTCGGCGCGACGATGTTTCATATGCTGACGGGGTCCGACCCGCAGGACAACCCTCTGCTCATATTCGATTTCAGCAAGAACCCGCGCCCCTGCCAGATCAACCCTTTGATCTCGCCCGATATGGAGCGGATATTGATAAAGAGCGTGGCTCACAAGCCCGAAGACCGGCAAGCGTCGGCCCAGGAGTTGAAGCGCGCTTTGGACGAGCATCGCTCCAGACTCCACTCTCGCAGCACGGCAGGCGAGTCGAGCCGACCGGAAGGGCCGGGCCGTTTCCCCATTCCAGGGCCGGATGCTGTGAGCCCTTATCGCCCGCGAGATTCTCGCAACTCTGCGGTCCAGACTCCAATTCAGGGACAGGGCGGAGGGGGGACCGGAACGGCAGCCGCTTCATGGGTCTTTTGCGGCCACTGCGGCGAGAAGATAGGCTCGGAGGATGTCTATTGCGCGCACTGCGGGTCGCGCCAGCCGATAGCAGGCGCAGCCGGGGCCGCCGGCTACGCAAGCCCTGCGGCCCCGCGCATCACCGCGCAACTGGTCGTCGTCGGCACGAGCGATATGGTAAAGCCGTTCGTGATAGACAAAGAGAGCGTGTTGATAGGGCGTACGGACCCTCACACGGGCATATTCCCCGAAATCGACCTCACCATGCACGACCCGGAGACAAAGGTCTCTCGCCGCCACGCGAGGATATATCGCCAGGGCGAGCAGTTTCTTATCGAAGACCTCGGCTCTGTCAACGGCACGATAGTCAATTCCATAAGCGGCGGCTCGATACGGTTGAACACGAAATCGCCGCGCGTGCTTTCAGTAGGCGACGAGCTGAAGCTCGGGGGAACTACTTTGAAATTCATGGTCGTGTGAGGTAGTTTAGTTAGTGCGCAGTAGGCAGTAGGCAGTGGGCAGCGAAAAGCCTTCTTCTGCCCACTGCCTACTGCGCACTGCGCGCTGATTTTTATGAGATTCTGTCCATATTGCGGGATAAGGCTCAACGAGCGATCAAAGTTCTGCTCGCAGTGTGGTAAAGCTTCATCCAATCGCCGCCGCTCATCCGCGGTCGCCGTCGAAGAACCTTTGACGAGCGCCGACTCGCCGGGCGAGACGGGCAAGGCGAAGCCGATTGCGAGCGCACACGAGGCGGGCAGGGTAGACCGGGCCGGAGAGCTTGCGGCTGTCGAAAGCAGCCGGGCGCACGCGGCGGATGCGGCGCGCGCTAAAAGACCCTCGAACGGCTCTGCGGCCCCGCGGGCGATAATACGGGACCGAAGGTTTGCGCCGCCTACGCGCTCTTACGTAGGCCCGCTCGAACAGGCAGGGTTCGGCCTGCGCTACGGCGCGTGGATGTTCGATTTCTTGATAACGCTCATTGCCATTATGACATTCACTTTCGTGGTGACGGCCGTAAGCCGC
>DATFGQ010000117.1:0-2221 GCA_035249305.1 Blastocatellia bacterium | reverse complement strand
CACGGAAAATGATGTTATGTTCTGTCCTGAATGCGGCTCTCAGGTGCAGCCGGGAGACCCATACTGTGGAGATTGCGGCGCGGTGCAAACGCCTCCGCCCGTAATCGCTCCACCTGTCGTTGTAGAAGCGCGCAAAGGACGCGACGAGGATCGTATGCCTGAGTCGAAGAATCCTAAAAAGACGCCCAGCCATCAGCTAGAGCCGGGGACTCTTTTGCTCGACAGATACTTGATAGTCCAGCGCGTCGGCGGCGGTGGCATGGGCAGCGTCTACCAGGCCCGCGACAAACGGCTCGCCGACCGCTTGTGCGCCGTCAAAGAGATGATAGAGCTGTTCGCCGACCAGACGCAGCGCGCGAAGGCCGTGGAGGATTTTCGCCGCGAGGCGGCGGTGCTGGCCCAGCTCAAGCACCCTTCGATCCCGACTATCTACGACAACTTTATAGAAGCGGGCCGCTACTACCTCGTCATGGAGTGGATAGGCGGCGGCGACCTCGCCGAGCAGATGCGCATGCACGGCGGCCTGGTCGATGAGGAAAGAGTCACCGAGTGGGCATATCAAATCTGCGACGTGCTGCACTACATACACTCGCAGAAGCCGCCGATCATCTACCGCGACCTCAAGCCCGCAAACCTTATGTTGGACGACGCGGCGGGCCGCGTGATGCTCGTCGACTTCGGCATAGCGCGCGTCGTGCGCCCGACCGAAAAAGGGGTTACTGCCATAGGGACTATGGGCTACGCCCCGCCAGAGCTCTTCGCGGGCAAAGTCGAGCCGCGCTCGGATTTATACTCGCTCGGCGCGACGATGTTTCATATGCTGACGGGGTCCGACCCGCAGGACAACCCGCTGCTCATATTCGATTTCAGCAAGAACCCGCGCCCCTGCCAGATCAACCCTTTGATCTCGCCTGAGATGGAGCGGATATTGATAAAGAGCGTGGCTCACAAACCGGAAGACCGGCAATCGTCGGCCCAGGAGCTGAAGCGCGCTTTGGACGAGCATCGCTCCAGACTGCACTCTCGCAGCACTGCGGGCGAGTCGAGCCGCCCCGAAGGGCCGGGCCGATTCCCCATCTCAGGGTCCGATGTGAGCCCTTATCGCCCGCGAGATTCTCGCGGGAGTTCTCCGGTCCAGCCTCCGAACATTCAGGGGCAGGGCGGGGGGGCGCCCGGAACGGCTGCCGCTTCATGGGTCTTTTGCGGCCACTGCGGCGAGAAGATAGGCTCGGAGGATGTCTATTGCGCGCACTGCGGGTCGCGCCAGCCGATCGGCGCAGCCGCAGCCGGAGCTGCGGGCTACACAGGCCCGGCTGCCCCGCGCATCACCGCGCAACTGGTCGTCGTCGGCACGAGCGATATGGTAAAGCCGTTCGTGATAGACAAAGAGAGCGTGTTGATAGGGCGTACAGACCCTCACACGGGCATATTCCCGGAAATCGACCTCACCATGCACGACCCGGAGACAAAGGTCTCTCGCCGCCACGCGAGGATATATCGCCAGGGCGAGCAGTTTCTTATCGAAGACCTCGGCTCTGTCAACGGCACGATAGTCAATTCCATAAGCGGCGGGTCGATACGGCTGAACACGAAATCGCCGCGCGTGCTTTCCGTAGGCGACGAGCTGAAGCTCGGGGGAACAACTTTGAAATTCATGGTCGTGTGAGGTAAGTTAGTTATTGTCCGTTGTCCGTCGTCCGTCGTCCGTCGTCAGTAGCTGAGCATTGACGACGGACGACGGACGACGGACAACGGACAACGGGCTTTTATGAGATTCTGTCCATATTGCGGGATAAGGCTCAACGAGCGATCAAAGTTCTGCTCGCAGTGTGGCAAAGCTTCATCCAATCGCCGCCGCTCATCCGCGGTTGCTGTCGAAGAACCTTTGACGAGCGCCGACTCGCCGGGCGAGGCCAACAGGGCGAAGCCTATTGCGAGCGCACGCGAGGCGGGCAGGACAGACCATGCCGGAGAGCTTGCCGCTGTCGAAAGCAGCCGGGCGCACGCGGCGGATACGGCGCGCGCTAAAAGACCCTCGAACGGTTCTACGGCCCCGCGGGCAGTAATACGGGACCGGAGGTTTGCGCCGCCTACGCGCTCGTTCGTAGGCCCGCTTGAGCAGGCAGGGTTCGGACTGCGCTACGGCGCGTGGATGTTCGATTTCTTGATAACGCTCATTGCCATTATGACATTCACTTTCGTGGTGACGGCCGTAAGCCGC
>DATFGQ010000116.1:0-3126 GCA_035249305.1 Blastocatellia bacterium | reverse complement strand
CGCGAAACCGACAACGCGCGCGCGCGAATCTCGCGCCGCATCCTTTCGTCTAAAGAAAAGTGGTCCTTCGAAGAGTGGTCGCGCGCGGGGTTCGATACTACGGTGATCGAAGCCGAGACTCAGATCCCCGAGATCGTTAAGGAGTGGGAGAAGCTGAAGCAGGAAGACGCCGCGCGCGCGGAGAAGTCGGCCGCGGCCATCGCTCAGTTGAAAGCGTGGAACGGCGTCGCCACGATCGAGTCCGCGCCGATGACTCTGTTCACGCTCTGGTTTGAAAAGCTCGTGCGGCAGCGCGCGCAGATGGGCAAAGAGCCTTACCTGAGAGTCCGACTGGTTGAAGAAGTGATGGCCGATCTACAGCGCGACTTCGGCAAGTGGGAAGTCGCCTGGGGCGAGATCAACCGGCTGCAACGCCAGCACACGGGCGGCGAGGAGCCGTTCAGCGACTCTCAGCCGAGCCTCCCGGTCGCGGGCGGGCCGGGGCCTGTCGGGATCGTCTTTAACTTTTACACGCGGCCTGAGAAAGGCAACAAGCGCCGGTACGGGGTTGCGGGCCACTCGTTTGTCAGCGTCGCCGAGTTCGGGCCTCAGGTCCGGGCGAGCTCGGTGCTGGCATTCGGCCAGAGCGCCGACCCCGCCTCGCCGCACTACTTCGACCAAGCGCAGCTTTACGCGAAGGGGACGTTCAAGCCCGCGTGGTTCACGCTGGACGAGATCAAGGCCAACAGCAAAATAGTCTACAGCCCCGGAAAGCGACAGGCGAAGGCGGCTAAGGGCTCAGGGAATTAATCGAGGGTGCCTGGCCTGAAGAGTCCCGGAGGGACGAAAGATATTAGCCGGTGGCGCAACCACCGGAATGCATCACGCATAAACACGCGCCCCGGAGGGGCGCAGGACGTAGATTCGGTCCTGCGCCCCTCCGGGGCGCGGTCGTATTATCGAACCATGTCCGGTGATTTCATCACCGGCTAATATCTCTTGCGCCTCCGGCGCAACATCACCTGAATGTGCGAATAGCATTTTTCAGGTGAGGCACCGAGTTGAACGTGAAGAGCCGCAGGTCGTCAGGCCGCGCTCGGATAATGCTGACGCTCGTGTTGTAGATCACTCCGAGTATCGAAAGCAGCTTCTCATCAGAGAGCTCAAGCGCCGCGCCGACCATGATGGCGATCGGCGTCGCCGATGTGAATACGGCTACCGCCTGGTCGCCGTCCTGCGCGATGAGATCGGCAAAGCAGTTTTGAATCCTCTCGCGGAACGCTCCCCACAACTCTCCCTCAAAGTCGGGAAAGCGATTACCCATCCACGCGCGAATGATCGCCGCGTCGCAGCGGCCCGTGGCCCCGCGCGTAGTGTGAGGGTCGCGGCGCAGCGCTTCCTGCATCTCCCGAAAGTCGTCGGCGAACTCGGGGCTCTCATCCATGAGGCGGCGCGCGAGCGAGCGGTAGACAGAAGCCAGGCTGAACTCGTCCCACCGCGCGTCGACTATGATCTCGGGCGGCAGCAGGCTGCCTCGCGCGTACGCCGAGCAGGCCAGCTCCGCCGTGTGCTGCTGCCGCCGCATGCTGCCCGAGTAGACGCGTGTGAGGTTAATCTCCTGCGAGACGAAATGCTCGCCGAGCTGTCTCGCCTGTTCGTGGCCCAGCTCGGAAAGAACGTCGTAGTTGTCACGGGTGCCCGCCTGCGCATGGCGGATAAGATAGATCAGGCTCAATCGAATACCTTTCTCGACCGCTGTTATTAGATTCCAGACCGAAGGGCTACGTCGAGCGCGGCGCGAGCCAGCCCTTTTACCCTCTTGTCGAAATCCTTAAACCGCTCGTCGTGCGTCTGCCTGCGCACGTAGCGAAAATAGATCTGCTGCAATACGACCGCGACTTTGAATAGCGCGAAAGCTTCATAAAACGCGATGCCCGAAAGGTCGCGGCCCGTAAGCTCGCCGTAACACTCGACGATCTCTTGCCGCGTCATCCAACCCGGCTCCGTAGTCACGGGGCTTATCGATTCGCGCCTTGCTTCGGGGTCGTCCTTTTGCGCCCAGTAGCAAAGGAAGATTCCAAAATCGATCAGCGGGTCGCCCACCGTGCACATCTCCCAGTCGAGGACCGCGACCACGCGCGACGGGTCGGCCGGGTCGAGCATGACGTTGTCCAGCTTGAAGTCGTTATGCACAAGGGTCGCCGCTCGCCCCGCCTCGGGGTCGGGCTCAGCCGGTATTCTCTCGTTGAGCCAGGCTATGACCTCGGAGATTTCGGGTACTTCGCTCGTCTTCGAGCGCTCCCAGCGGTCCGACCACCCGCGCACCTGCCGTGTGACAAATCCTACAGGCTTGCCCAGCCTGTCGAGCCCCGTCGAATGAATGTCGACCGCGTGCAGGGCCGCGAGCGTTTCGACCATCGCGCGGCTGACGCGGCGGCGGAGCGCGCGGTCCTCGCCGATCTCTTCCGGCACGTCGCGGCGGACCACAAGCCCGCGGCGGCGCTCCATCAAATAGAAGGGCGCGCCGATAACCGAAAGCTCTTCGCAAAGCAGGTACGGCCGCGGCGCGAGCGGGTAATGGGGATTGATCGCTACGAGCAGTCTGTACTCGCGCGGCATGTCATGGGCGGTCGGCGCTACGGGGCCGAACGGCGGCCGCCGCAAAACAAACTCGTGGCCGCCCAGGCGGACGAGGTATGTCAGGTTCGAGTGGCCGCCAGGGAATTGCTCTACCTCGATGGCGGTCGAGTCTAGCTCTTGGCCCGGCATCAGCTCGGGCAGGTGTTTGCGCAAGTAGTCTTCTAGCGAAGCGACATCCAGCTCTTCGCCGGGCCTGATTCTCGCGGTGTCGTCGATCCTTCTCTTCTCCACAATCTCCCCGGACTATGATTTCAGATAATGACGGCCAAGCTCAGTGAGCGATATTATTAGCTGCGCCGGGTGAATTCAAGCCGGCCGGTCGGAGGCCGTAAAGACCGCCGACGGTTTGTAATGGTTGAAACTATGTTGACCGGCATGTTATGTTCGCCAGCAGGCGATGGTTGTATCAAGATGACAAAGACCTTACTGATAGCCGAAGACGACGAGATGAGTCGCAAGCTCTATTCGCAGGCGCTCGCGGAAGAGGGCTTCCGCGTCATCGACGTC
>DATFGQ010000115.1:0-38282 GCA_035249305.1 Blastocatellia bacterium | reverse complement strand
AGCGAGCAATAGATTGCTGATAAAGCCGATAGAGTACCTGAGAAAACGAAGCAAAGGCCAGGCTATCAGCCCGGCCTGCTTTTTCAGGGATTCGATTATAGAAGGCGGGACAAGCTCCTTCTTAGCTTAAAGCCTATGGGGACAAGCCCTGCCCCTACAGATTACATTCAATCGCCTTAACCGCCGTTACTGCTTTTTCGCCGTCCAGTTGGCTTCGCCAAGCTGGCCGAGCGTGGCTTTGCCTTTCATGGCGTTGCCTTCAACTTTTCCATTGTAGGTTACCGTGAACTCTTCGCCCTGGAAGTTGAGCTTGAATGAAAAGCTGATGTCGTTGCCCTTGAGCGCGCCGGTGATCGGCGCTTCTCCGAGCTGTCCTTTGTAGTTGCCTGTGAGCTTTTCGCCCTCCTGCTTGAAGGTGAAAGTCGGCGAGCCTGTCCCTTGCGAAGTCTCGACCGTCGCGTTCCAGGTGCCTGTTATGTTTCCAGCAGGCGCGGCTGCGGCCGGCGATCCCGCAGGAGCCGCCGGGGTGGCCGCGGGCGCGGCGCCCTCTTTGTGCGGCGTCGCGGACCACTCGCCCTCGGCGAGGCCGCCGAAATCGGCCTTGCCTTTCATCATATCTTTCTCGACTTTGCCGGTGTAGGTGATCACCATGTCCTGTCCCTGAAACTGGACCTTCATGACCATAGTGATCTCGTCACCTTTCAGCATGACGCTATCAAGCGGGCGCTCGCCGCGCGCGCCTTTGACGACGCCGCTGAGCTTATCGCCTTCCTGTTTTATCATAAGCGTGTTGGTGCGCTTGCCCTGCGGCGACTCGACTGTCATGTCCCAGTTGCCGACGACGGTGGGGGCCTGCGCGAGCGCGACTGCGGCGGTTGCTGCCAGAACTGCCAAGGTCAAAAGCAGACCTGAATATCTCTTCATGATTTACTCCTTCGCTGTGATTTATTGAGCCGATTCTTCCTGATTATACTGTTGAAGCTTGCGGTAAAGCGTCTTGCGGCCTATGCCGAGTATCTGCGCCGCGCGCGACTTGTCCCCGCGCGTGTAGGCGAGCGTTTCGATTATCACGCGCTTCTCGATCTCGTCGAGCGCCGTGCCGACTTCGACCTCTACGGTCTTGCGCGCGTCGTTTTCGCTCTCGGCCCCGCGCACGGCGTCGGGCAGGTCGTCGACCGTGATCAACCGTCCCTGCGCTATGATGACGGCGCGCTCTATGGCGTTTTCAAGCTCGCGCACGTTGCCCGGCCAATCGTAACGGCGCAACCTGGCCAGGGCCTTTTCGGTTATGCCCGTGATGCTCTTGTTCGAGCGCTGCTTGAAGTGCTCAAGAAAATGTATCGCCAGGAGCGGTATGTCTTCGCGCCTTTCGACCAGCGGCGGCAGCTTTATCGGGTAGACGTTGAGTCGATAGAAGAGGTCGCGGCGGAACTTCCCTTCGCGCACGGCCTCTTCCAGGTCTATGTTCGACGCGGCGATCACGCGCACGTCCGTCTTTATCACCTCGTTGCTGCCGACGCGCGTGAACTCGCCGTTTTGAAGCACGCGCAGCAGCCGCACCTGCGCCGACAGACTCATCTCGCCTATCTCGTCTAAAAAGAGCGTGCCGCCGTTCGCCTCTTCGAACTTGCCAAGTCGGCGGTTGCGCGCGTCGGTGAACGCGCCCTTCTCGTGGCCGAACAGCTCCGATTCGAGGAGCGTCTCGGGGATCGCGCCGCAGTTGATCTTCACGTAAGGCTTTTCGGCGCGCGACGAGCGCGATTGAATCAGATCGGCCATCAACTCTTTGCCCGTCCCCGACTCGCCCTGCAACAGGACGGTCGTGTAGCTGTCGGCGACGTACAAAGCCATTTCCGTGCACCGCTGTATGTTTTCGCTCTTGCCGACAAAGCCGTTCTCAGTCGCTGAGCTGTGCGCGTGCTCAAGCTCGCGGCGCAGACGCAAGACTTCGGCCGACAGCCTCGCCTTCGAGATCGCTATGGCGAGCTGGTCGGCAATGCCGAGCGCCAGGGCCGTGTCGTTCTGCGTGAAGTGAGACTTCGGCTGCGCCCACAGCAGCACGAGCGCGCCGAATATCTTGTCCTCGATCACTATGGGCGCGACTATCGCGGCGCCGGCCGCGACCACCTCGGTCAGAAAGACGCGCGTGTAATCGTTCTGCTCGGGGCTCAGTATCTTCAGCATCTGCCCGTGCTCTATCGTGCGCGGCAGCAAGACCTGTATGGGTATCTTCAGCGTAGGCTGTTTGAGTATGTCCGGGCCGACGTCGGCGGCCGTCCGCAGGTTTGTAAAGTGTATGTCGCTGTTGTTAGCGTCTAGCAGCGCCAGGCATGCGGCCTTCAGGTGCAACAGGTCGAGCGCCTTGTCGAGAATTCGCGCCGTCAGCTCCGAAAAATCCGAGCCCGTGTTTATGTCGTTGGCGATCTCTAACAGCGCCTTCGTTATGCGGGCCTCCTTCTCCTTCTCGCTGTAGATGTGCGTGTAGCGGTAGCCTATGGCTATCTGCTGGGCGAGGCTTCGTATGAAGTTTATCTCGTCCTCTTTCCAGTGATAATGATGGCGGCAGTGGTGCAGGCCGATCATGCCCAACAGCTCCCAGTTCGACAGGATCGGCACTATCAAAATCGACTTGCTGCCGAGCTGCTCGCTCAGCATGTGGACGACGGCCGGCAGCGCGGGCGAAGAGGTGTCTTCGACGACCTGCGGGCTGTATAAATCAATATTCTCCTGGAGCCGGTCTATGTCGATGGGCACTTGCAGATTTAAAGAGGACGGCAGCTCTTCGTTGCCGAACTCTCTGCGGTACTCGTGCGTTATCCGAAGCTCGCCGCCCGCGATCGTCATAACGTCGCAGCGGTCTACCTCCATCATCTTCCCGACTTCGGTGACCGTCGCCTGTAGAAAGCGGTCGAGGTTCAGGTTGATCGCCGATATAGTCTCGCCGCCTATGCGAGAGAGCACGGCCTCGCGCGCCTCGTACATGCGCAGCTTGCGCTCTAACGAAAGTGTCTCTGTAGATTCCATTATGGCTCTGATTATTCTTGAAAGTGTATACGGAAGACTCACCCCCGCGCGACTTCCGCTTCTAAAGTGGGCAATTATGACTCAATAGAGTGAAGGGCGCAAGCAGGAGCGGCGGGCAAGTTGCCCGCTATCGTGAGATCGTGAATGCCTGGCTCGTCCCGCCGTCGGGGTTGCGGAGCTTTACGTGGACGGGCGTGACGGAGGGGAAGGCTTTCTTAGTCACCTTCGCCATCAGGCGAGAGCCCTTCTGGGTGGTCGGAAAGGTCATCGAGCCGCCGACGACGGCCACCGCGCCCGGTTTAATTCCGATCCCTTCAAAGAAGAGTTTCTTGCCCGTTAAAGTGACGCTGGTGAGGGCGGGCGGGATGATAGAGGGCTGGGCCGTGAGAGCGCCGAGCGCGTTTAACCGCCCCCCGGTTATCAAGAAAGAAGAGAGCGTGTCGCGTCGGTCTACGCCTTCCAGTATTCGCTGCTTGATGAGCATCACGTTGTCTGACGGGTACTTCGTCTTGACCAGCGCCGCCACCCCCGAGACGAAAGCGGCCGAGGCCGAAGTCCCATCGATGCGGCCGTACCAGTCTGACGGGTCATCCGAGCTTGTGCAGGTGATGCAGTCGCCGCGCGCAAGCGTCGTGAAGACAGAGACGCCGGGAGCCGAAAGGGCTACCGACTCGACGCCGAAGCCCGTCTTGATTGTGAAAATGTCTAGCGGGTGGTGCCAGAGCGTGTCGTTGTAATCCGAGGCCGCCACCACTATCTGATTCGGCTGGCGGTAGTCGCCTGGATAGACCTTGCTGTAATCGTTGTTGAAGCCTTCGTTCCCGGCAATGCAGACGAGCAGGATGCCCGCGTCGAGCGTGGCGGTGACGGCATCCTTCAAAGCCTGCGCGTCGGTCTCCGACACCTCGTCGACGCTCAGCAGAGTCCGCCAACTGGCGTTGATGATCGAAGCGCCCGCGGCTATCGAGTAGATCAGCGAGCGGGCGGCGTCCGCCACCGTCGCGTCGATGTCGTCGGGGAATGGCCCCGTGCGCTTGAAGAACTTGACGGGCAGTATCTTCGACTGGCACACGCCGCTTATGCCTACGCTGTTGTTCATGCGGGCGGCGATGATGCCCGCCATCTGCGTCCCGTGGCCCAACACGTCGCTCGTATCGCCGTTCTGCTCGGCTACGTTATAGCCGTGAACGTCGTCGACGTAGCCGTTGTGGTCGTCGTCGATTCTGTTGTCGGGTATCTCCCTGGCGTTCGTGTAGATGTTGGGAGCCAGGTCCGGGTGCGTGATGTCGATTCCCGAGTCGCTCACCGCCACGATCAGGTCGGGGTTGCCGGTCGTGATCTCCCATGCCTGGACCGCCTTGATGTCCGCCTCTGGCGTCGCGACGTTGTTGTCGACGACGTTACCGAGATTCCTGAGCCCCCACTGCTCGCCGAACACCGGGTCGTCCGGTATGACGGAGCCGGGCTTCACTCGATAATTAGGGTGGGCGTACTCGACCTGATCGCTTGCCGACAGTTCTCTGATCAGCGCGTCCGTGTCGGCGTCGGGCGCGTACTTGAGCACGAAGATTCTGTCGAGCCCGCGCCGCGAGATGATCTCGCGCGCGGCGCCGTTGGCCGGAAGGGCGGCAAGCGCTTCGACACGGCTCGCGCTCATCCCCGCGGCCGTCAGGCCGACGTTGCGAGCGGCCATCATCATCTGTTCGTCGGGATTCTGGGCGGCGGGCTCACGAGCGGACTCTTTGAGCTTTACTACGATCTCTCCGGGCGCGCGGTCGGTCTGTGCGTGCGCGCGGCTGACGGCCGTCGCCCGAGCCCGCGGCAGCGCGACCAGCAACAGCGCCATCAGTAGAAGAGTTAAACCCCGGAGTTCCCGCATAGGTATTCGTTGCTTATACCTGAACTGGCCAGTGTTTTTCAATATAATTTCAAACTTGAGATTTGAAATCTCAAATTAAGAAAGTGAGCTCAACTCTTGTTCGATCTCGCGGTGGGCGCGTTGAATCTCTAACAGGTAAGGCGGGGCGACGCGGTCGCGGCACTCGGCTTCGGTGAGGCGGCACCGTTCGCACGTGCCGTCTATGTCGAGGCGCGTGATGGCGGGGTCTGTTGCGAACTTGACCGCGCGCTCGAACTCCGCGTCGTGGCGGAAGCCGAGCGAGACGGACGAGGCGGCCTGGCGGTTGAGCGCGAGCCGTCGCGCCATGGCTATGCATAAAAAGCGCGCGTCGGTCTCTATGAAGCGCGAAAGCTGCGCGTCCACGATAGGCTCGGCCGCCGCGCCGTTGGTCGGGCGGTCGAACGCCTTGAGTATCCGTATGGCGAGCCAGCGGCGGCAGTAATGCTCGTTCACGCCCGTGCCGCCGGGTATCAACACCTGCGACATGTTCAGGTGCTTGACCAGCCGGCACTGGCCGCCCTCCTGGTTGAAGCGCAGGAAGTGGAGCTTTATGCCGAAGTAGCGCGGCAGCAGCTCGGTCAGCCGGTACATGAAGATTTCAGGGGTGACTTCGTAGCGGCCGAGAAAAGCGCCAAACCGCGCGGGGTCCCACCGGTCGAGCGCGAAGAACTCTCTCACGTCGGCCAGCAACCGCTCGCGATTGATCAGCAGCGCGCCAGCGAAATAAGAGGCCTTGAAGTCGTTGAGCACCTGCTCGAACGAGTCGACGCGCTCGGGCGCGCTCGTCACCGCGCGCTCCTTGAGGCCGAGCACCTGGTAGCCGATCTCGCGCGCGAGTATGAACTTCTTTTGAGACTCGTTCAGCGCGGGGTTGGTCAGAAGCAAACGCGAATGCTTGTTCTTCGCCACGAGCACGGAGCGGAAGTGCTGAAGCTTCGGATGATCCGCCAGGCGGCGGTCGTCCAGGCTGTAGCCGAACCTGCTTTCGATCAGCGCGCGCAATTCCGCAAGCGCGGGGGTCGGGTCCGCCTCGACGCCGCTCGCGCGCGCGAACTCGTCGGCCGCCTGCTCAAGCTCGGGGAAGTAGTTTTCGTTAAGCTCCTGGTAAGAGCGCAGCGCGGACCGGAAGAGGTGCTCCACGCCTATGTTGTATTGCTCGGCGATGCCGAGCAGCGCGTTGACGAGCGCGCTCGCCTCGGCCGGCTGGCGCGTGAGCAGCTCGACGACCTGGGCCGGCGAGATGCCGAACAGGTGGTAAGGGAAGTTGTGCAGGAGCGACGAGCCGAGAAAGCCCGCCAGGGGGTTCAGCTCTTCGTTCAGCCGTATCGACACAAGGTCGTCATAATTTCTTTCGAGCACCTCGGCCATGCGGGCGATCTTTTCGGCCTTGGGGTATTTCTTGCCGTGCTCTATCTCCGTTATGTAAGACGACGACAGCCCCGTGCGCGCGGCGAAGTCCGTAAGCGACAGCCCCGCCTGCTCGCGAAACTGCCTGAGCTTCATTCCGAAGATCACTTTATGGTTGAGACCCATCGCGCTCCTTAGGAAGAACCATATGACGAGGACCCGATTTAATTCCGAGGCTAGCAATAGTCGGATCAAAAGTCAACGCAGGCGAAAAAGTGCTGAGTGCTGAGTAATAGCGATCTACTCGGCTCCGTAGGAGCCAGATGTTTGTAGAACAATAGCGTAAATGCACCCCAACCCCGTAGGGGTTGTATGTTTGATATTCAACCCCTACGGGGTTGGATAATGTTTATGCGACCCTTCTACAGACATAGAGCCTCTACGAGGCTTTTCAGATACGCTTTCAGCACTCACCGCTGAGGACTCAGCACTCAGAGGGCGTCTGAAGAGTCCCCGAAGGGGACATATTCAATAGCCCGGCGCATCGCGCCGGGTGACGCATGTATACAACACGGAGCCCTGAAAGGGCGCGATACTTATACCGCCCTTTCAGGGCTTCCCTTACACTTTTCAGACACCCTCTCAGCACTACCGATCGAAGCGGGCAATGAGAGACAGGCCGGGGAGCCGAAACGCGTCCTGTACCGTTAGTCGCTCCTCGGCGGCCTGCCCCGTATTGCCCGCTTCAATGAATCGTGTCGAATAAGTCGGCCGCGACGGGGTCGGCCCAGCCGGCGGCCGCGCTCGCGTAGCCCGTCCGCCGGTCGGGCTCAAGTATCTGGCGCACCTTCGCTATCAACGCGAGCGGCGTGAAAGGCTTTTGCAGAAAGTTCATCTCCCGGTCGGAAACCCCGTGGTGCACGATCGCGTCTTCGGTGTGGCCCGACACGTAGAGCACCTGTGTCGCGGGCCTTATCCGCTTCATCTCCTCCGCAAGCTCGCGGCCCCCTATGTGCGGCATCACCACGTCCGTCACCATCAGGTGAATAGGCTCGCTGTGCAGCTCGCATATCTGAAGCGCGTCTCGGCCGTTGGCCGCCTCCAGGACCCTGTACCCGTTCGAGCAGAGCACTTCGCTGACGAGCTTGCGAACCACGTCCTCGTCTTCGACCAGGAGGATCGTCTCTACGGCCGGCGCTTGAGCGTCGAGCGAGCCGGCCATGGCTTTGACCTCGACCGGACCGTCGACGCGCGGCAGGAGTATCTTGAACGTAGTGCCGCGGCCCGGCTCGCTTTCGACCTCTATCGCGCCGCCCGACTGGCTGACTATCCCGTAGACCGTCGACAGCCCGAGGCCCGTCCCCTTGCCCTGCTCCTTGGTCGTGAAGAACGGCTCGAAGATGTGCGACTGCGTCTGCTTATCCATCCCCGTTCCCGTGTCGCTCACCATGAGCATCACGTAAGAGCCCGCGTCGAGGCTTGCGCCGCCTTCGTCGAGCTCGACGTTCGCCGTCTTGATCAGCAGCCGCCCGCCGCCGGGCATGGCGTCGCGCGCGTTTACGACCAGGTTCATTATGACCTGTTCTATCTGTCCAGGGTCCGCCTTGACGTGGCCGAGCCTCAGGTCCGTCGATGTCTCTATGACGATGTCTTCGCCTATCAGCCGGCCGAGCATCTTGTTGATGTCCGCGACTATGCTGTTGAGGTCGAGCACCTTCGGCTGGAGGACTTGCTTTCGCGAGAAGGCGAGCAGTTGGCGCGTCAGCGATGCCGCGCGCTCGCCGGCTTTCTTTATCTCCTCGACGTACTGGCGCGAGGGGTCGCCGTCTCCCATCTTCATTAGCAGGAAATCGCTGTAGCCCATGATGGCCGTCAGCAGGTTGTTGAAGTCATGAGCTACGCCGCCCGCCAGTCGGCCGACGGCCTCCATCTTCTGCGCCTGACGCAACTGCTCTCCAACGTCTTCGGCGCGCTTGTTTGCGCTCTCGACCTTGCGGAAGTATGTGCGGTAAAAGAGCACGACCAGCATTATCAGCCCGACCGGCACCAGGAAGCTGTAATACCCGACACGGTCTACGAGCATGTAGACGGTCAGCGCCGACCCGCCGCTGGCGACGTTTTGCAGCGAGGTCCACGCGAGGTTGTCTCTCCAGAACCCCCAGCACGTCTCGTTGTTTGAAAGCGCCATGTAAGTGGCTATCAGGAAGGTCGTCACGACGAAGTAGCAGACCGAGAATAACCCGAGCGCGGCCACCATGTCGGCGAGCGGCCCCAGTGCCATCCTGTCCCCGAACATAGGGAACGCAGAGACCGTCACTACGCCCGCGACCGTCATCCCGACGGCGCCGGTCGCCACGTTGTAAGCGAATTTCCGCGCGTTGGTGGTCATCTTCAGCGATGTGATGCTCCCTTCGGCGACGGCCGCGAGCACGGCGGCGCTCGGCCCGAACAGCGCCGCGCAGGCAAAAGTCGCCGTATCGCCGAGCGTGATGTTGACCTTGGTCCCTGGTATTTTGATTATGGTCATCGGGCCTACGAAAAGCGCCAGCGCGATCATACTGAGCCACGCATTCTCCTCGACCTCCGACTGCTCGACGGCCGCGACGCCGATTGCCAAGACCGCCACCGCTATTACGGCCAGGCTCCACGCGTTCAGCATAAAAGATAGCCGCTTGCTCCTTGCTTTGCTTTCTCCCGTCTTAGTCATTTAACTCGCTTTCATTCCGCTCTTGCTGCAACTAAATGGCCAGTGGCGAAGAATAACTGGTGGCTGAGAGAGGCCCCGGCTATCCCAGGCCACAAAAGCCTCAGTTGAGAGAATCATCAACGGCCGGCGGCATGCAGACGGTGTTGTCGCCGATTGTCAAAGCCGACAGGGCTAAGCTCGCCAGCGCGTGAGCCGTCATCGATGAAGCCAGCACGCTGTCGCCCATCATCACGCCGTCGGCTAGCATTACGCCGTCGGCCAACATCACGCCGTCCGCGAGCATCACGCCGCTTAAGAACAGCGTGCCGTCCGCGAGCATCACTCCGTCGGCTAACATCACGCCGTCTGAAAGCATCACGCCGTCGGAGAGCATCACGCCATCGCCCATCATCACGCCGTCCGAGAGCATGACTCCGTCTCCCATCATCACGCCGGTGTTGTAGATCCCCTGATACAGCGATATCAGGCTCGTCCCGTGAATGAAGTTCCACCTTTGAATCAGCGCGCCGCTCCAGTTGAAATTCGCGCCGGCTATCGTGGTCGTGTGAGCCGGCAGCGGGCCTGTCAAAAGCTGATCGCCCACCGCGCGCCCCGTCAGGTCTGCGCGGACGAGCGAGGCGACTCTGACCGCTCCTTCGACGTTCAACTGGCCCGCGCCCTGCTCCAGGTTGTTGAACCCCGCCAGCGGCTGCGCGGTGTATTCGAGCAGGGCCTTCACCATGTTGGGAGTGAGCTGAGGGCTCCTCTGCAACAGCAAGGCGGCCGCGCCCGCTACGACCGGCGTAGCCATGGAAGTGCCGCTCATGTACATTACGCCGTGCGTGGGGTCTGCGCTCGTGCTCGCGTCGAGCAGCGGGTTGCCCGTCACCAGGTTGTTGGCGGGCGATTTCGCGCCGACCAGGCGATTGCCAGGAGCTACGATGTCGGGCTTGATGATGTTGTCGTAGCGCCTGACGCCGGATTGATCCGTGTAGAAGCTCCGTGTCGGCCCGCGCGAGCTGTAGGTGGCTACAGAGTCGTCCGCGCGCGAGTCTGTCCCGAACGTGTTGGTCGCGCCCACGGTTATCGCCGAGGGCTCGTTGCCGGGCGAGTGTATGGCCCCGTAGACCTTGTTGCCCGAAAGGTCTTTGCCGAGGTTCCCCGCCGCCACGCAGACGACCAGCCCCGATTCGACGGCCCTGCGGACGGCCAGGCAGAGCGGGTCGCTCGCGTAGCTCTCTAAGGCCGTAGTCCCGAAGCTGAGGTTGAGCACCTTGATGTTGAAATTGTTCTTGTTCGCTATGCACCAATCGATGCCCGCGATTGCGTTTGAAGCAGTCCCACGCCCCTGCGAATCCAGCACGCGCACGTTGATGATGTTTGCGGCCGGGGCCGCGCCCGTGTAGGCCCCCTGAGCCAGGTGATCGCCGCCCGCGGCCATTGCCGCCACGTGCGTGCCGTGGCCGTAAGGGTCGTCGGTCCTCCCCTCGCCCGTGAAGTCTACGCTTGCGACTACGCGCGTCGCCGACGCGGCCGATAGGAAGGCGTGATGCGTCGAATCGACTCCCGAATCGACAATGGCTATGCCTATGCCCGAGCCGTTTAAAGAGCCTGTGGCGGCCGTGCCATACTCACGCGCCTGATCGGCTCCGATAGATGTTTCGAGGTGGCCCGCGGGCCGCGTCGTCCTGTCAAAAGAGATGTGCTCGATGTCCGACCGCGCGGCTAACAGCGCCAGCAGTCGGGCAGGCACGCGGGCGGCAATCAGGTTTACTCGTCTGTAAGACTTTCTCACCTCGACGCCGAGGCCCGTCAGTGCCGACAAGAGCCTGCGGTCGGAATTGATCGGGATTCGGATGATCACAGGGACTCGCGTCGCTGTAGTGTCGGCGGCAAGGTTTCGCAAGTCATGTGAGAGCTTGCGGTTCCCCAAAGGTGTTTGAGCCAGGGCGTCAATCTCGGCAAGCTGCCCGAATGGAACACCCGCAAAAGAGATGACCACCAGGAGCGACACGACGAAGAGTCTGGCTACAGTGCGATTGTATTGCATGAGCTTCAATCCTTTCGTTAGTCATGGGTTTTGCTGCTTATCCGCCAGTGGTCCTCCAGGATAACCAGCTTCAGGTGAGGTATGGACCATTACCTTTTATCTTTCAGAGATACTTGTTACCGGGGCCTCTTTCGACATCCATGTATCAACAAGCGTGCCGAGATTTATCTGATCTCTCGACCCCAACCGGGGGCTCTCTCTTTAACCTTGTGAGATTTAATTAAGGGGTATGGAATATGAGCATTCCAGGTGCGGCGGGAAACTTCAGTTTCAAAAAAAAAGATTGCATGCGGCGAGCCCGAAGACGCATCGACGAGCAAGTGGCCCTAAACTCCCCGGATTTGTACTGCAACCGATGTCCCTTAAATGGACACAAGGCGAGCGGTCACGAGCGGCCGCGGGCGGGGGCCGGCTGTTGGGTCCCGGCTACGAGCGCGAGGAACGCGCGAGCGGCCTGCGACAGGTATCGCCCTTTGTTGTAGACCAGCCCGAGCTGGCGGTGGAACCTGGCGTCGCGTATGGCGATCGCCATCAACGAGCCTTCCTGAATCTCTTTCGCTATGCACAGGCGCGGCACGATCGATATGCCCATGCCGATAGAGACGAAGCGTTTTATCGTCTCTATCGATTCGAGCTCCATCGTCACCTTGATCGTCACGCCGCCCTCGATGAAGTGGTTGACCAGCCGCTCGCGCGTCGTGGTCCCGACCCTGTGGAGTATGAATGGCTCGTCGTCAAGCTCCTTCATCTGGACCGAGCGGCGGCGCGCAAGGCGGTGCGCGGGGCCTACGATCAAGGTCAGCTCGTCCTGGTGGATCGTTATCGCCTCAAGCCTCGCGTCCGACACGGGCATCGTCACTATCCCGAAATCGAGCGAGCCGTCTAAGACCTTCTTCGTTATGGCGCGCGAGATGGCGCGGTTTATGTCGACCTGCACCTGCGGGTATGCCTGCTTGAACGAGGAGAGCACTTCGGGGAGAAGGTAAAGGCAGGTCGTTTCGTTTGCTCCGAGCGAGAGCGTGCCGCGCGTGAGCCCGCGCAGCTCTCCCACCGCTAGCATCGCCTCCTCGCGCAGGCGCAGCAGCCGGCGTGCGTAATCGACTAAGAGCTCGCCGGCTGCCGTGAGCTTTACGGTCTTGCCCAGCCGGTCAAAGAGCCGCTCGCCCAGCTCGTCTTCAAGCAGTTTTATCGCGGAGCTTATGGCCGGCTGCGTGCGGCCGAGCCGCGCGCCCGCGCGCGAGAAGCTGCGCTCGCCCGCGACCGCCATGAATACCTCAAGCTGCCATAATTCCATCTCGACGCCTTTCCGACAGTATAGAGAGATTTTATAGGTAGCATAAAAAGAATAGATTTTACAAATCGAAGCTGTCGAGTTAAAACATGGAGGTAGACCGACATAGAAAACCTCCGGCAAACAGAAAGGAACCATTCATATGAGCGCAGAAGCGGCATTGAAATTCGCTGCCGAGCAGGGAGCTAAATTCGTCAACGTGCGATTTACGGACCTGCTAGGGCAGTGGCACCACCTCACGATACCCATAGAGGAGTTCGGCGAGGACGCTTTCGCCAACGGCGTCGGGTTCGACGCGTCGAGCCTGCGCGGGTGGGCCTCGATCAACGAGTCGGACATGCTCTTGATCCCGGACTCTTCCAGGTATTGGATAGACCCGTTTATGAAGCCTGCGACGCTCTGCCTGATTTCGAGCGTGTTCGACCCCATAAGCCGAGACGGCTACTGGGTAGACCCGCGCGCCGTGGCCGAGCGGGCGGAGAACTACTTGAGATTCACGGGCATTGGCGATACGGCTTACTTCGGTCCCGAAGCAGAGTTCTTCATATTCGATAAGGTCTCTTTTCACAACGAAGGCCACACGTCAGGCTACGCCGTAGATTCGGTCGAGGGTCCGTGGAACACGTCTTCCGAGCGCGGGGGGTCGAACGGCCACGGCTACCACATACGGCCGAAGGAAGGCTACGTGCCGCTCCCGCCGCTCGACACGATCTCGGACCTGCGCTCTGAGATAGCGATGCTGCTCAGGCAGGCGGGCATATCCGTCGAGTGCCACCACCACGAAGTTGCGACGGGCGGGCAGTGTGAGATCGATTTCAAGTACAACCGGCTGATGACGACCGCCGACAACCTGATGGTCTTCAAGTACACGGTCAAGAACGCCGCGATGCGCGCGGGCAAGGCCGCGACCTTCATGCCCAAGCCCATCTACGGCGACAACGGCAACGGCATGCACTGCCACCAGTCGATCTGGAAGGCGGGGCAGCCGCTGTTTGCCGGCGACGGTTACGCGGGTCTGTCGGAGATGGCGCTCCACTACATCGGCGGCCTCCTCAAGCACGCACGGGCGATAGCCGCGTTCGCGGCTCCCACGACGAACAGCTACAAACGGCTCGTCCCCGGATTTGAAGCGCCCGTTAACCTCGCCTACTCCGCGCGCAACCGCTCGGCGGCCGTCCGCATCCCGATGTTCTCGACAAACCCGAAGGCGAAGCGGCTGGAGTTCCGCCCGCCCGACCCGTCGTGCAACCCTTACCTGGCTTTCGCCGCGATGCTGATGGCCGGCCTGGACGGGATTCAGAACCGCATAGACCCGGGCTCGCCGCTCGACAAAGACATCTACGACCTGTCGCCCGAGGAGCTGAAGAACGTGCCGTCGATGCCGGGCTCGCTCGAAGAGTCGCTGCGTGCGCTCGAAGAGGACCACGACTTCCTGCTGCCGAACGACGTCTTCAGCGAGGCGCTGATCGAGCGGTGGATAGATTACAAACGCAGCCACGAGATCAACCCCGTGCGCATGCGGCCGCACCCCATAGAGTTCTCGATGTACTTCGACATCTGATCCGCGCTTGCTGACAGACTTGAAGGGGCGGGGCGATTTTAAGGATCGTCTCGCCCTTTTTGTGTTTCAGGTCAAGCGGCATCCTGGTCGTTTTCAAGGCGGCGGTCCGTCAGCTTGAAGACCAGCACCGTTATCAGCGCGGCGGTGACTATTCCTGCAAGGTCCCACTGAAGGTCGTTAGGCGAGTCGGTCGGGCTGTGGAGTCTCCAGCCCGGCGCGGTGTAGAACTTCTCATCCCACAACTCAAGGATTTCATAATAGGCGCAAAGGCTGAAGGTTATCGTTACGGCGAAGAAGGCCGCCGTGTCTAGAGGGAGCTTGAACCCCATGCGTTTCGTCGTCGCACGCAACAGCCAGAAGGCCGGCACGAGCGAAAAGCCTGAACCGACGAAGTGTGAAAACTCGTCGAAGAATATGGGGCCGATCCACGGCTGGTCTCCGTAGAGCTGAAAGAGATTCCCCAACACGTCGGTCGCCACGGCCGCCCCGAGACAGAAGATGACAAAGGGCGGAAGGTGTATTCCCTGCCTGAACCTGAAATACCCGTACAGAAAGACTAGCAGCAGCACCGTGTAGATTGTGTTGACGTACCAGGGCCGGTAGGGCAGTTGAACCAGCAGCAGCGATTTGCCTACGAAGGCGATTATTGTGAAGAGGTAGAACTCGGCCTGCCGGAACCTCTGCATGCCGCGTGATTGAATTGCCATGTCCGCCATCTTCTTACCCTCGCGCAGAGAGATTGGTACAGCTTTCGGTGAGAATACCAAAAACGATGCGGTCGCGCGTAGCCTTAGAGCGCTTTTTTCGAGGTTTGGTTGCTCGCAATAAAGAGGGGCGGCCTCCGTGAAGGCCGCCCCCGTTGTGCGGAAACGAAATAGCTCGGTGGTCGTTTAAGACTTCACCTTCTTCTTAGCCTCGGGGTAAGAGAGCGCTCGCTCCATAGAGTTGAACTGGAAGCCGACTATCTCTTTGTAGAGCTTCTGCGAGTTGGCTTCGTCGCCGCTCTTTTCGTAAGCGCGCGCCAGCAACAGCTTGTGGAACGGGTCGGTCAGGTCCGACTGCTTGAGGTGCTCGATGGCCTTCGCGTAATCGCCGCTCTCAAGCTTCAAGTACCCCGCGATGTAATGGTAAGAGGGCATGAACTGCTGCCCCTGCTCGCCGCCCTCGTCGATCATCTTCTTGATGAGCTCGGCCTCTTTCCATGCCTCTTCGTGCTTGCCCATCTTGGCGAGCGCGCGGCCCTTGCCGTGGTGCATGCGGCCGAGCCATATCTTCTTCTCCTGCTCGGGGAGGTTGCTGGCCGGCACTGTGGCGTAGCCCGCCTCGTAAGCCTTGATCGATTCGGCGGCGCGGCCGTTTTCAAGCAGCAGCCGGCCAATAGAGTTCCACACGAAGACGGGCGGGAAGTCCTTGGCGCCCGGAGTGGCCGCGTATTCGGCCTGGTAGGCTTCCAGCGTCTTTAACGCCCCCGCGAGATCGCCCTCGTAGATGTGCGCGAAGGCCAGCCCGTAGGCGGGGCCGCCCGGCGCGGTGCCCGGAAGCTTCTTCGAGAGCGAAGTCTTGAAATACTCGCGGGCCTTGCCGTAATCGCCCTTCATCAGGTGGATGTTCCCGATAAAGGTGTATACCCGCGGCGTCGAGCCGTCGAGCTTGCGCGCGTTCTCGAAATAGGCTTTCGCCTGGTCAAGGTTGCCCTTTGCCATGTTGACCTGACCGAGCATCATCTGCACCATGCGTTCTTCCGGATACTGGCGGGCAAGGTCTGTGAATATCGCTATCGACTCGTCGTGCTTCTGCGCGCGGGTGAGCAGCACCGCTTCTATGTAACGGCGCTCGGCGTCCGAGGCCTTCTTGGAAAGCTCCACGGCTTTGTCTGCGTGCTGCTTGTTGTTGGGGGGCGGGGTGGCGGTCGCCACCAGGTAATGGGCGAATGCGAATTCGGGGTCGGCGGCCACGGCCTTTTGCGCCAGCGGCAGCCACTCGTTGCCGAAACGGAAGCTCTCGATGCTGCGCACGATCTCGGCGACGTACTCTTTAGCTTCCTTCGATTTGGTAGTAAAGGTTATCCTCTTTCCGTTCGTGTTGTCTGATCCGTAAGCTGTGAAGGCTGCCGACAGCAACACGGCCATTGCGAGCGTCAAGTAAGTGAAGGTCTTGCGAAATTTCATCTTCTATTTCCTCTTAATGAGCATTTTAGCGCGACTGTTCACGGGTCAGCGCAATAATTCAGGCTTCTCTTTGCCAGGATTTGGCTTGCCTCGATGTACGTGGGGGCGAGCGTGTATGTTTCAAGCGAATACCATTTCTTTTTTGTGGCGCGGGTGTTAAACTTCAGGCCCAATCTCGACAAAGGGTAACCGGCATGACGAAGAAGATATTGGTTGTCGAGGACGACTTTGACACTCGCTACATCCTGTCGCTGATCTTAAAGACCGAAGGCTATGAAGTTATCACCGCAGCCGACGGGGAGTGCGCGCTGGCGGTGGCCGGCGAAGAGAAACCCGACCTCATAATCACCGACATAAGCATGCCGCGGCTCAACGGCATTGAGCTGACGCGCAAGATACGCCTCAAACAGGAGATGGCCCAGATGCCGATACTTGCCATCACGGCCTACGGCGCGGTGACGATGAAGAACGCCATCGCCGCAGGCGCGTCGGCCTGCGCGCGAAAGCCGCTGGTCTTTAAAGATTTCCTGCCTATGATAAAGAGCCTGCTGGCCTAGCGGGCCTCTACGAGCCCGCGCGGGCGGTGGACAAAGGCCGCCTGCGCCGCTTAGAATTTCCTTTACCTCTTTGTGGATCTGCCGCGAGTGTTCGAGCAATTCAGCAGGGAGGGTTGTCACATGAAATTTTCCAGGCCCATAAACCGAGAAGTAGAGATCGACGGCAATACCTTTATAGTCACGGTCGAGGAGACGGGCGTGAGCTTTCGCCTGAAGGGCAAGCGCAAGACCGCCCGCGCCGAATGGGCGAGAGTGCTCGAAATAGCCAGGGGCGAACAGGGCGAGCGCGCGAGCGAGTTTCTAGGATTCGCCGAGAGCCAGAGGGGCGATCAGCCGGAAGCAACGGGGCGCGAAGAGTCGCGCGAGCGGTTGGAAGATACTTTCGAGCCCGAATCCAATACGAACGACGATCAAGCGGACGACAGGTACAGCCGCACCGCGACAGCAGGCGACAAGTCAGAGACATAGCCGACTGCCATCATCCTTCCAAGTCCTGAGTGCTGAGTCCTGAGTCCTGAGTAATCGTCTTTAACTCAGCACTCAGGACTCAGCACTCAGAGGGCGTCTGAAAAGCCCCGTAGGGGCTCAATGTCTGTAGAACAATAGCGTAAATTCACCCCAACTCCGTAGGAGTTGTATATCTGTTATTCAACTCCTACGGAGTTGGATAATGGTTATGCGATCCTTCTACAAACATCAGGCTCCTACGGAGCCTAGTAAGTTGCTACTTCTCAGACGCGCTCTCAGGACTTCCGCGTCTGGTTTGACTTGAGCCGCTAAAACCCATAACCTTCCAACGCACAAAATCCAATCTTGGCGAGAGAGATAGAAGATGGCCGACAAAGACAAAGACCGCGGTGTGACCGATCCCGAGCTTGATCGCAACGCCTACGAGCGCGAAGCTACTACAGACCTCAAAGACCAGACGCCCGACCCCCCTAAGGGGCTGCCGCTGCACACGCGCATCCTGCTGGGGCTCGCCGTGGGCGTCGTGGCGGGCGTCGCGGTCAACGCGATAGCGGGAGGAGATAACCCTCAAGTCGCCTGGGTCATAAACAACATCACCGAACCCGTGGGGACGCTCTTCCTCCGCCTGCTCTTGATGATCGTCGTGCCGCTGGTCTTCTCGTCGCTGGTCGTCGGCGTGGCCGGGATAGGAGACATACGCAAGCTCGGGCGCGTCGGGTTGAAGACGCTCGCCTACACGATAATCATCTCGGCCATCTCGGTAGTGATAGGGCTGACGCTCGCCAACACGGTCAGGCCCGGCAACAAGATTGACCCGACGACCGCCGAAGCGCTCAAAGAACGTTATGGCCAGGCCGCTTCCAAAGAGGTCGAGGCGGCGCAAAAGATCGGGTCGAGTGATTCCGCTTTCATGAAGGTCATAAAGACGCTCGTTCCCGAAAATCCGTTCGCCGATATGGCCGGCGCGCCGTCCAACCCCAGCACGGCAACGACGGGCGGAAGGCCCGACATGCTCCACGTCATGTTTTTCGCGCTGTTGCTCGGCATAGCCATCACGCTGATCACGCCCGCCGTTACGGCCCCCCTCGTGCGAGTGCTTGAGGCGCTTTACGAGATCTCCGCAAAGATCATCGACCTGATAATGAAGTTCGCCCCCTTCGCCGTCGCCTGCCTGCTGTTTAACAACACGGCGCGGTTCGGGCTCGACCTGTTGGGCGCGCTGGCGTGGTTTGTGGCGACTGTGCTTTTCGGGCTGGCGTTCCACATGTTCGTCGTCTACTCGGCGTCGGTCTACCTGCTGTCGCGCATATCACCCGTAGAATTCTTCCGCCGCATCAAGACGGTGATGCTGACGGCGTTCTCTACCTCCTCGTCGAACGCGACGCTGCCGACGGCGCTGCGCGTGACGGAAGAGAACCTCGGCGTGCCTCGCGAGATAAACAGCTTCGTGCTGACCGTCGGCGCGACGGCCAACCAAAACGGGACCGCGCTTTACGAAGGCGTCACGGTGCTCTTCCTGGCGCAACTGGCCGGCCTCGACCTCACGCTCGGCCAGCAGATAATGGTCGCCTACATGGCCATACTGGGCGGCATAGGGACGGCCGGCGTCCCTTCGGGCTCCATCCCGTTCATAGTCATCGTGCTGGCGAGCATAAACGTCAACCCCGCGCTTATAGCGATCATACTGGGCGTCGACCGTATACTCGACATGTGCAGGACGACTCTCAACGTGACGGGCGACATCACGGTCGCGACCTACGTAGCGCGCTCGGAAGGTTACGAGCTGCTCAAGCCGCATCGCGCACGGGCGGCTTGAGGCGATGTTGCTTCAACCCACTGTATTAGAATCATCCTTCCCGGCAATCTGCCGCTGAGACGCGAGTGCCGGCAAATCGCAGTATTCCCTACAAATAGTGGTATTGATATAGGACCGACAACCTGCGGAACGGTAAATGCAATTGCCAGGTCAGCGCTTGCGGTCTGTTTGAGAAGGAGCTACTGCGATGTTATTTCCGATAGGCGATGATAACTCTGATCGCACTACGACACCGATAGTCAATTACCTGCTTATCGCGGCCAACATCCTGGTCTTTGTCTTCTTGCAGGGCCTGGGGTCGAACGAGAGGTTCACTTACGCATTCTCGACCGTGCCTCGCGAGATAGTGACGGGCGAGGACGTAGCCAGGCCGGTCCCCGTGGAAGACCCCGTCACGGGCAAGGTTGTCGGCGTGATCAACCATGAGAGGAACCCTATCTCTGTTTACATCACGCTGCTGACCTCCATGTTCATGCACGGGGGCTTCGCGCACCTGTTCGGCAACATGCTCTTCTTGTGGATCTTCGGCGACAACATAGAGCATGCTTTAGGCCGTGTGAGGTACTTGATCTTTTATCTGCTTTGCGGGTTGATCGCTTCGCTTGCGCATGTCTTTACGACCATCGCGTTCGGCGGCAATCAGGACATCCCGAGCCTGGGGGCTTCGGGCGCTATATCGGGAGTGCTGGGCGGCTACCTGCTCTTATTCCCGAAGCGGCGCGTCAGGGTGATAATGTTCAGCCTGCTGACGGAAGTCCCTGCGATCGTCGCCATAGGATTGTGGTTCGTATTCCAGTTGATTAACGGTCTGGGGATGCTGGGGAGCGGGTCGCAAACGGGCGGCGTGGCTTACGCAGCGCACATCGGAGGCTTCATCGCGGGTCTCATCTTAATCAAGCTCTTTGCCGCAGGGCGCAGGCCGCAGGAATTAAGGCCGCAATGGCGGTGATGTTTTGTTTCTAGTTTCTGGTTGCGATTAACTCACAACCAGAAACTAGAAACTGAAAACTAAAAACTGAGAACTAAAAACTATCTATTCTTCCGGTCGTGGCGTTTCGTTTCGCGCATGCCGAGGCCGTAATTGCGGCCATCCCAGGAGAGGCCGTTATAGACGCGCCCCGTTACGCCCACGTAGGTGTCCTTAGAAGGCACGCCGTACTTCTCGCTTAAGACCCACATGCGGCCCGTGCCGTCATCGATCTCAAAGACTCCGGTCCCGAGCG
This sequence comes from Blastocatellia bacterium, assembly GCA_035249305.1. GTDB lineage: Bacteria > Acidobacteriota > Blastocatellia > UBA7656 > UBA7656 > DASUNP01. The sequence goes on along the minus strand of DATFGQ010000115.1, from coordinate 18,191 downwards.
CGCCGTAAGAACGTGTCACGCGGCCTACTACAGTGATCTCTTTATCGAAATAACGCCCCGGGTCCGAGTTTATATCGCCTATGCGCTTGCGCTGCGGGCAGCCCGTGAGCGCAAGGGCCAGCAAAGTGATCGAAACGCTTAGAAAAACGCTCTTTCTTTTCATTATTTACGGCTCCTCCCGAACAAGTGCAGTTTTAAGAGGCGGTAGGGCTAAAAGTGGACGTCGTCGCACGAACCAGGACGGCGGCGTCCGGCCCTACCAAATATTTGAGACTTCAGACGGCTCAAAAGATGCCAGCATATCAGAAATCATTCCTGTTATAATTCGCCCGTGGTTAACGTCGAGATCATCGCCATCGGCAATGAGATCCTGCTCGGGCTGGTGCAAGACACGAATTCCAATTACCTCTGCCGCGTCGTGCGCGGCATGGGCGGGCGCGTCTGCCACATAACTATAGTGCGCGACGAGATCGCGGCGATAGCTGAAGAGCTGAAGGCTTCAATGAATAGGCGGGCCGACCTGATATTCACCTGCGGCGGGCTGGGGCCTACCGACGACGACCTGACGCTTGCGGCCGTAGCCGTGGCGCTCGACCGTCAGCTTGTCGTCGACACAACGGCGCGCAAACTGGTCGAGCGCAAATATTCAGAGCTTGCGCGGGCGGGCTACGTCGCTTCGGCGAGTATGACCGACGAGCGGTTGAAGATGGCCCGCCTGCCCGAAGGCAGTCGCGCGGTCGAGAACTCGGTAGGGGCCGCGCCCGCCGTCTTGCTGGAAGTGGGTCGCTCTCGCATCGTTTCGCTGCCGGGCGTGCCGGCTGAGCTTAAAGCCATAGTCGAAGGGCCGCTTCAAGGATTGCTCGGCGAGGTCTTCGGCCGCGGCAGTTACCGCGAGCGGGAAGTGACCGTAGAGTGCAACGACGAATCACAGCTCGCGCCCGCGCTCAGGCAGGTCGCCGCCGCCAACCCGGACGTTTACATAAAGTCGCGGGCCAGCCACTTCGGCGCGGACGTTACGTTCAGAGTGATGCTGTCGGCGTCGGCCACAAGCGCCGAGAAGGCCGACCAGATGATCGACCACGCGTCGGCCGATCTGGCGAGCGCACTTACGAATTCAGGAATTCCTCACCCTTAACAAAGCCCTGCCGGCTTGAATCATCATCGCCGCGAAAGAGTAGATCGCCACCCCCGCCGTCACAAAGAGAAAGTAATGGATGACCAGCACGTACCTGTACTCCGTGTGCAGAGCCGATTGCACAGACAGGAAGTAGATGGGGACCGAGAGCAGGCAGATGAGCGCGATTCTCCGTTTTGTGATCGCGAGCAAGGCGACGCCCAGAATGATGAGCGTGCGCATAAGGCCGGTCTTGTAGATGTTCTTTTGCGAGCCTCTGATCAGGACTCGCGGATAGGCCGTGTAGCGATGTGGCGTAGGCCCTATATTAAAGAGCTCGGCCGATCGGACCTCTACGACGGGCCGCTCGCTACCGCGAACATCGTTGCTGATGACGAGGCGCACCCCGGTCCTGTCGCCACTCGCAAACGGCAGGTCGATCGCCCGACTCTCGTCGAACGCATCCATGCGAGATTTGATTTCTGAACTCTCTCTCTTGCGAATTTGCTCCGACGCTAACATGATCCGCCTGTCTTCGCTCGTCACTTTTACGGCAGCGCTGCCTTGCGCGGGTCTTACCGAAAGGCGAAGCACGTAATTGCTCGCCTCCTCCACCGCGATGGGCGCGGAAGAGAACTGATCTTGAAACTCGTTGCCGTCGCCTTTGATCTCAAGCACGCGGCCTTCCTCTTTGAGCGAGACTTCGGTCTGAGTTGCAGTCACGACTCCGTCTGCCATCAACTCCGCGGGCGCGCGCGACCAAGCGGCCTGCGAATTGTCGTCAACCGCTACGGGCCGGCCGAACGGCGGCTCGATTGCGACGACCGGCGCTTTGCTCGTGTTAAGAGGCCACGACGCGGGATCGCTGTCGTTGTACCTCACCATGAATGCCGCGCGACGCAGCATCACGCCTGAGAACCATCCGGGGTTTGAGCGGATCACGCTCGCACCTCTGGCGAAACGGTCGCGGTCGCGCGCCACGCCGTCGGGCGTCCATATGTTGTTCGCGTAGTCCGGGCGGTTGTGCCATTCGGCATCCTTTATCGCCACTTCAGTGTCCGTAGCCGGCAGCCCGAACCTTCCTTCTTTGTCGTAATCGCTGATGCCCTCTATCATCGTTATTCCCGACCCGATCGAGAGCGGGATGAACTCGCCGTAGACGACCCAGTTGCGAATAGTGATGGGCGCGATGACGATTGCCGCTGAGCCTACGAGCGCGGCCGCGTAGCGCCCCCGCTTGCCTCGCTCCACCAAAAAGAGAAGCGCAATCGCGAGCAGCGGGGCCAACAGCAACCCCGCAGAGCGCAGCCAGCAAGACAGCCCGATCATTGCTCCCGCGGCTATGACTGTGATTAACCGAGGCCGCTTGTGCGCTTTGACTATCAGGTAGACGGCCGCCAGGATCGGCAGCGCCGCGAATGTTTCGGGCGACAGCCACAGGCTGTAGTAAGCGAGGTGCGGTGAGACTGCGGCCATGAGCGCGCCGATCAGCGCCGCGCCGAAGCTCAGAAGCTCGGCCGCGATGAGAAAGGCCAGGACCGTCGTCGCCGCATCGCAGAAGATCTGCGCGAGCCGCAGCCGCGCGTAAGATTCTTCGGACGGGTTGTCGCCATAAATCAGTTTCAGCAGTATCGAATACCCCGGCGGGTGGACGATCATCCTCGCGTCTGTCGGGTCGACGGCCTTGCTCGGGAACACGAGGCCGCCGTCTTCGGCCATCCGGCTCACCTCTCTCTGATAGGGCCGGATCAGCAGCGTGGCGAATGGCTTGCCCTGTTCGAGGCTGATCCTCAAGTCCTGCCACTGCAAAAGCCTGACGCCCGCGGCTATCACGAATATGATCGCGCAGGCGATCAGAATCCGCCGCCTGCGCGACCGCGCGGGAATACTCTCTTCGTCCGGGGCGAGCCGCGCGCCGATCCACTCGCGCGAGCTGTTGAGGGTGGCTGAAAGTGGCTCTCTTTTGATCATACTTCGAGCGCGTCTCGGAGGTCGCTATTGAGTTGCCAGCTTTCGGCGTGTTTGCGAACCTCTGCGGCGTCGAGCAACCCATCTTCGGTTATGATCTTCGTGAAAAAGTCGAGCGGCGTAGACTCAAAGTAGCGATTCACTGTGGCGATGCCCGAGGGAGCGTCCGGCCACAACTCCGCCTCGTCGTGGCGGTCGTCTTCGGCCGCGGCAGAGAAGAGGTCCGTGTTAATAAGCTTCGACGCGTCGGAGAGAGCATAAACCGGGCAGTCGATTTCGCGCGCGGCGAGCGCGATCATCCGCGTGCCGATCTTATTGATTAAGAATCGGGGCGTGATGGCGTCGGCTCCGATCAATACGAAATCGGCGCGGGCTAACTCTACGGCCGCGGCCGCGTCGGCTAGGAAGATGACCTTTATGCCGAGCCCTGCGAGCGACGCGGCTAGGCGGCGCCCTTCAAACGCGGGGCGACTTTCGGTGGCGATGACGCTGAACGAGCGACGCTCGGCGCGCGCTTTTTTCATCGCCGCGAGCACGGTCGAGCTGCGCGAGTGCGTGAAGACGACCGAGCCCTCTTTTATCAATCGCGCCGCGCGGTCTGTCGCGCTATCGCAGGCGGCCTCGACTTCGCTTATAAAGCTCGCGGCGCTTGCCGATGCTGTCGTCAGCGCTTCGTCGGCATTAAACGAATCGCGGGCGATGCGGTTCGCGAGGTTGGCGAGCGGGGCCATGCGCGGCTGCGCCCGCACGAGCGCGACACAGGTTTCGATCAATAGCTGCCGCGCGCGGTGACGGTCGAGCCCCGGTTCTGTAGACGCGAGCGAGTGGAAGAGCGCGGCCGCGCGCCGGAGGATTTCGGCCGCGCCCGAGCTGTTGTCGGAAGCGACGGCGTCTATTGCGCGTTCGATGATCGATCGATGTGAGGCGGCTTTTTTGTCCAAGATTACTCCTGGCGTCGTTGCTCTGGCTTTCGGCGTTCTGTATAATCGGCTATCACCAAAGCGGTCGGACGCTTTGCTTCCGCTATGACAAATCTTTATAGCTTGCGCTTCCAAACAAGTCGAGCCTGGAGGAACCCTCATGCCATCAGCTTTTGTCGACGACGCGAAAGAGATAAAAGAAGACAATCCGTTTGAATCGATGATGCAGCGGTTTGACGAGGCCGCGGGGCTGCTGAATCTTGACCCGAACATATACAAGATACTGCGCTGGCCTAACCGCGAGGTAACGCTCTACATACCCGTCCTTATGGACGACGGGAATTATCAGGTCTTCACCGGGTACCGCGTGCAGCACAACTTCGCGCGCGGGCCGGCCAAGGGCGGCATACGTTATTCGCCCGACGTGACGCTCGACGAAGTGCGCGCGCTCGCGGCCTGGATGACCTGGAAGTGCGCCGTAGTCAACATTCCGTTCGGCGGCGCGAAGGGCGGCATCATCTGCGACCCGCGGCAGATGAGCAATCGCGAGCTGGAGCGGATGACCCGCCGCTACACGTCGGACTTGATGGACTTCATAGGGCCGGAGCGGGACGTGCCCGCGCCCGACATGAACACCAACGAGCAGGTGATGGCCTGGATGATGGACACCTACTCGATGCACATGCGCCATACGGTGACGGCCGTCGTCACGGGCAAGCCTATCGAGATAGGCGGCTCGCGCGGGCGGCGCGAGGCTACGGGGCGCGGGCTGCTGTTTGTGTGCAACGAGGCCTGCAAGAGATTCGGGCTCGCTTTGAACTCGACGCGCGTGATCGTGCAGGGAGCGGGCAACGTCGGCGGCACGGCCGCGCTGCTGATGCACAGGGACGGGTATAAGATCATCGGCATAGCCGACATTTCGGGGGCGATCTACAACCCGGCGGGGCTCGACGTGCCCTCGGTCCTCCAGTACCTGAAAGAGAACAAGACGTTTGAAGGCTACCCGGAGGCCGAGCACGTCTCGGGCGAAGAGCTGCTGGAGATGGAGTGCGAGATACTGATGCCGGCAGCGACCGAAAACGTCATCACGACCCAGAACGCGCCCCGGCTCAAGTGCCGCATACTGGCCGAGGGGGCCAACGGCCCGACGACGGCCGACGCCGACGAGATCATCGCCGACAAAAAGATCTTCGTCATCCCGGACATACTGGCAAACGCAGGGGGCGTCACGGTTAGCTACTTCGAATGGGTGCAGGACCGCATGGGCTTTTTCTGGAACGAGGAGACCGTAAACACGCGGCTGCACGACATCATGGTCTCTAGCTTTAACGACGTGGTCGCGTTCGCCGAAAAGTATAACGTCAACACAAGGCTTGCGGCCTACATGCTCGCGATAGACCGCGTCGCCTACGACACGCGATTGCGCGGCATATACGCCTGATCCGATTTCGGGATTCGGATTGCGGAATGCGGATTCTTGAATACTTCATAATCGAGTCCGCAATCTGCGTGTCGTAGAGCGATTACGCCGGTTTCTACCGGGCTTTTCAATCGGCATTAAGCATACAGAAATGTGAAATCTGAATGTCTTGTAAACCGCGAAAGGTGTTGAAAAAAAAGTCATTTTTGTGTTGACCGGAACCTTTTGATGGTATATAGATATTCTTGCAATATAATTCGCACTAGCCCGGCAAGAAGGTAACACGGTTCTTGCCAAAACGAGCCTGGCAGGAACAAGGCTCGACTGGACGCTCACACAGAAATTCACCCCACTCTCCAGCGCATCTTAAGGAGAGGCATAAAAGCTACCTTGTGGAGTTGCAGAGGCGAGTCATTTTACGAAAAGACGAACCGCATTCCGTGGATGAATACTTCAGGAGGCAAAAAATGAAAGCGGCTAGATTGATAAGCACGCTAGTATTGGTGCTGCTCATCCTGGGAGGAAGTGTCTCGGCGCAGGATCGTCGTGACGGCAACTTGGCCGAGCGGCAGAAGGCGCCCACAGTCCTTGGCGGCACGGGGTTGTTCAATACGTTCTCGACCCGCACACTTTGTAAGGGCGAGTTCAACTTCGCGCTATTCTGGAACAACTTCGATCGCGATCCCGGAGACATAGACGTAAATCAAGTCCCGTTCAACTTTACGATCGGTCTCACCAACAGATGGGAGCTGTGGATAGACTGGGTGACGTGGCAGAACACGACATCCCGCCAGCCCGTCCTGTTGAGCGGGTATCAATACAACACCGTCCGCACCTTGGGGGACCCTGTGGCGCTGTTGGGGCCGCCCATCGGCGGTAATGACGGCGCTGCTGCCTACTTCCCCGGCACCGGAGTCAACGGCGGCTCCATCTTCGGCGGCATACTTCCGCCGCCGGGGGCCTTCGGCACTCCAATCGATTTCAACTTCAGCTTCGTCACGCCAATAGTTCCGGGCGGGCCGCTCGTTCGCGGCATCGGGCCGCTGTTTGCCGTCAACCTGCCGAGCTATTACGAAGAGCTTCCGTTTTTTGGCGAAGTAGACTTCATTGGCTTTGACCAGTTCGGCCGCCCTGTGTTCGGCGCGCGCCAGTCGTCGAACGGCACGGGCGACGTGTTCGTCGGAACGAAAGTCAACCTGATAGACCCGAACGACCACTGGTTCAGCATGGCGCTGGGCGGGTATCTCAAGATACCCATCTCGCGTAGCGACCACGCGCGCGCGCGCGGGCGGACGAGTGGTGAGATCGAGTACGGCCCGATCCTGATGTTCGGCCAGGAGAGCGGCGGCAAGCGCTTCCGCCTCTACGAGAACATCGGCTACATACATACGGGCGACCCGGAGAAGAGCGGCGTCAAAGTGCTCGACCTTCGCGACAAGCTGCTTCTGAACATAGGCATGGGCCTGGGGCTGCACGAGCACGTGGAGTTCGTCGCCGAACTGGCGCACACGGACTTCATAGGCGGCGGTACGCCGAGCCTTATTCGCAACGACCCCTGGGACCTGAACCTCGGCCTGCGGTTCTTCTTTAAGAACGGCGCCATACAGTTCGGCGGCGCGTACCGACGCTTCCTGAATAACGAAGACGACATCACTCTGCCGGTCTTCCGCGCGCGCACGGTATTCATACCGCCGTTCTTCCGCCAGGAGCCGCTGTTTGACACCGTCCCTGTGACGTTTGAATCGGAAGGTCAGGACGGGTTTGTGGCCTACTTCGCCATCGGCGGCCGCAAAGCCTGCCCGCCGCCTCCGGCTCCGACCTGCGTGCTTGAGGCTTCTCCGACGGTCGTCAACCGCGGCGACCGGCTGACGCTTACGACCAGGCCGACGACTCCGGGTTACACGGACGACAAGGTCACTTACGAATACCGCTGGGAAGTCAGAGACGCGCAGGGCCGCCCGGTCACTGTGAGCGGCACGGGCGCGACCGTTGACGTCCCGACTACCGGAATACCTTGCGGCAACTACTCTGTGACGACGACCGTTACCGCCACGGTCCCGGCAGTCGATTGCCCGAGCGAGTGCGTGACGACGGGTCAGACGACCTGCACGGTGAGCTTCGAGGTCACCGAGCCGCCGTGCCCGACCGTCACCTGCACGATCGACGCTTCGCCTTCGACGATTGAAGCGGGCAACAGGATTACGTTGCGCGCGAACGCGAGCGGCGCCGACAGCCCGTCCTTCACCTGGTCTACGACTGGCGGAACGCTCTCGTCAACTACGGGAGCTGAGGTCACTCTCGATACGACCGGAGTGGCTGCCGGATCGATCACGGTCAGCGTAAACGTCGGCACCAGCCGCACGCGCTGCGACCAGCCGTGCCCAGGCGGTAGCTGCTCGACTACTGTGACGATAACTCAGCAGATAATCCCGCCGCCGCCTCAACCGATCGTGCCTTGCGGGCCGATCTTCTTCCCGTTCAACTCGGCGAGGATCAACAACGAGCACAAGGCTTGCCTTGATGAGATCGCTCTCAGAATGCAGCAAGACCCGCGCTCGTCTCTCGTGATCGACGGCCACCGCGACTCGTCAGAGCGCGTAGGCATATCGCTCACCCGCGCAAACAACGCGCGCGATTACCTCGTCAACGAGAAGGCCATAGACGCGGCTAGAATCACGGTACGCAACTACGGCGATACTTGCCCGCACGAATCGGGTGATGCGAACCTCAACCGCAGAGTTGAGTTCTGGATCATTCCTGAAGGTTCGAGCGTGGACCTCATTCAAAAGAGGTGCGCCGGTGGAGCTACCGGGACGATCATCACGACCGAAGAGCCCGCGCCCTCGGTCGAGCGTCGCCCGCGTCGTCGCGCTCCGCGTCGCCGCGCGCGCCGGCCCGGCGAGCCAATAACGATGATGGTTCAGCCGGAAGTGGTCAATAACGCTAACTACTAACCTGAGTATTTAATGCTCAGCCCGAACGGACGGGGCGGTCTTCGGATCGCCCCGTCCGTTTTTTTGAAGGAACCCTCGCCCTGCTAAAGCCTCTTACCCATGCAGGGAATTGACTGTGAGGAATTTTGGTATATAGTCAAGCCGTGTCACTCTCTTCGTGTGACCAACGAACGAGCGGGAAGCTTCTACTACCTCAAAGCATTGGCCAACGCGGGTTGATAAACGCCCGGAATTAACACCCTCTTATCGGTTCGAGAGGCTGTCGAAAAACGACGGGACAGGTGTCTCGAATAATAAGCGTTCGTCCGCCATGCTCACGACCCGAATAATGCTGATCGATCTGTTTGAAAACGAAATATCAGCTTCAGCCCCGCTCGCAGCCACGCCTCTTTCTGACCCCTTCCGAACGAAGACCTCGGGTGCGCCGACGAATGCTTTACAAGCAGCGACAAGACTGCGACACGACAGAGCCCTCACGCTCACTCCAGGAGGCAGAAAATGAGAGCAGGAATAAGATTAATTCATCTTGCCCTGATGCTATTGATCCTAAGCGGGGTCGCCTCCGCGCAGAACAGTGACACGAACAACCTGGCCGAACGGCAGAAGGCCCCCACCGTGCTCGGCGGCTCCGGGTTGTTCAACACGTTCTCGACCCGGACGCTCGCGCGCGGCGAATGGAATTTCGCTCTGTTCTGGAACAACTTTGATCGCGACCCCGGCGACATTGACATAAACCAGGCGCCGTTCAACTTCACCGTGGGACTGACGAACCGCTGGGAGCTGTGGGTTGATTGGGTGGCGTGGCAGCAGACGACTTCGCGCACCCCGTTCCTGCTGAGCGGCTACCAGTACAACGCCGTCCGCAGGTTTGGCGACCCGTTCGACATACTTGGTCCGCCGGTGGGAGGCGACGGCAGCGCGGCGTTCTTCCCCGGCACCGGCGCCACGGGCGGCGGGATACTCCCCGTCCTCGGCCGGTTCGGCACGCCCGCAGGCTCTAACGGATCGAACATCATCTCGCCCGGAGGGCCGGGCGCGCCCGTGGCGCTGGGGCTCGGCCCCGCCATCATCACAGACCGCCCGGCCTTCTACAACGACCTGCCGTTTTTCGGTGAGATCGATTTCATAGGCTTCGACGGGCTGGGCCGCCCGCTGCTTTCGCTCAGGCAATCTTCGAACGGCGCGAGCGACGTTTACGTGGGCGCGAAGTACAAGATCATCGACCCGAACACGAACTGGTTCAGCATAGCGCTGGGCGGTTATCTCAAGATACCCGTCTCGCGCGAAGACCATGCGAGAGCGCGCGGGCGGACGAGCGGCGAGTACGAGTACGGCCCCGTCCTCATGCTCGGCCAGGAGTTCGCAGACCACCGCTTCCGCGTCTATGAAAACATCGGCTACATACACACGGGCGACATCGAGCAGCGCGGCGTGAAGGTGCTCGACCTTCGCGACAAGCTCCTTCTTAACGTCGGCGCATCGTTCGCCGTCAACAAGCATGTGGAGCTTCTCGGAGAGCTGCTACACACGCGCTACGTAGGCAACGGCACGCCGAGCCTATTCCGCAACAACCCGGTCGAGCTTAACCTCGGCGCGCGCTTCTATCTCAAAGATGGGGCGGTGTCGTTCGGCGGAGCTTACCGCCGCTTCTTAAACAGCGACGGCGCGACCTCGCTCACAGTGCTTGAGTGCTACATGTTCCACCCAGGCACCGAGGACTACGGGCCGCCCAGGTTGAAATGCGAGCCTGAGCGAGCAGAGTTCGGCAACGGCGATTCAAACGGGTTCGTGGGATTCTTCTCCGTAGGCAAACGCAAAGGCTGCCCGCTGCCGCCTGTGCCGACCTGCACGCTCGAAGCCGCGCCGACAACCGTGACGCGCGGCGACCGCATCTCGCTCACCATAAGGCCGACCACCGTCGGCTACACGGACGCGGACATCGTTTATGAATACCGATGGGAGGCGAGAGATCAGCAGGGAAGGCCCGTCACGATCAGCGGGAGCGGTCAGAGCATAGACGTTCCCACGGGCCGGCTTGATTGTGGGCGATACACTGTGACGGCGATTGTAACGGCTGTGCTGGCCGCTTCGGGCTTCCCCGACGAGTGCGTCACCAGCGGGCAGACGACCTGCGCGGCCTCGTTCGAGATCACAGAGCCGCCTTGCCCTTCGGTCACCTGTCAGATCATGGGGGCTCCAGCTTCCACGATCAGATCGGGCGACGTGGTTAGGTTGAGAGCGAGCGGGAGCGGCGATTCCAACTTGAGCTACAGGTGGATGACGACCGGCGGCAGGCTGTCGTCGGCCACGGGGACAGAAGTCATCGTCGACACGACCGGGCTCGGGCCTGGGAGCTACACGGTGACCGTAGATGTCGCCACGGGCCGCACGAGCTGCGGCGAGGAGTGCCGCGGCGCGAGCTGCTCTGTGACCTTCCGCATAGGCGAACAGCCCGTGACCTGCGTCGACATACTCGTGCCGTGCGGGCCGATCTTCTTCCCGTTCAACTCTGCCAGGATCAACAACGAGCACAAGGCATGTCTTGAAGAGATTTCGCTCCGCTTGCAGCAAGACCCGCGTGCTTACGTTGTGATCGACGGCCACCGCGACTCGTCAGAGCGCGTAGGCATATCGCTCACTCGCGCAAACAACGCGCGCGATTACCTGGTCAGCATAGGCGTGAGCGCGGGCCGCATCACCGTGCGTAACTTCGGCGACACATGCCCGCACCCGAACGGCGACCCGGCGCTCAACCGCAGGGTCGAGTTCTACATAGTGCCCGGCGATTATCGATCAGAGCCGCCTCCATGCGTCCCACCGGAAGAGGCGATACGGAGGATGAAGAATTGCCCCGGCGGGCGCGTCATCACTGATGAATCGCCCGCCACAGAACGCCGCCCGCCAAGCCGCACGCAGCGCCGTGGGACCCGGCGGCCCGAGCCTGTCTCCGAGCTTGAAGACGATGATTCTGATGACGGCGATGAAGAGAGAGGCGACGGCGCGCCGAACGTTTCTACCCCGCGGCGGGAGACTCCCGTGTCGGCGGCAGGGCTCGCGCGCCAACCCGCGCCGGCCGCCGCCCCCGCGACCGTGATCCGTTCGATCCGCACCAGTCTTATGGGCGGCGTTCTTCGCATCTACATAGACTCGGACGGCGCGGCCCAGTTCAACGCCTTCGCGCTATCCGGGCCGTCTCGCATAGTCGTCGACGTTCGCGGGGTGCGCAACCTGTTCGGCAACAAAGTTATTCCCATAGACGCGCGCTTTGCCGAACGCGTCAGAGTCGGACAGCCCGACCCGACGACCGTTCGCATCGTGCTCGACCTTACCGGCCAGGTCCCTTACGAAGTGATAAGAGAAGGCTCTTCGATTGTCATCGTCGTAGGCGAGAGAGGGACGACCGCAAGAACGGGCGGCCAATGAACTATTCCACCTGACTACCCTCCTGATTTGCAGGTCAGCTCAAGCGAGACGGCGCTCTCACCGTCTCGCTTATTTTTTTTCTATTCAATCCTGTTTAGGCGGAGCCGGCTCCGCGGCCGGCCTCGCGCCGCGAACGACGCCGACGGCGACCGCCGAGGGCTTGAAGTAATTCGACGCAGCGCGCTTGATCTCTTCCGCCGTCACTTTAGATAAGCGGTCCGCGAGCTGGTCGACTTCCGAGGGCTGCTGTTGATGAAACACCGCGCGGCCGTAAGCGAGCGCGCGCGCATCGTGCTGCTGCAATGACGCAAGGCTGGATGCCACGGCCAGCGACTGCGCTTGACCTAGCTCGTCCGCGGTGAGCCCCGCGCGCGCGACGCGCTCGAACTCCTGAAGTACCGCGGCGCGCGCCCGAGCTTCGTCTTCAGGCGACGTGACCAGTTGAACATTGATAAGACCGCCCGCAAGCCCCGCCTCCGCATCGACGGGGAAGGCGAACGCAGACCCGAGCACATCGAGCGCGGCCAGTTCCGCGCCGCCCGCTTTCGGACCGGCCAGGCCTATCGAGACAGAGGTGACGGCGCGCTGGCGCGATTCAACCCTCTCGCCGGCCCTGGCCGGCTGTGGCGGCTTCGCTTTGAGATCGCCTTCAACGTCTCGGCGGCGAAACCCTTCGGCGAGGCTGCCCGAAACGAGCGCGGACCCGAATGTGTCGCCGACGATTATTGCCGTCGGGACCTGGCTTTTGATCACACGATCGTGCCAGGCGCGTATTTTTTCGCTGTCGAGTTTTGTCACCACCTCTTCGCGCCCGTGCGCGGGCAGCGAGTAGGGTTGAGCCGGATAGAGCGATTGGAGCATCAGCTCCTTGGCCCGCAACAACCCGTCGTCGCGGCTCTCGCGGATCGAGCCGATCTGCTCGGCCTGCGCTCGCTTTATGTCTTCATCTCTGAACGCGGGCTCTTCCGTCACGTCGCGCAGCAGCTTGAGCGCGCGGTCCGCGTTGTGCGAAAGCACGTCGAGGAGATAGCCGGAAAAATCCGGCTCGACTATCACGCGAACGTCAGCGCCGAGCTGGTCGAGCTCGTGCGCCACCTGCAAGGCCGACCGCCGCGCGGTGCCTCGCAGCATAGAGCGAAGCATCAATTCGGTCGTGCCGCTCGTCGCTTCGTCTTCGGCGCCGCGCCCGCCCGGAAAGAGTATCGCGACCGAGACCTTCGGACGTGAATGGTCCTCGCGCACGAAAGCTCGCGGCCCGTTGAGCGTCGAGAAATCTCTGACCGCCAGCGGCTGTATGGACTCGGACATGAATCGCTCTTCGCGGGACTGCTCCTTGCCCTGCGGCGCGAGGGTTATCTGCGAAAGCCTGTCGGCCGGGCGCGCGTCCTTCGGATCGACGGGCTGGGCGGCGGTGGCAACCCAGGCTTGCACGGTCTTTGAAAACGACGCGGCGTCGAAGGTCCGCGCCGGGGCGGCGGCCGGCTCAAACTCGTGTAACGAAGTGTTCGCAAGCGTCAGGTATTGGCCGGCGACGCGTTGCACGTCTTCGGGGCGGACGGCGCGGATCAAGTCTCTATAACTGATCGCCGTGTTGATACTGCCGCTCGCGACTTCCGAGCTTACGAGCTCGCGAGCGCGACCGGCGTAAGTCTCGTTGCGGTCGACGAACCGTTTTTCAACTATCGATTTCGCGCGCGCCATCTCCGTGTCGGCGGGCACCTCGCGCCGCACGCGCTCTATCTCTTTAAAGAGAGCAGACTCGGCTTTATCTATGACGGCGCCGCCCTGCGCGTCTGCCGCCAGCCACATCTGTACGCTCAACAGCCCCAGCTCGCCGAGCGCGAGGTAGCTCGATTCGACGCGACTGACTACGGCCTGGCCGTCGAGCAAGCTCCTGCGCAACTGCGAACCGCGCCCCTGACCTAAGATCGCCGAGAGCACTTCGATGGCCGCCCAGTCTTTCGACTTGAGCCCCGGCACGTGGTAGCCCACGGTCACGATCGATTGGCTCAGGTCGCCGCGGTCCGCGCCGTACCGCAGGGCCGTCTGTTCGGGCTCGCGCGCGGGCTTGACTGCCGTCATCGTCTGGGCCGCCGGTGTGGGCGCGGGCGCGGGCGGCGCGGCCGCTTTTTGAGCAGGCTTGACCTGCGGGCTTACGCTCGCGGGCTGCTTCGACTGCGCGGCCCTGAAGCCGCCGTACAGACGCTGGACCTCTACGAGCGCCTCGAAAGTCGATACGTCGCCGACGATGGCGACGATCAGATTGTCAGGGCGGTAATGAAGATTGTGAAACTCCGAAAGCTGCTCGCGCGTGGCCGCGACCGCGGGTTGTGATGCGCGGCTTATCGGGTGAGATGTGAAAGCCAGGCTTAAGAGTCGCGCCATCGCGAGTGACGAAGAGTCGTTTTCAACGGTCGCCGCGCGGCCGAGCGCGGCTGCTTCGAATGAAGGATTCTGTACGGCGTTCGCCTGGGCCGCGAGCGCCTCTTTGAATTTTTCCGACGACGCGGTGAACTGGTAATAAGAGCCTTCGAACGAAGCGCCGCCGTCGATTATGGCCCCGACTTTGCGCGCCCGCGCCGTATCGACGATGACGCGCCCGAGCAGACGGGCGACGCCGTTCAGACCGGCGGGCTCGTCGGCCGCGCCTACCTTGAAATGGGCTACGGCAGCCGCTATCGGGGCGGCGTGCTGCTCGCTGATTATGACGGTCATTCCGTTGCGCAGCGTGAACCGCGAGGTCATGCCCGACTGTTCCTGCTTAACTATGACGGCCGGCTCGGGCACTTTGATGGGCGCCGGTGGCGGAGGCGGGGCCTCGCGCGCGGGGACTCTTGGCCGCGTGCGCCCGCTCTGCGACAAGACGGCCCCGGGCGATGATGCGATGATGAGAGTGAATAGTATTACGAACGTAGCGGAGAGTTTGAACTTCTGCACGGCGTTGCTCCTTTCGCCTCTGATAGATCATAGAGGCCGCTTCGCGTAGGAGTCAACGAGAGCAAAAACAGTTTTCAGTTTTCAGTTTTCAGTTGCCGATTACGGCACGTTGTCCGACTCGGCGCTGAAAACTAAAAACTGAAAACTGAAAACTGGCCTAAAAGGCTTTGCCCTTGGCGGAGTGTTGGACTTTCCAATCGTATGTCGTGACGAGCAGGTTAATAACCTTGTTGTATTTGAGATCTATCTGGACTTGATTCTGGGCATGAGTAGTAAGGGTGATGCTATTTTCAGGAAGCTCGTATTCGGTGCGGAGCTTTTCTATCCCTTTTTCTATCTGCTCCGGCTTGTAATTCCGCACCGCGCTGATCCGCGCCAGCTCGTCTAGCTCGTGGGTGAGCTGCTGTTCCTCCGTGTAGACGGGGGCGACCTTTATGACGGCGAAGGTCAATGCCATCAAAATAACGAGTAGCAAGATTGTCGTGATCTTTACCGCCCCGCGCTCGCCTTCGCGCGGCCTGTTGCCATCCACGTTGCTCATAACTCTTCTCCAAACTTAGTGTGATGATCAGAAGTCAGGGGCTTCGCTTGTGAGGCTAACTAGAGGGCGTCTTTGAGGGCTGAACGAACTACGTCGAGGGGCACGTCCGACCTGATCACGACGCGGCCTATTTCGACAGGCAGCACGAAAGCCAGGCGCCCGGCCTCGGCCTTCTTGTCATGATGCATTGCTGAAATTATATCACTAAGCGCAAGAGTATTGGCCGGCGGGAGCGGGCCGATCCTGTTTACCGCCTCGTCTATGGCTTTGCGGTCTGCCGGCTCTAACAGGCCCATCAGCTCGGCTATCCTCGAAGCCGCGCGCATCCCGTGGCCGACCGCTTCGCCGTGAAGAAAGCGGCGGTAGCCGGTTACGGCCTCCAGCGCGTGGCCGACCGTGTGGCCGAAATTCAGCACGCGCCTCAAATCGCCTTCGCGCTCGTCGCGGCTGACGACCTCGGCCTTGATGCGGCAGCATTGCGCGATGAGGTTCGATACCTCGGCCGGGTCGTGCTCTTTGAGCCGATCCATGCGGCGCGAGATGCGGTCGAACAGCTTGCGGTCGCGGATCACCCCATACTTGATCGCCTCGCACAGCCCCGCGCTCACCTCGCGCGGCGGGAGGCTCGCGAGCGTTTCCGGGTCGACCACCACGAGCGAGGGCTGATGAAACGCGCCGATCATGTTCTTACCCAGCCTGTGGTTGACGCCCGTCTTTCCGCCGACGGAGCTGTCGATCTGCGCCAGCAGCGTCGTAGGCACTTGAACGAACCTTACGCCGCGCAGGTAAGTCGCCGCGACAAACCCCGCCACGTCTCCGACCACTCCTCCGCCGAGCGCGACAATGATGTCCGACCTCGCGACGAGGCGTTCGAGTAAGAAAGAGTAGATCGTCTCGGCGGTGCGAAGGGTTTTATACCGCTCGCCCTCGCCTATGACGAAACGGTCTGCGTCGAAGCCCGCCGCCGCGAGCGAGCGTGCGAGCCGGTCTGCGTAAAGCGCGTCTACCGTCGGGTTGGTTATTATCACCGCGCGGGAGGCTTTCTCCCCGACCGCCACGCGCACGCGCTCGCCCGCCCGGTCGAGCAGCCCCGCGGCAATCTCGATCCTGTAGCTGCGCTCTTTTAATCGTACCGGGATCGATCGCATAGGTGTAAGGTGTCACACAGTCACTTCAGCCCCTGATTGAACTGGTCGATCAGCAGGTCGAACGATATGGGGCCGACGCCTACCAGCTCGGCTATGTCGTCGGCGGTGTACTGGTCGCCCGTTTCCCACAACTCTCTGAGAAGCGCGCCCGCCCGCGGCGATGTCCACCACGCGGACCCGAACCTGGTCTTCAAGTACTCGCGCAGCATGACCTCAAAGCCCCAGGCCCTGACGTAGTTGGCCGAATAAAAAGCGTCGTCCAGGTCGAAAAGAAACTCAGTAGTCCCTGTGCGGAAGCGCGTAGCGCCGGTCTGAAACTCCGAATAAAGGTCGGCGGCGCGCGCAAGGTCTTCGTCCGTGTGAAGGTGGTATTCGTACTTCAGCTTGGCGACGTACCTGCGTATGGACGAAAGCCTCGCCAGCATCTCCGCGCGTATGAAGCTGTCGCTGTCGTGGAACTTGAGCATCTGCGCGAGCCACGCGCCGTCGGAGATCAGGTGGTTGAACAAAAAAGCGTAGCTTTCGCTCAGCGCATAATCGCCCGTGTACTTGAACTCCGGCCGGAGAGATTCGGCGGCCCCGCCGTAGTGCTGCGCGTGGCCTGATTCGTGGAAGAACGCCTGGTAATCGGCCTGGCCGCCCATGGGCCGGATTACGAGCTTGACCTCTTCGGGCACGAGTATGGGCATGCAGAAGGCGCGCGGGGTCTTGCGCGGGCGGGGCTCGCTATCGACGAGAATGTTCTTCTGCTTTTCAACGTCGATGCCCAAGCCCGCCATCGTCTCGCGGTAAATGCGCATCAGGTCGCTGGCGGGGAAGTGGTCGTCATAGCTGTTCAGGTGGAGGAAGTACAAAGCGTCGCTGCGGTCGGCCTCGCCAATGGCAAGCCCCGCCTCGCGCCCCAGCGCCTCGGCGAGCCGCGCCGTGTAAACCGCCTCCGTGCGCGACAGGACCGACTCGGCCTGATCGGCGAGGGCTTTGTAATCAAGACCGCGCAGCTCCTCATACATCGCAGTGTAATTGGCATGACCGAGCGAGCGGGCCGTCTCGTGGAGCTTCGTCACACGCTCCGCGCGCAGGTCGTTTGAGGCGGCGATGACCTCCGTGCGCTTTGCGTAAATCGCGCGCCTTGTTGCGCGGTCCCTCTCGGTCCTGATCGCGACGGCGGAATCCTGGAAAGTTATCCTCCGCCCCGCCCATTCGATCGTGGAGGCGCTTTCGTACTCGTTTATAGCTTTTGTCAGCTCTTTGGCTGAGTTCTCCAGGTACTGCTCGACCGCGAATATCAACAGGCGCTTTGTCGCTTTGCGCTCGGATGCGTAATGCTCCGGCGTCTGGTCCAGGCTCTGTTTGAGGCTCGTGATCGAGTCTCTGGTGAAGAGGTCGCCGTAGCGGTCATAAATAGGGGCGATCCTAAGGTCGGTTTTCTGTCCCGAGAGGAACAGATAGTACTCTCGCATCAACGTGGAGTTGAACTCGGCGTATTGGTTTCTGTACTTTTCAAGCATTACCGCCCCCGACGACACAAAGGTCGAAAATAAAGTTTGAAAAATATAGGTCAGGTCGGGATGTGTCAAGCTTGCTGCGCTTGCGAAAAAGGGGGAGTGCGTCGGGCAAGGCCTACAGACAAAAAAATAGGCGACGCAGCGTGGGATGACTGCGTCGCCTTGTTTCCGGTTGCCGTCCTCACCACAGCAACCGTGAATCGAGAACAGGAAGTGATGTTGTCATCACCCGTATCTCTTGCCCCACAAATCCTAGAGCAA
>DATFGQ010000114.1:0-103017 GCA_035249305.1 Blastocatellia bacterium | reverse complement strand
GATGTTCAATGTTCTAAAACTCCGCCCTGTAGCCAGGCTGTCGCTCATAAAGTACATAGAGTATCGCTCGCCGGCTCGCCTCGGAGAAACAAGAGGCGCTCTGGTGGCGGTCGAAGCGCGTTGCCGTCGCTTCCTGCGCAGTACAAGCCCTTCTTGTCTATAAAGCCTGTGCAGGCGCTTATGATTCACTCTGACGCCCTCACGCTCAAGCATCACTCCCAGCCTGCGGTAGCCGAAGCGCGGATGGTCAGTCGCCAGGGCGCGAAGCCTCGCCCGTACATCGGAGTCATCTGCCCTGCGGGACCTGTAGCGCAGGCTAGAGTTGCCCATGCCTAAGAGCCTGCCCGCTCGCCGCTGTGACAGCTCGTATGCTTGTTGGGCATACTGAGCCGCCTGGCGTCGTGCCGCAGGCCCTACCACTTTTTTGATATGACATCCTTCAGCACGCGGTTATCGAGCGTGAGGTCTGCGACGATCTGTTTTAATCGCCTGTTCTCGTCTTCGAGGTGTTTGAGGCGACGAGCTTCATTGACATCAAGGCCACCGTACTTAGCCTTCCACCTGTGGTAGGTCTGTTCGCTGATGCCGTTTGAGCGGCAAACATCGGCGACCTTCTGACCGGCCTCAACGCTCTTGAGTAGGTTGATGATCTGTTCTTCTGAGAATTTCGATTTGCGCATCTGAGTTCTCCTGTCGGTTAGTTTACCGGAGAACTCCCATTTTTTCTGTACCTCTTTTCGGGGGCTACATCAAAGACGAGCGCGGAGCTGATTCAGTACGCCATCAGGCATTCGATCGCGTGATCTCGATGGGCTGCGAGTCTGCGTAACCCGGCCAATGGTCGATTATGCTGAATTGGCACAGGAGATGCTTATCGTATAATCGTCGTACCCGATCAGAAACTCGGCTCAGGCCCTGATACGCTGAGAAGTATTTAACCAAGCGCCCATTGATCGCGAAAGCGAAGCCCTACTGGAGTTTTTATGCGCCCGTACACGCTCGCCGCTCGCTTCTTCGGGGTACTGTTTGCCGCCGGTGGGCTCCTGGTGATGGGGCCACAGGCGCATGCACAATCGACGGCTGCCCTCAAGGGGAGAGTCGTCGACTCGGCCGGCGCGGTCGTCACCAACGCCAGCATCACCGTGCGCAACGAGGCGACCCGGCTAGAGAGAGTTGTGCAGACCGACATTGAGGGCAATTACGAGGCGGCGGCCCTGCCCGTGGGCGCTTACCGTATCGAGGTGCGCGCCACAGGCTTCCAGGGGCAGGTCGTGGAGCGACTGGCGGTCGAGGTCGGGCGGTCTGCCGTGCAAGACTTCCAGTTGCGCGTGGGGGATATTGAGCAGGAGGTGACCGTGACTCCCGACTCGCAGGTTGTGGAGAGGGCGACCATATCCGTCGGGCACATAATCGACCGGCAGATGGTTCAGGAGTTGCCGCTCAACGGGCGCTACTTCCTCGACCTCGGACTGCTCGTCCCAGGGTCTGTGACGCCGACGCAGGGCGCTTTCTCCGCGGCGCCGGTGCGCGGTCTGGGCTCGCTGGCGATCAACACCGCGGGCAACCGCGAGGAATCGGTCAATTACCTGGTCAACGGCATCACCCTCACAAACCTGACGTTTAACTCGATCACCTTCCAACTCTCGATCAGCACCATCCAGGAGTTTAAGGTCGACAACTCGACCCTCAGCGCCGAACATGGGCGAAGCTCGGGGGCCGTGGTCAATATAGCGACGCGTTCCGGCGCGAACGAGTTCCACGGCGAGCTGTTCGAGTTCTTCCGCAACGATGCGCTCGATGCGCGCAACTTCTTTGACCGCACGAAGCCGCCCTTCAGGCGCAACCAGTTCGGGGGCAGTCTTGGCGGCCCGATCGCAAAAAACAGGGCGTTCTTCTTCTCCTCCTACGAGGGGCTGCGCCAGCGCCAGGGGCTCACGCTCAACAGTCTCGTTCTAAGTGATCGAGAGCGGGCTTCGGTGACCAACCCTGTTATCGCGAAGCTGATCGAGTTCATCCCGCGCGCCAACTTTACCGACTCGTCGGGCGCTTCGCGTTTCAGCGGCTCGGCGAGCGCGCCCGTAGACTCTAATCAGTGGGCGGCCGACATCAGTTATAACCTCACCGCTAAGGACCGGCTGCACGCGTACTACAACATCCTTGGCGCCGAAACCGGAGAGCCCATTCGGACGGGCAACACTGTCCCCGGCTTCGGCAACATCACCCGTGTGCGCCGGCACATCCTTACGCTCAACGAAACACACGTCTTTGGCCCCGCCATGGTCAACGAGGTCCGTTTCGGCTTCACTCGCCTTCGCGGCTCCTCCACGCCCTACGCGCAGCACAACCCGGCCGGCTTCGGCATCAACAACGGCATTAATCGACCGATCGGGCTGCCCCAGATCAACATCGCCGGCGGTAGCCTCAACTTCGGCGGCCCGTCGGCCCAGCCCTCCGGGCGCGGTGACACGACACTCGTCGTCGCCGACTCCCTGAGCTACGTGCGCGGGCGACACTCACTCAAGCTCGGCGGCGAGTTCCGGCAATTCCTCAACAACAATTTCCGGCAGGGCACGGGCGCGTTCAACTTCCCGACCGTCGCTGCCTTCATCGCCGGCACGGCGAGCTCTTTCAGCGTGACGCTGGGGAGTCAGTCGAGCAGCATCGCCCAAGGCGCGCTCGGGTTGTTCGCGCAGGACAGCTATAAGGTGCGTCCCAACCTGACGCTCGAACTCGGGCTGCGTTACGAATGGAATATGACGCCGACCGAGCGCTACGACCGCTTCATCGTCTTCGACCCCGAGAGCGCCTCGCTCGTTCGTGACGGCTCAGACATAGATGAGGTCTACCACCAGAACAACAAGAACTTCCAGCCGCGCCTCGGTTTCGCCTGGGACCCATTCAAAGACGGCAAGACATCGGTGCGCGCAGCTTACGCGATCATGACCGAGCAGCCGATGACCGCCCTAGTGATCCCCACCGCAGGCAATCCGCCCCTGGCTATCCCGCTCACCTTCACCGGGGCCGTCAGGTTCGAGAACGCGCTCAGCCTTGCGAGGCCCGCCGCGCTGGCCCCGCAGACGATCAATCAAGGCTTCGACAACGCCTACGCGCAGTCGTGGAATCTTAACGTGCAGCGCGAGCTGACGCGCGCCCTCGCGGTGATGGCAGGCTACTTCGGGTCGAAGGGCTCGCACCTGGTCATCAGGCGCAACATCAACCAGCCGGTCAGCGGCCTA
Organism: Blastocatellia bacterium; assembly: GCA_035249305.1. Taxonomy (GTDB): domain Bacteria; phylum Acidobacteriota; class Blastocatellia; order UBA7656; family UBA7656; genus DASUNP01. Next base: position 99,781 of record DATFGQ010000114.1, on the reverse strand, counting down.
CGCCCATACCCTGCGCTATCGCAGTCTAGTCCAATCCTGCCGTCCACGCCGCTGGGCAACATAACGCAGGTCGAGAGCGCGGGCAACTCAAGTTACAACGCCGTGTGGGTGACGGCCATTCAGCGGCTTAACCGCGGCCTGCAATTCAACGCCTCTTACACCTGGTCGAAATCTCTCGATTACAACTCCTTCAGCACGGGCGCCGTCGCAGTGCAGAACAGCTACGACCTGCGAGGCGACCGCGGCCTTTCGGATTTCGACGCGAGGCACAGAGTTGCGGTGAGCGCGATATACGAAATGCCATTGGGCGGCAACCGTTTCGTCGAGGGCTGGCAGCTCGCCGCGATCGTCCAGGCGCAGAGCGGGAGCCCGGTCAACATCGTTACCAGCGACAGCACGGTCAACGGCGTGCCGGGCACGCTCCGGCCCGACGTGACCGGGCCTATCGACATCATCGGCAGCGTAGAGCGCTGGTTCGACACGTCGGTATTTGCCCCTGTCGCGCGCTTCGGCAACCTGGGCCGCAACGTGGTCATCGGGCCAGGTTTCAAGAACACCGATTTTTCGGTCATCAAGAACACTGACCTCACCGAGAGCCTGCGCGCGCAGTTCAGGGCAGAGTTATTCGACCTCTTCAACCACGCCAACTTCGGGCCGCCGGGAAATGTCGCAGGCACGCCGGCCTTCGGGCGTATAATCAGCACACGCTTCCCGACGGGTGAGTCTGGCTCGTCGCGACAGGCGCAGTTCGCCTTGAAACTGATTTTCTAGCGAGGTCTCGCTTAAGCGGATAATGACCGTGAGGAATACAGCGAGAGTGGGACGGAATCTAATAGTCGCGGCGGTATTGTTGGCCGGCGTTGTAGCACTGCTGTTGCCTCTGGTTGCCCGCGTCCGGCAAGCCACAACCCCCAAGAGGATTCTGGTGCTTTACTGGTACAACAGAGGGTGGTCCAGCACTTCGAGCTTCGAAGAGAACTTTCTGGCAGTCGTGAACTCGGCATCGGTCGGGAGCGTCGAATACTATGCCGAGTTCATGGAGATTGATCGGTTCCCGGGCGATGACCAGGCCGCTGTGCTGCGTGAGTACCTTCGGCAGAAGTATGCCCGCGTCCCAATCGACGTGCTCGTTGCCGTCTCGGATGCAAGCCTCCAGTTCCTGCTCAAGCACCGCGATGAACTCTTCCCGCATGTCCCGATCGTTTTCAGCGCGGTCAAGCCGCCGACGGCAAAGGAGATGTCGGCGGGCGCTGGCCTTACCGGGTTCATACATGATTTCCATTACAAAGAGACTCTTGAGCTGGCGCTGAGATTGCAGCCTGATACGGAGCATGTGTTCGTCGTCAGCGGCACGCTTGAGCGTAACAAGCAGTATGAGGAGATGGGGCAGGCGGAGCTTGAGCCCTATAAAGACAGGGTATCTATCACCTACCTCACCGACCTTTCGCCGAAAGAGCTGGCCTCGAGGATGAATAGCTTGCCGGGACGGTCGATTGTCCTTTACGTCTGGCAGCAGGCATACGATGAACAGAATAACCTCTTGGAGTCTCGGGATATATTGTCCTTAATTGTCAATTCGACCAGAGCACCGATCTATGGGATGGCCACCTGGCAAGTCGGCAGAGGGATCGTCGGGGGTTATGTTCGCGGTGTAAATAACAATGGGGACAGGGCGGCGGAAATCGCCTTACGGATTGCGAACGGCGCGCGTGCGCAGGACTTCGCCATACAGCGCACCTCCGGTCTGCCAGTGTTCGACTGGCGAGAGCTTAACCGCCTAGGGATCAGCGAAGCCCTGCTGCCGCCCGGCAGCATAGTGAATTATCGCGCGCCCTCATTTTGGGAGGAGTACAAGGGGCGTGCGATAGCCGTGATCTCTCTTATCATATTTCAATCGCTGCTCATCACAGGGTTGATCATAACTCGCGCGCGGCGCAGGCGGACGCAAGAGGCTTTGCGCGAGAGCGAAGTGCGGTTCCGCAATATGGCTAACAGCTCGCCGGTGATGGTTTGGGTGACCGAACCGGATGGCTCCTGCTCTTTCCTCAGTCAGTCCTGGTACGACTTCACGGGCCAAACCCCGGAAACCGGGCTCGGTTTCGGTTGGCTCAACGCTACGCACCCGGACGATCAGTATTACGTTCACGAGATGTTCGTAGCGGCCAACGCGCGGCGCGAAGCCTTCCGGTTCGAATACCGCCTGCGAGGCAAGGATGGCTCCTACGCCTGGGCGATTGACGCCGCCGCGCCGCGGGTTTCCGACAGCGGCGAGTTTCTAGGTTATATCGGGTCAGTCATTGACATCACCGAGCGCAAAACGGCCGAGCAGGCGCTTGAGAACCTGAGCGGGCAGTTGATCCAGGTGCGGGAAGATGAATGCGCTCGCATAGCCCGCGAGCTACACGACGACCTGAGTCAGAGTGTGGCGCTGATCTCGCTGGAGCTGGACCAGCTCGGCCAGAACCCTCCGGGCTCGCAGGCCGAATTTCACAAGCTCATCCGGGAGATTCTGGAACAGGCAGCGGACCTCTCAGGCAGGATACACCAGATGTCACACGACCTGCACCCGTCGAAGCTGGCGCAACTGGGGCTGGTGACGGCGCTCATGAGTCTGTGCGCGGACTTATCAAAGAGCTATAAGCTCAGCATAGAATTCATGCACGATGATGTGCCTAAGAGGTTGCCGAAAGACGTTTCGCTGTGCCTGTACCGGATCGTACAAGAGTCGCTCAACAACGTCGTCAGGCACAGCGGTGCGAAAGAAGCGAGAGTCGAGCTGCGCCGGACCGAAGAAGAGATTCAGATGCGGGTGACCGACCTGGGTAGGGGGTTTGACGTAGACTCAGCGAGGAGCAGGAAAGGGCTGGGGCTGATAAGTATGAGGGAGCGGCTGCGGCTTGTGGGCGGGACCGTATCGATTTACTCTAGCATCGCTGGTGGCACCAGGATCGAGGCGAGTGTGCCGCTGGGGCGGCGAGTCGTAGAGCGCGAAGGCGTATTGCCGGGCGAAAAGAAGCGGGCGAGTGCAAGCGGGTAAGTAAATCCCACCTGACCGAGTAAAACTGTCCAGATTAAAGAGCGCCGCGGAAATAATTCATCCGGTCTGTTTCGTCTAATCGCCTGCCGTCAGTTCTGTCTATTTTTTCCTCGGAAACTGTGACTTCTATCAGTATAACTCGATTTCATTTGCTTCTATCATTGCAAGTGTGAGGAGGCCTGGCGGATTGAACGGACTCACTGGCGTTTTGCATCGGGATGCAAGGCGTCCGCATGAGAATTAAGCAGTGAGTACGGTCTTCGACCAATCTCCCAGGCCCTCCTTAAATATAGAACAGCCATGGGACCAGAGAAGGGTGACTGATCCGTTGCGCCGCGCGATGTCCCGACGACTCGAAAGGAGAGTAAGGAGATGTTTCCCAGGCTAATAAAAAGCGGGCTTGTAGCCGTGCTAATCGGCGCGATGGCCTCTTTGGCTATGGCGCAGGGGCCTTTGCACAAGCGCGTTAATTACTCTATCAACGTCAGCCATTATCTCAGAATGGGCGACTACCTTCTTCCGCCAGGCGGCTATGTGCTTTACCAGGTAAACCAAAACGATCCAAACCTGTTCGGGCTTTACCAGAAGAACACGGCGCGCGAGCCTATAGCTATGATTCGAACGGTGAGGATCGATCACAGCCTCAATTACCCGGAAAAGAGTTTGATCCTGCGGGACATGGTAGAGTGCAGAGAGCCTTATCAAGTGCTGCGCGGCTGGACTATTCCAGGAGAGGACGGCTGGGAGATAGTAAGCGTTATCGCCAAGAACGGTAAAGTCCTGACGCGAGTCAAGTGAACTCACCTACCGCATGGTCAAACAGAACGGGCGCATAGCATCTATGCGCCCGTTCTGTTTGACCCAACCAGGCCGTCGCTTCCTGTCAGTTTTATCAAGAGAATCTGTCACTCTTGACAGTAATATAGAGCGTCCCCGTCCGCGGGTCTCCCGTTGCCGGAATGTGACCGCGCGGCAAACTCCACCTCGACGAGCGACGAGGGAGGATTCTCCAGCTTAACGCCCGCGGGAATGCCGGTCTGAGGGCACTGGTCGGTGTCGTGTTTAATCGGTTTTGGATCGGTTTTCACGATTGTCTCCTCTCCAAGCCACATCAAAATTACGCGATTCCGAGTACGGAGACCACTGTCAGAAATAACAGGATGGGCGGGCATACCTTTCAACCTGTCAAGAATTCTTCTTCCGCCTGTCAATAGTCACAGTTAACCGCCCCCGGTATCACGCATAAGATTGGCCTTATAGGTACGCAATGTAAGGAGGGGAGAAGATGAACATAATGTCGCTGCTTACATATCACTACCACTACTGGGGCATCCCTCACGAGCGGGTCTCGGATAGCCGACTGATTCAAACCTGTTACGAGTGCGGAGCCGAGCGCGAACTCAAAGTCGACCTGCGCCCACACCGTATCTACCGAGATTCGGAGCTGCTGGATAGCGCAACCATTACTGCTGCATACCCACAGTGAGACGTGCGACGATGTGGATTATCGTAGTACGCCGTCAGTGGCCGATTGCGGCGGTTCAATCGGCAGAACGCGCTGACAATCTGCGTAAAAACTTGACGGGAAGAACCGAGCCAGTACTCATCTGCGACGTAGCCAGTTGGCGCGAAAGTGAGCTTCGGACGGCAGCCTACGAGTACCAGAAAGCAATAGCCCGCATGGATTCACGCCGTCTGGGCGAGCGAAATGATGTTGGATGATGAAGAGAGCTCAGGCCGTACAAAAGATAGTCCCTTCTTTTGAACATTTTTCCAGCAATATCTAATAAGTGAAGCATAACTCGATTCAAAGCGTCGGTTGAGAAAGAGGCCGGAGTGAGGGTTAAAGCAGGTGCAGGCAGACAAGGCAAGAATGTAGCCTTGCTGACCGAAGAAGCGCTAGGTTTCAGCGATGCTGAAAAGGTAGTCGCCGAGGGCGGAGGCTAACCCTTGAAGAGGCGCTCGACATTAAATACCGTACTCTGCCTGTGGAGAGCGATTTGAGGATACGTGTTTGCGAAGAGTTGCTCAGCGACGGGTATAACTTGCGCGGTGCGCCCGGATTTTTTCAATTGACGAAAGAAGCAGGCGCGGAGGTGGGCCGCAGGTGTGTCGGGGGACGAGTAGGAGATCGATGTCTTACCACCTTTCCCTCTAACTCGGGACCACCGGATTGCGTTATAATCATCAGCGATGATATAGGCGTAGCGGACTGTTCTCGGCGATAGGTTTCTCTCCTGTATCGCAAGAACAGTCTCTTGAATACGCAAAGGTTTTATTGAGGAGAGCTTCTTGCTTCCCAAAGTCGGGCGTATATAGTTTTTGAGAAGGGAAGCGTAATCCTCGTGAGTTGACTGGCTTACTCTCTTTTCGACTGTGCGAAGCCAGCGATCAAGGTACTCATCTAGTGTTCCCGTATGTTCGAAGGGTTCCGTGCCTGCTTTGAGCTGTTGTTTGATAGTGTCTGCTTCTTCTCTGGCTTTGCTTCGATCGTGACGGTCAGCATCTGACCCCGCTGCAAAACCTTCCCCATGACTACTGCCCGGACGTTCAATTCATCACCGACCTTGCGGGGATCAACCTCTCGGTTCTTATAAGTGAATACGGTGCCGCGCGCCATCACCTTGAGTCCCGGCAGTCGTGACAGGCTATTGATTATGCTTTCAGTCACGCCGTCGGGCAGGTACTCTGCGTACGGGTCGCCGCCGGCATTGGCGAAAGGCATGACGGCTATCGAGTCTATAGTTTTGCGGGGTGCTGCAAGCAAGAGCAGCTCGACGACGACGGCCGCGACCGGCAATAGCGCCGCGAGTGCGACCGCCACGCCTCTCTTGTGCAGCTTGATTCCGCCCCCCTGACGGGCGACGCTCGATGTTGTGGCCGGTTTGGCTGACACTTGCGGGCCAGGCGGCGCAGCTCGTCATAGACATACGGGATCAGCTTATCGAGCGCAGCCTTGTCGCCTTCGCTCCAATCTATCAGCAGTTGTGTAACTTCACTCGTTGAGGACATCGCAATGTAACCTCAATTGACCTGGCGCGCACTTCAGCCCGTGTAACTGAGATTAACCTTACTTCCACCAGGAGGCGCTGATTATAACACCATTAAAGGTTCTTTGGTCCGGCAGATGGGCTGCAAAAAAATGCTCTGGAAGTGAGGGGATTGTCGAGGAGTTCTCGCATTAACCGGGTGAAGGCAGAAAAAAGCTGCCCTCTATTAAATCAAACTTCGAGCTGACAGAGGTCAGCAAACGGAATGAAACCTGAAGGAGAGAGTGATGAAGAGAGAAAACATAACCGCAACCTGGAAGACGAAGCAGGACGCCGCATACGCGCTCTTCCTCGGCGAGCCATTCCGGGCCGCAATTCGTAAGGCGATAGCGACCTGGCCCACCTCGTAGCGTGCGCCTTAAGCTGACCGGCGAGCATTGAACAAGGAAAGCCCTGAAAGGGCATGATTCAATAGCCAGGGGCACCGCCCCTGGAAAAGTGGCGTCATTACGACAAGCCCTGAAAGGGCGCGATAGTTATATCGCCCTTTCAGGGCTTCTCGTTGTGTGACGGCTTACCCGGCGCGATGCGCCGGGCTATTGAATCGTTGCCCCTTTGGGGCTTATTGAATTACGCCTCTTCGAGGCTTCCTATTGAAATGCGTTCCCTTCGGGGACTTTTCATACGCCCTCTCAACACTCCGCTTGAGTAATGACGCGCTGAATGCATAATCTATTATGAGCGCAATAACGAAGCCTTGCATCGTGAATCAGATGATACTATTCAAAGCCCTTCTTATGATTGCATCCCTCGCGTTTACCGAGGGCGCAAGTCCGAGTCCGAGGATTCCCAACTTTAACCGGGTTGTTCCTCTTGAGAACAAGGCGGAGACAACTGCCAATGCGAGTCTCGGTGATCTCAACGGCGATGGTTATCTTGACCTTGTATTGGCTAAGGGGCGCCATTGGCCGTTAGTTGATCTCGTTCTCTTAAACGATGGGAAGGGACACTTCAACCGGAGGCACAATCTCAGCGGCCGGGCAGACCGGACTTACAGCGCGGCTCTCGCTGACCTGGATGGTGATGGCGACCTCGACCTCGTCGTCGGGAATGACGCTCCGGACGAGAAGGTCATTTACTTCAACGACGGAAAGGGTAGCTTCACCTTCGCGGGCGCATTCGGGGATGCGCGCTGGCCTATGCGCAATGTCACTATGGCGGACCTCAATGGCGATGGCCGTCCCGACATCGTGGTGGCCAATAGAAGTGAGGATAAGCCTGGCGCGAACTACTTTTGTCTGAACGATGGGCGCGGGCATTTCCCGTCGTGCCGCGCATTCTCGATCGAATCCGCTACGACAATCGCCGCCGGGGACATTAACGGCGATGGCGCGCCGGATTTAGTCGTTCCCAACCGTGATGGCGGCCAGAGCTATATTTATGTCAACGATGGCAAAGGCGCGTTCGCCGAGAAACATCCATTCGGTCCCGCCAACGCCGAGACTCGTGCTATCGCGCTGGGCGATCTCAACGGGGATGGAAAACTGGACATCGTCATCGGTGACCAGGCGCGCGGCGGCGCTTCCGTCTATTTCAATCTGGGCGGCATGAAATTCTCCGATCCGATGCCAATCGCCGAAAAGGCCGACACCACGTATTCGATCGCCATCGCCGACCTGAACGGCGACGGCGATGCGGACATCGCCTTAGGTAACAACCAAGCGCCAGGAGCAGTTCTCATCAACGATGGGACGGGCCGGAGGTTCACCCGCATCCGTTTCGGAGACGGGAAGGGCACCGTCTATGGTCTCGCGCTTGGCGATGTCAATGGAGATGGCTCGCCCGACATCGTCGCCGCGCGCTCCGACGCGCCGAGTATGCTCTATCTCAACTCGCTGAATATGAAAGCTGGTCGAAGGTAGCGCGTACAGCACGATTGAGAGTCGGAAGCTCAGACTTGCCATGAAAGCATCTTGGGACACGCTCATACGGCGCGCCGAAGAGCTTGCCTCACTAGGAGGCGGCAGCTCGGAGTTGCTGACGTTCTACGCGATCCTGCTCCGCGCTCAGAGGCAAGTTTATGAATCCCTTCGCAATCATAAAGCATGGATTCCTTCAGGCTCGCTTGAGCAGGACCTTAAATTGATGCGGCCGAGCGTCTCTGCACTGGTTGAGGCTGTCGAGGCGAGTGGGCCGGCGCTGCTCGCCGATGAGGCGCGCCGCCTCTTGCAATCGAGCGGGGCCGAGATAGACGAGATGCTTATTCAATACTGGCGCTCGCCATCCGGCGATCAATTCTTCGCCAAAGCCTTCTTGCAGCCCTACGCCAGGCTGCTCGCCGAGTTAGGCCGAAAGCCTGCCGATAGGAATCTGGCTGGCGGCGAGAACCTTTGCCCCTTCTGCGCGGGCAAACCTCAACTTTCGCTGCTCAAGAATCAGGAGCCTTCGTCCGAGGCCGGAGGCCGCAGTCTCCTATGCTCGACCTGCCTGTCGGAGTGGCCTTTCAGGCGCGTCGTTTGCGCCGGTTGCGGGGAAGAGCGCCCCGCCAAGCTCGGATACTTTCATACGCCTGAGTACGACCATGTCCGCGTCGAAGCCTGCGACACCTGCTTGCATTACATCAAGGGTATTGACCTCACAAGGCTCGGCTTTGCTGCGCCGCTCGTCGACGAAGTCGCCGCGGCCCCGCTCGATCTGTGGGCGCGTGAGCGCGGCTACACAAAGATAGAGCTCAACCTGGTCGGCCTGTAACCGCGTTGACACTCTAAGCCACAAGCGCATACTATGGTTTAAGATAGTTCTTTAGGGATTCGGACGCTTTCCCTACGAGGGAGACAAAGCTGTGTTCGACACAGCCACAGTCCTGAATTTCTACTCGCCGGGTCAACTGCCTAGATACGATTCGTATCGCCTCACAGCTTTCAGGAAACATTCGATAAACGGAGGACTTTATGGAAGTCTCAAGGAGAACTTTCATCAAGGCGAGCCTCGCCGGAGGCGTCGGGCTGTCAGCCTTCGGGTTCAATCTCGCGCCGGTATACGCGCAGACGCAGGCGCTCAAGATAGAGCGCACCTCCGAGACGCGCTCGACCTGCCCATACTGCTCGGTCAGTTGTGGCGTGATCATTCATACGCTCAGCGATAAGAGCAAGAACGCGACGCCGCAGGTCGTCCACGTCGAAGGCGACCCCGATCACCCGATCAATCGCGGCACGCTCTGTCCCAAAGGAGCGTCGCTGGAACAGGACATCTTCAACGAGCGGCGGCTGACGAAGCCGCAGGTGCGGCGGCCCGGCTCGGACCGCTGGGAGGACATCTCCTGGGACGACGCCGTCAATGAGATCGCGCGGCTGATCAAGAAGACGCGCGACGAGACCTTCGTCGAGCGTGACGCTCAAGGGCTAACAGTGAATCGCTGCGAAGGCATAGCGTGGGCCGGCGGCTGCACGGACACGAACGAGTTCAATTACCTGGCCGTCAAAGCAATGCGCAGCCTCGGGGTGGTCTACTTCGAAACGCAGGCCCGTGTTTGACATGGCCCGACGGTCTCAAGTTTGGGACCAACATTCGGGCGCGGCGCGATGACCAACGGCTGGATCGACATCAAGAACACCGACATGATGTTGATCATGGGCGGCAACCCGGCCGAGAACCACCCGTGCGGTTTCAAGTGGCCCGTTGAGGCGAAGAGGACGCGCAACGCGAAGATGATCGTCGTCGACCCGCGCTTCACGCGCACAGCCGCGGTCGCAGATCTTTTCTTGCAGATACGCGCGGGGGCAGACATAGCCTTCCTGGGCGGCCTGATAAACTACGCCATCCAGAACAACCGCATCGCCTGGGATTACATCAAGTATTTCACAAACGCCGCCTTCATTATCAAAGAAGGGTTCAAGCTGCCCGAAGACGGCCTCTTCTCAGGCTTTGACGCGGCAACGCAGGCTTACGATAAAGCAACCTGGAACTACCAGGAAGGCGGCAATATGACCCCGGCCGGTGCTGGCGCGCAACCGGCTCCTGGAGCCGGTTCCGGGTCCCATGAAGGGCAGGCTTCGGCCCACGCGACGGGCGAGCAACACTCCACAGGCCAACAAGTCCAAAGCAGCTTCGAGCAAAAGCGCGGAGCTTCCCGAGCAGGCGCGCGTCAGCCCGCGGGCGCGTCGAAAGAGACGTCCGGCGGCGGTCAGGGGCCGCTGGGCGGCGGGCATCAGGCGGCCGGAGGACCCGGCGCATCGGGGCAGGGCGGACCCAACCCCCCGCCGATGCTCCCTCCCAACGTCGCTTACGATATGTCTTTGCAACACCCGCGTTCGGTCTTCCAATTGTTAAAGCAGAATTACTCGCGCTACACGCCCGAGATGGTCGAGCGCATCACGGGCATACCGAAAGATCAGTTCCTCAGGGCCGCAGACCTCTTCACCTCTGTCCGCAAGGATGGCGATATGAAGAAGGCCGCCACGATCATCTACGCCGTCGGATGGACCCAGCACACCTTCGGCACACAGATCATACGCACGGCGGCGATGCTTCAACTGCTGCTCGGGAATGTCGGCCGCGCGGGCGGCGGCGTCAACGCCCTTCGCGGACATTCGAACATCCAGGGCGCGACCGACATGGGCGGCGTCTTCGACATATTCCCCGGTTACCTGAAGATGCCGAACCCGACCGATACTGACCTCGCGACCTACCTTAAACGCACAACCCCTACCTCTTCGAAGCCCCCGGAGTGGGACTCGTACAACTACTGGTCGAACACTCCCAAATTCATGGTCTCGTACCTGAAGGCCATGTTCGGCGACGCGGCGAAGAGGGAGAACGATTTCGCCTTCCACCACCTGCCGAAGATAGACCGGCGCTATTCGTGGGTGGAGATGTGGGACCGTATGTACAAAGGCGAAGTGAAGGGCCATATCGCGTTCGGGATGAACGGCGTGATGATAGGCCCTAACTCGCAGAAGAACATCGAGGCGCTGAAGCGGGCCGACTGGCTCGTCGTCTGCGAGCTCTTCCCTGACGAGACGAGCGAGTTCTGGCGCTCGCCGGGCATCACGACCGACGAGATGAAGAATATCAAGACGGCGGTCTACCGCCTGCCCGGCGCGGGGTTCGCCGAAAAGGACGGCACGTTCGTCAACTCGGCCCGATGGCTGCAATGGAAGTACGTGGCGCTGCCGCCTCCGGGGCGGGCGAAAGTTGATCAAGAGATACTGGCGCGAATCTTTTTGAAGGTGCGAGAACTTTATCAGAAGGAGGGCGGCAAGTTCCCCGACGCGATCATCAACGCAAGCTGGTCTTACTCGGACCCGCTGAATCCTCCGCTCGCCGAAGTGGCGAAAGAGATCAATGGCCGTGCGCTCGCGGACCTGACCGATGAAAAACAGCCGGGCGTAACGGTGAAGGCGGGGCAGCAGCTCCCCGGCTTCGCATGGCTAAAGGACGACGGCACGACGCTGTGCGGCAACTGGCTCTACAGCGGGTCGTGGACGGAGGCGGGCGCGCAGCTACAACGCAGAGGGACTGATGACCCATCAGGGCTGGGCATCTATCCGAACTGGGCGTGGTCGTGGCCCGCCAATCGCCGCGTGATGTACAACCGCGCGTCGTGCGATCCGTCAGGCAAGCCGTGGGACGCCGAGCGCAAGCAGGTCTGGTGGAATGAGACGGCCGGGCGTTGGGTGGGCAACGACGTGCCCGACTTCAAGGTCGATTCTCCGCCCGGCGATCAAATGGGGCCGTTCATCATGAACCCCGAAGGCGTGGGCCGCATATTCGCTCCGCTCGCCGCGTTCGCCGAAGGGCCATTCCCCGAACACTACGAGCCGATTGAAAGCCCGATAGCAAACCCGCTGCACCCCGATCACTCGAACAACCCTGTCGTGCAGAGATTCAAAACTGATCTAGACAAGTACGGCACTCCCGACCAGGGATTCAATGTGGTATGCACGACCTACAGGCTGACGGAGCACTACCACTACTGGACCAAGAATAACCCGATGATCGTGCAGCTCGTGCCCGAGCCGTTCGTAGAGGTGCCGGCCGAGCTAGCAGACGAGATGGGCATCAGGGGCGGTGAAAAGGTCCGCGTGACCAGCGCGCGCGCCAGCTACGTCGCGAAGGCGATGGTCACACGGCGGATTAAGCCGATGATCATCGATGGCAAAAAGACGTATCAGATCGGCATACCGATTCACTGGGGCTATCGCGGCATAGCCGAAGACGAGGGTAAGACATCGCTCAACCCGACCAACATGCTCTCTCCGACTGTGATGGACCCGAACGCTTACACGCCCGAATACAAAGGCTTCCTTGTGAAGATAGAGAGGGCTTAGGTGAGGCACGCGTATGGACATAGAAAGAACGCTTGAGATCAAGGCAATCTCGGCCCACCCCGGCCCCGTTCCTGGTCGCGGAGCCAAGCGCGAGCTACAAGTGGCCAAGCTTGTCGACGTCACGACCTGCATCGGGTGTAAAGCCTGCGAGGTGGCCTGCGTCGAGTGGAACGATCACCCGTTCCGCGAGACCGTCTTCGACAACACCTATCAGACTATGCCCCAGACGGAGTGGAACTACTACAACCTCATCAAATTCGCAGAGCACCAGCGCGACGACGGAAGCCTTATGTGGCTCATGCGCAAAGACCAGTGCATGCACTGCGCCGACCCCGGATGCTTGCGCGCGTGCCCGGCCGATGGCGCGATAGTCCAGTACACGAACGGCATCGTTGACTTCCAGCAGGAGAACTGCATCGGCTGTCAGTACTGCGTCTCGGGCTGCCCGTTCGACATTCCGAAATTCAATCAGATAACCAAGAAAGTCTACAAGTGCACGCTCTGCTCGGACCGCGTCGGCGCGGGGCTTGAGCCTGCGTGCATCAAAGCCTGCCCGACGGGGTGCCTCCACTTCGGGACGAAGCAAGAAATGGTTCAGCTTGCCGACGCGCGCGCCGCACAACTGCGCGAGGATTCTCTCTTCCCATTTCCAAATGCGGGAGTCTACGACCCGCAATCGATCGGGGGCACACACGTCATCTACGTACTGCACGACATCACACGGCCTGAGCTCTACGGCGGTCTGCCCGCGGACCCGCAAATACCTGTGAGCTACACCTTCTGGAAGTACGTCGCCAAGCCGATAGCGCTCGCGATGGCGCTGATGGGCCTACTCGCCGTCTTCTTCCATTACATCTTCAGAGGACCGAAGCTGCCACAGCCCGAGCCGCCCGCGAGAGAGGAGGACTTATGACGACATCGGTCGAGCAGTTCGACGAGAAGGCGCGGCGCGAGTTCGGGAAGTTCGGTCGCACGACGGTCCGCGAAGGCGAGCTTTTGCGCCACCCCGTCTACACGCGCTTCCTGCACTGGACGGTGGCGATCTTCTTCTTTCTCGCGCTGCTGTCGGGGCTGGCGATCTACTCGCCCTGGCTGTTCAGGTGGCTCGCGCCGCTATTCGGCGGAGGGGCTATGACCCGACTGCTTCACCCCTGGTTCGGTCTGTTCTTCGTCGTCGCGTACTTCTTTCAGTTCTTGAACTGGCTCTCGCCGATGAGGTGGACCGACGCCGACCGCAAATGGGTGCGGCGTCTGCCTGAGTATGTCAAAGGTGAGGAGGCGGTTGAGCCGGAGTACGTGGGCTTTTTCAACGGCGGCCAGAAGCTGCAATTCTGGGAGATCGTCTTCGGGGCGGGCGTGCTTCTAATTACCGGAGTCTTCATGTGGTTCCCCGAGGTGTTCGGCCGCGTCCTTGTGGCAATCAGTTATGTGCTGCACGACGTATCGGCGCTCATCATGCTGTTCGGGATATGGATTCACATATACCTGAGCACGGTCGGGCAGCCTGGCACGCTGCGGTCGATGACGCGCGGCGTGGTGACGCGCGCCTGGGCGTGGACACACCACCCGGCATGGTATTCGGAGGTGACGGGCCGCGATGCGCGCGAGGATTACAGGCGCGCGGTTGAGCGGCAACAGAAGCGCCGCGCGAGAGAAGACGATGCAGGCGAGACGGCTTCCGACGGGCAGGGGCCTGAAGCCGGGCAGACGAAGCCTCAACCCTGACCTCATTCGATACCAGATCGAAGATGGGGTAAATGTGGACAGCATGTTTGAAGATGATGAGACGAAAGCCCCTTTGACCGAAGCAGAGAAAGTTACGTCACTTGAAACAATCATCATCACCCGCACACGGGATCTCGTGGGCGGCTTCAAGGTCCGGCGTGCGCTGCCATCCGCCAAGCGACGAATGGTCGGCCCATTTATCTTTTTAGATCAGATGGGGCCGGAGGTGCTGCGAAGCGGGAGCGGGCTGGATGTGGCTCCGCACCCGCACATAGGTCTCGCCACAGTGACTTATCTATTTGAGGGCGAGCTCCTTCACCGCGACAGCCTCGGCAATGTGCAGCCGATCCGCCCCGGCGAGGTCAACTGGATGACGGCAGGCAGCGGCATCGCGCATTCAGAGCGTACTCCGCCCGAAATGCGACGGGCCGATTCTAATCTCTTCGGCATTCAGTCCTGGGTCGCGCTCCCCGAGCGCAACGAGGAAGCCAACCCCAGCTTCAGGCATCACGAAGCGAATGATCTGCCGGTCATAGAAGGTGAGGGCAAGCGGGTGCGCCTCATCGCGGGAGCCCTCTATGGCTCGCGGTCGCACGTCGAAACCCTCTCGGATATGTTCTACGCGGATGTTACGCTCAAAGGTGACGCCGTGATTCCCATGCCCACGGAGTATGAGGAGAGAGCCGTCTATATCGTAGAAGGGTCCGTCGTTGTTGTCCCGGATGGCGAAAGCTTCGGTGAGGGGCAACTCCTCGTCCTGAAGCCGGGCGCGGCGGTCTCGCTGCGCGCCACAGGATTAGCAACCGCCCGATTCATGCTGCTCGGCGGCGAGCCAATGGATGGCCCGCGCCACATCTGGTGGAACTTTGTATCAAGCTCACGTGAGCGCATTGAGCAGGCGAAGGAAGATTGGAAGTCAGGCCGTTTTGCACCCGTGCCGGATGAGAGTGAATTCATCCCGCTGCCAGAGTCTGGACCGGCGGTAGTGCGGTACCCATAGGTAAATTTGATCAGAGTCTTAGAGATTGGATGTAACCTGTAGGGGCAGCCCTTGTGGCTGCCCGGATCGCCCGCAGGGCGATGACGTAATCGCGCTGACGCGCGATCCGGGCGGGGACAAGCCCCACCCCTACAATCTTCACCCATTCGCAAATTGCTATAGTCTCATATCACCCTGACTGAGCCTGTCACCGTATCAAATGAGAAAGCCCTGGCGCTGCCTTCGGTCCCGCCGTGTGATATGCTTTTACCGATGATGGACGATAACCAGGCGACTCGCATTCTGGACCCAGGCGAGATCAGCTACAGCGCGATCATGCCTGGAGCCATACTGCGCCAGCGTTATCGGCTCGAAAGCGAAATCGGTCGGGGCGGAATGGGCGTCGTTTACCGCGCCACCGATCTTGATCTGATGCGCGAAGTCGCCGTCAAAGTGCTTTCGGAAACGGGTTCATACGATGCTCGCCAACGCCTAATAAGAGAAGCCCGCGCCGCCGCCTCACTCAACCACCCGCACATTATTTCAGTCCAGGACGTTGGAAACTCTGAGGTTGCTCTATTCGCGCGCCGAGGGGCACCTGTGCCTGGCGCAGGTGCGCTTTTATCGCGGCGAGCTTGATGAAGCCGAACGGCTGTGCGCCGCAGCTTTAGAACTGGTCTCGGGAACTGAGTCCCGCGACAGCCTGCTGTATCTTGGCGCGCTATACATCGAAGCGCTGCGGCTTTGCCCAAGAACTGCCCGTAAAGTATTTCTGCCCAAAAAGTCCCGATCTTGCCCAAAAGTCGGCGCGGCTACTTTGGCTTGAAACGCTTTGGTAAATCCAACTCGTCATCAATCAGAACGTTGACCGAAACACGTGTCAGTTTCGAGTAAGCCAGCAAAACGGGCAAGCTCGGTTCTCGCTTCCCGTTCTCAAACTGTGAAATGTAACCGGAATCAATAAACTCATCTGGTGCATACTGCGCGAGCGAGTCAACCATTTGCTGTTGAGTAATGCCCATGTTAGACCGAATCGCTTTCAGTTTTTCCTTCAACCCGTTTGGCCGAGTCCTCGCGCCCCGCCCCATTAGAATATACCTCCTAACGAGACGGTTAATTTCGATTTGATAAATCTGCTAAATAGCAGTATGAATGATTCGGGTTTCAGGTCTGCCGAGTGCACTAAAGCGTTTCGTGACCTGCCCACTTTCAGTCCGTGAGTTTACCATGCCAGATGAACCAGGCAAAGAAGTGCGCAAACTCCAAGAGGGCAACGGGAATAAGCCTATAGAAATAACCCCGTTGAAGTTGCTCGCCGTCATACTTAAAGTGGTACTCACAGACCGAATCACAGATGAAGAGATTGATAAAATCTGCTCAACTTACTACAAGATGCTTCATGAATGGTGGGATTAGCAACTTCATCAGTTGCCGTTAGCATGATCAAAGCCAAGTTCGGCGGGTTCGTCCGCAGCGAGCTACTTATCGCACAGGTCAATGAGGTATTGTGCAAAATCCTTTGCCACAACATATTTAGCCTGATTCAATCGAGTTATGAGTTAGGAACGGATACGACATTTTGGAGCGAGTGAAGCATAAGGGTTGAGCCGTTGTTTGCGTTTAGATACTTTTAAAGAACTTACGGTAGAGAGGTAAGCCCCCTCGAATGCTTAATTGGTCTATTGTTTTCGTCCATTTCACCTGTTATGTAAAAAAGCTCAAAACTTTTACCATCTCTGATTTCGAGTTCAGATTTTTCTTCTTTTTCGAACTCGTAATCATGTCCCCAAAGCAACTTAACTGTGATACCAAACCGTAGGATACTCCCGATACCACACGAATACTGATCCAATGTTTCATCAGGTTTGTCATTATCACAAATCCAAAAATTACGATTACCCAACGGCCCTTTAGTACCAAACACACCGAGAACTAGGTAATGTGACCTGTCAACCTCAAATGAAACGCTAGAAGACAACTCATTAAGCCAGCATGGTTCATCCGTTCTATGTTCTACAATTGTTTGTGCCTCGGACAACCTACCAAGATCGTAATAGATAATTTTGGTAAGTACGTTGCTCGCTCTACGGATCTTTTTAGGAGGATTCAGTTCGTTATGAAATTCTACTATGACAGCAGGCGATGCGTTTCTGCTCTGTGATTCCCGAAAGACCTTTCGCTGATCTTGCTCTACCCATGTGTAATTGTCATCATCTTTTGGTGAAACAACAATGTTTGGCTGCGGTTGTGTTTGTTCTTCCGAATGAAAAATACGGGAATATACCGCATTAACAGCGGCCCAATACAACACAGCTAGTGAAGCGCCAATGACCGCAACTATAAAATAGGAGAAAAGCTTAGAATCACCAAAGTGGGAACGTAAGACAAGAGCGTTGCGTTTTACCGTATCCATGGAAAGCAATAAATAACTAGCATGCAATAAGAAGTAAAGCCATCCCCATCTTGTGATTCGTATAGCCACGCGACGGTTAATTAACCCTGCGGTTATATTAAAGAGTAGATTCAATATTGCCCCCAGAATGAAAGCACCAATCGAATCCATGCCCGCAAGCATACCTCTTGCTTTTTGCTTATGCAAAGCAAGTGTACTAAAACCGACTTTATGGGCAGAATGGCACTTTGCCCAAAAAGTCTAAAACGACTGTTACCAAAAGTGCTTTTTCGTCTACATTTTGGGCAAGGCCAAGTGCTGCTCGCCGCGGGCCTTCGCGCGGAGGGCGAAGGCAAACCCGACGAGGCTGCGGCAAAACGCAACCTGGCCGCGGAGCATTTGGCGCGCTATCAGGAACTCGTCGCCGATTGCCAATCTTCGCGCTTCACCCGCGAGGCAGCGCGCCTTCGAGATTCAATCGCGCCCTTCACCAGAGCCGCCCACTGAGCCTATCCCTCCCGCCGCACGATGCCGATCAGATCACCATCATGTGCCGCGCCCATTCTTCTCAATCAGTAGCCAGGCCATGAGCGCGCTGGCCGCCGCAAGTCCGGCGGCCAGGTAAGCGACCAGGCGAAAGCCTGCGACGAATGACTCTCGAACCGCTTGCAGGATAGCCGTCCGCGTTTCGTCGCTCACGCTCTCAGGAATCTTCATGTTGACGAGATCGCCGCTCTGCTCGATCAGTTGTGTCCTCACCTCGTCGGACACGGGCAT
Source organism: Blastocatellia bacterium (assembly GCA_035249305.1). Lineage (GTDB taxonomy): Bacteria > Acidobacteriota > Blastocatellia > UBA7656 > UBA7656 > DASUNP01. The sequence continues at coordinate 81,552 of DATFGQ010000114.1, read as the reverse complement.
CGTCTTCAGGCGATTGGTGAGATCGTTGCTGAAAGCGCTCAGCATGATAACGCCGAAGAGCGCGACGGCAAGCAACGCGGCGGTGCGCGAAACAGCGTTATTGATGCCCGAAGCGACTCCGGCGCGGCGTTCGTCAACAGCACTCATCACCGTAGTCGTCAGCGGCGCGACGCTCACGGACATCCCGAAGCTCATCACCATAATCGCCGGAAAGAAGCTCGTCCAATAGCTGCCTGCCTCCGCGCCCGGCAAGGCGAAGAGCGCGAACCCTGCGGCGGCGATGATGGGTCCTACGACGAGCGGAAGTTTCGAGCCATAACGATCAACCAGACCGCCAGCCCAGCGCGAGAGCAAAAACATCACTATCACGAATGGCAACAAGGCCGCACCGGTGACGGTCGCCGTGTAGCCCTGCACTTGAATGAGATTGAACGGCAGGAAGAAGAGCAGCCCGCTCAGCGCGGCGTACAAAAAGAGCGTCAGCAGATTCGCGCCTGCGAACGTCCGCGAGCGAAAGAGTTCGAGCGGCATCATAGGCTCGTCGTCGCGCGCTTCTGCGAGCAGAAATCCTGCGAGCGCCGCCAAGCCTATGGCGAAACTTGCTATCACGAGCGGGGAAGATATGCCGCGCGCGTTCGACTCGATCAGGCCGAAGACGAGGCCGCCCAGTCCTATGGTCGCCAACACCGCCCCCAGCAAGTCGACGCGCCCCTTCGCTTGCTCGTCGCGGCTTTCGGGGACGCGCCGCCAGGTGATTAACAACACGGCAGCGGCGAGCGGTATGTTGATAAAGAAGACCCAGCGCCACGAAGATCTCTCGACGAGCCAGCCGCCAATGACCGGGCCGATTCCCGCGGCGATTGACGTGATCCCAGACCACGTCCCTATGGCCTGCCCGCGCTTCTGCTTGCCGAAGTTTGCGCTGATGAGCGCCAGACTTCCCGGCACCATGAGGGCTGCGCCAACGCCCTGCACTCCGCGCGCGATTATAAGCTGGGTTACGTCAGCGGCCAGCCCGCACCAGATTGAGGCGAGAGCGAAGAGCAGATTGCCTGCCGAGAAGACTCGACTGCGCCCCAGACGGTCACCCAGCGAGCCGCCTACGAGCATCAGCGAGGCGAGCATCAATGCGTATGATTCGACGATCCACTGCGTTTGGGCGACGCTCGCGCCGAGCTCGCTTTGCAGCACGGGGAGCGCGACGTTAATCACCGTGCCGTCGATGAATGTGATGCTGGAGCCGAGAATCGCCGCCGCCAGCACCCACCGCCCCGTCGCTTGACTGCAATCCGTAACGTCAGGCCGCGAACGCACGACTGCTTCATCGCACGGTTGTCTAGTGTTAGTGACCATATTATTAACGTCTCGTCGTCTTGGAAAGTATACACGCGCGGGATTACACTGTCGCCGAAGGCATCGAGTCCATTTGACCTGGGACGTGCACGAGGTAAAAGTGGATGAATTGAGAAAGTTGAACGTTTGCCATGTTGATCCCTGAGACAACATCTGCCGAAGCCTTCGAGCGCTATGTGGGCGGGAAATGTTTGTTCGCCAGTCGCGGCGAAGCATGGCGAGACATAAAAGCCTGGATCGTCGCCGCGCCGCCTGTCGTCGATACGTTGCACCTTAAGAAGTATTTGTCAGACATTACCTGGTTCAGATGAGGAGACTACACATGGTTATTAAAGCTTATGGCGCGTACGCTGCTGACAAGCCTCTAGAGGCTATCGACATCGAGCGCCGTCAACCCGGTCCGAGCGATGTTCAGATAGACATCGCCTATTGCGGCGTCTGCCATTCGGACCTGCACACGGTCCGCTCCGAATGGGAGGGGACGCTTTTCCCCTGCGTTCCCGGCCACGAGATTGTCGGCCACGTGACAGCCGCTGGCAATGATGTGACAAGGTTCAAGGTCGGCGACACGGTGGGCGTCGGCTGCTTGGTGGACAGTTGCCAGCATTGCCGTGCCTGCGACGAGGGGTTGGAACAGTATTGCGAGAACGGTTTCACGGGCACCTACAACTCGCCGATCAACGAGGCCCACGGTCACACGCTCGGCGGCTACTCACAGCGGATCATCGTTGATGAAAAGTTCGTGCTCAAGATCACCCACCCCGCTGAACAGCTCGCTGCCGTAGCGCCGCTGCTGTGCGCGGGCATCACCACTTATTCGCCGCTGCGCCACTGGAAGGTGGGTCCGGGTAAGAAGGTGGGCATCGTCGGAATCGGCGGGCTCGGCCACATGGGCCTGAAGCTCGCGCACGCGATGGGGGCGCAAACGGTCGCCTTCACGACATCCGAGAGCAAGCGCGAGGACGCTAAGGCGCTTGGGGCCGACGAAGTGATCGTGTCGCGGAGCGCCGACGAGATGGAGGCGCACGCGGGCAGCTTCGACTTGATCCTCGACACGGTGGCGGCGAGCCACAACCTCGACGCTTATACCAAACTTCTGAAGCGCGACGGGACGCTGGTGCTGGTCGGCGTGCCCGAGCATTCACATCCTTCGCCCGACATCTCGGCGCTGATCTTCAAGCGCCGGGCGATAGCTGGCTCGCTGATTGGTGGTATCGCCGAGACGCAAGAGATGCTCGACTTCTGCGCCGAGAAAGGGGTCGTCTCGGAGATTGAAATGATCCCGATCCAGAATATCGACGAGGCGTATGACCGCATGCAGAAGAGTGACGTCAAGTACCGCTTCGTGATCGACAACGCCTCTCTGGCGGCGTGAGGCTGTTCCTCTTGAAAATTAGACCCTTGCGGGTAAGTCAGCTAAAATAAGCCTTGTGATTGAGAATGTGAGAAAACCGAATGAAGATTACGGGCGTTATTTGGCTGAGAGACATCGTAGATAAACTTGCTTTTAAACATCACGTAGAACCCTACGAGGTGGAAGAAGCATTCAACAGCAAGCCTAAGATACGCTTCGTTGAGAAAGGCCAACGAAAGGGTGAAGACGTTTATCTCGCTCTAGGGAAAAGCGACGCGGGTAGATACCTGGCAGTCCTTTTCATTTATAAGAAAACTAAAGAAGCATTAATACTGAGCGCCAGAGATATGGCGGATAAGGAAAGAAAGCAATATGGCAAAAAATAAGTCTAAATCGCTGCCAGAGTTTGAATCTCTCGATGAGCTTGTAGAATTCTTTGATGCTCACGATATGGGACAATACTGGGATCAGATGCCAGAAGCGCAGTTTGATATAAACATCAAATCGAAAAAGCATCTGGTTGCTATAGATGAGGAGATAGTTTCCAGACTAGATGAAATCGCTAAGTCGAGGAAGGTGTCATCAGAAAGGCTCATCAATACTTGGCTGAAGGAAAAAATAGAAACCTCGAAACGAATCTAACAAGCGCATTCAGCAGAGGCCGCGCCGGTGACGCGGGACGTTCGGCGTCTTTGGTTACGGCTTATATGAAGATAATGGGATTGTGAGGTTCAATGAAAATAGAAACTAAAGCTATCCATGCCGGTCGCTATGTTGATTCCGCTACCGGAGCAGTGACTCCGCCTATTTACCTGTCATCCACTTTTGAGCGCCAGCCGGATGGGAGTTACCCGACCGGCTTCGAGTACTCGCGAGACGGCAACCCTAACCGCAATGCGCTGGAACAGTGCGTGTGCGCCTTAGAAGAGGGCCAGGAGGCGGCGGCTTTCTCTTCCGGCTCAGTGGCGACAATGACCATCTTCCAAGCTCTCTCACCGGGCGACCACGTTATTGCGCCAGAAGATTTGTACTACGGTGTTAGGCAATTACTGAGAGATACTTTCGTCCCCTGGGGCTTGGAAGTGAGTTTCGTCGATATGACGGATGTCTCTCAAACACAGAAGGCTGTCCGCCGCAACACCAGGCTCGTTCTGGCGGAGACTCCTTCGAACCCTCAGATAAAGGTCACCGATATACGGAAGACCTCCGAAATTGCGCACGACGCAGGCGCTTACTTCGTATGTGATAACACTATGGCGACGCCAGTCCTTCAGCGCCCTCTCGACCTTGGCGCCGACCTGGTCGTTCATGCCACCACTAAATACTTAAGCGGACATGACGATGTGACGGGGGGAATAGTAGTTGCGAAACAAGGGAGCGAGTTGTTTCAGAAGATCAGGAAACTCCAGAAGATCGGAGGCGCGATTCCTTCCCCTTTCGAGTGTTGGTTAACTCTCAGAGGCATTAACACGCTGCCTTATCGCATGCGGGCGCACTGCGACAATGCGCTGAAGGTCGCGGAGTTCTTAAACAACCATCCGGCTATCGAGAAAGTCCTGTACCCAGGTCTTTCAAGTGACGCTGGACACCGTACCGCGTCTCAACAAATGTCACTTTTCGGCGGAATGATGTCGGTGCAAGTAAATGGGGGCAGAGACAACGCGATGGGCGTCGCAGCAAAGGTGAGAATCTTTACCAGAGCTACCAGTTTCGGCGGGCCGCACAGTTTGATCGAACATCGAGCGTCGATCGAAGGGCCTGGGACAAAGACGCCTGACAATCTCCTTCGGCTAGCGATTGGGCTTGAAAACGTCGACGACCTGATTGCAGACCTCGCGCAAGCCTTAAGTTAGATAGAATGAGTACGAATATAAATTGGCGGGAGATGATAGACGCCGCCGAACAAGTCGTTGCAGCGGCTGACTATCTTATCGCTCACCTCGTATTCGTCGCCGGGGAGAAAAGAGAGTTGGACAGAGGCTGATTCAATTGCACCTCGCTGAGCTGTATGCGTAAGGCGATCTTTCCGCCGGTCCAACGAGTCACTTCGAACGGCAGCCATACGCCGTTTACGTCGCGCCAGTCGGCGAAGTCTACACGCACGTCTACCCTCGGCGTCTCCGGATCATCTATGCTTCGGCGCGGGTCGTCCGGTTCGAGCCATCTGGCCGCCTCAACCAGTTGGGTGTCTCTATCGACGTAGTAGGTGACGAATCGCCGGTCTGCTGTCTCTCCCTGCGGCGGCGACGAGCCGATCGAGTCTTCGATCACTACCTGTTCGGAGACCTTTGGCGGTTCTATCTTCGCGGAGTCCTGCCCCGGCCTCGCCGGTCTGAAATTCTCTATCCGGCGGCCCGCCTCTCTGTAGCCGGCCCCCTTGTCGCGCGCCACGAAAAGCCGCTCGGGCCAGAGTCTCATCCACGCCCTTATGTCGCGGCCCTCCGCTTCTCCCACACTCGCGGCCCCGACCTTCCAGGCGCGAGCCTGATTGAATCCCAAGGTCTCAACCTTTCTGCCGCGTTTCAGCTCCATGCGCATGCGGTCGGAGTAGAGGCGAAACAACGTCATATTCGCCTGGTCGACCGATTCGCCTTCCCGGTTGTAGAAAGTGATCTGGCCGCGCATGACCGAGTTGATCACGGCGGCGTTCCAGCCGTGACGCGCGCGAGCACGCTGCTCTACGTCCTGGCCCGCCTCTTCGATTGCGTCGCCCGGCGTGACGGCTGATGTCTCGCCGCTCGACGATGAAAAGAGTCGCTTGAGCACGGCCCTGCCCGGATCGCTTACGGCAGCGCCGGCCACCAGGCAGAGCCCCAGGATGGCTGTTACTGACAACTTTTTGCCTCTCTTTGTCATTGGATCTTCCTTATGCTGTTGTTGCCAACCTCTATCACGTAGATGTCGCCGGCCGGGCTGACCGCTATGCCGCTCGGCGAGTTAAATTCCGCCCCGAGGCAGACGGCGTTTATGTAGCCCGGCGCGCCCGTCCCTGTGTGTAGGCTCACGGTCTTAGTCGGCAACTCCACTTTGCGAACCCTGTTGTTGTTAAGGTCTGAGACGTAAAGCACACCCTGGCCTTCCCATGGCGCCCACGCGATGTGATAAGGAGAGTTGAAGCTCGCCTGCGTATACACGCCATTGGCGTATCCCGCACCGCCCGAGCCCGCGACAACCTCAATCGCTCCGCCTGTCACCTTCAGGATCGCGTGATTGTTGATGTCGGTGACGTAAACGCCCTCGCTCATATCGGTCGCCACTATGCCTACGGGATTCATCGCGCCGATGTGGCTTGGCGATTTATACAGCGTAGACGAATTGCCTTCTCGGTCTACTCTTCGGACGGCGAAGTTGTACGTGTCGGCGACGTAGATGAAGCCGTCGGGGCCGACAGTTATTCCGAGCGGTGTGCTGTACAGGGTCTGGCCAGGGCTTCCGTCCGAGTAGCCTGGGCTCAGCTTCCCTGAAAAATAGACCGGCCTCCAGGACGTGCCGCCCAGCGGCGGCAGCAGCATTCGAATTTCATTGTTATACGAGTCGGCTACGAGCAGAGCTTCTATCAGTCCGTTCTGGCCCTTGATCGCTTCGATGCCCTGCGGGGAGTTGTAGCGGGCTTCGTATGGGTCGCCGTCACCGTTGGAATAGCCGGCGACCCCGCTGCCCGCGATCAAGATCGACTGCCCGGCGGCGGGGCCTTCGATGTAGACCATCCTGATGCGATGGTTCTCTGTATCGGCGACAAACAGGGCGTTCATGCCGCTGACCGGATCAATCCCGATCGTGCCCGCGCTCGGGCTGCGCCACTTTGCGGCGCTCCCAATGCCTTCGGCATATCCGTAACTGCTGCCTGAGCTGCCGTCGCCCGAAAAGGCGCTCACCAGACCGCACGGGGGTGGGGTGCCGCCCGAGGTTGTGGCGCTCACCGTAGCCGTGTAGGCTGAGTCTCCCGCGGCGTTGTAAGCTCTGATGCGGTAGGAGTAGGTCGTTAATCTCGCCAGGCCCGTATCCAGGAAGATTTGCGTACCCGCGGTGACTTCCCTTATTTGCGTGAATACGCCACCCAATCTCCGGCGCTCTATCTTGAACCCTGTTTCGTTATTGCTCCTATCGGTCCAGGTCAAACGAATGCTTGAGCTGGATATGGTCAATGCCGCAAGGTTATCTGGGGCCGCCGGCGGAGTCGGGCCGCCCGTAATCGTCGCGTTCGCCTCGTTGGAATAGCCTGAGTACCCGGCCCCATTAAACGCCCTCACCTTGTAGTAGTAGGTGATCGATGGGCTTCGCCCTGTGTCAGAGAACGATGTCACATTCGCATTCGTCGTCCCTATCTCCGCATACTGGCCCTCCACGCCCGCCTTGCGCTCGATAGAGAACCCATTCTCGTTGTTGCTGAGGTCGAACCACGTCAGGTTGATCTGTGAAGCGGAAGCGACCGTCGCTACAAGGCCGGAGGGCGCGGCCGGGGGCGCGGAGCCCGCGCACGTGATAGTCCTCGGACTGTTCGTCAGGTTCGTACTGGTGCCGGGGAACCTCACCGAAATCGAATGAGGCAACCCGTCTCTGAGCGACGGCGGCACGTCAAAACTGAACCCATGATTGCCATTGTCGCCGAGGATCTGCACCAGCTCCGGCCTGTGTATGTTTGCCGGAACCGTGGCCAGCAGAGAAGCGCCGTTATATATATCCACGTTGATGGGGACGTTCGGTTGATTCCGGTTGGCGGCCCAGCCCGAGATCTTCGTGCAGTCGGCTATCTCGTGCACGCCTTCATAAAGCGGGGGAGCGCCGGAAGACGGCAGGAAGAGATTGGTGGGCGGGATGATATGTTTCGGCGCCGTCCCATAGCTCCAGGACAGATGGGCCTCCGCCCCGCAGCAATTCTCGTAATACTCCATCCTGATGTCGTACATCTGCCCGGCGACGAGGTTGATAGTGTTGTTCCACTCCTGGCCGTACTGGTCGAACCACTTGTCTACCAGCAGCACGTTGTTGACCCAGAGCCTCACGCCGTCGTCGGTCAGGACGTAGAACCTGTGCAGCCCTGTGAACTGCGCCTGCACCCGGCCGGTCCACCGCACGCTGAACTGATCGTTGAATATGGGAGCGCCGGGGCTGCCGCCATCCCATATAAAGTCGACTGCAAGGTCCGTGCGAGTCATAGCCGGCGTGCCGACCGGCTGCATGCCGTTGAAGTACTCGCCCTTCAGACCCGCGCCGGTCGTCGTCGGGAAGAGTCTGGCTGAAGGTATTGCTTGTTTCGGAGTTTGCAGGCTGCTCCACTTCAGGTGTATCTCTGCGCCAGCCCAGTTCTCGTAGTACTCGACCCTGATGTCGTATTTCTGCCCGCCGGTAAGAAGGATCGGGCTGCTCGTGTGTTCAGGCCCGTACTGGTCGTACCACTTGTCGATGATCTTTCGCCCGTTTATCCACACCCTCACCCCATCGTCGCTGAAGACGTAGAAGGTGTAAGCCTCATTAAACTGTGGCTGGACCTGGCCACTCCACCGCACGCTGAACTGGTCTATATTGATGGACGGGTGCGGGCTGCCCCCGCCCCAGGAGAAATCGACGGTCGGGTCGGTGCGCGTGATGACGGGCGTGCCGGCGTGATCTTTGTTGTTGAAGTACTCGCCAGTCAACCCTGTGCCCGATCCGCCTCCCGCCGGGGTGACGGTCAGAACGACGATGTTTGACAGAATACCGCCGCTCGTTGTCGGGGTGAACACCCTGATGTTTCTGGGTCCCTCGGTCGTTATGTCAAAGTCCTGTATCTGCGCAGTCAACACGCCCGCGCTGATGAAACTGGTTGTGCGGTCGCTCTCGTTTATGCGCACTACGGAATTGCTAGCGAAGTTCGTCCCGTTAACGGTCAGCGTGAAGCTCGCGCCGCCGGCCGTCACCCTGTCAGGCGAGATGCTCGTGATGGAAGGAGTGCCCGGCACCGACGTGACGGTGAGCGTCCTCTCGGCCGATGTCCCGCCGCCGGGACCGGGGTTGAACACGGTGATGCGCTTTTGCCCTGGGGTCCTATCCGATCCTGATATCGTCGCCCGCAACTCGTTCGCGCTCCTGAAGGTCACAGGGCGCGGGCTGCTATCGATACGCACCTCCGAGGTGTCTATGAATTGGCTTCCAAAAAGTATGAGTGTGAAATCGCCTCCACCTGCTGAAACGGAGGTCGGGAAGATCTCGTTCAAGGTGGGCGCGGGGTTAGCGGCCTGTGCGTTGATGGTGAAGGTCAAAGAATTTGACGTCCCGTTCGGAGTCGTAACAGAGAGATTTCTCCCGCCGATCTGAGCGGAGGCGGCGACGCTAATATTGGCGGTCACGCCGCCGGACGAAGAGTTGATGTTGCTTACAGTAATACTGGCGGATGGGTTGAAGTTTATAGAGCTTGCGCCTGATAGGTTAGATCCGGATATTGAGATCGATATGCTGCTGTTCTGGTTGGCCGACTGAGGGGCAACCGAGTTTATGAAAGGGGTCGAGCCGGAGGCCGCGGGCTCTTCGGTCGCCACGATCCTGCCGCCGGCGTAGACGAACTCCTTGGCGGGACTGCTCGGCGTGAAGGCCATCGGCATGACCCCCGCATTCTGCTTCTCGCCGCCTTGTTGCTCCGCATGCCAAATGCCTGCCCAATGAGCCACCGCCACGCCCGTCGCGGAAAAGATCAGTAAAAGGCCGACTGCCAGCACAATCTTACGATGTCTCTGTAGCGGCATAACGCGCTTTGCTTGAATGCGGTAACTCTTCTTTGACATTTTCTCTCCTTAATTTAAAGACACAGCCCGGCCGTCACGCCACGCGGATGAATCTCGTGGGCCGGCAGCTCTTATTCGAGTCTCAGTCTTTTTTCGCTATTGATGACCAGGGCTCGCCTCTATAACCTGGTCATCGACGGGTCAGTCATATTGATTCCCATGTATATAGAGACCTCAGAGGAAAAAAATTTCGTGGCGCGCGCAGAGGCAGGTTTCCCGCGGGAAATTCTACGAGCCTGATTCATCGGGCGGGAGAGGGTAAGGCGCTTCCTCCTCGTTGCGAACCGCAAGGGCTATCAGCTCGCGGCAGTCGCCGCATTCAGCTATGTGAGCTTCCAAGCGTTCGACCTCTTCGAGGGTTACGTTGTGGTCCAAGTAGGCCGCTAGTAATTCCGGTTCGGGACATTTGCCGGATAACATATCACTATCCTGATCGAGGTGCATCGGCGGGTCGCGTCCGCCATCAGCCGCACAGTCATATAGAGCCTACCGCGCCGATTAATTTCATTCTAACGCTTCAGCGCAGTTGCCGCGAGCTAGACCCGCAAGTTACCGTTTACAGATTCACGCTCGCACCCTTTCGATGAAAGTAAGTATGGAATGGCTCGGGTTCTCCAGTATGTCGGTCAGGCACTCTTCAAGCGCATGGGTTGTGAGCCCGTACCTGGAGAGGAGAATCGATATTATCTCCTGGTGCAGCTTGTCGTACACGGCATGCAGATGGCGTGTTATCGTAGACGGGCTTACATTAAAGATACGGGCTATCTCCTTCTCCCGAAGTTTCTCCTCATAACGCATTAGCAAAAGCATTCGCTCGCGAGCCGTCAGGGCGCGGCTCGCGCACTCGAACGACTCTCTAATGATGTCTTTGTACCTATTGGCTCTCAGCGTCGCATCGATCCTACTTATCGCGGCCTCATCGGCCTCTTCCGAGCTCGACTCAAGCGGCTCCTGGTTATTCGATTTTCGTTTGCGCTCCTTAATAGCCTTATGAAGCACAATGACACGGAGCCAGACTGCAAGCGAGCTTCTCCCGTCGTAAGATGCTATGCGGCTGCAACCTGAACGATCCGGCAGAAACATGTCTGCGATCACACAGTCGGCAATCTCTATAGACATGTCTATCGCCGCAAAGGCCGAGTTCGCCACCTTATATATGTACCTACTGTAGGAAGAGACAAAGCACCTCCAGCCGGGCTCGCTGGCCTCCGCGCAGGAGGCGGCCAGGTAGAGGTCTTCCTTGTGAAGATCATCGAAGAAGCTGATTAAAGTTGCCTGAGCGGGACACGACCCGAGATGTTTTTCCACTATCGAATGCAGATGGCTTTCATACCGATTGAGGGCGAGGCCCAAATCGCCATACCGCTTGTATCCATCCACGTACGCTTCTTCGGCGAGCTTGCCGAGGGCAGGTGTGGGGCAGCTTATCATGTTTACTCCTTATCACCTGGCCGAACATCGCGCGGCCACGACAGCCACAGTGAATCTCTGAACCCACAGACAATGATCTGAGGAGCCGGTAGTAAAACTTTGCGTCAGCGCCGCGCGGGGTTAAGCGTTATTGCCGCCTTTTCACCGCGAGGTCAGGCGCTGACAGGTATTCATAGCCTTCTGAATATATTGTCTAACCCTACGACCCAAATGGTTTCTGCCGTGTTGGCAGAGCTTTAACGCTCATCTGATTTAACAGAAAAGCGAACAGAAAAGCCCGCAATGGACTGGAGCTTAGAAGATACAGGTTTGAGCAGTTTGGTCCAACCGTTTAACATTACTTAACCGATAAGGCGCGGCTCAATATAGAACATGGAGAAAATGAAGTCAAGTACTTTGTGACTCGTGACCAAAGGCGGTCCTGCGATCTAGCGTCAGACGACGAGAACCTTTGTAGCCCACGCCATCGTCTCTGCCGTCAGCTTCGGGTTAGTAAACTGCGCGTTCTTGCCTGCGAAATCGGCTTCCACTACCCCACGGGCAGTTGCGCAGGCTTTTCAAACAAAGATCGGGATCTTTAACTCTACGACCTTCGCCAACGCCTCTTTAAAAGGAGGCCACCCCACGGGGGTCACGCTGTTCGACACGGCGCTTCTCATCAATACCGTGGCGTCGCCCGCCAGCTCTATGCGCACTTCGTTGCCCGCCTCCCTCAACGCCGCGGCCCAGGCGAATGGGAAGTTGGCCCGCGTAGGGTTCTCCGAGCCTGACAGCCCGATCAAAAGAAACCTTTGCCCCTCGGCGACGCCTGTCGCGCCATTCGTCACTACGGCGCCGGCCGTGACTGCCGCGGCACAGGCGTGAGCGCCCTTCGTTAAGAAATCACGTCGCTTTGTCAATGGCCGACCTCCTGTCGGTGGAATTCTAAAGATGCGGAGACGAGTTAATCATAAATGAGTCGAGATTGCCAACGGCGCGCCCGCGACGCTCGAAGACCTCAGGCGCGGGTTCCACGTCATCGCGAGCTACGTCGAAAGCACGCTCCAGGCAGTCAGGATCGCCGCCACTTCCATCGCGGACATCGCGGGCCACATCCGCGCCGTAGACGTTGAAGCCGGCGTCGTCGCCATCGTCGAGCTTGAGGGCGAGTCGGGCGTGAGGCTACAGGTGGTCGATACGACCCGCATCACGGTCAACGGCATGCCGACGACTATCGAGAGGCTCCAGCCGGGCATGCCAGTCAGAGCCGCCTACCACGTCGTATCGTTTGAAGCGATCGTCATCGCCGCGCGCGTCATTGACGGCGACCGGTGCACGCTCTTTAGGACCGGGGCCACGGTCAAAGCCGTCAACCTGCGCGACTCCGTCTTGACGATCGCGCCTGAGCTCGGCGGGCGGGCGAGCTCAGTTGAGCGGGCAGGTATTAAAAGAGGGCGAGTTAAGATTCGAGTCCGTAGCGGGGTTGAAACTCTTTCTGCTTTCCGAAGAGGAGGCGATCGCGTCTGTAGTCGCCAACGACTTCGGAGAGTTCACGCTCCCGCACGTCGATTGCGGGAGCTACGATCTGCGCGTCGAAACGGGCGACGCCGACATCACGATAGTAGGGTTGACGATTTCAGAGACGAGTGAGTAGCGAGCTTGCAAACAGGTTGATGAGCGCCGCGAGCGCGGAGTCTTTCTTGCGAGAGCAAGGCGAGGATTTCGGGTGGCAAGGCGTAGCCGCGCTCAAATCTTTCGTCGATCATCTGGTCCGCTCTGACTTGAATCGGGCGGCCGAGCTGTGCGAGCGGATAGATCAACTGGCGCGGCTAGCGGGCGGCGCGGCCGCGCTGGCATTCGCTGACGCCGCGCGAGCGCGCGTACTGCATCACAGGGGCCGCTACGCTCAAGCCAACGAGCTTTACACCTCTTCCGCTGAAGTCTTGAGCGGCGAAGGTCTGAAAGCAGAGGCGGCATTCATTCAAGCCCAGCAGGTTTACGCGCTCACGCAAGCGGGGCTGTACGGCGAAGCGCTGAGGCTGGCGCGCGAAGCCCGCCGCGCGCTCGGCGATGACCCGGCGCGTCTCGCGCAGCTTGAAACGAACGTCGGGACCGTTTACTACAGGCTCGACCGTTATCGAAAGGCGCTTGAGCATTACGACCGCGCGCGACATACTGGCCAAAACGGGTGATGACACCATGCGGGCGCTCGTCGATTTCAACCGCTCGCACATCCTGACCGAGCTCGACCGGCACGCGGATGCGTTCAAGCTGCTCGAAAGCGTCGCCGAGAGGTACGAGCGCGCCGGCCAGCACCTGTTCGCATGGCAGGCGCGCTTTCACATGGCTTACATAGATTTCCTGCGCGGCAATTACAACCGGGCGCTGGCGGCTTACTACCAGGCGCGGGAGCGGCTCGCCGCGATGGGGAGCGCGATACTCGTAGCCTGGTGCAACCAGGAGATCGCCGAGATTCTGCTAGCACTCAACGCTTTTGACGACGCTTCGGAAAGCGCGCTCGCCGACCTGCTCGCCAGGTATCTGCGCGATTCGGCTTCGGCGGTTGAAGGCCCCGCGACCGACCAGCGCGCGCGGTTGCTGAAACTGATTGAGGACCTCAACTGGTACAGCTCGCATGCGAGGCTCGAAGACGAGAAAGGCGATCAGCGGCGGGCGCGAGTGTCAATCAATTATCTTCGCGAAGCTAAAGCTTGCGAGCGCGAGATAGCTCGCCTCTTCCGCCGCATGGAGTCGGACGACCCGCGACTATCCGAGATCGGGCGAATGCAATCGGCTTCGGCCGAAGACCTGTGCGCCGCGCTTGAGCCGGACGAGACGGCCGTCGAGTACTTCACGACGGGCGACCGGATATCGGCTTTCATCGCTTCGCGCGGCCGGTTCGAGGTCGTGCGCGACGTTGCGTCGAAGCGAGAGGTCGAGCAGCTCAACGCCGCCACGAACAGGCATTTGATAAAGCTCTATGAGATGGCATTCTCGGCCGTCGAGCCGCGCCTGATCGTCATACCGCACGGCCCGCTCCATTACGTCCCTTTTCACGCGCTGCTGGACCGCAGGGGTTACGTGATAGACCGTTGTGAAATCTCTTACGCGCCGAGCGCGACCGTGCTGAAGCTCTGCCGCGACACGTCTGAAATCTCAAATCTCAAATTTGAAATCTCAGATAAGCTGGTGGCGCTCGGAGTCGCGGGCAGTGATACGCCGAGCATCGAGGCGGAAGTCCGCGCGCTCGGCCGCATCTTCCCGGAAGCCGTGACGTTGACGGGCGAGCGCGCCACGCGCGACAACCTGATGAGATACGCCCCCCAGGCGCGCTTCCTCCACCTGGCCTCGCACGGCTACTTCCGCCGCGATAACCCGATGTTCTCTTTCTTGCAGCTCGCCGACTCGCCCCTGAATTTTTACAGCCTCCTCGACCTGCGGCTGAAGGCTGAGATGGTCACGCTGTCGGCCTGTCACACGGGCGTCAACACAGTCTTTCCGGGCGACGAGCTGCACGGGCTGATGCGAGGCTTTCTCTACGCGGGCGCGCCTTCGCTGGTCGCGAGCCTCTGAGCCGCGAACGATATTTCGACCGCGGAGTTCATGCGCGAGATGTATTCGCGATTACGCGCGGGGGATACGAAAAGGGCCGCGTTGCGCTCGGCCCAGCTCGCGATCAAAGACGCTTACGGGCACGCCTACTACTGGGCGCCTTTCGTCTTGATGGGCAACCCGAATTGAGTGCTGAGTGCTGACTAATAGCAAGCTACTCGGCTCCGTAGGAGCCGGATGTTTGTAGAAGTATCGCGCAAATACAATCCAACTCCGTAGGGGTTGAATATCAAACATACAACCCCTACGGGGTTGGCCGACGCTTGCGGCGGCATTCTACAAACATTGAGCCCCTGCGGGGCTTTTCAGACTCAGGACTCAGCACTCAGGACTTGGGAGGATCTTATGAAGCTGATGAAGGTGGCGTTGGTTCTCGTCATAATGCTCGTGGCGACGGCGCGCGTTTCGCTCGACTCGAACGCGCCCGCGCCGCCCGACGCGCGGGAGTATCGCCGCGGCGAGATAGTCGTTGAGATCGAGCCGGGCGCTTCGATAGAGGCCGTCAACGCGCGCCACCGCACGACTACCACGCAATGGATTTACGGGACGAACTTCTACCGCCTCTCGGTCCCCTCGGGCAAAAAAGAGAGCAAGTGGCTCAAGCGGCTCAAGAAGGATAAAGACGTATTGAGCGCTTCGCTCAACGCGGTCGTGACCAGTCCCACAAACCTCTTCGGTCGATCTACGCAGGGGTTCCCCGAAGGCTTTGCGCGGCCCGGTCTGTCGCTCGTCGATTACCAGTCGCAGCAAGCCTTGTTCGATCTCTTGAAGCTGGAAGAGGTTCGCCTCCGCTCGCGCGGCGAAGGCGCACTCGTCGCGATCATAGACACGGGCGTAGATCGCACGCACCCCTATCTCGTCTCAAGGTTGTGGAGAGATGATCGCCGCAACAAGGATATCGAAGGCAACCGAATAGATAACGACGCCGACGGGCTCGTAGACGATTTTCGCGGGTGGGATTTCGTTGGGAACGACAACGACCCCGCGGAAACGGCCGGCAATCCCAACGAGACGGTCGCCGGTCATGGCACTTTCATCGCGGGCCTGGTCGCGATGCTCGCGCCCGAAAGCCGCATGCTTCCCATTCGCGCGTTCGGGGCGAACGGGCTTGGCGACGCCTTCACCGTCGCCGCCGCGGTCAAGTATGCCGCGGACCACGGCGCCGATGTCATCAACCTCAGCCTGGGCTCGCCCGTAGAGTCTGAGCTGTTGAAAGAGGCTATCAAAGATGCGCGCGAGCGCGGCATCACTCTCGTTGCCGCGGTCGGCAACGACAACGACGGCGAGCACCCTCAGTTCCCTTCAAGCTCGGCTGAAGTCATGGCCGTGGCCGCCGTCAACCTGGAAGGCACGAAGGCGCGCTTCTCGAACTTCGGCCCGCACGTAGATGTCACCGCGCCCGGCACGCGCTTGATAAGCGCATACCCCGACGGAGGCTACGCCGCGTGGAGCGGGACGAGCTTCGCCGCGCCTTTCGTCTCGGCCGAAGCCGCGCTCATCGTGTCGTTCGACCCTACGCACAGGGAGGTGAAGCGAACTATAGAGGCTACGGCAGTCGATATCGATCCGCTCAATCCGGGTTACGCCGATAAGCTCGGGCGTGGTCGCATAGACCCGCTTGCCGCGCTGCGCAATCTGACGACCGAGCCCGATGCCAGGCCGGTTTATGACCTTCACAGGCAGACTGAATTGACGGCGGCGGCCGACCGCGTCGAGGCGAGGGGGAAGGCTACCGCGACGGTCGCGGGCGCAAAGCAAGAGTTCTTCGTCGAGGCCGCGCGTCTTAGCGTTCGCACTTCGCACAGGCTCGTAGTCGACGGACAGACGGTCGCCGAAGGTTTTGCCGATCCGCTCGGCAGCCTCAGGTTCAAGTTTTCGACGGACGCGGGCTTTCTGCCGGTCGCGGGCGCGCTCAACCCCGTTACAGGTATTCGCCACGTCCAGCTCGAAGACAATCTCGGGCGCGTGATATTGCAGGGCGATTTTCTGTCCGACGGCGCGGGCACAGAGCCCCCGCGCCGGTTCTTAGAAAAAGTGACGCGGTTGATCTCGACCGGGATTCTCTTGCAGGCCGCGGGCAGGGCGAGTGTGAAGATCGATGGCGCGCGCCAGGCGCTCACGATCGAGCTTGAAGGCTTAACGACCGGCCCCGCTTATCACTTGTTAGTAGACGGAATCTATCTCGGCGAGGTCGAGTCTCGTTCCGGGTTTGCCAGGCTTCATTTCATCGACGACGCGTCCGCGCACACGCTCCCGCCCGCGCTCATCCCCGTGACGAGCATAAGGCGCGTCGAATTGCTCGACGGGCGAGTTCCGCGCGGGCGCGTGAGCGAACGAATAAATCAAGTATGTCAACAAGCCGCGTTTTGCTAACTCAAAAGCGGTGACAAGTCACCGCACTCCAAATGAGCTGTCTCATCCAACGGCCCTGAGCCATTTTCTATTTGTAGGTTATAATCTCCGTAAGCTCAGGAGGGCATAATGAAGATTAAGACGCCGGCTCGTTTCGCTCTCGTCGCGTGCGCCGCGCTGTTGCTCGCCACATCAGCGCTCGCGCAGCAACAATACGATGTCAAAGCCAATTACCAGAAGGCCGAATACGATGTGCCGATGCGCGACGGCGTCAAGCTCCACACGACGGTCTACACGCCGCGCCGCTCAACCGAAAAGCTTCCGTTCCTGATCCTGCGCACGCCCTATGGCACGGCTCCTTATGGCGCGGACGCCTACCGCCGCTTTCTCGGCCCGTCGCCGCACTCATCCGAGTTCGAGCAAGAGGGTTTCATCTTCGTCTTCCAGGACGTGCGCGGGAAATTCAAATCTGAAGGCGAGTTCACAGTGATGCGGCCTTTCACGCCGAGTAAGACCGCGAACCAGACGGACGAAAGCACAGACACCTACGACACGATCGAGTGGTTGTTGAAAAACATTCCTAACAACAACGGCCGCGCTGGGCTTTGGGGGATCTCGTATCCCGCGTTTCAAACCGTGATGGGCATGATCGACGCGCACCCGGCGCTGAAAGCCGCCTCGCCGCAGGCTTCGCCCGTCGACATGTTCCTAGGCGACGACTTCCATCACAACGGCGCGTTCCGCCTCACCTATACCTTCAGTTGGCTGGCCGGCAACGCACGCATTCGCAAAGGGCCTTCCGAGACCAGCGGGGAGCGGTTCAATCCGGGCACACCCGATGGCTACAAATTCTTTCTCGACCTCGGGCCGGTTGCCAACGCCAACAAGAAGTACTTTCTCAATCAGGTGCCGGAGTGGAACAGCTACATGGAGCATCCGGACTATGACGAGTACTGGCGGCGGCAGAATTTTCTCCCGTACCTCAAGGGGATCACCGTGCCCGTCTTACATGTCGCGGGATGGTTCGACGCCGAAGACTTCTACGGCCCGCTGGAAATCTATCAGCAGATTGAAAAGACGACGCCCAACAACAAGAGCATACTGGTGGCGGGGCCGTTCAGCCACGGCGGATGGAACAGCCATCCGGATGGCAACTCGCTCGGCGACGTTCGCTTCGCGGGCGAGCCGGCAATCTATTTCCGCCGGCAGGTTCAGTTCCCGTTCTTCCTCTACTACCTCAAAGACAAAGGCGAGCTGAAGCTGCCTGAAGCGCTTATGTACGAGACGGGGTCGAACAAGTGGAGGTCGTATGACCACTGGCCCCCGCGCGACAAGACTGTTGAAAAGCGGCTCTATTTCCGCGCGGGCGGCAAGCTCTCTTTCACCGCGCCGACCGAAGATGACCGGACGGGGTTCGATTCTTACGTCAGCGACCCGGCTAAGCCTGTGCCTTTCACAAGCGAGACTCGCTTTACGCAAGGCCACCTCTGGATGGTCGAGGACCAGCGCTTCGCCGCCAGGCGGCCGGACGTGCTTGTTTACGAGACGGACGAGCTGAGCGAAGACGTTACTATCTCGGGCCACATCATCGCCAAGCTCTTCGCCTCGACCACGGGGACCGATTCCGACTTCGTCGTAAAACTGATCGACGTCTATCCCGGCGACGCGCCCGACAACAGCCCGAACCCGGCCGGCGTGCGCATGGGCCATTTTCAGATGCTGCTTTCGGGCGAAGTCTTTCGCGCGAAGTATCGCCGCAGCTATTCGAAGCCCGAGCCTATGACGCCCAATCAGCCGGACTTGATCGAGATAGACCTGCGCGACAAAAACCACCGCTTCCTCAAGGGCCACCGCATCATGGTTCAGGTGCAGAGCTCGTGGTTTCCTGTCATAGACCGCAATCCGCAGGTCTTCACAGACATCTACAAAGCAAGCGAATCTGACTTCAGAAAAGCGACGCAGATGATATATCGCTCGAAGCGACTGAGCTCGCATGTAGCCGTCTCTGTGATCGAGAATCTACCTTGAGGTAAGAGCTTTTTTCGCAATTCGGTTTGACATTCCCGCCACAAATACATTATTTTAACCACTTTGCAGAAACCGGCTCGTTGAAATACTTCATCTGTCGCCTCCCGTCGGCGGGGGGTCGAGTCAAAATGACTGATTCAAGGTCATCCTGGCTCGCCCTGAGTCATTTAGTCCGGACTTAATTCTTTACCCGCCGCGCGTCTGTGTCAAAAGCAGATTTTTTCGAACTTGGGCGACGGGCGGTCAGGTAGACGCTTTTCTTTATCTGTTGCTTTCATTGGGCTTGAGAGAAAACTGGCGGGGACCCCTTCAGGGTATGTTAATTGCTGTGAGTTAAACAGTACCTGAGCAGAAGTATCCTCTCTGTATTTTGCAAGGTGTTTGTTCATTACGCGTAACAATATGAAAACTACGAGCAAGCTGAGAATCTACTACAACGAATTCAAATTCCTTGCGAAAGGGCTCACGTCGACAAAGCACCCCATCCTCGCGCACATAATTCCCATGCGCCGTTGCAATCTGGCCTGCGCCTATTGCAATGAATACGATGACACGTCGAAGCCCGTAGCTACGGAGGAGATGTTTCGCCGCATAGACAAGCTGGCAGAGTTGGGGACGACGGCGATCACGATCAGCGGCGGCGAGCCGCTCCTGCACCCGGACCTTGAGCAGATCATCCGGCGCATCCGCCGACATGGCGCGATCGCGACGCTGATAACGAACGGGTACCTGCTGACGCGAGAGCGGATCAAGAGCCTCAACAAGACAGGGTTGCTCCACCTACAGATCAGCATCGATAACGTGAAGCCGGACGAGGTCTCTAAAAAGAGCCTCAAGGTGTTGGACAAGAAGCTGGTCTGGCTGTCGGAGCTTGCCGAGTTCAAGGTCAACATCAATTCTGTGATAGGCGGCGGCGTCAAGCACCCGACCGACGCGCTCCAGATCGGCCGCCGGGCGGTCGAGCTTGGGTTTTCGAGCTCGGTCGGCGTCATACACGACGGGATGGGGACGCTCAAGCCGCTGGCGGGCCTTGAGCGCGATGTCTATTTCAAGATGAAGAAGCTCGCCAAGAGGGGCTACACGCGGGTCAACGGGTTCCAGCGAAACCTAGTCGACGGCAAGCCGAACGACTGGCGGTGCCGCGCGGGCGCGCGCTACCTCTACATCTGCGAAGACGGGCTGGTCCACTACTGCTCGCAGCAGCGCGGCTACCCAGGTGTGCCGCTTGCCGACTACACGCGCGAAGACATGCGGCGCGAGTATTTGACGCCGAAGGCATGCGCCGATTACTGCACCGTCGCGTGCGTCAATCAGGTCGCGGCCTTCGACAACTGGCGCGACCAGCAGACGCTCGGCGTCAAGGGCGCGGTGCGGCGCGAGGCCGTGCAGGCCATACGGCTTCACCAGATCGAACAGACGGAATAGAGATTCGGCCGGGGGCGAGCATGATGCTCGATATTAATTTCAGCCTCCGGCTCACAAGCAGGCTTAAATAAAGAGACGGATGCGGAGCTGGTGGGATTTGCGTGCGAGCTTCGCGACTTTCGAGGAGATGATAAATATGCATAAACCGATAAAGTATGTGGAGAAGGGATTGACTGTGGCGGCGCGCGGGGCGTGGGCCGTCTTCGAGAGGGCTAATCGCATCAGGCGGAACCCATCGTTCACGCCCGCGTGGAGCGACAAGCCGGTCTTGAAGTCTTACCAGAAGGTCAAGCCGACCCTCGGCTGGCCGCGCACTACGGATTCGCTCTGCCCGAGGTGCGTGCCCGAGATTCGCCAGCAGATCGTCGACGGCAAGCTGCCTCACGAGATACTTCTCAACGAGCGCGTGGGCGAGATCAAAGCCCAGATCGTCGAGCGCGACGGAAAGATTCTCATGGTCAAAGACTGCCCCAAGCACGGGCACTTTGAAGACGTGATGGCGATCGACACAGAGTTCTTCCGCCACCTGGAAGAGGTCTTCCCCGGAAGCGACATCAGCGCGCACAACGACGACAAGCTTCACAACCACGGATCGAGCACCATCAAGTATGGCCGCGGGTCCGTCTTGACGATAGACCTCACGAACCGGTGCAACATGATGTGCGACCCGTGCTTCATGGACGCCAACCAGGTCGGCTTCGTCCACGAGCTGTCTTGGGAAGACATAAAGACGATGCTCGACAACGCCATTTCGATCAAGCCGCGCCGCCAGATGTCTGTGCAGTTCTCGGGCGGCGAGCCGACGCTCTCGCCTTACTTCATCGACGCCGTCCGCTACGCGCGCGAAGTGGGCTACAACAGCGTGCAGGCGGCGACGAACGGGATCGAGTTCGCCAAGAGCCCCGAGTTCGCAAAGGCCGCGGCCGAGGCCGGTCTGCGCTACGCTTATCTGCAATTCGACGGCATAGGCAACGCCGCCAACGAGCACCGCAAAGTCGGGAACCTCTTCGACGTGAAGCTGCGCGCCATCGAGAACCTTCACAACGCGGGCGTCGAGATAGTCCCTGTAACTACGATCGTCAACGGCATCAACAACGAGCAGGTCGGCCGCATCATACAGTTCGCGCTCGACAACCCGAGGAAGATCGCGTTCCTGTCGTTCCAGCCCGTCTCGTTCACGGGCCGCGACGAGGAGATCACCGACGAGCGCCGCCACGCGCAGCGCTACACGCTGTCGCACCTGGCGCACGACGTTAAGAAGCAGACGGGCCTCGGCGAGCCGGTCCGCGACTGGTTCCCGATCTCGTTTATGGGCACGTTCAGCGACTGGGCGGACCTCGTGCATGGGCCGGCCAACGACTGGGGCTCGCTCAACTGCGGGTGCCACCCGAACTGCGGCGTCGGCATGGCCGTGATGATCGACAAGGAGACCAAGGAGTCGGTCCCCGTCACGGCGTTTTTGAAGGGCGAGCAACTGGCCAAAGACGTGATGCAGGTAAACGACGCCGCGCGCGGCAAGTGGCTTTCGATCGTCGGCATGGCGCTCGCGTTGATGAAGAATTATGACCCGTTCCAATCGCCCAGGCACTTCAAAATGATCGACCTGTTGCAGAAGTTCGACAAGACCTGGGGCGCGACCGGAAAGAATTACGGCAAGGTGTCGGGCGACCGCACGGACCAGGACATACAGAAGCGGCGTCGGGACCGCTGGAACTTCCTCTTCATCGCGGGGATGTGGTTCCAGGACCTGTTCAATTATGATTTCCGCCGCACGGAGCGCTGTATCATTCCTTACGCGACGCAGGAAGGCGAAATATCCTTCTGCGCCTACAACACGGGCCTGGGCTGGCGCAACATCATCGAGAAGATGCACATGACGGCAACGCTGACGAAGTGGTACGAAGAGCACGGCCGCCACGAGATATTCGCGGGCGGCAAGAGCGTGGCGCTGGCTACGACCGAGCACTCGCTGAAGCTCGACGAGGCGATCATCACGACCGAAGTGCAGCACGACCTGGACACGCTCGGGATAGCGAAGACGGCGCGGGAAGAGAAGCTGCGGGCGCAGCGGCAGCGGCTGAGCAAGCAGGAGAACGAGCGCATGGCCAAGCTCTACCGCCAGCACATCCTGAAAGAGCAGGCGACCGAGCCTGAGGAGAAGCTCGTGCAGATACAGCTTAGCGGCTTAAAGAAAGGCCAGCCCGAAGCTTCAGGCGCGGCCGGGGATTAATCTGCGCCGCTGGTTATTGACAAGGGAGGCCGCCGGAGTAACGCCCGGCGGCCTTTGTTTTGTCGAGCACGACCGCATTATATTAAAGTGAATCTGCTCGCATCGCCTTATGACGTACTGCAAAAGGCTGGAGGTATCGCTATGAAAATAATCTTATCGACGACACTCTTATTAATCTTCCCGACTCTGCTCCTCGCGCAGTCGAACGCGAAGCCGACGCTGGCCGAGCGGTTAGGCTTCAAGGCGACGGACAAGCTGTTGATCATAAACGTCGACGACGTGGGCGGCTCTCACGCCGCGAACGCCGCCGCGATAGACGCGTTCGAAAACGGGCTCGCGACTTCGGCGACGATAATGGTCCCGTGCCCCTGGTTCCCCGAGATCGCGGCCTACGCTAAGGCGAAGCCTCAATCAGATTTCGGACTGCACCTGGCGCATACGAGCGAGTGGAAGAACTACAAGTGGGGGCCTGTCGCGAGCAAAACAGAAGTGCCGGGGCTCGTCGACCCGCAAGGCTATCTCTGGCCCGACATCGCGAGCGTTTATAAGAACTCGTCGCCCGAGCAGGCCTACATCGAGGCCCGCGCGCAGATTCAGAAAGCCCTCGCGGCGGGCGTCGACGTGACGCACCTTGATTCGCACATGGGCGCGCTGCAATACGACGATCGTTACTTTCAGGTCTATCGCAGGCTTGCCAAAGAGTTCGACCTGCCGCTGAGGATGGGGTCGCAAGAGGTGCTGGCGGCCGGCGGCGGCGGTCACCAGCGCGGGCAGCTCGACGCGGACGGCGTAGTTTATCCGGACTACTTGATCCACGGCGGGCGGAAGGTCGGCGAGCCAATTAAGAAATACTGGAAACGCATGCTGCAAGACCTCAAGCCCGGAGTGACGGAGCTTTACATACACGCGGCTCTTGCGGGCGACGAGATCAAACACATCACCGCATCGTGGTTCGACCGCGTAGCCGAGCACGAGCTTTTCACGACCGACACGGAGATTCGTCAACTGCTCGAAACTCAGAACGTGAAGCTGATCGGCTACCGCGCGCTGCGGGACTTGCAGCGCAAGGCGCGGGGTGAAAAGAAAGAAGAGATCAAAAGCAAATAGATCGCGGGTGGTAACGATATGAGTGAAAAGATAGTGTCCCCGTACGGTTCTTGGAAGTCGCCCGTCACGTCCGACCTGATCGTTTCGGGCACGGTCGGGCTGGGCGAGCTCGCGATTGACGGCGAAGAGATCTACTGGATCGAGTCTCGCCCCTCGGAAGGCGGGCGCAACGTGATCGTGCGACGGACCGCGGACGGAAATACTTCCGACGTGACGCCGCCAGGGTTCAACGCACGCACGCGGGTCCACGAATACGGCGGCGGCGCTTACATCGTGAGCGAGGGCGCGGTCTACTTTTCAAACTTCGTCGACCAGCGCCTGTACCGACAGACGAGAGACTCTCAGCCCGAGCCTCTGACTATTGACGAGCGGATGTATTACGCCGACGGCGTGATCGACCGCGCCAGGGACCGCATCATCGCGGTGCGCGAAGATCACACCACGGAGAGCCGCGACGCCATCAACACGCTCGTCGCGATTAGCCTGGAGACTGGCCGGAGCGAAGTGATAGTCTCCGGCAACGACTTTTATTCCACGCCGCGGATAAGCCCGGACGGCAAGCGGCTGTGCTGGCTCACGTGGAACCACCCGCGCATGCCGTGGGAGGGGACGGAACTCTGGGTCGCGGGCTTGAATGAAGACGGCTCGCTCGAAAGCCCCGTGCTCGTAGCGGGCGGAGAGAACGAATCGATCTTTCAGCCCGAGTGGTCGCCGGATGGTGCGCTCTATTTCGTCTCCGACCGGACGGGCTGGTGGAATCTCTACCGCCAGAAGGATGATCGCGCGGAAGCTCTCACGGAGTTGAAGGCCGAGTTCGGCGCGCCGCAGTGGGGCTTTCGCATGTCGACTTACGCGTTCGAGTCGGCGTCTCGAATCATCTGCGCACTCAACGAAGAGGGCAGGTGGCGACTGGCCGCCCTCGACACAAAGAGTCGCGCGCTTGACCGGATCGAAACGCCGTACACCGAGATAAACAACGTGCGGGCGCGGGCCGGGCGCGTGATCTTTTGCGGGGGCTCGCCGACCGACCCGCTCGCCATAGTTCACCTCGACATTGCTTCGGGCAAGCTCGACGTGCTGAGGCGGTCGACGGAGATTCGGGTTGACGAAGATTACCTGTCGATAGCCGAGCCCATAGAGTTCCCGACCGAGAACAACCTGACGGCGCATGGCTTTTATTACGCGCCAAAGAACCGCGATTTCACCGCGCCCGAAGGCGAGCGCCCGCCGCTTTTAGTGATGAGCCACGGCGGGCCTACGAGCGCGGCGACGATGACGCTCAAGCTGAGCATTCAATACTGGACGAGCCGCGGCATCGCCGTGCTTGACGTGAACTACGGCGGGAGCACGGGCTACGGCCGCGCCTACCGCGAGCGACTCAACGGGCAGTGGGGCATAGTCGACGTGGATGATTGCGTCAACGGCGCGCGCTTCCTGGTCGAGCGCGGGCTTGCCGACGGCGACAGGCTGATAATACGAGGCGGCAGCGCGGGCGGTTATACGACGCTTGCGGCGCTGACCTTTAGAGACGAGTTCAAAGCGGGCGCGAGCTATTACGGCATCAGCGACCTCGAAGCGCTTGAAGAGGATTGCCACAAGTTCGAATCGCGCTACAACACGAACCTGATCGGCCCCTACCCGCAACGCCAGGACTTGTACAAAGAGCGGTCCCCGATTCATTTCACGGAGCGGTTGTCGTGCCCGATCATTCTGTTCCAGGGGTTAGAAGACAAGGTCGTCCCGCCCAATCAATCCGAAATGATGTACGAGGCGCTGAAGGCGAAGGGCATTCCGGTCGCCTACGTCCCGTTCGAAGGCGAGCAGCACGGCTTTCGCAAAGCGGAAAACATAAAGAAATCTTTAGACGGCGAGCTCTATTTTTATTCCCGTGTCTTCGGGTTTGAAGCCGACGTTGAGCCCGACCCCGAAGTCGTCAGCCGGTTCGAGAATTTTCCGCGGGGCTAGTGAGAAAACTAGCGCATTTCCCGATCAGTGAGCGACTCGCGCAGGTCAGCCACTGCCTGGTGTCGATGCGGAATCCCGTACAGATCAAGGATCAAGTCAAATGCCGTAGTGAAATAATCTCGGTCATTTCGGAAGTCGGCGTACACGCGACGCTGCAACAGAGGTGGTAGAGATTTCTTTTCATCTCCGTCGAGCAAGACCGGCAGAACAGTCTCCTTTTCAGCTTCTGTGCCGAGCATCCGGCTCGAAATCAAGTCTGTCTCAGCCGCGACTACATAGCCAGTGTTCGTGTCCTTGTTCTCATATTTTTTACGGTATAGCGGCGTGCCGACGACAATGATGTGACTGCTCTTTTCAATTTGCTCAATGAAGCGCGACACGCTTGCCCCCACGCGCGCATTCTCCCATCGATCCAGCAAGACAATGATGCCGGCTTTTTGTATGTCTGTAGCCAGATTGCGCTCCACCCAGCGCTCCTGGTCTTTGTCGCCCCAGGCATAGCTGATGAAGCACTCTGGTCGGTTGAGATTCTCGTTATCGACGTAGGACATCAACTGAAAGACTGCTTGCTCGAAGCGTGTCCGGTGATCGGCGAACCATCGTTGTTTATCCACCTTGCGCTGCTCATCCTGCGTCAACTGGATTGGCTCATCGGCCTTCGGCAGCGTGAGCTTTTCGCTACACTCCGGGCAAAACGCGAAATCCTTCCCGCTACGCAAGCGGTCGCGCACTACCGCACGGTCGAGCGGTTGATGGCACTTGGCGCAGATAACAGGCTCGTAGCGGAAGACGCTCAAATTACGTCGGGCCAGGAAACTCTCGAACAGACCCTGAAACAGCGTCCGCACAGGCTTGCCCACATTCTGGCCGAAATAGAGCACAAGATCCAATTCGCCTTCACGTTCTCCGTCCTGCCGGAAACCGCTGATCAAGCCGTCACCCACTTCATACCGAGCCTGGTTACGCCATTGATCTGTGCGTGTGAAGGTTTGCGTGTATCCGAGCAGAACCACGAGCGAAGCATAGACATTCTCGATCGCGCCGCTCACCGTGTAGGCCACGCCGTCTTCGGTCTGTTGTTCGTTCTTTAGAACAGGCTTCTTCAGATTTATCAGCTCGGGGAATACCAGATAAGACTTTACGCTAAGCGGGTCTGTCTCGCGGAAACAGATGTTGTGTTCGAGAAATAGCAACGTCGCCGAGTCTAAGAGAGTGTTCTGCTCCTCTTCGGAAAGATTCTCTAGCTCGCGGAACGAGTATTCGCCCGCCAGCAGCCTCTTCTCTTCGAGCGAGCCCAGGCCCTTTGGGTTGCGCCGCGCTTCGAGAACGAATGACGCCGCTAGATTGTTGAGCAGTTCCGGCGCGAGCAAGATGCGCTCTTCACCTTTCGAAGTCCGCAGCACTCGCACGTATCCATAGTTAGAGAGGTGCTTCACGGCGGTCATCATCTCGGCGTCGGTGAACTCCCACTCTGGATCGGTTTCTTCCAGGCGCTTGCGCAACTCCTGCGGGTTAACGATCACGTGTTTCCGTTCAGGATTCTCTTTCAACCCCAGCACATAGTCCTTGATTCGTTTGAAAGTAACTGTTGTGACTGTGGTGGCCTTCTGGTCCCAAGGAATTTGATCTTTCATCCGCCGTAGCAACTCGTCCAATCCGATTTCTTCTTTGGCACTGGTGGCTAGATAGCCGCCACTTATACCGCGATGACTACAGAATTCGTCAAGTTCTTCTTGAGTCAATCGCGCCTCGCCGCGATCAGCGCGCGCGCCGACCAGAATGGTAGGACAGCAACCTTGAATGTCAGTTGATTTCGGCTGTCCTGATTTAAGTTGTTTCAACCAGAACTCAACACCGTGCAGCGGGTCGCGGCTATCGGTAGGATCGAAGAGGATAAGCGCGAGGTCCGCGTCATCGAGAAACAATGCGTGAGTCAGGCGATAGTCAGGCTGACCGGCCAAATCCCACAGAATCGCTTCGCATTCCGTGTCATCCTCACGACGCGTGCTGACTTGATCAAGAACCCAAAACTGCTGTCCGTGTGTGGAAGAATGTTCCTTGTACTCGCCATGCGCCAGTCGCCAGCCCAGCCCTGTCTTCCCCACACCCGAATCGCCCACCAGGACAATTTTGGCTGTAGTGTGGTGCACTGCCTGAGCCAGAGACACAGACCTCTTGCTTAGGAGCACATCGAGTTCTAACTCCCAGAGGTGAATTGCCCTAGACAATTCTTCCTCCTTAGCATCTTTTTTCGAACCAACCGAGGCCAGCAACGGCAATGTGGGATGGAATGCAAGGCCAGGAGTCCACAGCCTATCTGCACGCGGCTCTGGCAGGATAGCAATTGTTTCCCAAGTCTCACAACTCCAAAGGCGTACGGTCCCATCAAAACTCTTTGAGGCAAGAAGTCGCCCGTCCACGGAGAAGGTAGCCCCATCTACGTCGTGGGTGTGCCCTTCGAGTGTGCGGAGCAGCTTGCCGCTAGGCACGCCCCACAGCTTCACTGTATTGTCACCGCTACCGCTGGCCAGCATCCTGCCCGACGGGTCGAACGCCATGGTCACGACGATGTTCGTGTGCCCTCCGAGTGTGCGGAGGGGCTTGCCGGTGGTCACGTCCCACAGCCTAACCGTGTCGTCGTGGCTCCCGCTTGCCAAGATTTGCCCCGTCGGGTCGAACGCCACGCAATAGACAGCGCTCTCGTGGCCTATGAGTGTGCGGAGCAGCCTGCCGCTGGCCGCGTCCCACAACCTCACCGTTTGGTCACTGCTGCTGCTGGCCAGCATCCTGCCCGACGGGTCGAACGCCACGCTCAGGACGAGGTCCTCGTGCCCTTCGAGTGTGCGGAGCAGCTTCACGCCCGGCGGTAGCCCCTCCTCCTGTTGGTCGCCAATTTTACTGGATCGCGTACTCTCTCGTTTTTTCTTTGGCATGAATCTATCAAATCCTCCTGCGCGGAGTGCGGTGGCAATTATTGCATATCTTTTTGATTGTGTTCTATTATCCCAAAACAAGATGACAGATCAAAATATCAACATGACCGGCAAGGTCGCTCTAGTCACAGGCGCGAACTCGGGTATTGGTAAAGAGACGGCTCTGGCATTAGCGCGTATGAAGGCTAACCTCGTTATTGTCTGTCGCGATAATGATCGAGGGAGGGCGGCGCTCGAAGAGATTAAATCGAAAAGTGATAATCCCTCTGTAGAGCTTATGATTTGTGATCTATCTTCACAAACCCAGATTCGTAAGCTCGCCGAAGAGTTCAAGCAGAAACATGATCGCTTGGACGTGCTCGTCAACAATGCCGGCGTGATACTCACGCGCCGCCGTGTGACCGAAGACGGCCTTGAAGCTACTTTCGCTATAAATCATCTCGCTTACTTTCTTCTGACCAATCTGCTGCTCGATCTGATAAATAAGTCCGCGCCCGCTCGCATAGTCAATGTCTCTTCGACTGTTCATAAATCGGCTACGATAGATTTTAATGACCTGCAAAGCGAACGCTCTTACAGCTCGATGCGCGCCTACGGCCAGTCGAAGCTCGCCAATGTCTTATTCACCTACGAGCTGGCTCGCCGACTAGAAGGCACGGGCGTTACAGTCAATTGCCTTCACCCAGGCGTTATCGCTACGAACATCTTCAGAGACATCTCGGGCGTTGTAGGCGCGGCGGCTAAGCTCTTTTTGAAAAGCCCCAGGCGCGGCGCGGAGACTTCTATCTACCTCGCCAGTTCCCCCGAAGTCGAAGGCATCACGGGAAAGTATTTCGACGACAGGCGGGCCGTCCGCTCTTCGCCTGAATCTTATGACGAAGCTATCGCCGGCCGGCTCTGGCAGGTGAGCGAGCGGCTCACAAATCTTCAGGCTTGACTCAGGAAGAGAAACCTAATAACAATCTCTCGGACGCTTGTGAGATTTGCTTTTTACGATCCTTTTTGACGGGACTCCTCCATGTCTAAAGAGGTACGGTCAGCCGCGCTGCGTTACGCACTGCCGGTCGTAATCTACGGGCTGATACTGCTGATTTCATACGGATTCCAGCAACTCTTCTCGTTCAGGCTCGACCTCACCACTTTGATCATCGCGCTGATGATCGTCACGGCCTGGTTCGCGGGAAGGTGGCCGGGGCTTGTGCTGGTCGCACTGTTTGAAATAACCATTCTTCTCTTAACCGGCTGGCCGTTCACCTGGAGGCTCGCGTTCCAGTCCTTAAACCGCCTGGTCCTGTTCGTGAGCCTGATATGGTTCGTAAGCTCGCGCAGAAACGCGGAGCGGCGGCTCCAACAGCAGCGTGAGTGGCTCCGCGTAGCGCTCTCAAGCATCGGCGACGCCGTTATCGCGACAGACATCAAAGGCTGCGTCAACTTTATCAACCCGACGGCCGAGGCGCTGACGGGCTGGACGATGGCCGAGGCTATGAATAAGCCGCTCGGCGATGTCTTCAAGATAATCAACGAGACTACGCGCGAGCCTGTCGAGAGCCCCGTCACGAAGGTCCTGCGGGAAGGGACCGTTGTAGGATTGGCTAATCACACCATTCTCGTCGCGCGAGATGGCAGAGAGATCCCCATCGCCGACAGCGGCGCTCCCATCAAAACTCCCGGCGGCAAGGTGACTGGCGTCATACTGGTCTTCCGCGACATCACCGAAGAGAAGAAGGCCGAAGAGACAAGGTTTCGGATGGCTTCGATCGTGGAGTCGTCCGACGACGCGATCATCAGCAAGACGCTGCAAGGGACGATCGTAAGCTGGAATAAAGGCGCGGAACGGCTCTACGGCTACACGGCCGAAGAGGTGAAGGGGCGTCCCATATCGATGCTGATGCCGCCCAACCGGGCCGACGATTTCCCGGAGATTATGACGAAGCTCAACCGCGGCGCGCACGTCGAGCATTACGAGACTCAGCGCACGCACAAGGACGGCACTGTAATCGACGTCTCTTTGACCGTCTCGCCTATCAGAAACAGCGCGGGCGAGGTCACAGGCGCGTCGGCCATCGCGCGCGACATAACCGAGCGCAAGCGGTCGGAGAAGGAGCGCGAAGAGCTGCTCGCGCGCGAGCAGTCGGCACGCCGCGAGGCGGAGCAGGCGACAAACCTCAGCGCCGAGTTGTTGCACAGAGAGCAGGCGGCGCGCGAGCAGGCCGAGGAGGCCAACCGCATGAAAGACGAGTTTCTCGCGACCGTCTCTCACGAGCTGCGAACGCCCTTGAACGCGATACTCGGCTGGGCGGGGATAATGCAAAAATACCCCGACGACCGCGAGACGGCCGCTCAGGCTCGGGAAGCCATCGAGCGCAACGCGCGGGCGCAGGCCGAGCTGATCGAAGACCTGCTCGACGTGTCGCGCATAATCACGGGCCGCATGCGGTTGGACGTGCAGCCGGTCGATCTGACGG
The DNA here is from genome assembly GCA_035249305.1 of Blastocatellia bacterium. Classification (GTDB taxonomy): domain Bacteria; phylum Acidobacteriota; class Blastocatellia; order UBA7656; family UBA7656; genus DASUNP01. The sequence goes on along the minus strand of DATFGQ010000114.1, from coordinate 50,560 downwards.
CCGTCATTCAAGACGCGGTCGAGGCGATACGCCCCGCGGCGGACGCTAAAGAGATCAGCCTCGGAGTAATACTCGACCCGCGCGCGGTCCCCATTTCGGGCGACCCGGTTCGCTTACAACAGGTCGTCTGGAACCTCTTATCGAACGCCGTGAAGTTCACCGATAAGGGCGGGGCCGCGCAGGTCAAGCTTGAGAGGGTTGATTCGCAAATGGAGATCATCGTGAGCGACAACGGCCGCGGTATCAGCCGGGAGTTTCTTCCGTACGTCTTTGATCGGTTCCGGCAAGCCGACAGCTCTTACAACAGAGTCCACACGGGGCTGGGGCTGGGGCTCGCGATAGTGCGCCAGTTGGTAGAGCTGCACGGCGGCGCGGTCGAAGCGCAAAGCGCCGGGGAAGGTTACGGCGCGAGCTTTACGGTAAAGCTGCCGATCGGCGGGGCCAAAGACCTGGCGCGCTTGACTGAGGCGCGAGCGCGCACGTAACCTCAAGCTGAGGGGATGAAAGCGATGAGCGAGGACGTAAGGCTCGACGCGCTGGCGGTCGGCGCGCACCCGGATGACGTAGAGCTGGTCTGCGGCGGGACTCTGCTGAAGCTGGCGACGCTGGGTTATAAGGTCGGCATACTCGACATGGCGCGCGGCGAGTCGGGCACGCGCGGCTCGGCCGAGATACGCGCAGGCGAAGCCGAGGCCGCGGCCCGCGCGCTCGGGCTTGCGGTGCGCGACAACCTTGAGCTGCCGGACGCGCACATATGGTGCGACGAAACATCGCGCGTCCGCATGGTGCGGAAGCTCCGGCTCTACCGCCCGCGCGTAGTCTTTACTCACTACTGGGAGGACCCGCACCCGGACCACGCCCACACCTCCCAGATAGTGCGCGAGGCCGCGCACGTCGCGGGCCTGGCGAAGTACGACGCGGAGACTGGGCAGGAGCGTTTTCGCCCGCAGACGGTCGCCCACTTCATGTTCCCCCGCACGGTGGCGCCGAGCTTCGTAGTAGACATCACCGAGTTCGCTGAGCAAAAAAGCTCCGCGATAATGTGTTACCGCTCGCAACTTTTCGACCCCAGCAGCACTGAGCCCGAAACCAACATCAGCACGGAAGGCTTCCTGCGCCGCCTCGAAGCGCGGCAACGTTTCTACGGCTCGCTGATAGCCGTCGAGCACGGCGAGGCGTTCATCGTGCGCGAGGCGATCAACGTGCACGACCCCATCGAGCTGCTCACCCGCCGAATGAATATGTACTCTTAAAGGAGTCCTGAGTCCTGAGTGCTGAGTCCTGAGTGAAAGACATCTACTCAGGACTCAGCACTCAGGACTTTATACTTTATGAAGATTGGCATTACTTGTTATCCATCTTACGGCGGGAGCGGCGTTGTGGGCGCGGAGCTGGGGCTTGAGCTTGCAAAGCGCGGCCACTCGATACATTTCATAAGCTACGCGCCGCCGATGCGGCTGGCCGACGGCGACACGCCGCGCGAGCGCATACAGTTTCATCAGGTCGATATGCTGAGCTACCCGCTGTTTGAATACCCGCCTTACACGGACGCGCTCGCGTCGAAGCTGTACGAGGTCGCCCGCGCGCATGCGCTCGACGTACTGCACGTGCACTACGCGATACCGCATGCCGTGAGCGCGTACCTGGCGCGCGAGATGCTTAGACCGGAGCGCCACCTACCCGTGGTGACGACGCTGCATGGGACGGACATAACCCTTGTGGGGCGCGACCCTTCGTTTCTGCCTATCACGCGGTTCGGCATCGAAAAGTCCGACGCCACGACGGCCATCTCCCAATACCTGCGCGACGCCACGAACGAGACGTTCTGCACGGGCTGTTCGATCGACGTGATATACAACTTTATCGACGCAGAGTATTACCACCGCGCTTCAGACAGCTCGCTCAAACGCAGCATCGCCCCCGACGGGGAGAAGATCATACTGCACGTGTCGACTTTCCGCCCGGTCAAGCGGATAACCGATTGCATAGAGGTCCTGGCGCGCATACGCGAGCGCAGCCCGTTGCGAGTGAAGTTGATCATGTGCGGAGACGGGCCGGAGCGCGACGACGCCGAAACGCTCGCTGAGCGGTTGGGCGTGGCCCGGTGTGTCGAGTTCGTAGGCAAGCAGCCGCAGTCGCAGATAAGGGATTACCTGTCGGTCGCGGACCTCCTGTTGCTGCCAAGCCTCACGGAGTCTTTCGGGCTCGCCGCGCTCGAAGCGATGGCATGCCAGGTGCCCGTGATAGCCACGCGCGTCGGCGGCTTGCCCGAAGTGGTCGAAGAAGATGGGTGCGGATACCTGTTCGGCGTCGGCGACGTGCAGGGCATGGCCGAGCGTGCGATCGACATACTGAGCGATGAAGCCCTGCGCGAGCGGTTGGGCCGCCGCGGGCGCGAGATAGCCGTCTCGCGTTTCGCAACGGAAAAGATAATCCCGCAGTACGAAGCCCTCTATATGAGATTTCAAATTTGATCGAGCCCTACGAAGACCGGCTCGGGTGCGAGGTAGACGCCGAAGCGATCAAGCACGCGAGATTTGATTTCCGAAGCCAGCTCTACGACTTCGCGCGCCGTCCCGCCGCCGCGATTGATTATCGCGAGCGCGTGCTTCGAAGAGGTGCCTACGCCTCCGCGCACGTAACCGCGCGTGACCCCCGCCCGCTCGATCAGCCACGCCGCCGACAGCTTCACCTGCCCGGCGGCCGTGGGGAATGAAGGGACACGATCACTTTCGCGCTTTTGAATCTCTTCGAACTCTTCGGGCGTGACAATCGGGTTGACGAAGAACGACCCCACGCTGCGCGAGTCTATGTCCGCGGCGTCTATCACCATGGCTTTCCGGCGGCGTATCTCGATGACGGCCGCGCGCACGTCGGCCAGGCTCGGGCTGGCGATGCGACGGTCTGAAAAGTATCGCTCAAGGTCGGCGTACCGTATCGCGGGAGCGCCGCCCGGCTTCAGGCGGTAGACAACTCTCGTGATGATGTAACGGCCGCGGTCTTCGGATTTGAAACGGCTCATGCGGTACCCGAACCGGCACTCCTCGGCGGTGAAGGCGACGAGGTCGAGCGTGCGAAGGTCTAAGGCTTCGACCGACGCAAGCGTCTCGCTCGTCTCCTGGCCGTAGGCGCCGACATTTTGAATCGGAGTCGCGCCTACGCGGCCGGGTATGCCCGACAGACATTCGAACCCTGCCCAGTCATTCTCTACGGCAAGACTGACCAGAGAGTCCCACTCTTCGCCCGCGCCTGCTTTCAAGATGATGTGGCCGCCGTCGGAGGCCGCCTCAACCCCTCGTATGGAGAGGCGCAAGACCAGCCCGGCAAAGCCCGCGTCGCTGATGACGACGTTGCTGCCGCCGCCGAGCACGAAGAGCGGGAGGCCGCGCTCGGCGGCCCACCTCGCGCCCGCGACCAGATGATCGACGCTCGTGCTCTCTGCGAAGTAGCGCGCGGGGCCTCCTACGCCGAGCGTCGTCATCGCCGCCATCGGCGCGTTCTCAATCAATGAGTTTATAAATGATTCGTCGCCCATTTATCGTTTAGCCTACATTGCCGCCTCGGGCCGAGTCCAGTTGCACACGTGTGTGCTATAGTACGTTTTCATGAATTCAACCGCAGAACAGACGGCGCTCAGGTGCGCGGGGTTAGTCAAGCATTACAACGATGTCACGGCCGTAGATGGGCTCGACCTCGAAGTGCGCGCGGGCGAATGCTTCGGGCTGCTGGGGCCGAACGGCGCGGGCAAGACGACTACGGTCGAGATTCTCGAAGGGCTCACACGGCCCGACGGCGGCCAGGTCGAAGTGCTAGGCCAGAGCTGGGGCGGACGCTCCGACCGGGAGCTGCGCGAGAAGATCGGCGCGCAACTTCAAGAGACGCAACTGGCCGAGAAGCTCACCGTCGAAGAGACTATAAGGTTGTTCCGCAGCTTCTACACGCGCGGCCACGACGTAGACGAGGTGATACGGATCGTCGAGCTTGAGGAGAAGCGCACGGCGCGCGTGGGCAAGCTTTCGGGCGGGCAAAAGCAGCGGCTCGCGGTCGCCTGCGCACTGGTGAGCGACCCCGAGATACTTTTTCTGGATGAGCCGACGACGGGGCTCGACCCGCAGGCAAGGCTCAGGCTCTGGGAGATAGTCGAACAGTACCGCTCGGGTGGCGGGACGATACTGCTGACGACGCACTACATGGAGGAGGCGGCGCGGCTGTGCGACCGCGTGGCGATAATGGACCACGGCCGCGTGATCGCGCTCGGCACGCCCGCCGCGCTCGTCGCTTCGCTGGGCGCGGACCAGATAGTCGAATTCAGCTTCACGGGTATTCTTGAAGCCGATTCTCTTTCGCGCCTGCCCGGAGTCCGAAGCGTGCGTGCGCGCGAGGGGAGCTACTCGCTCACCGTTTCAGAGATAGGCGCGGCGCTGCCGGCGCTGCTCGCGGAGATCGAGCGGCAGCAGGCCGAGCTCATAACTTTGACGACCCACCAGGCGACTCTCGAAGACGTGTTCGTGAGCCTGACAGGGAGGTTGCTGCGCGATGGCTGAAGTTGAAGATGAAGTGAAAGAAGAGAAAGAAGTGGCGAGAGAAGAGTCGGTCGCCGGCCGCGCCCCGAGATCAGGCGCGCGGGCCGCGCACCCGCTCGTCGAGCTTACGCTCGCAAGGATCAGGGAGTTTTTGCGAGAGCCCGAAGCGGTCTTCTGGGTCTTCGTATTTCCTGTGCTGCTGGCGCTCGCGCTCGGCATCGCGTTTCGCAACACCGCGCCTGACAAGGCTCGCATAGCGATCGAAAGCTCAGGGCCTGAAGCTGAATACATCATCAACGGCCTCTCCAAATCTTCGGAGGTGAATGCCGTCGTGCTCTCGCCCGAAGAGGCGGCGAAGTCTCTTCGCACCGGAAAAATCGATCTGATCGTGCGCGTCAATCTTCCTCCTCTTCTGTTGAACGAGATTCCGAAAGAGGCCCCTCCGGTCTCGGCCGGCGCTCAACCGGCTACAGACAGCCCGCCGCCCGCGCGCGCCATTGAATACCGCTACGACCCTACGCGGCCCGAGAGCCGCGTGGCGAGGTTGGCGGCAGATGACGCGTTGCAGCGCGTCTTCGGCCGCAAGGACGCGGCCGAGGTGAACGAAGAGAAGGTGACCGAGCCGGGCGCGCGCTACATAGATTTTTTGATACCGGGTCTGGTCGGGCTGAACCTGATGGGGAGCGGGATGTGGGGGCTGGGCTTCACGGTCGTGCAGGCGCGCACGCGAAAACTGCTCAAGCGGCTGGCGGCGACTCCCATGAGGCGGTCACATTTTCTGCTCTCTTTCATGCTGTCGCGGCTGGTCTTCCTGGCGGGCGAGGTGGCGGCCGTAATAATCTTCGCGTGGCTGGTCTTCGGCGTCTCGGTGAATGGATCGATAGCCGACCTGACGATCATCGCGTTGATAGGCTCGATGACTTTCGCGGGGCTTGGGCTTCTTGTAGCCGCGCGCCCCAAGACGATTGAAGGCGTCTCGGGCTGGATGAACCTCGTGATGCTGCCGATGTGGCTGCTTTCGGGGACCTTCTTTTCGGCCGCGCGCTTCCCGGATTTCGCGCAGCCGTTCATCAAGGCGCTGCCGCTGACGGCGCTCAACAACTCGCTGCGCGCGGTGATGAACGAAGGGATGCCGATCGCGTCGACCTGGCAGGAGATCGCCGTGCTGATCGCGTGGGGGCTGGTCAGCTTCGCCGTCGCGCTCAAGATATTCCGATGGCAGTAGGCGTCAGTATACTTATTTCTGAATCTCTTTTAACACACTCTCCGCCGCATCGGGATCGAGCTCTTTGAGCTTTGCGTGCTCGGCCATCGCGGCCTCCTTGTAGCCAGCCCAGAAGTAAGCGCGCACCAGGCCCACGCGGGCGGGGACCGACTTCTCTTCGAATTGCAACGCCCGTTTGAAGGAAGCGGCCGCGTCTTTATAATCTCCCAGCTTATTTAAGACATCGCCCAGCTTGATATAGAGGTCTGATGAGCCTTGATTGTCGCGGAGCTGTTGCATCAAATCTTCAGCTTCTTTGACCAGGGCCGGGTCGCGCGTAGGCGTGAAATTGAAGGTGATCGTGCCTATGACCTTGACAGGCACGCCGCTGAGCTGAGTAGGCGTGAACTCCCAGCCGCGGGCGGCATCGACGGCGGCGTCCCTCAGTAAGGGATGTCCCGAGATGGCGCGCGCAGACATTACCGTACCCTCCTCGGTGACTGTGATCTCGACCACTACGCTGCCCGACACGCGCGCCTCCAGGGCTAGCTGCGGGTACTCGGGTGTGACCCTCTTGGTCGCCGTGTTCTGGAGAACGCCGCCGGATTTGCGGATGATCTTAGGAACTTCGACGCTGTCTCCCTGGCGAGGCGCAGGCGGCGGAGGAGGAGGCGGCGGCGGCGCGGGCTCCTGGGCCTGTAATATTGAATTCATAGAAATGACAAGAACTAGGACGGAAAACGCCTTAAAGGCGAGAGCTGCGATCTTCATTTTAGTACCTCCTGGCGCTCTGGTGTGTGGACGGATCAGACTCAAAAATCTGGGGAGCTTTATGATAGCACAATCGGTCAAATAATTTGAAATTTGTGTAGTGTGGTAAAAGCATGTTGATGGTGAAATTGTAGGGGCAGCCCTTGTGGCTGCCCGGATCGTGCGCAGCACGATGACCGTCCGGCGCTTTCGCGCCGCCGGGCGGGGACAAGCCCCGCCCCTACACTCTTGCTTAATCATGCTTTTACCACACTACACAAATTTGAGATTTGAGATTTCAAATTCTTTATTGGAAGATCGCGCCCATGCTCTGGCCAGCGTAGCCGGTCATCTCCAGATAGCCGCGACCGCGCGTCACGTTTGCGCCCGCGCGCCCGCTCACCTCGACCGCGCCTTCCCAGTAAGTGACGCCGGTGCTTTCCGTAGCGCGCAGCTCCTGATCTTTGAAAGCGGCGACGACGTTTAAGGACAGCCCGTGGCCGGGCGCCTCGACCGCCCACGCGGTCGGGTAGGTCGCGCGGCTCGCGGGCGAAGTCCACCGGTCGCGGGGAGAAAGCGTGAACTCTCCGAACGGGAGATGAATCGCGTTGCCTTGCGCGTCTATCAAGGTGCCGCTTGACCGCCTATCGACCGAGCCGTCCGAGCGGCGGATTTGAAAGATCATCAGCTCGCGCCCGTCGTCTAGTTGTATGGAAAACCAATCCCACCCGAATTGCTCCAGCCCCAGAATCCTCGTCCCGAACTCGTGGTCCATCCAACTCTCGCCCGTCACGTCGAATCGCTCGCCGTCGATTACAACTACGCCCTCGCTCGGAAGCCGCGTCAGCGAATAGTAGTGCGTCGCGTTGCCTTCGGAGGGTCCCTTCTGGCTGACGCCGTTTTGACCGTGTATGACTTCGGGCTTTGAAGGCTGAAGCTTTAGCTCCAGCGCGAAGCCCTCGTCACGCGCCGCAAGGCTATGAGTCTGTCCGTCGAGCCTGGCCTCCCAGTCGCCGTTCCACACCCTGTAGGCGGTCGCGTCGGCTCCGGCCCAGTTTATCCCCGCGCGGCTCAGCCGCTCGGACCAGTGAAACGACTCGCGGTCGATGTCGGATATGGCGAAGTGGGCCATGTAGAGATCGCGCACGGCCCAGCGCGAGGGGTTTGCGGGTTTAGGCACTACGCCGGTCCTGAAGAAAGTCAACTGGTAGCCGAACCGGCGGCCGTCGCGCGCCGCGAGGTTGCCCGTGTAGTACCACCACTCTATCTGGTAAGGGGCGTGCGAAGCATGATCGCGCGGGAAAGAGTAACTGTAGCCCGCGCGCGCTTCGCGCCAGCCTTCATTTGTTGCCGGCGCGGCATGCGGCGCGACATCTTCGGAAGAGCGTGCGACGGGCATCGGCAAGCAGGCGATAATTAAGATGCTAAGAGCCGCGAATGAATTCTTAATTCTGCTCATTCTTCCCTCGCAAAGCGCACCGCTTCGACCCTGGCCGCGCGCGCGGCCGGGTAGAGGCCGGCCAGCGCCGTGACTACGAGTATCAAAAGCGTCGATTGGATGATAAACAGGGCGGGGAAATGGAACTGAATAGTCCACCCGAACGATTGGACGTTTATGACGTAGATCAAGACCAGCGACAGCATCAACCCGATCAGCACGCCTACGATCTGGCTCACGCCACCTATCAAGACGGCTTCGACCACGATCATGCGCCGAATCTGAGCGCGGGTCGCGCCGATGAAGCTCAACACGGCGATCTCGCCGCGCCGCTCCAGTATCAGCGTTATCAATGTCGAGATCACGCCTAGCCCGGCGACCGCTATCGCGATAACTTCGAGCGCGTAGGTGATGGCGAACGTGCTGTCGAAGATGCGCATCACCTCGCGGCGCACGGCCGCGCTCGTCGTGAAGATCACCTCGTAGCGGGGCGAGACGGCTTCGATCAGCCTCTCTTTCACGCGGTCTTCGCTCGCGCCCGGCCTGAGGTAGATCGACAGGGTGCTCGGCGCGGCGTTAAGCGAGGCGGGGAAATGGCGCGCGTATGTCGAGCGGTCCATGACGACCGCGCCGCGGTTGCTCGAATAATCGTAGTAGACGGCGGCGATCTGAAACGGCCGCGGCCCTGATGGCGTGGACAGCTCTACGCGGTCGCCGACATCTTTCTTAAAAAGAATCGCAAAGCTCTCGCTCACCACAACGGCATCTTCGCCTATCGCCTGGCGCATGCGCGCTTCGGCGTCGGCGGGCGCTTTGAAATAGAGCTTGCCGTAATCGAGGAGGATGCCGAAATCGCCCGCGCCGAGCGTGATCGGGTTGCCGCCGTAGCTAGTATCTTCAGAAGTGTAAGCGTCGACCGCCGCCACTTCAGGGTCGGCCTTTATCAGCTCTATCGCTTCGGCCGAGATCGCCCCTTCCAATCCGCCGCGCGTTTGAGAGGCGGGCTTTGCGTAGATGTCTGCTTTGAAAGTCTGGCCGAGCCAGTAGGTGACCGTCTCGCGAAAGCTGCCGATCATAATCGAGATGGCGACCATCATCGCGAGGCTCACGGCGAGCGCCGCCACGGAGATAGAGACGCGGGGTATCGCGCCGAGCAGGTTCGCGCTCGCAAGCCTTCCTTCAACTCTGATCGCGCGAAAGACTCCCACGGTCGCGCGCGCGGCGGCGCGACAGACTACCCACAACGCGGCGGGGACTAAGAACGCGCCGCCGAACATCAGCGCGAGCCCCGCCAGATAACCGAAGATGGGCAACCCGTCTACGGCTTCGAGGCGGCTTAGCGCAAATCCAGCAGCGAACAACGCCAGCGCGATGAAGAGATTTCTATTCGATGGGCGGAAGCTCTTTGCCAATCGCTCCGCCCCGCGCATCGCTTCGACGGGGCGCACGCGCGAGGCTTCGAGCGCCGGCAGCATCGCGGCGACGACGGCAAGCGGGAGCGCTACGGCGAAGGCTATGGCGACTTCCGCAAAGCCGATCGTCTGTCGCGCGATCGTCTCTGTCGCGCTCGCGGCTATGTAAAACGTCTCGACCGTGGTGGCCGTCGCCCGCACTGCCGCGCCGGCCATCAAACGCCCGCCGGCTATGCCGATGATTGTGCCGACGGCCGTAAGCAAGACGGCTTCGCCCAGAAAGAGCATCAGCACCATGCGGCGGCCGACCCCTATCGCGCGAAGCGAGCCGATCTCTTCGCGCCTTGTGATCACAGATATCGACACGGTGTTGTAGATCAAGAAGAGCCCTACCAGCAGGGCGATTGACGACAGAGCGGTGAGGTTGAAATGAAACGCCGCGATCATCCGCTCGACCTGCCCATAAGCCGCGTCGGGCTCGGCGGCCGACAGGTTTTCGGGCAGGCGGCGGGCGATCTCGGCTTGCGCTTGCTCGGGCGAAATGCCGGGCTTGAGCTTTACATCCAGGCGGTCTAACAGGCCAAGTCGATTAAAGGCGAGTTGGGCAGCGGCAATGTCCATCAGCGCGAAGTTGTCGAGCGAGCGGGCGGGGCCTTCGTCGGCCAGCAGGCCGCGAACTACGAACTCGCTCCGCGTGTCGCCTATCGTGAGCGGGAGGGAGCTTCCGATCGAGAGGTTGTTCCGGCGGGCGAACTTTTCTGTGAGGATCACGGCGCGCGGGTCCGCGAGCAACAGCAGGAACTCGCGCGCGCTGGGCTCGCTTCGGTCGGCGCTCAGGCGGAGCAGGCGGTAGCGGCGCAGCGCGCGGTCGCGCAGCACGTCGACGCCGAGGACTTCAAGGTATTCGCCGCGCTCCGTTCGCGCGTGGCCCGTTACGGCCGGGCTCGCCTGGCCGTAGTCGGCGAGCCACCCGAGGTCGGCGATCATCAGCTCGTCGAAGCGGCCCGCCGCGCCTTTGATCTGTATCGAAGTCTCTCCAGCGACCGATTCCGTAGCCGCGCGGAACGATTCGAGCGCGCTCGTGTTGGCGAGCCTTATCGCTATCATCACGCCGACGCCGAGGCTTATGCCGAGGGCAGTCACGCCCGCGCGCACGCGGTCGCGCAGCAGTGCGCGGATGATGAACTGTTTAAAGAGAGCGACGAACCCCTTCATGCTCGATATGAGACCTGCCTATCACGCGCTCGCCGCGGGCCGACCGTAACCGCCTTGCGCGGGCTGTGGTTGCTCGCCCCGCTCTTTGAATATGGCGAGTATGATCAGCAGCCACAAGCCCGCTTCGATGAGGCTGGTGATGATGTACTTCAACATGTAGAAAGTCGATATCTGGTCGCTCGTCCACGATCGTAATAAGACGCGCCCGGCATACAGGTTCAAAGTTACGTTTACTACGAATAGGATGATCTGCCCGCCGAGGCCCAAAAACGCCATCATAGATATTTTGGGGTGGCGCTTCCACCGGGTCAGAGCGAGGATCACGCCTATTGCCATCACTATCAGAACCGGGATGTAGGGGCCGAAGCTCCTGAGGATGTTTAGAATCTCGTTGTCGTTTGACATTATCGAACGCCGCTCCTTTCTTGAACTATGCTCTCTATGAGACCGTCGCGCAGGCGTATGGTGCGCTTAGCTCTAGCGGCCGCTTCTTCCGAGTGTGTCGCCAATATTACAGTGATCCCGAGCTCGGTATTAAGGTCGGCGAGGAGGTTCATCACCTGCTCGCCGTTTTCGCTGTCGAGGTTGCCGGTCGGCTCGTCGGCCAGGACGAGCCTGGGCCGGGCAATGATAGCACGTGCGACGGCGGCGCGCTGCATCTCTCCGCCCGAAAGCTCGGCCGGGAAGTGCGAGGCGCGCGCGGCGAGCCCCACGCGGTCGAGCAGCTCAGCGGCGCGCGCGCGAGCCTCGCGGTCGCCTGCGGCGTCTAGGAGCAGGGGGAGCGCGACGTTTTCGATGACCGTAAGAGTAGGCAGCAGGTTGAAGAATTGAAATACGAAACCTATCTTCTTGCGCCTGACGCGGGCGAGGGCCTCTTCGTCTAGCGCGGAGATCTCCGCGCCGTCAAGCAAGACGCGCCCGCGCGTGGGGCGGTCGACGCCGCCGAGCAAGTGGAGCAGCGTCGATTTGCCGCAACCCGAAGGACCCATGAGTGCGATGAAGTCGTGGTCATCGGCGGTGAAGCTTATGCCGCGCAGCGCCGAGACGCCGCGCGAGCCGCCATCGTAGACCTTTTCGACGTTATCGACAGTGAGAATCGGCAAAGCTTTTTCGAGCAGTTCGAGATTGCTAACCTCTCTATGAAAGTATTACCGTCGGCCGGGCGGCGGGCAAGCTGATGAGCGCTTGCATAAACCTGTAGGGGCGGGGCTTGTCCCAGCCCGGCGGCGCGCAAGCGCCGTACGTAATCGCGCTAACGCGCGATCCAGGCAGCCACAAGGGCTGCCCCTACAGGTTATTTCAATACGCATTGCGCTTTAAGGCGTGATCTTCTCTTTCGCGCGGTTTTCAATGACGGTCGCGATCTCTTCCCAAACCTGATCGCGCGCGCCGCTCGCCTTCGTGAATTTAATTACTGGTTTGCCATCCTTGGGCAATACCTGTATGCCTTTCAGCGCCGGCTCGCTTTTCCACTTACAAGGGCGGACGATGATCGGGATAACTCGCAGTAGAATCTCCTGGCGACGCTGCAATAGCTTTGGCTGTTCTTCTTCTTGAATGAATCCGGAAGCGAGGTAATCCGGGCTGACAAGCAACAGCGCGAGATCACAGCTATCCATAGCTTCCTGGATCGATCTGTACCAGTCATCCCCCGCTTCGATGCGGCGGTCCTGCCAGGCGTCGACAACGCCGCGCCGCTGCAACCCGCCAAGCATCGTGACCAGTTCATCTTTGAATCGCTCATCCTCGCGCGCATAGCTGATAAAGATTCTGAGCGGTGAATTCTCTTCATCAACTTTCTTTCCGGCCAGCGTTTGCTCCCATTGACCGTGCAGCTCTTGACGCAATCGCCCGAAGAACGCATGCGTGAGCGGAATGGCGTAAAGGTTCAATACCAGATTGAACAGGCTCACGGGGTAATGCGTCTGATCGCAAAAACTGACAAGCGAGCAGTCTTCGCTATTGTGCGCTACGGCCTTGCCCGTCAGCGCGAGCGAAATCCACCGGCAGGGCTCTTTACCCAGACGCGCCTGAACGAGCGGCTTGTCGTCGGCTAGCACGGGCGCTGAGGACTGGTACGCCTTCTTGTAGGCGGGCGTGTCGAGAACGATCACGAAATCATCCGTCTTAACCTGCCTGGGCTGCTCGATGACGTACACGCCCGCGTCGCGTAAATCTTGAACGAGTTTTTCAGCCCACGAGTCTTGTTCAGGCAGGTGGCTGACGTAACAGCGAGGCGTCGCCCACCCGCGACGGAAACCTTTGATATGTGTCAACCGTACTTCGTAGGCGCTGCGCAACCGCGCGGCCGCTTCTTCAAGCAGCAGCCACGACGACGCTCCAATGTCTATGGTCTGCGGTTTGCCAAAATCGGGCAGAGCGACCTTGTCGCCGCACTCGTCGCAGAACACGAAAGTTTTGCTTTCACGCACTCGCTTGATGACGGTGGCGCGCTCTAGGCGATGATCGTTAGGGCACACGACCGGCGGAAAGCGCGTCACCTCCACATCGCGCTGGTAGAGGAATTGTTCAAACAACTCCTGAAACTTTGCGCGCCCGCTCGCGGGCATCTGGTCGCCGTAATAGAGCACAAGCTCGATCTCGCCCTCGCGATCTTCGATCAAGCGGAAGCCGCAGATTTCACCCTCGCCCATTTCGTACTGCGCCTGCTTCTGCCACTGGTTGATCCGTGTGAACGAAGGCGTGTAACCAAGCAAGACCACAAGCGAGGCGTAGAGATTTTCTACGCGACCACGCACAACGTAAGAGATGTCGTCGGTCGCGGGCAGGTCGTCTTTCAAGGGCCGCTTCTGCTTGATGAGGCCGGGAAAGACCAAGAGGTTTTCGTTTTCTAGCGTCTCGCGGAAGCAGATGTTGTGTTGCAAGAAGCGTAAGATTGCTGCGTCGAGCAGAATCTGGCTTTCGCCTTGCGGCAATCCTTTGAGTTCGCTGAGCTGGTGTTTGCCCTGCAACAGCTCTGTCTCGCTCACCGCGCCAAGCTCGCGCGGGTTTTTATCGGCCAGCAATACTATCGATGATGCTACAGTGCCGAGCAGTTCGGGCGCGAGCAGCACATATTGCTCACCGCCCGAGCTGTGCAAGATCGCGACGTAGCCGTGCGTTTCCAGGTGGCCTACGGCCGTCATCATCTCGGCATCGGTGAAGCTCCAGTCTTTGTCGGTCTGCTGCAACTGTTCGCGCAGGTCACGCGGGCTGACCAGCACGCCCTTGCGGTCGGGTTTCTCTTTGAGCGACATCACATAGTCCTTGATGCGCTTGAAGGTGACAGTCGTCACAGTGGCCGTCATCTCGTCCCACGGAATCTGAGCCTTGAGCTTTTCAAGCAAAGCGTCCAACCCTTCGCCGCTCAGGGCGCTGGTGCTGATATAACCCCCGTGGATGCCGTATCGCTGGCAGAACTGTTCGAGTTCCTGTTTGGCTAAGGCGGGCGCACCACGGTCGACCCGCGCGCCAACGAGTAACGTAGGCGGAAGTTGCCCTTTGCCCTTGAGTTGCTCCAGCCAGAACTGAACACCTTTGAGCGGGTCTTGGCGATTAGTGGGATCGAACAACACCAGTGCGGCGGCGATGTTCTCCAAAAAGATAGAGTGAACTTGCCGGTAGACGTGCTGCCCGGCTAAATCCCACAGCACGGCTTCGCATTCAGTGCCATCCTTTCGCTTGAGGCCAAGTTGTGTGATGGGCCAGAACTGCTGACCGTGCGTGGAAGAGTGTTCCTTGAACTCGCCGTGAGCTAGCCGCCAGCCCAGCCCGGTTTTGCCCACGCCCGAATCGCCGACGAGGACCAGTCTGGCGGTGGTGTAGTGAACGCTCTCTTGCACCTGCCCGAGCAGCAGCGCTTCGTCCAATTCCCAGATGCGAACGACGGTGTCTTCTTGACCTAAAGTAGCCAGTTTAGGCAAGATGGGGTTAAATGCCAATCTAGGAGGCCAGAATACAGAAGCTTCCTCACTGAGTTGGACAAGATATTCCCAATTGTCTGTTCGCCAAATAATTATTCCCCCACCTTTTGACGCAAGGAGTTTCCCATCGTGGGAAAGAGATACAGAAAGAACCCTCTGTGTGTGGCCTTCCAAGATAGTTAGCCGACCTGTGGGTATATCCAATATACGAATCGTGTCATCCTCACACCCCATTACCAAATATTCACCTGAAGGGGAAAAGACAAACGAATTGATACTAAAATGCTTATCTAAAAACACGTGCGACTCACCGCTATTCGCATTAAACAGTAACAAACCATCTCGTTGAGGTATTGCGAACCACCAACCACGGTTTGGTACGTCTGCATTAGTACTTTTTCCCGAGGGAATCTGGTATTGAGCGATGGGTTCTCCGTTATTTGCTGCATTGAAGACACGAACTGTTTGATCATTGGCATCATAGAAACCCAATAAGGAACCATCTTTAGACCAAGACAACTGGGATAAGTTATTCCCAGGGCCCGGAATTGAGAATAAAGTATTACCCGTCGGAGAATCCCAGACTCTAATCGTGCCATCATCAGACGATGAAGCGATCCATGTTGATTGAGTTGACCATGCTACGGCATTAATGCGATTTTCGTGACCTTTTAGAGTCAAAAGAAGAGTCCCATTTTCTACGTCCCAGATCTTGATAGTCTTATCCCCTGAAGGCGATGCCAATTTTCTTCCGTCTGGAGACCAGGCAATCCCGCAAATATGTTCTTTATGCCCGCGCAAGACGTGGCGCAGGGTTAGGCCGGGCACAGGGGAGCCACCAATTTCGAGAAAGTCTTTGACTTCCGGCTCTTGCTGCTCAGGTTGCGAACGTTTACGTCTTTTCTTGCTCATGTACTTTGCTCCGAGAGCGGCTTGGGCGCGAAGAATATATCAACTCAATGTCAAGCGCAACGGATATGTTTGTTACTCATTAACAGACGTAAAAGCTCGAAAACCAAATGCCATATTTCGATTTACTTATAGCTGCCGCCGATTTACAATTGCCGCGCTTCACTTATCACCACGATGGATAACTCAGGCCCACAGACGCTTGTTGAACTTCTCAAAATGGCTGCCTCGGCGCGCCTCGATGGCGACATCTTAAGGTTCAAACAAGATAAGAAGTGGACGGGGATGACGGGTGAACGGCTGCTTGAGCGCGTGCGCGACGTAGCGCTCGGGCTCTACGAGATGGGCATTGCGAAAGGCGACCGCGTCGCCGTGCTCGCCGAAAGCGGGCCGCTCTGGTCTATTACCGATTACGCAATACTCTCTACCGGCGCGGTCAACGTGCCTATCTATCCGACGCAGCCTGTTCATCAGGTCGAATACATTCTGCGCGAATCCGAGCCTAAGCTTTTATTCATCTCGACCAGCCGCCAGATGCGCAGGGTCGACGCGGCGTTAAAGAAATTCCCCTCGCTCCCCATAGTGCAGTTCCAGCCTAATGTCGAAGGCGAGAACATCACTTCGTTCGAAACCCTCGAATCACGTGGGGCAGAACTCGCACGCTCGCGGCCTGAGCTTTACGACCTCTTATCTTCAGACGTTCATGCGGATGACCTGGCTTCTGTGATCTATACTTCGGGGACTACGGGCGAGCCAAAGGGCGTGATGCTCACTCACCGTAACATAACTTTCAACGCCGTGAGCTCAGGCTCTTTCCTGGGCATCGAGCCTGACAACCTGATGCTGTCGTTTCTGCCGCTGTCGCATGTCTTCGAGCGCATGGTCTTGTATCTCTGCCTGCACTACGGCGTGCAGATAAACTACGCGGGCGGCATCGAGACGGTCGCGGCCGACATGAAGGAAGTCAACCCCTCTTTGATGTCTACGGTGCCGCGGCTGATCGAGAAGATTTACGCGCGCGTGCAGAAGAACGCTTCGGATGGCGGCGCTTTAAAGCAGAGAATATTCGAATGGGCTGCCCGCGTCGCGAAACGGTCGGCCGAGCTTTCGACCGCCTCGCGCCCGATCCCGCCGCTGCTTGAGCTTCAGCGCGACGTGGCCGACCATCTCGTCTTCGCCAAGCTGAGAGAAGCCGTCGGCGGCAGGATGAAGCGAATGGTCTCGGGCGGCGCGGCGCTGCCGGCCGACCTTTCGCTCTTTTTCATAGGCGCGGGAATACCGCTGCTACAGGGCTATGGGCTGACCGAGACCTCGCCCGTCATAGCCGTCAACACGCTCGATCATAATCGTATAGGCTCGGTCGGCAGGCCGCTCCCCGGCGTCGAAGTGAAGATCGCCGAAGACGGCGAGATACTCACGCGCGGGCCTCACGTCTTCCAGGGCTATTTCAACAAGCCCGAAGAGACGGCCGCCGTCTTCACTGACCCGTCGGACGGCAACGGCGACGGGGGCGCGTGGTTCAAGACCGGCGACATAGGCCATTTCGATTCCGAAGGCTTCCTCTTTATCACCGACCGAAAGAAAGACCTGATCAAAACATCGGCGGGCAAGTATGTCGCGCCTCAGATGATCGAAGGGCTGATCGCTCAGAGCGAGTTCGTCGAGCAGGCCGTAGTCATAGGCGACAAGCGCAAGTACGTCATCGCGCTGATCGTCCCCGAGTTCGAGCGGCTGCGCGCGTGGGCTAAACAGCAGGGGATCGACGGCGCCGATAAGCGCGAGCTGATCGCCGACAAACGCACCGTAGATATGATCCGCGAGCAAGTCAGCCGGTTGACGCGCGAGCTGGCCGATTACGAAAAAGTGAAGCGGGTGGCCCTGCTGGCAGACGAGTTCACCATAGACGGCGGCGAGCTTACGCCTACACTCAAGGTCCGCCGCCGCATCGTGGAGCAGAAGTACGAGAAGACTATCGAGTCGCTCTACTCGGGCGGCGATTAACCCTTACCTACTTCATCGATTCCAACCAGTCGTGAAGCTTCTTAGACTGCCGCTCGCTCGTCTGTATCTCCGTCGCCTGACGGTCGTTCATCACCAGCAGGTAGGTGCTTTTGAAAAAAGGCGCGATCTCTTTCACACGGTCGAGGTTGACTATCACCGAACGGTGGGCGCGGAAAAAGGGCGGGTCCGGCAATCGCTTCTCAAGCTCTCCGATCTGATAATCGGTCCAGTAAGTTTCGTTTTCGGTCTTGGCCCTGAGAATCCCGTCTTCGAGCCGGAGGAAATAGATTTCTTCGATCGGCAGAAGGACTAATCGGTCGCGCTTTCGGGCTACGATCTGTCGGGTCGCGGGCGCGCTCTGACTGACGACGTTTTGAAGGCGGCGGCGCTCGTCGTCGGCCTCGCTCGCGCTCGCGACGAGCGCCGCCGCGCGCGAGATCACCTGACGAAGACGGTCGCGGTTGACGGGCTTCAGCAGATAACCGACCGCGTTGGCGTCGAAGGCCGCCAGCGCGTACTCGTCATAAGCCGTGGCAAATATTACCATCGGCAGCGCGGTCTTCTTCGGCAGCGCCCGCAAGACCTCAAGCCCCGACAGCCCCGGCATCTGCACGTCGAGAAATATCAGGTCGGGTCTGAGCCGCTCTATCTGCGCTATCGCTTCAAGTCCGTCCGCCGCCTCGCCCGTCACCTCTACCTCAGGATGATCTTTCAGCAGTCTCCGAAGCCGAGACCTCGCCGACGGCTCGTCGTCTATGATTAGTGTTTTGAGTCTCATTTTCAGGTATCGAAACGACGACAGTGGTCCCGCTCCCCGCGCCCGAGCGAACGTCGAACCCGGCCCTGTCGCCGTACGTAGTGCGCAATCTTTCGACCACGTTGCGCAGCCCCACGCCTCCCGGCCCCGACGAGCGGCCGGGCAATTCAAACCCCGCTTTGAGCTCGTCGTAGCTGACGCCACTCCAGCCCGCGCCGTCGTCTTCGACGGTCATCCGCAAGCACCCCGCGTCGCGGAAGGCGCGGACGCGAATAGTACCGCCTTCGAGTTTCGGCGCTAAGGCATGCTTGACGGCGTTTTCGACAAGCGGCTGCAAGATCAACGACGGTATCACGTGACCGGCGACAGTCGGATCAACTTCAAGCTCGACTCGCAGCCGCTCGCCGAAGCGCGCCTGCTCTATCTCAAGGTACGTGCGGAGAAAATCGAACTCTTCACCGACCGTTATCAAGTTACGGTCAGTCCCGGCCAGGACGTAACGGAAGACCTCGGCGAGCCGCTCGGTCATCGCTTCGGCCTTTTCGGGCTCGGACGAGATCAGGTCGACTATCGTGTTCAGCGTGTTAAAGAGAAAGTGCGGATTGACCTGCGCCCTGAGCGCGCGCAATTCCGCTTCGGTCAGCGAGTGGCGCAGCCTCGCCTCGCGCAGCCCGCGCTCGCGGCGCTCGCGCTCGAACTCTATCGCCTCAACCCTGCGGCCGACGCGGTCGGCGAGCGTCGTCAAAAAGTGCATCTCGTCGCTCAACAGTTTCCGCCGGCTCTTTCCGGGAGCGACGACCAGATGATACTTAGGCCGGCCGCCCACAAGGATCGGGATCGTTATTTCATCCTCTGACCCTTCATCGCCTTCGGCCTCGCTTGATTCGCGCATGACCACGCTCGCGCGGTCAGCGCCGAGCGCGTCTACGGCAGTAGCCTCCGCGAGCGCGAATAACTCGCTCTCCTGTTCGAGCCTGTCTATGCGCTCGGAGAAGCCTCGCGCGATCTGTCGGTAATCGGGCCGCCTGAACAGCCAGCGGTCGGCCAGGCGGTCTATCGTTTTGACCGTTCGCGGGAAGACCAGAAGCAGCGCGCACCAGAGCAGCGTCAGCACGACCAGCGGGGCCGCCGTCTTGTGCGGCGACAGAGAGCGCGCCTTCTCTGTGAGCGGCGCGACCACAAGCGATCCGTAGACGAGAGCCGTGATTATCGCCGCGAGTATTATCAAGCTGCGCTTCACGAACAGGTCGGCGAAGCGGAACTGGGCCATGAAGGCGAATGTCACAAGCGCCAGCGGGATGCTCCACTGCTGAGTCACGTTCGCCAGCAAGAACTCCAGCGACGCATTCGAGACGGTGTGAATCAAAAGCAACAACCCGACGGCGAGACCTACGAACAACACCATGATGACGAACGAATAGCTCCGCTCCGCGCGCGTCGGCCAGTCGCTTTTGCGGTACAGCAGCGCGTAAGCCGCGGCGTGAAGCCCGAGGTTATAGGCCGAATATATGGCGAGCGTCGAGAACTTGACCGGGAAGGCCGGGACGAAGATCGTTGCAAAGATCGATAGCGCCAGAAGCGCCCCGATCACGTATGACGCGCCGACGGCCCACCGGCCTATGAGCCGCCGCCTGTCGCTCTTGACCTGAGGCGATTTGAGATCGAGCAGCAGCGACGTAGGCAGCAGCACTGTTGCGCTGTAGGCAAAAGCCATAGGCAGATAGAAAGCTTTTGAGGCGGTGGTGAAGCCCGCCAGCAGCGACGAATATGCCGTGAGATTGCTCACATTCCAGAGCAAGGCGAGCAGGCTGAACCTGACGCTGTTCTGCGGCCTTAAAGACCACCTCTCGGCCCTCCACAGCAGGACCGTCAGCAGCACGTAGAGCGCCGTCCCCGTCGCGAATCCGAGAGTCTGAATTATGATCTGCGCCTCTGCCATCGCCAGCTATTTAAAAGCCCCCAAGGGGCGCAATGCAATAGCCAGGGGCACCGCCCCTGGAAATGGGTTGATAGTAATGAAAAGCCCTGAAAGGGCGCGATAAGATATATCGCCCTTTCAGGGCTCAATCGATTTGCGCTGATCACATGGGGCTTCGCCCCAGGCTATTGCATTGCGCCCCTTGGGGGCTCTCGCGCCGGGCAATTGAATACTCGCCCCTCCAGGCTTTTATCAATTCTGATTCGTATGACAGATTGCACAGTTAATCACATTCGCGCGGTAAGCGGCAAAAGCCTTGGCGTCGGGCTCGCCCCGCTTGAGCAGCTCCAGCCGCGCGCGGGCTTGCTCGGCGGGCGGAGAGCTCAGACCTGCCGCCGCCTTGTACTCCGATTCCGCTTTCGCCGTGTCCTTCGCTTCGAAATAAAGATCACCGAGCATCACGCGCAGCACGCCCTGCGCCTGCTCGTTGTAGCTGGCTCGCGACACCGCGAGGATGGCGTTCAGGTCTTCGACCGCGGCCTTCTGATCACGCACGACCGCGGGCAGATTCAGGTGTGTGAATCCGCGGAACAGCCGAGGGTGGACCTGCTTCGGGTTCGCGCTCACGGCGCGGTTCATCTCTTCTACGCCTTTCATAAGAGTCTTACCGTCGTTAGTAAACCCCGCCAGGATCGTCAGCACCGTGCCGTGCGCGGCCAGAAGCGTCGCGTCATCGGGCGCGCGCTCGATCGCTCGCTCGAATGCCGCGAGCGTCTGTTTGACCGTCGAGACTATCTGGTCGCGGCCGGCCTGCGAGCGCGCGAGAAAAGCGATCTTCATGAAGTTGCTTATCCCGAGCGCGGAGGCGAACTCCGAATCCATAGGCGCGAGCGCCGCGCCGCGCTCGAACGTCTGTATGGCTTTGTCCAGCGCTTGGGCGTCGCCCTGGCGCGCTTGATAAAAGTATGTCCAGCCCGCCCGGCGTATGAGCTTCAGGTTATTAGGGTCGCGGGCGAGCTCGGTTTCGATCTCTTTACTCTTATCGTCGGGACGTGTTTCGCCCTGGCCCGCCCAGACCGTCGCGGTCAGCGTGAGCGCGACGAGCGCGATAATCATCAGCTTGATCTTCTTCATGACGAGACTCCTTTAAGTGGTTTTCTCCCCTTTTCGCATTCGATCTTAACGCGGGCGCGGCGGCCGGAGAATCGACCTGTTATCGAGCGCGGAAAGAAAGTGCGCGAGCGCGGGAATTCAGGGGGCGAGCGCGGCGGCCAGGGGTTCCCCGCGCCCACGCCTCTGTGGTACATTGCCGTCATGGCCCGACTGCTCGCCAAAGTCTTCGCGCCGGCAATCGTCATCCTGCTCGCGTGCTCTTTGCCCGTCTCGGCCCAGAAGAAAAAGGCCGGCGAGCCTGTCGCGCTCGACGTGCGCATAACGCTGCTGCTCGCCCAGATCGCCGACCAGGCGCGGCTGAGCGACGACCTAGCGTTCGCCGCCCGCGCGCAGTCGCAGGCGGCGACCCTGCTGTGGCCTTACGACCGCGAGCGCGCCCGATCGATCTTTCGCCAGGCCTTTCAATCGCTCGCGCGCGAGACGCTGGCAGCCGCCGAGCGCCGGCAGTTGCGCGAAGAGTTGCTCAACCGAATCGCGAGCCGCGACACGGAGCTTGCAGAAGAGTTGGCGCGCGCCGCCGCCTACTCGGCCGAGAGCGCGAAAGAGTCGCCGCGCGCCGACGCCGACAGGCGCGAGCTGTTGATAAGCGTCGCGTTGCAGATAGTCGAGCGCGACCCGTACCGCGCGATGGCGCTCGGGCAGTTGAGCCTCGGGGGCGCAAGCGCCGCCCGCGAAGAGGCCCCTTTGATCTCACAAAACTTCGCGCGGCTGCTCGTGCTGATGCGCGGCGTCGACGCGAGCCTCTCCGACCTGCTCTTCGCGAGCGCCGTCGTGAGACTTGAGCGCGCGCAATCGATAGACCTCAACGACATACAGACGCTCGGCTCGTACCTAGTCTCTTCGGCCAACCCTTCGGCTAAAGATTCGCTGGCGCGACCCGTGATAGAGCGGTTCCTCGGCCTCGCCTACAAACAGATAATGCTGTACCGCGAGGGCCGCGAGCGAGGCGGGCCGGACGAGCCGGCGGCGATATACTTCATCACGCGCCAGCTCACGGACCTCTTCGCCCGTTACATGCCGGACCGGCGCGTAAAGGTGCAGCGCAAGATTGAGGAGATCAGCGAGCCCGGCGCGTTCGACCGGACGAGCGACCTGAGTCTGGCGCAGCCGACCAGCCCCGCCGACATCGCCGGCGACGCGCGCGCGAGCTCGAACGAGACGGAGCGCGATTCGCTCTACGCTCGCGCAGCCCTGGCGTGGCTCGCCAAGGGCGAGGTGACCGAAGCCCAGTCGGCCGCGCGCTCGATATCGAACCGCGAGACGCACGACCGCGTGCTGGCGCAGATCGCCAGACGCCAGACCTCCGAAGGGCGGATAGACGACGCCGTAGCAGTCGCCTTAGACATACAGGACAACACGGCGCGGGTCGGCGCGCTGGTCAAGCTCGCGGGAGCCGCGCTCGCTTCGCGCGACAGGGTGCGCGCCATAGAGCTGTTAGACGAGGCCGAGTCCGAAGCCGTAAAGGCGCAGCCTTCGATCGCGCGCGCGCAATCGCTGCTCACCATAGTCTCAAGCTTTTCGGCGCTCGACACGGTCCGCGCTTTCGAAGTGATGCAGACGGCCATCAAATCTATAAATGATATTCCCGCGCCCGGAAGCGCCGAGCAGTTCAGCATGAGCTTCGAGAGCACGCTCGCCGTCCTCGCGCAGGCGGACTTCGACCGCGCGCTTTTGCTGGCGCAGCAGCTAACGATCAAAGACGCTTCGCTGATCGCGCAACTGGCCGTGTGCAGAGGCGGGCTCGCCCGCGCCCCCGCGACCGAACACGTCGGCGAAGACGAGGAAGCCGGGCCGATACATTGGTGATCTCAAATTTGATATTTCAAATCTCAAACTGACCCCTTTATGCAGTCATTAAATCTCATCGATCAGGTGTTGGACGAGAAGTACCGCATCGAGCGGCAGCTCGGCAAGGGCGGCATGGGGGCCGTCTACCTGGCGACGCACCTGGGCACGGGCCGCCTGGTGGCGCTCAAGGTGATCGCCCCGCAGTTTATGATGAACGACGAGTTCGTCGAGCGGTTCAAGCGCGAGGCGCGCGCCGCCGGCCGATTGCGCCACCCCAACGTAGTAGATGTCACAGACTTCGGGTTCGCGCACGTAGGCGATGGCCGCGTCGCTTACCTCGTGATGGAGTACCTTGACGGCTGCTCGCTGGCCGAAGTGCTGGCCGAAGAATCTCGCCTCCCGCTCGAATGGGTCACGGACATTCTGGAGCAGACCTGCTCCGCAGTCGACGAGGCGCACCAGCAGGGCATCATTCACCGCGACCTCAAGCCCGACAACATATGGCTTGAGCCGAACCGCCGCAGCGGTTACACGGTGAAGGTTCTGGATTTCGGGCTCGCGAAGCTCGGCGACGCGGCCGCCGACGAGCCTCCGGTCTTGCCTCAGACCTTAACCCCTGCGCCCGCTCAATCCGTCTCCGAGCGCCGGGCCACGCCCGTGCTCTCCGTCCGCTCGACGGACCAATCGGTCTTTGACGCCGCCACGCAGGTGCAGCCCGCGCCTATCAGCGAAGAGCAGGAGACGCGCATCCTGATTAAAGAGTCGCCCGAGGCCGCCTCTCAGACCGAGGAAGAGGCCACGCGGATACTGCCGCCCGAGATCGAGGGGGGCGCGACGCTCATCCAGCCGTCCGGCGATGTGAAAGACGATGAGACATACGCCGTTCGCAGGCGAACGATAGACGAGGCGCGCGCCAGGGAGACGGCCCCCGCCGACGGCCTCACCCGCGTCGGGTCGATACTCGGAACCCCGCTTTATATGTCGCCCGAGCAGTGCCGTAGCGAGCCGCTCGACGCGCGCTCGGACATCTACAGCCTAGGCGTGATCGCCTACCAGATGCTCACCGGCACCCCGCCTTTCAAGGGCGA
Organism: Blastocatellia bacterium; assembly: GCA_035249305.1. Classification (GTDB taxonomy): domain Bacteria; phylum Acidobacteriota; class Blastocatellia; order UBA7656; family UBA7656; genus DASUNP01. The sequence continues at coordinate 26,461 of DATFGQ010000114.1, read as the reverse complement.
GATGCACGAAGTCATGAGGCTCCACATAGAGGCCGCGCCGCCGCCGATCAGGGAGAAGAACAAGAAGATCCCGAAAAAGACCGCGGCCATCGTCATGCAGGCGCTCGCCAAGAATCCGGACGAGCGGCCCGCGAGCGCGGCGGGATTCGCCAGCGCACTGCGCGCCAGCGTCGACGGGACGGGCTCGCTGCTACGCCGCGCCTTCGCGCTCTACAGCGAGCACTTTCCGAAATTCTTCCGAGTATCGTTTGTGATGTATCTCCCGCTTGTCGTCTTAGCCATTGGGCAGTTGACGATCGGCCTGCTCAAGCATCGGGGGGCGATCCCTGAATCGACCGAGGAGATTTACAGGCTGGTCCTCGGCCTGTTTACGCTCGTCTTCACTTTCCTCGCAAGCACAGTGATCGTCGGCGTGACTATAAGGCTGGTCACGCAGTTGTTCGTCGCGCCGCTGCGCCCTATACAACTGCGCCCGGCGCTCGCCGCGCTCAGGAAACGGATTCGTCAGTTCCTGACGACGGCATTCATGGTGGGCATAATCTTCATACTCCTGTGCCTGCTTCTGGTAGTGCCGGGGATAATCTTCTACATAAACTCGTCGCTCACGGCGCCCGTGGTGATGATGGAAAACCTGAGCGGCCGCGCCGCTATGAAGCGGTCGAAGGCGCTCGTGAAGCGCTCCCGCCGCACTGTGATGGCAGTACTCTTCTTTCAATATATAATCCCTATAACCGCGGGCGGGCTGGTCGGGCTGGTCATCGGGAGCATCTTCAAGAATATGCCTGAAGCCAGGCGCTCTCTGTTTGCCGACGTCACCGGCGTTATTACGACGATCCTAAACATCCTTATCGTCCCGCTCATCTCGATCCTGACGGCGCTGCTTTATATCAAGACGCGGCGCATGGGCGGCGAGACGTTAAAGGAGATGATCGACGAGTTTGAAGAGGAAGACGTGCCGCAGACCAACTGGCAGCGCCGCATGCGCCAGCGGCTACACACGCCCACGCAGATAAGCCGCCAGAACTCCTCGGATAAGAACTGAGCCCGGATGACTACTTCGCGCGAGACTTTAGAAAGCCCGCCACCCGCCGCTCCCGCTTCAGATGCGCCCCCCGGCCTCGCCCGCCGCCTCGGTCTGTTCGACGCCACGATGATAGTGATGGGCGGCATCATAGGCTCGGGCATTTTCTTGAACCCTGCGGAAGTCGCGCGCGAAGTAAAGACCGCGCCCGTCATACTCGGGGCCTGGGTGGCGGGCGGGGCCGTCGCGCTGCTGGGCGCGTTCGTCTACGCCGAGCTGGCCGCGCGGCGGCCGCTGGTCGGCGGGCAGTACGCTTACATACGCGAGGCATATCACCCGGCGGTGGCGTTCGTCTACGGCTGGGCGCTGCTGCTCGTAATCCAATCAGGCGGCATGGCCGCCGTCGCCATCACCTTCGCGAAATACTTCAAAGGGCTCACCGGCGTCGGCGCGCGAGAATGGGTCGTCGCGGTCGCGGCGCTCGCCGTGCTTACGGCAATCAACTGCCTTGGCGTGCGCGCGGGCAGCAGCCTTCAAAGCGCGCTCATGATTTTAAAGATAATCGCGATAGTCGGCCTTGTCGTCTGCGGGCTGTTCGTTAGCGGGCCTAGCGCTCAGGTAATTGCCGAACAGCCTGCCCCCGACAGCGCACAGCTAACGGCTTTCGGCGCGGCGATGGCGCCGGTCCTGTTCGCTTACGGCGGGTGGCAGACGGCCAGCTTCATAGCGGGCGAGCTGCGCGAGCCGAGAAAGAACCTGCCGCGCGGTCTGTTGCTAGGCGTAATGGGTGTTACGGCGCTCTACCTGGCCGTCAACTTCGTCTGCGTCCGCGCGCTCGGCCCCGCGGGGCTCGCCGCCACCGACACGCCCGCGACGGAAGTGATGAGACAGGCGATAGGCGACACCGGCGCCCGCCTGATCGCCGTCGGCATAGTCGTCTCGACGCTCGGCTTTTTGAGCCAGTCTATACTCACGTCGCCGAGAGTCTATTTCGCGATGGCCGAAGACAGGCTCTTCTTCAAAAGCGTGTCGTGGCTCAGCCCGCGCACGCGCGTCCCCGTCGTCGCGATAGCCCTGCAAGGGTTGCTCGCGATGGTGATAGCCTTTTGGGGGAAGTACTCGCAGATACTGAGCTACGTCGTGTCGGTTGATTTCATCTTCTTCGGCCTGACCGCTACCTGTGTCTTCATCCTGCGCCGCCGCGATGCGAGAGAGTCGGGTCAGGCTCAGTACAAGATGCCGGGCCATCCCGTGACGACCGCGCTTTTCATCGCGGCCTGCTGGCTCGTCGTAGCGAACACGGTTTATAAGAATCCCGCGAACACCTGGATCGGGATGGCGATTCTGGCGGCGGGCGTCCCGGCTTACTTTTTCTGGCGGTGGTGGAGGCGCACGTCATGAGAGACGGTCGAGCGAAAGGTTCGGTTTACATCGAGTGGTCGAAGACGCGGTCGATCGCGCCCTACAGCCTCGCGACCAGCGGGCTGCGCAACTACCCGCTCTCGCGGTTGCCAGTGAAGCTCGAAGAGCTCGACGTGAGCGGGCCGAGCCTCTACGGCTACGGGCCGCTTCAGCGCGCGCTCGCGCTCAAGTGCGGGGTCGCGCCTTACAACATAGTGGCGGCCACGGGGACGTCGATGGCGAATCACCTCGCGATGGCGGCGGTCCTTGAGCCCGGCGATGAAGTGTTGATCGAGCGCCCCGCCTACGAGCCGCTGCTCGCCGTAGCCTCTTACCTGGGGGCGCAGGTCAAGCGGTTCGACCGCCGCTTCGAAGACGGTTTCGCGCTCGACCCGGAAGAGGTGAGTCGCAAGTTGAGCCCGCGCACGCGGCTGATCGTCATAACGAACCTTCACAACCCGAGCGGCGCGCTGGCCGACGCCGACGCGATAAAGCGGATCGGCGAGGCCGCGCGCGGTGTGGGCGCGCGCGCGCTCGTCGACGAAGTCTACCTCGAGGCGCTTTACGATAAAGCTCCGCGCTCGGCGTTTCACCTGGGAGAGCATTTCATCACTACGAGCAGCCTGACGAAAGCGTATGGCTTGAGCGGGCTGCGCTGCGGGTGGGTGATGGCCGCGCCACAGCTCGCCGAGCGCATGTGGAAGCTGAACGATCTGTTCGGCGTGATACCTGCGCACACGGCCGAGCGGCTGAGCGTCGTGGCGCTCGCGAACATAGAGCAGGTCGGCGAGTGGGCTAAGCAGTTGCTTGAAACGAACCGCGCGCTGATCAACGAGTTCCTCGATTCGCGCGAAGAGCTTGAAGCCTACCGCCCGCAATTCGGGACGGTGCTATTCCCGCGGCTCGCGCGCGGGAGCGTGGACGATCTGTGCACGCTGCTGCGGGAAAAATACGAAACGGCCGTGGTGCCCGGAAGGTACTTCGAGATGCCGAATCACTTTCGCGTAGGCATAGGCTGCCCGACTGAAACGCTGACGGAAGGGCTGAAACGGCTGGGCGCGGCGCTCGACGAGATGTGAGACGGCCATACTAAGGCGGACTCTATCACTGGGCTTTCCAGGTATAACGACGCGAAGAGGCGGAAGGGGCGTAGACCTGATCTTCCGCCTCTTAGTCTAGTGACTAACCGCGCCTGGCGGGTTCGTTACGCTTTAACCATTAGCAGCCGCAGCCATCTATGCACGCGACGTAAAGAGCATTACAATATGAGATGGGGTTGCCTAGTTGAAGACAAACCGCCCGGTTCTGCCAACATGCGTTGCGGCAGTCTTGACATTCATCAAATGCCGATGCCCTTACTTTGCTGTTGTTCTGTGGCATTAAGCCAGTAGCCAACAGCATTAGAAACAGCAACAGGAAGCTGAGACGGATCTTCTTATTCATTTCTCCTCCTCTTAGGCTCGGGAACAGTTAACGGTTTGCCTTTAGACACAAGGCAGCGAATTTCGGGGCGGTATTCTATTCCTGAGGTAGTTATTTGTAAAGCGCATTACATCACCACTCAACGGACATCTGCGGGAGCAAGATGAATTGGCGGCGCAGTAGACTCTTTGATCGCAGGATCTGTGCGAAAGATAGGGCGAGTGTCGGCAAGAAATGAGGGGTCCGCTTTCAGGTGAAGCTTCCGCCTGACCGGACCACTTAAATCTTAATTATCGATTAAGAGGCTCAAATCACTTGAGGACTTTCTTAACGATATGTCCCAAGCATATGGGCAGTCGACATAGTGCTACCCCACAAAGCTGGTTAACAAACGCATGCAGCGGAGGCCGCGAAGCACAGTTCCTATGGTTGCTTTGAGTGCCGCTCGCGGCCCCGCTGACGCGCGGCCGTTATACGCGCAAGTTACTATATTGCTGAGAAGCAGCTTTTGTGATTAATATCATAATTCAGTTGAAATTCTTGTCCTTCAGTGTTCTTATTACAAATAGCAGTTAAGTCTTGTCGCCTCACATCGCTTTTTGATTATTACCTTATAAAGAATGGGAGGCTCAACGATGTTCCCTAAAACTAAAGCAGAGCAAGTCGAACGCATCGAGCGACCAGACAGGAATGCCTTTTACAAGAATTATGTCTTACCTAATAAGCCGGTTATTATCTCTAAGGCGATTAATGAGTGGAAAGCCTTCTCATCCTGGTCTATCGATTACTTCAAGTCTATTGCTGGAGACACTAATATACGTGTAGAAGTTTCTCCCAACAAAGTTTTTCCCCCTGTCCACGAACAATCCATCAAACGGTCTGGTTATCACCATGAGAGCATGACGTTCGGCGAGTATATTGACAAAATCAGTTCCGAGAGCTCAGGAGCGTACGGGTATTATTTTGCTCAACAGCCAGTCGATGTTTTGTTCCCACAGCTTATGAATGATATAAAACCTCCTGATTACTTTAAGCAAGAGTCTCATATCTCAACCAACCTTTGGTTTGCTGGCGCTGGGAATATAACTCCGATGCACTATGACTTGGTTCATAACCTATTTGCTCAGGTGATCGGAAGAAAACGATTTACTCTATTCGCCCCTGAGCAGTCGAAGCTATTGTATCCTTTCCCTAAGACTTCACCGATTGCACACTTCAGCCGGGTGAATCTAGATGACCCGGACCCGGTTAAGTTCCCACGTTTTCCGTCCGCGAGGCCATTAGAATGTATTGTTGAACCTGGCGATATACTATTCATCCCGATATTTTGGTGGCATCAAGTGTATTCCCTCGATGTCTCTGTCGCTATTAGTTTTTGGTCATATCCAGGCTGGTTTAAGAACCTGCACCCTGCGGCGATGCGGCTGCACTTTTCTTCTGTGGCGGCCCTAATCCGGAAGCTCAAGAGCAGTCTGAAATTCGGGAATAAGCCATTACCCTCAAGCTGAAGAGATCAAACGGACTTACTGACAGGGAAGCATAGAATTGAGTTTCTCAAGTATCGCCATGTCATTTCACAAAGCAGGCCGCGGCAGTATATCAGTCAATGCATTGAACTCTGAGAGTGCCGTCTGTAAATCGCGTGTAGCGGGGCACGGCTTATTCCTCGGCGCGTATAACAACTCGATGCACGCGAGCACGCGATCGAGTTTGGCCCGTTTCACCGGGCGTAATGTGCGGGCCGCATGATCTCGGTCGTTGGACCTGCCTGCAACTCGGATTATAAAGTTGTGTGTGTTAGGATTCGCTTGTGAGGTTTGCTTATGACTACAAAATCTCAAGCAACTATCGAAGACCTATACAATGTGCCTGAAAATGGGAAGGCCGAAATCGTAAATGGAGAGTTAACGCTGATGGCCCCAACAGGGTTTTGGCCTAATCGTGCGAGTTTCAATATTACCTCCAGCTTGCGCGAATATGAGCGGGAGACGAAAGTGGGCTTCGCTGTTTCAGACAATGCTGGATTTAAAGTCACCTTGCCGAATCGTGAATCGTTTAGTCCTGACGCCGCTTTTTATATCGGCGCGCCCACGGGGATGAAATTCTTGGAAGGCGCGCCAATCTTCGCAGTTGAAATCCGAAGCGAGAATGATTATGGCCCTGCGGCTGAGAAAGCCATTGCAGATAAACGGTCTGATTACTTTGCAGCAGGAACTGTTATTGTATGGGATGTTGATTTACTTGGAGACGACATAGTGAAGTCTTACCACGCTAGCGATCCAAATAACCCCAAAGTGTTTCGGCGGGGCGAACTGGCCGATGCGGAACCTGCATTGCCTGGGTGGAGGATGCTAGTTGATGACCTTTTCGAATAATGTCCGAGAGATAGTCAAATCATTTTCAATCACACAACGGGGTCTAACAAGCGCGTGCAACGGAGGCCGCGAAGCGAGTCTCGTATGTATCCATCAGTGCGGCTCGCGGCCCCGCTGATGCGGGTCGTTGGGCATCTCTTACTCCTGCGTGTTTGAGTGAAGAAAAGAAGGCTAGTAGAATCTTTACCGGAGATTGATGCTATGGAGACAAGAACTTTGCGCGCCCACTTTGATGGCAGTCAGATTCTGCTAGACGAGCCCTTTGAGCTCGAACCAAATACCGAGCTACTTATTACCATATTGCCAAAATCTTCTGATGAAGAACGCGACGGCTGGGCACAGCTCTCGCTAGAAAGTTTAGCACGGGCTTACGGCGAGGCTGAGCCAGAGTACTCATTGGATTTAATCAAAGAGGTAAACCCAGAGTATGAAAGAAGGTGACCTAGTCATCGTTCCAATGCCGCAGGCCGATGGGCTTATTAAGAACCGCCCTGCGATCCTCTTGCGCGAAATGCCATCCTTCGGAGATGTGCTTATTTGTGGGGTCAGTACGCAGCTACGGCAAGCAGCTAAGGATTTGGACGAATTGATCTCCCCGAGCGATCCGGACTTTGTTTCAAGTGGATTAAAGGAAGAATCTTTAATATGGAAGTGAGTTCGTATGATTCAATCAGTACTGCTCACGCGCCCGGTTACGCGCGGCGTTATCCGTACCTTTATGATGAGAAGCTACGGACGCTTCGCGCCATTGCTTAAGAGGATGTGTTGCTAGTTCAGCTCACCTGCTGACTTTTCATAGGAGTCGGCATCAGCAGACCCTTCTCAGCGATTGCCCAGCCTCCTCTGCGCCATCTCTCTCAGCCGCTCTTCTCTGCCTCTCTTCTTTTCGTTATACCCGCGATCGCCGTATGGCTGTAGCTTCTCCAGCCACAGCTCCTCTAAAAATGCCAGGTCGGGTTTATAGTCGTAACCCGCGCCCTCCGTCGCCGTCAGCTCGTCGAGCACTTCGAAGGCAAAGCTCTCGCCGCCCAGCTCGTTCCACTCGGCCTGAAGCTTCTTGTTCGGGTGGCTCCCCGCTTTTAACTGGAGCTTGATGCTGTTGAGAATGCCGGGCAGATTGAGCGCGGCCCCTACGAAGAGCTTGCCGTTGATCAGGTTGCGCACCTGGTAGACGCCCATCGGCGTGTGAGCCAGCTTGTACTCTTCTTTCAACTCTTTCCTTCTGTCCTTCATCCTTGCACCTCTCACCGCTTTCTAAGCTTCAATAGAATCTTCTCTATCGCGGCTGATGCATCTTAACTCGCGGCAAAGCTCAAGTCTTCCGTGCAGTCTCTTGCGCTACGGGGTCGTCTTCAGACTCTTCGGGCGCGAGTAGCTCGTCGCCTGACTCCGACTCGACCTGCTCGGCCAGCACCGTCTCGGCGGCTTCGGCGATGCGCTCTTCGAGTATCTCGCTCGGCGCTTCGGCAGGGTGTATGTCCCCCGCGTGGTAAAAGTACGAGCCTTTGTAAAGCTCCCTGATGAATTTTATGAAGACCTTGGCGACGGCTATCGTCGGCACCGCGAGTATCACGCCGAGCAGCCCGAACAGCTTGCCCCCGATCAGCAGCCCTAAGAATACCGCCATCGGGTGCAGGCTCAACCGCCCGCCCAGTATCTTCGGCGTCAGGTAGTAGCCTTCGATCGATTGCACGATGACGAAGACCGCGATCACGCCCACGATCCTCCAGACCCCGCCCCCGTCGGCCAGCGTGAAGCCCGTGGCGAGCACTAATCCGAGCGCGGTCCCTACGTACGGGATGGCGTTTAGAAGGCCGGACAGCGCGGCTATGCCGGCCCAGGCCGGGACCCTCAGCACAGCGAACCCTATGGCGTAGAGCACCGACATCACTATGGCGATCAGAAGCTGGCCGCGCACGTAGGATTCCAGTATGCGGCCGACTTCGTCAAAGAGGCGGCTGAAAGGGTTGCGAAATCTGGGCGGTATTAAATCTTCCAAAGAGTCGCGCCACCCGCCGAAATCGACCAGTATGTAGAAGACGAAAAACGGGACCAGCAACAGGTCGAGCGACGCCGCGGCCGTCGACAGAAAGCCGCTCAACCCGCCTGCGATCCATGTGCTGGGGTCGCCCGTCACCTCGGCCGGGTTGCGAATAAAGCTCTCGGCGCGTTCGCCCGCCACGCGGTCGAGCAGGGGCGAGTTCTCGCGTATCCACACGCGCGCGCGCCCGGCGTTCTCGGGCGTGAAGTATGTCATCACCTTCTGGCCCGCTTCGGTGCCCTCTTCTATCAGCTCCGGGATGACGAACATGAGAAAGCCTGTGACGGCGAAGGCTACGGCGAGCAGCGCCATGACGGCGGCCACCGGCCTGCTCAGCCCGCGCTTCTCGCCCTGCGTGACCAGCGGGTTGAGCAGGTAGGCCATCGCGAACGAGGCCAGCACGGGAATCAGAGCCACGCTCCCTAGTATGTAGAGCAGGTCGAGTACGAGGATCGTTAAGATGACGGCGGGGACCCACCTGAGCCACCAGAAGGGCGGCCGCTCGCGCGGCGGCTCGGGGGTGAACAGGGGAGCGGTCGTCTTTCTAGGTTGCATCTCGGTATTGAATCTCAAATCTCAGATCTCAAATTTGAGATCATGGTTACTCACTCTTGAGCGGTCTCTCCATCAGCTCGTTTGCGGCCTCGGCCGCCGGCTTGTCTTCATAAAGCAGCGCGTAGGTGCTCGCCGTGATAGGCATGTCGATCGCGCGTCTTCGGCTCAGCTCGTAAATTGCTCTCGTCGTCTTCACGCCCTCGGCCACTTCGCGCATGTCGGCGAGGATGTCGGCGAGCCGCCGGCCGCGGCCGAGCTCAAGCCCGACGTGGCGGTTGCGCGAAAGCTCGCCCGTGCAGGTCAGCACAAGGTCGCCGAGCCCCGCCAGCCCCGCCATCGTCTCGCCCTTCGCGCCTTCGGCTACGGCGAGCCGCGTTATCTCCGCAAGCCCTCGCGTGATTATGGCCGCGACCGTGTTGGTGCCCATCCCCAGCCCGCGCACCACGCCCGCCGCGATGGCGACGACATTCTTTACGGCCCCGCCCAGCTCGACCCCGGCGACGTCGCTGTTGGTGTAGACGCGAAACACGTTAGAGCTGAGGTTGTGTTGAACCATCTCGCAAGCGGCCTGGTCCGCGCTTGCGGCGACGATCGCGGTCGGGTCTTTACGGGCGACCTCGCGCGCAAAGCTCGGCCCCGAGAGCGCGACGACCCGAGTGTCGGCGCGGTCGTTCAAGACCTCGCCTATCACCTCGGACATTCTCATAAGCGAGCCGTTTTCAACCCCCTTCGTCGCGCTGACGATCACCGTCTCGGGCTTCAAATGATCTTTCATCCGAAAGAGGCAGTCGCGCATGGCGTGCGAAGGCACGACCATCAGCACGAAGTCCGTGTCGGCGAGAGCATCTTCGAGCGAAGTGGTCGCGGTGATGTTTTCCGGCAGCGCGAAGTCCGAAAGGTAAAAAGGATTCTTCTGCTCTCGATTGATCGATAGCGCGACCTCCGACTCGCGCGCCCAGACGCGTACCTCGTGGCCGTTGCGCGCGGCCACCAGGGCCAGCGCCGTCCCCCAGCTCCCCGCGCCTACGACGGCGACGCGCCTCCTCGCGTAGCGGCTGGAGTCGACCGTCATCAGCCACGGCCTCCGGTCACCGCCGTGGGGTCGGGCTCGGCCGCGCTCACGCGGTCGCCGAATTTGCTCTCGGTCCCGCGAATCAAACGGCCGATGTTCTGGTGGTGCTTGGCGACGATGAGCGCGCCGAGCGCGATCGCGGTTACGACCATCGCCTTGAGGTGAGGGCTGGGCGCATCGGCAAGCCAGCCGTAAAAGAGAAGGGTCCAGACCGGGATCGATGCGGCCCCTACGATCGAGCCGAGCGACATGTAGCGTGTGAGAAAGACTACGACGGCGAAAAGCGCGAACGCGGCGAGCACGGCGTAAGGCGCTATCATCAGGTACGCGCCCATCCCCGCGGCCACCCCTTTGCCGCCGCGGAACCGCAGAAAGACGGGGAAGATGTGGCCCAGCACTACGGCGACGGCCGCCGCGCCGACCCAGAGATAATCATCAGTCACCTGCTTCATAAGAAAGACCGCCGCCGCGCCTTTCGCCACGTCGAATAGATAGGTCAGCAGCCCCGCCAGCCGGCCCGCGCGCCGCGTGACGTTCGTAGCGCCCGTCCCTCCCGACCCGACGCGGCGAACGTCTTCGCCTTCGGTGAAGACGTATTTTACGAGCAGATAACCGAAGGGGATCGATCCCATCAGGTACGCGATTATGACGAAGACGATCTGTGTGAGCATTGCCGAAAGTCTCTGCTGCGGCTACAATTTCAGGCGAAACGACTATATCAGAGGCGTGTTGACCGTACAATCTTCTCAAAGTCCTGAGTCCTGAGTGCTGAGTCCTGAGTCCGCGCTGCTCGAAGCGCATCATGCGCCATGAAGTAAAATCCCTTACAGCCTAATTCTATTGTCTAACACTCAGGACTCAGGACTCAGGACTCAGCACTCTTAATAATGATGCGCACGAATCTGATTACATTCTTAGACGACTGTTTGGAACGCCCGCGAGAGACTGCCTTCGCGCATCGGCGCGGGCTGCGGGTTAATCGCTGGTCTTATCTGAAGGTTCGCCAGACCGCCTTTCAATTCGCCCGCGAGCTTGAAAGCCGCCACATATCAAAAGGCGACCGCGTTTTGTTCTGGGCCGAGAACAGCGCCGAGTGGGTCGCAGCTTTTTTCGGGTGCCTCGCGCGCGGCGTGATCGTCGTCCCGCTCGACGTTGAAAGCGCGCCTGAGTTTGTCCGCCGGGTGCAAAAACAGGTCGAAGCCAGATTTATAATCTACAGCGCCCGAAAGCGCGAGGACGCGGGCCTTGAATTGCCGGGGATCGCCGTAGAAGAGCTGAGTCGCCATATCGCCCATCACGCGGGTGACGCTTTTTCTATCGCCCCATCTCTAGACGACATCGCCGAGATCATCTTTACTTCGGGCACGACGGCCGACCCGAAGGGCGTAGTCCTCACGCACAGGAACCTGCTCACGAACCTCGCGCCGCTTCAGCGCGAGATTAAGAAATACCTCAAGTGGGAGCGCCCGTTTCACCCCGTCCGCTTTTTGAACCTCGTGCCGCTCAGCCACGTGTTCGGGCAGTTCATGGGCATCTTCGTCCCGCTGCTGCTGGGCGGCGAAGTCTACTTTCAAGACTCTTTGAACCCTTCCGAGATCATAGAGACGGTTAAGAAGAATCGCGTCTCCGTCATCGTAGCCGTGCCGCGCCTGTTGGATTCGTTGCGCGACAAGCTGGAGCGTGATTACGAGTCGCGCGGGCGGCTGGAGCGCTTTCGCGAAAAGCTGGCCGCCGCCGCGGGCGTTCATTTCCTGAAGCGGTGGTGGCTCTTTCGCGACATCCACCGCAGGTTCGGGTGGAAGTTCTGGGCGTTCGTGTCGGGCGGCGCGGCGCTTTCGGCCGAGACCGAAGAGTTCTGGCAGCGGCTCGGTTACGCCGTCGTGCAGGGCTACGGCATGACGGAGACGGCCGCGATCGTCAGCGTCAACCACCCTTTCAAGCTCAGCCGCGGATCTATAGGAAAGGCCATGCCCGGCCAGGAGCTGAAGCTCGACGAGACGGGCGAGATACTCGTGCGCGGCGACAACGTATCGCCCGGTTACTGGAGCGGGGCGGGGCGGCCTTTGATGAGCGAAGACGGCTGGCTGCGGACGGGCGACATAGGCGAGCGCGACGAGGCGGGTAATCTATATTTCAAGAGCCGCAAGAAAGATACTATCGTCACGGCCGCCGGCCTCAACATCTACCCCGACGACCTGGAGGCCGCGCTCGACCGCCAGCCCGAAGTCCGCGCGAGCTGCGTCGTGGGCATCGAAGGGCCGCGCGGGCCTGAAGCGGTCGCGGCCTTAATAATGCGCGACGAACGGGCGGACGCCGCGGCGGCGATCAATCGCGCGAACGAAACGCTCGCCCAGCACCAGCGGATTCGCCGCTGGGTTATCTGGCCCGAAAGAGATTTCCCGCGAACCCCTACGCAAAAAGTGCGCAAGCTGGTAGTGGCCGAAGCCATCAAATCATCGCAGGCGAATGGCGCAGGCCCTCACCGCGCGGCCGACACGCTGGCCGAGCTTATCTCGCGCGTGAGCGGCGAGCCGTCGGTCGAGCTTTCGCCGACGGCGAACCTGACTACGGATCTGAAGCTCGATTCGCTCGGCCGCGTCGAGCTGTTGAGCGCGATCGAGGACCGCTATCAAGTCGACATAGACGAATCGGCTTTCACGGCCGCGACGACGCTGGCCGACATCGAGCGAATGATCAACCGGGGCGCGACGCAGACGGCCGCCGGGCACAGCTACCCCGAGTGGACCCAGCGATTCCCCGCGACGTGGATTCGCGTGGCGGTCTATTACCTTGTGATACTGCCCATCACAAGATTGATGTGCTGGGTGCGCGCGGAAGAGAAGCGAAGGCTCGACGGCCTCGGCGGGCCTGCCTTGTTTATCGCGAATCACGTCTCGATGATAGACCACGGATTGATTCTGTCGGCGCTCCCTGGCCGCTTCAGGCGCAACCTTGCGATAGCGATGGAAGGCGAGCGATTGCGCGGCTACCGTAACCCGCCGCAAAACGTAAGCTGGCTTACGCGTCTCGTCCGGCGCGCACAATACGTGTTGATAGTCACGCTGTTCAACACTTTTCCGTTACCGCAAAAGAGCGGGTTCCGCCGCGCCTTCGCCTACGCGGGCGAAAGCGTAGATAGAGACTACAGCCTGCTCGTCTTCCCCGAAGGGCGGACTACGGATGACGGCCGCATGCGCCCTTTCATGGGCGGGATAGGTTTGCTCGCGAGTGATCTGGGCCTGCCCATAGTGCCTATAAAGATCGAAGGGCTGTTCGAGCTGAAAGAGAAGAGAAAGTATTTCTCGCGGCCCGGCAGCGTGCGAATAATCTTCGGCGGGCCTGTAAGATATACTCCGGGCGCCGACCCGGCGGAGATTACAAAAGATCTGGAAGCGCGCGTTGCCTCTCTTTAGCTGCCGGTGTATAACTGCGTAAGCCTATGAACAAAAATCGGCTCGAAGCCTTCAGCGATGGCGTGATCGCTATTCTGATCACCATCATGGTCCTGGAACTAAAAGTCCCGCACGGCACAGACCTGGAAGCGCTGCGCCCGTTGTTGCCGGTCTTCCTGACATACGTGCTGAGCTTTGTCTATCTAGGCATCTACTGGAACAACCACCACCACATGCTCCATGCCGCGCGCAGTATCAACGGCAAGATACTCTGGGCGAATCTGCACCTGCTGTTCTGGCTGTCGCTTGTGCCGTTCGTCACGGGTTGGATGGGGGAGAATCATTTTGCTCCGTTGCCAACCTCAGTCTATGGCGCGGTGTTGCTTTTAGCCGCGATCGCTTACACGATTCTTCAAACCCTGATCATTGCCCACCAGGGCAAGGACTCAAAGCTCGCGGCGGCTGTGGGCAACGATAGGAAGGGAAAGCTCTCGATGCTTTTATACGCGGTGGCGATCCCAGCGGCCTTCGTCTATCAATGGATAGCATATGGGATTTACGTGCTGGTGGCGCTGGTGTGGCTGATCCCTGACAGACGTATCGAGTCGAAGCTGAATGACTGATAAAGCTTTGATCACCAGCCGAGGTAGTAATCCGTCGGCAGCCAGTCGGCGGGCCACTCCAGCCCGAAATGCTCCTGCACCATCTTCTCAGAGGTGTCTGAAAAGTGTAAGGGAAGCCCTGAAAGGGCTTGATTCAATAGCCGAAAGCCCCGTAGGGGCGTAATTCAATAGCCAGGGGCAACGCCCCTGGAAAGGGATAGTTAATAATGAAAAGCCCTGAAAGGGCGCGATAAGATATATCGCCCTTTCAGGGCTTCGTTTTGTATGCGTGCGTCACCCGGCGCGTTGCGCCGGGCTATTGAATCACGCCCCTACGGGGCTTTCGGCTATTGAATCGTCGCCCCTACGGGGCTTATTGAATTACGCCTCTTCGAGGCTTCCTATTGATGCGCGTCCCCGTCGGGGACTTTTCAGGCGCCCTCTCATCATTAGAGACTGCTCACTTTACTATTTTGACATTCAGCCGGAGCTTTCCGTCTTCGCCCGCGTACTCCTCGGAACGCGGGTTTGATGGGTCTAACATCATCTTGCCATCGACCATGAAAGAGTAGTAGATCTCACCCTCGGGCATTTTGAAGTCGCCCGCCCACCCGTCGTCAGTCTTGAGCAGGAAATAGAAGACGGGCGGTCTGTTCGGCAAGTACAGGGAGACGAACTTTGCGTCCTTATGACCCTTCAATTCGAACCGCGCGTTCGCGCCTTCTGGCTTCGCGCCTTCAAGCCTCGCCAGCAGCCTCGCCGCCCGCTGTGGGTAGCCCCGCTGCGCCCTTTCATCCGTGGCGTCTACCTTCACTTGCCTCGCCAACAGCTCTTTGCCTTTCTCGTAACCCCCATTCGACAGGCGCACGAAGGCGCCGTAAAAACTCGCCGCCTCGTCCAGGCCTCTGTTGACCCTCTCCCACTCGTCGAAAAAGATCATGGAGTCCGCGTACTTGCTCGTCGTCAGCAGGCAGCTCAGAAAGATGTGCCTCAGCACCTCCGACCTTCTTTTCTCAGGCATGCCGCCCTCCAGTTGCCTGAATAGCTCGACGGCTTTCTCCGCGCCTTGAGCCCTGTATGCGTCCCACACTTTGACGATCGGGGCGTCGGGGAATAGCGAGCGTATCGGGTAAGACCGCTTACCTTCCGACAACAACTCTCCTAACTTTATGTGAACGGCTTTCTGAAAATCGCCCGCGTAATAAAAGTAGATATCCCCGGTCGAAAGATTCACGATGTTGCTGTAGATCGTGCTGAAGTAGCGATACTGCTGTGTGGCGTCGAGAATCTCTCTGAAGTTATCGAGCCCCGCGCCGCGCTCGCGGATCAGCCGCTCGGCGATGGGGAAGCGCCAGCAGGTCTTGGCATCCGGTGAATTGGCCTTCGTGCCTACGTTGAAGTTGGTCGATACCTGTGATTCGCCTCTGCTCAGCAGGACGCTGTCGGCGTTGACTATGGCGAGGTTGCCCTGTCTATCGGCCAGGTGCATCTGCGCTTCCACAAGAAAGCTCACGCGGTATCGCTTCAACAGCTCCAGCACGTCCTTAACGGTCGAGCACCGTCTCAGGATATGAAGACAGAAGGCTTCGTCGCCTCCGGGGAAATCTTTCTTAATGTCACGCCCCTCGTAATCTGAATCGGGGGCGAACGGCACCGAGTTGAAATCGTAGAAGAGCCCTTTCTCGTTAACCCCGCCCTGGGTCGGCGTGTCGGGGGCGGCGTAGGTGAAGGTGATCGCGCCGAAAAGGTTTCCCTCGCGCGGCAGCACATTCAAGTACGTCTCAAAGTCGAAGGACCAATCCTCGTTGTTGCCCACCCAGACCGAGCCATCTTTCGCCCTGCCGGAGATGATGGTGCAGGGCGACGCCTGCGCGGCCACGATCAAACAGAGCAGGCAGGCGGAAACGATACGACGACTCATAAGAGCATCTCCTCAGCGATCATTACGCGTAGCATCTCTATAGCAGATTTATGCCAGCGCCCGACGCCCCCCGCCGGCGGGGGGCGTCGGGCGCTAGTTTATAGTGGGTATAGAATCGGCTTTACGGCCTTCGGCTTATCTCGCCGCAGGCCACCCGGTCAAACCCTTCGGCTTCACCTCTAATAGAGACGGTGTCGACGTCCCTGATCGGCACGTACAGGGGGCCGGACTTGGTGAAGTTTAATGTCCCCGTCCCGTCCGGCGCGACCGTCCAGATTCCAGCAAACATTTGATCTTCCGTCAATGTATTATCCTCGCTCGGCTCACAGGCTAATGGCCCTCCCGGAACAGAGCCCACGTCATACAACAAGGAGATGTAGAAATTATTCGGGTCTAACCCCGTGGCCGTGCCGCTGACGATCAGCGTCGTCCCCGTGTCGACGAAGTTTATTCTGCCCTTGACCCCTGACTGGTTGTACGGGTGCAGCTTGGCCGAACCAGTCGTCCGATCGGCTAGAGCCCCGGCCGACGCGCCGCCGATCATCACGATCCCTAGCATCACTGTCAACAATACGAAAGGTTTTCTCATTTTTTATCTCCTTCCATTCTCGATCCGTAATTAGGGCCGCCCGTGTCCACTACAACATGGGACGACCCACTATACACTGACGAAAAACTTGGTGAGAACTATTCGCCAGGAGTGTGCGGCCGCCAGTCTCCTTCCGGCCGGGAGCCTATTTCGTAGCTTCGTCTACGAGCGACTGCCCGGCAGAGGATTTACGCCGCGCCGAATCTGTGGACTTTCCCAATCCACGTGGCGGGACTATAATCGAACACACTTTCCGGGTAATGACGGAGCCCTATTGAAATGGTGATCTTTTCGCGGCCGGTTATCAAATGGAAATACCGACGAAGATCGTAGAAGGTGTAAGAAAAGGCCAATGCATCCTGTTCCTTGGCGCGATGGCCGTGGCCGCCGACCCGCCGGCAGGCTCGCCATTCAAATACAAAGCCACGCTCCCCGGCGGCAAAGCTCTCTCTAACATGCTGGCCGATAAATGCGGTTACCCCGATGGCGATAAGGATAACCTGCAAAGAGTCTCGCTCTTCTTTCAGTGCCGGGAACACAACTCGCGCGAAGACCTAATCAAAGCCATCGGCGAGATATTCGCACAGAGCAAAGCCGTGCCTTCGCCGCCGCTGGACATGCTGGCCGCTTTGCCCTTTCGAATAATCATAACGACCAATTACGACGCGCTCTTTGAAAAGGCGTTGTATAAAGCAACGACTCGTGACGGAGAGGGCAAAAGCCCTGTCGTAACCGTCTACGACCCGGACAGGAATGGGCCGCCTGATAAGGTTACCTTAGACCCGCCCGAGGCAAGCCCCATCTTATTAAAGCTCCACGGTGACATCACCAAACCGAACTCGATCGTAATCACGGAGGAGGACTACATAACTTTCATACAAAGGATGGCCAGCCCTCATTTCCACCCTATACATGAGAATATTCGAGCGCGTATGAATGAGTGGCCCATTCTGTTTGTCGGTTATAGCCTGAGAGATTTTAACCTGCGGCTGCTGTTCAAGACGCTCAGGTGGCATGTCGACCCGGCCAACTACCCGCTCTCTTTTTCGGTCGACCCGTCGCCGGATAACCTGATCGTCTCGATCCTGCAAAGGGGGCCTAAACCGATGGTCAGTTTTATTCAGGAGAACCTGTGGGATTTTGTTCCCGCGCTATACAAGGCTTGCATGGGGAAGGAGTATGAAGATGAGTGACCCTGGTCGACACGCCACGGCCACGCCCTATCGCGGCATTCACCCGTTCCGTTTCGTAGACCAGGCTTTTTACTTCGGGCGGGAAGAGCTGATCGAAGAGTTGCTGACCAAGATCATACTCTACCGCCTCGTAGTCCTGTTCGGCGAATCGGGCGTCGGGAAATCATCGCTGCTCAACGCGGGCATAATCGCCGCGCTGAAGAGAAAGGGCTACCAGCCCGAAAAGCTCCGCGTGCAGCCATTCAAAGACCGGCCTCTGCTGGTCGAGAGAATAGATTCGGGAGGCGATGGTGATAACGCTTTCCTCCCTTCTATATTCTTCGACGCGCGAGATAAAGTTGACGGCCCGGCGGCGCAGAGCCGCACCTTGTCGTTGACAGAGTTCCGCTCGAAGCTCGACGAGGCGGTCGGCGAAGTCTACCCCGTCCTAATATTCGACCAGTTCGAGGAGCTGTTCACGCTCTTCAAACAGACAACAGGGCATGACATACAGTCGCAGTTGATAAAGACCGTTATCGACATAGTCGCCGACACGACGTTGAAGGCGAAGATAGTGATCGCGATTCGGGAAGATTTCCTGGCCAAGTTGAACGTGATCGCGAAAGAGTACCCGCAGGTCTTCGATCACAGAGTACATGTCCGGCTGCTGGACAAGAAGAACGCGCTCGACGCGATCCTCAATCCGTTCGACGACCCGAATCCTTTCCGCTCCAGGCTGAGCGGAGAGCTTGCGGCCACGATCGTCGAGCAGTTGTCGGGCCAGGAGCCGGACGGCTCGATACAGCCGACACAGCTTCAAGTGATCTGTAGCCGCCTCTGGGAGAAGTACGCCGCCGTGAAGCCCGAGATAGGCTCGGCGGAGTTCAAGGAGATGGGTGAAGTCAAAGGAATATTGAAAGGCTTCTTGACGTCTGAGCTGGCGCGGATGGCGCCCGCACAGAGAGAGCCCGCGGTAATGTTGCTTGAGAATCTGATCACGGAATCGGGCACGAGAGACGTTGTGAGCAAGAAGCGGCTCGCCCAGTCGCTGGCCGAGCATAAGGATTTCCGCGAGTCCGAGCTGGACGCGATTCTGTCGAACCTCCAAAAGCGCCGGTTGATTAACGAAGTGTCGGAGCGCGGGACCTTTTATTATGACCTGGCGAGCGAGTTCCTCGTCGAGCCCATACAAAAAGAGCGCGAGCGCTACCTGCTCGAACGTGCGCGGCGCAGCCAGCAAGACCGTTACCAGTGGTTTGTGGCCGCGCTTATCGTCCTGCTGGCAATCGGGAGCGTCTTCTTCACGAATAGGCTGAGGGAAAAGGCCAGGGCGGCTGAAGCGGCGGAAGCTGAGCTGTCAAACGCAGAGAAAGAACTGATAAAAAAGAGTGAAGAGGTCGAATCAGAACGCGACGCGCAAGTTTTGTTTGCCAATGCGCTCGCCGAAATAGAGAGCGGAGACGAGCAGAAAAAGGATGCTGCGCGAGATAGAATAGTCGACATGATTTCGGATAGGGCGATCCCCGAAAACTTTGTGCCTCTGGCAGAAGCGATTGTGAGGCAGTACCAACCGAATAAAGCCGGCGAGTTTACAAGAGCCCTTAAGATAGCTATTAACACCCCAACCAATGCTAATACCAGTGGTAATCAGGATTCCGAAAAACTAAAGCCCCGCATCTACATACGCTTCAACGACGACTCGCAAAAAGATAAAGCCTACAGTGCTGCGGCAAAACTGAGGGCGGCAGACTATCTTGTCCCGAAACTGCAAAGGGTAAAGAGCGGGCCTCACAGAAACGAGCTAAGGTATTACAGAGAAGACGAGGAGGCTCTTGCGAGACAGATTAAAGATGTATTAGAGAGCAGCGGCGTTGAGGAAGTGGGAATCGAGCATGTTCAGGGTTACGAGAATTCTACGATGATAAGGCCGAAGCATTTCGAGTTGTGGTTCGAAGCCGTAGCCAAACCGGCGATTGAAACTACGACTAAACCCGCCTGCCAGGATTGCACGGCTTTAATAACAGATGTTAAGGGGGAGGTAATTCTTGCCCTATTCGATCAACCCTTCAGAAAGGCCAGAAAGGGTGATGCTATAGGAGATGGGGACTCGCTTGAATTCTACTCACCAGCCAGGGTGACAATTTCCTGTTCAAACGGTATTTCTCACACAATCAGCGAGAGGGGTGATAAGATAGGCGGCATTATCTATGGGATACGTGTAATCGGGCCATGGTGCCCTGAGAAGTGAGAACTACAGGCAAACAACCTGACCTATACCGCCTCTGACTCTTCGCGTATCCCTAAGTGCTCGTCAATTGGAGCTGACACGATTTTATGGACTCTTTCAATCAGCGCGGCGACGTCGTCTTTGCCGAGCCCCGAGGTCTCTATCGTGTCGTGCATATAAACTGTGATCTTCGACGGGTAGAGCCGCCAGTCTCCCACATGATTAAACTCGTACGAGCCGACTATCGACATCGGCGCGATGGGATAACCAAACCGCTGCGCCATAATAAACGCCCCCTGCTTGAAGGGCTGGACCCTCCCGGTGCGTGTGCGGCTCCCTTCGGCGAACGCGATCAAGCTTATGCCGCTGTCGAGCGCAGCTTTCGCACGCCGCATCATCGTCTTGAAGGCCGACGGGCTGTTTTCTTTAGGAACTGGTACGTTGCCGAAGCGCTTCATCATCCACCCGTAGGCGGGGATCTTGAAATGAGACTCAAGCTCAAGGCCGCGCACGAACTGAGGGATGGCGGAATAGATAACGAAGGCGTCGAAGATGTTCACGTGGTTGCAGATGAATATGCTGGTGCTGCGGCGATCAAATCCGGGCGAGTACTTCACCTCAAAGCGCGCGCCCGCGAGCCTCAGTATGTTGCGAAAGAACCAGCGCTGCGGGCGGTCGTTCTTCCTCGGATCGATGAAGACGCCGAGCAAGACTAGAAAGGTGCATATCACAAAAAAGTGGATGGCGCTTACCGCCCACAAGATAATGCTGCGAATTGTGAGATAAAGCTTACGCATAATAGTTTTTAGTTTTCAGTTTCCAGTTTCCAGTTATGAGCTTCGGTCTGAAAACTAAAAACTAAAAACTTAAAACTGTATTCACGCCATCACATTCAAAGCCGACGGGATCACCTCTAACGACTCGCAGTGAAGCGTGAGCACTTCTCCGTCGACCATTATGTCGACTGGCGCGTCGAAATCGAAGTCGATCCGCCCGGCCTTGGCCTGCCACAGCAACGGGTGATCGACGTGCGAGCCGTCATAGACCTTTGAAAAATTCGAGATGAAATCGAACCTGCCCGCGGACCAGCGGACTATGTCTATCAGCCCGTCATTAGTGTCCGCGCCAGGGGCGAGCATCATCTTCCCGCCCGTGTACTTGCTGTTGTTGAATATCAAGAGCGCCGTGCGGTGCGCGTTTGTCTCCGGCGATTTATCGATGCGCATCGGGAAGACTCTCTGTTTGAAGCGGGCCAGGCACAGCACGACCGCAAGCGGGTAACCGGCCGCGCCCATCCGCTTGAAGCGGCGGTTGGCCAGGGTGCACACGTCGGCGACGAAGCCCAGGCTTAGGATATTGATGTAATAAATAATGCCTTCTTTGTGCGTAAGACGGATCACGTCGCACGGGCGCGAGCGCCCCTCGATTACGCACTCGATGGCGTAGGATTGCCCCTCGTCTGTGAAGTCGCGCAGGAAGGAGTTGCCCGTCCCCAGCGGTAGAAACCCGAGCGTCGCTCGCTCGCCCGTCTCCGCTTCGGGGAAGAGCCCGTTGACTATCTCGAACGAAGTCCCGTCGCCGCCCACGGCCAAAAAGTTGCTCGTCCCGCCGCGGTAAGCTTCGCGCGCAAGCTCCATCGCGTGGCCCGCCCGGCGGGTCTCGACCACGTCCATCTCGACGCCCGCAGCGCGCAGGCGATCAAGCACAGGGCCGACCATTTTCCCGCATCGGCCGTTGCCCGCGGCCGGGTTGACGACGGCCAGAAACTTCTTCGTCATAACTCTATCAGCGCCTTCTGGCGGTCCAGCCGGCTGCGTATCTGTTCGGCCAGCACGTTGCGCTTTATCTTGAGCGAAGCGGTGCGAGGGAAATCCTCGTCCCAGATAACGTAGCCGCTCACGCGCTTGAAGTTCAAGAGGCGGCGGTTGCGCGCGGCTATCTCTTCGCCAAGGTCGTCGGTGAACTGCTGCCCCTCGTCGAGGCGGATCACCAGGACGAGCTTTTCTCCCATCATCGACCGCTCGGGCCAGATGTAGTTGGCGGCGAAGACGCAGAGCTCTTTGACCGCGAGCCCCTCGAACGCCGATTCGATGTCTTCGGGGTAGACGTTCTTGCCCTCTTCGGTGACGATCATGTTCTTGACTCGACCCATCAACTGCAAATGGCCCATCCCGTCTACGCGCCCGAGGTCGCCCGTCATAAGCCACCCGTCGACGATCGTCTCGGCCGTCATGTCCGGCTCGTCGAGGTAGTGAGACATAACGGTCTTGCTGCGCACGGCCACCTGGCCCACGCCTTCCGAGTCGGGGTTTACGACCTTCACCTCCATGCCCGGTAGCGGCCGGCCGACCGTGTCCGCGCGAAAGGGGTTGAAGTCGTTGAGCGTGACGGCGGTGCCCGCCTCCGTCAGCCCGTAGCCGTTGCCGACCTGTATGCCGAGGTCGTAAAAGAATTGCAGCGTCGCCGGGTCCATAAACGCGCCGCCCACGAACAGCGCGCGCAGCTCGCCGCCGAAAGCTTCGTGAACCTGCTTGAGCAACCTTCGGCTCAGGTTCAGGTTGGGCCGCTTGCGCGTGAGGCGGCGGTTGAGCGCGACCAGCCGGTTAAAGACGAACCGCTTCGGCGCGGGCAACTCCGCGAAGCGCGCCTTCAGACCTTTTTCAAGGTTCTTGAGCACCATAGGGACCAGCGCCATGTAGGTGATCTTGTATCGCGGGAATGCTTCGCGCACGTATTCGGGGCGGAGCGTGCGCAGGTGGACGACCGCCGCGCCGCAGGTGAACGGGCCTATGAAGCCGACCATGAAATCGATCGCGTGGTTCGTAGGCAGAATGCTCAGATACCTGACGCCGGGCCAGAACGGGTAGAGCGACGTGAGCGCGACGCACTGCTCAAGGTAATTCTCATGCGTGAGCACGCAACCCTTCGGCCTTCCCCCCGTGCCCGACGAGTAGACTATGCAGGCGGGGTCTTTCCTCTGGCGCTCGACGAACTCCGCCGCGCGATCGCCGCGGGCCTCCTCCCAGCGCACGCCCCCCTTCAAATCGGCTCCAGGAGGCGCTTCCGTGACAAGCACCGTTTTGATCTTTAATCCGTCAAAGCCTTCCGCTTGAGTGATCGCGCGCCAGATGTGGTATTCGGCTACGAGGGCTTCGGCATTCGAGTGCGCGAGGAGTTGGACCTGCTCGGCGGGCGAGAGCTTGTAGTCGAGCGGCACGAGCACGCCGCCCGCGTGAAAGATGGCATAGGCCGAGATGAGCCACTTCGACTGGTTCGTCATTATGATCGCGGCGCGGCTGCCGGCGCTAAACCCGCCCTCCTGAAGATAGCTCGCCAGCGGCAAGGCCAGACGTTTGAACTCGCCGTAGGTGAGCCGACAGTTTTCGCGCTCGCGGTCGGCCTCGATCAGGCAGACCACTTCCGTCCAACGGTCCAGCGCGTCACGCAAGGCGGCCCCCAGCGAATTGTATTTCGTCAGATCAAGCATCTACAGCCTCGACTGAATCCTCTCGGCGAGCGTGCGGAAGTCGGTCACGCCCTGGATCTCGTAATCGGGCAGCTCGACGTTGAAATGGTTTTCGAGCCTGGTCAGAAGCTCAAGCGCCTGTAGGCTGTTGATGCCGAGCTTCTTGAAGAAGTCGTCGTCGGGCGCGATCTCGTCGCGCGAGATTTTGAAATGCGCGGCCGCCAGCCCGAGTATTTCGTCCGTAGTCTGTTCCAACGTGCGCATAGATATTTACTCCATTTCATTAAGCCATCGGTGTGCTTGGAAAGTTGAAAGGGTACAGGTTCACGTCCCGTGTCGTCAAATCTAAGTCCTGAGTGCTGAGTGCTGAGTGCTGAGTAATAGCGAGCTACTCGGCTCCGTAGGAGCCAGATGTTTGTGGAACAATAGATTGATACCCCCCAACTCCGTAGGAGTTGTATGTTTGATATTCAACCCCTACGGGGTTGGGCAACATTAACGCGGAGCTTCTACAAACATAGAGCCCCTGCGGGGCTTTTCACACACTCTCAGCACTCAGGACTCAGCCCTCAGCACTTTCCTGACGACGCCGCGAATGTACCTGATGATCTTCGGCAATACTATTATCGAAATCAGTAAACCGGTTGCGACGACGATAAAGAGCAGTATCGGGTAGAACGCCGCCAGCAACATCGAGCCTATCGACAGAGCGTCTTCGGCGAGGCTGACGCCTATGTTTGAAAAAGGCTCGGGGCTCGTGTTGACCACCGCGCGCGTCGTCGTCTTGGTCCCGTGGGAGCTGAGCGCGAGGCCGCCGCCGATCAGGAACGCGATGACCTGAACGCCCCTGTCGAAATCGCCGAAGGCGGCGGCGGCTATGACCGCGCCCGCGGGAATTCTAATGAACGTATGTATGACATCCCACGTGCTGTCGACCAGCGGTATCTTGTCGGCGACGAACTCGATCACGTAAAGCGCGAGGGCCACGCCGATCACCCACCAGTTCGTAAGGACGTGAAGCTCGCCCGGCAGTTGGAGGTTCGCAAAGCGGCCGAGGAGCCCGAGCGCCGCCACGGCGGCGTAGAGCTTCATGCCGGAAACCCAGCTTGCTCCCAGTGCGATTGCGATCGTGTTGATGAAGTCCATTTTTACGGCAGGTAAGGTTGAGCGTCTGTGCTCTCCACGAACTTGCGCAAGCCCGCTTCGACGGCCGGGCGCGTGAAGAGGTCGCAGAAGATTTCGATCTCGCGCAGAAGCTCTGCGTGAGGGATCGGCTTAATGAACTGCTTGGCCGCGGCCGACGTGGCCCGGTCAAACTTGGCGACCTGGGCGGCGGTCAAGCGCGCGACCTTCAGCGCGTCGCCTTCGGCCGCGAGCTGGCTGACCAGCCCCACCGCGAGCGCCTTCTGAGCGTTTATGCTGCGGCCCGTCAAGAGCAGGTCCCGCACGACCCCGTTCCCCAGATCGCGCTTGAGCCGAGGTATGCCGCCGAAGCCCGGTATCAAACCCAGGCGAAGCTCAGGGAAGCAGAACCGCGCCATCTTGTCTGCGATTATCATGTCGCAGGCGAGCGCCAGCTCGAAGCCGCCTCCGAAGACTACGCCGTGCGCCGCCGCTATCGTAGTCAGCGGCGTCGAGTCTATGGCGTTCATTACGCGGTGAATCCGTTCGAGGAAAGCGCGCACGCCCGCGACACGCTCGTGCAGCGCGAGCTCTTGAGAGCGGTGATAAAGCTCTCTTAGGTCCGCGCCGGCCGAGAAACCGCATTTCAGCGTGCTGTAGATTATCAACGCGCTCGCCTCATTCTTCGCCGCTTCGAGCGCGTCCGTGAATCGCTCAAGCTCTTCGAGCGTGGCCGAGCCTATCTCGTTGCAGGGCTCGCGGTGGAGCGCAAGCTCTATGCGCCCCTCGGTAAACTCCCACGAAAGAGTGTCGCCTTTGAAACTCTTCATGCTTTTTTCGTGCGGTAGAGCCCTTCGATCTCCGCCTGCAATCGCGAGGCGATCAGGTCTCGCTTCAGCTTTCCGTTAGCCGTGAGCAGTCCGTTCTCGATGCTGAACGGCTCTTTATCAATGTGAAAAGCGCGTATGCATTTGTAATGAGGCATATCGGCGTTGACCGCTTCGATCGCGCGCTCGGCCTGCTCGTTTGTCACGTCGCCCGTCACGATGGCCGAAAGAAAGCTCCGCCCGTTGCCGACGACGACGACCTGCGACGCCGTGGCGGGCAGGTTCTTGAGAACCTTCTCTTCGATAGGCTCGGGCGCGATGTTGTGGCCCGAGCTCAGTATGATGAGATTCTTTATACGCCCTATGATCGACCAGTTGCCCGAAGAGTCGACTTCGCCCTGGTCGCCCGTGTGGAACCAGCCGTCCCTCATCACGCGCGCGGTCTCCTGCGGGCGGTCCCAGTAGCCGGCGAATATGTTCGGCCCGCGGACGATTACCTCGTCGCCTTCGCCGAGCTTCATCTCGATGCCGGGTATGGCGGGGCCGACGCGGCCGGGCGTCACTTGATGCGGGTGGTCCATAGTGCAGATGGCCGTCGTCTCCGTCAGCCCGTAGACTTGCAAGACCGGGATGCCGATCATCCCGAAAAAGAGCTGCGTCTCTTTGACGAGCGGGGCCGAGCCGCAGATGAGCGCCTTCAAATTAGGGCCGAGCTTCTTCTTGATCGCGTTGAAGACTATCTTGTCGGCCAGCGCAAACCAGAACGAGTCTATGCCGCGCGACTGGCCGCTCTGCTCGCGGAACCACGCGGCCTTGCCTTTTTGATAGAGCGAGTGCGCGAGGCCGCCTTTCTTGCCGAGCTGCTCTTCGACGCCCGACCTCACGCGCTCAAGGAGCGCGGGCACGTTCAGAAAGTAGTTAGGCGCGGCCAGCTTCATCTCGTCGACGAGCTTGTTCAAATCCGTAGACATCGTCAGCAGGCTGTCGCGCGTCAGACAGGTCAAGAGCAGTATCCACGACCCCGCGAAACAGAACGGCAGGTAGTGGAAGACCTGATCCGGCTCCTGCCGCTTGCCCATCAACAGGTCGAGCCGCGCGTTCGTGCAGCCGAGCATGTAAGTTATGTTGCCCGTGTTGAGGATGACCCCTTTAGGTTCGCCCGAAGTTCCCGACGTGTAGATAATCGTCGCGGCGTCTTCGTCCGCAAGCGCGACCGGAGCGGCACCCAGGTCGCTTGAATCTGAACTGCGCGCGAG
>DATFGQ010000113.1:0-81982 GCA_035249305.1 Blastocatellia bacterium | reverse complement strand
TGCTTGACGAGCCGCCACAGCCGACCATAGTAAGCGCGGCAACAGCGATCATTAATATTGCTGCGCCCAACCTGACTGCCGTAATGCGATTAATCATTATTTTAGGGGCCTCCCGTGCTGTTTTTGACTAACACTTAATAAATCAGTATAGAAATGCGGTGTTACAGATCGGCAACATCCATGTTAAATTTCGGTTAAAAGACGGAAGCGGGTTTGAATTGGAACTGATGCGGGATTTGATTTCGTGTTGCGCAGAGATCAAATCTTATGAAAAAGCTCTACAATCAGAAAGATGAGCGCGGCGATAATCGCCGACATAGGTATGGTCAGAATCCAGGCCCAGACTACGCGGCCAGCCACGCCCCAGCGCACGGCCGAAAGCCTTCTGGTAGCCCCGACGCCTACGATAGAACCCGTGATCGTGTGCGTCGTGCTGACGGGGATGCCGCCGAACGTGGCCATATAGATCGCCGCTGCGCCGGCCGTCTCCGCCGCAAACCCGCCCACGGGTTTGAGCTTCGTTATGCGCGACCCCATCGTGTGCACGATCCGCCACCCGCCCGAAAGCGTGCCGAGCGCTATCGCCGCGTGGCAGGTGAGCACTACCCAGAGCGGTATATCGCTTGTCGCCGTCGGGTTGATGTTCGCGGCCACGAGCACGCCCGCGATTATACCCATAGTCTTTTGCGCGTCGTTGCCGCCGTGCCCAAGGCTGTAGAGCGCGGCCGACAAAAGCTGCCCCTTGCGAAAAGTCTTATCGACGCGGTCGGGCGAGTGGCGGCGGAAGATCCAAAATATCGCCGCCATAAATACGAAGCCGAGAATAAAGCCTACGAGCGGCGAGATGACGATAAACGCCCCCGTCTTTATCCAGCCCGCAGGTTTCAGCAGCCCGTCAAATCCCCTGTAGGCGGCTATGGCCGCGCCCGCAAGCCCGCCCACCAGCGCGTGCGAAGAGCTGGACGGCAGCCCGTAGTACCACGTGACCACGTCCCAGATGATCGCCCCCAACAACGCGCACAGCAGCACCCACAGTTGCCACTTCTCGTCGATAAGCTTTATCTCGATCAGGTCGCTGCCGATCGTCTTCGCCACGCGCGTGCCGAAGATGGCGAAGGCCACGAAGTTGAAAAAGGCCGCCCAGATGACCGCCAGCCCAGGCGACAGCACGCGAGTGGAGACGACCGTGGCGATCGAGTTGGCCGCGTCATGCCATCCGTTAACGTAATCGAATACGAGTGCGACTAGGATTATGAGGATAACAAACGCCAACTGCGTTTGCGTCATAAGGTGTGAGCCTCCGCTGCTATTTGTTCTTGACCACCACGGCCTCAAGGGCCTCGGCTACATCTTTGCAGCGGTCAATCGTGTTTTCGAGCTCTTCGTAAAGCGACATCCACTTGATGATCTCGATCGGGTCCTTCTCCTCCTTAAACAATCGGCGGAGCGCGTCGCGGTAGAGCGAGTCGGCGCGCTTCTCAAGCTGGTTGATGTTGCGGCAGTGCTCGCCCACGCCCTGGCTGCGCTCCAACAGCGCGAAGACATCTTGTATCTCGACCGTGGACCTGCTCAAGAGGTTCGCGATCTCGGCCGAGTCGGGCTTGAGCGTGGTGATGTTATAGATCTCAAGGCGGCGCGCAAGGTCGTTTATCATGTCTATGACGTCGTCGAGCTCCGTCACCAGTAGGTATATGTCTTCGCGGTCGATGGGCGTGATGAAGCTTGAGTTGAGCTTCTGCGTGATCTTCGCGGCGATCTCGTCGCACTCGACCTCTATCTGTTTGATCTGCTCGGCGTATTGCGCGTGGTTGGAGAAATCCTTGAATATCTTAGCGAAGACCTCGCCGCCTTCTCTTACTTTCGCCGCCAGTTGGTTCAACATGGCAAAGTATTTCTCTTCGCGCGGAATAAGACCGAACATTTTGCCTCCTGAGCCTCGGAATCTGCGTCAATTAACAGGGTCGTCACGTTGAGGTAACAAGGATGTTAAATAGTATAGTCCCGAGGCTCAGGCGTCAACTTGGCCGGGCTTCAAGCAGTCGCTTCCTTTAATTCGACCGCGACGGCGACCCGATCGGATCGCCCGGCGGCTGCGGGATTGGGGCCGTCTGTTTGCGCGGCTGGTCGGGCCGCGTCAAAAAGCGCTCGATGTCGTCGCGCGTGGCCCGGCGGTGAGCGGCGACCGTCGAGTCTTGCGAAGGTGTCTTAAGGTATTCGGAGAGATCTCGCAGAGCTTCGGTCGCCGTCGCGCGGACTTGAGGCGCGGCGTCCGCGTTTGCCGCCAGATCCATCAGACGGGTGACCGCGAGGCTCTGCACCGCGCGCGAGATGGCGGCCTGGTATGAATCCCTGGCGGCGGCCGACTTCCACGTGCGATTGATGAGCGCGTCTACCACCTCTTTGAAATCGGGGTTGGCGCGGTCGCGCGCGTGGAACTCGACCAGTCGCGCCGCCCGCTGGTGCTGAATCAATCCCGATATGGCGAAGTCCGCCGCCACCGTTGCCGAAGCGATAGGGTCGAATACCGGATCGGTCCGCTTCGTAAACAGCTCCGTAGTCCCGCCGTCGTAGCCGAACGCGCGCGGCGGGATCATCTCAAGGATCCGCGCGGGGATGGCCAGTTGGTCCGTGTCAAGGCAATCGAGCACCGCGTCGATTGCTTCGCGCTGACGCTGCGCGGGCACTACCTCTCGCACGCGAGCGGGGCTCGGCCCGCTCGGCGTCCTCACCGAATAAGTATAATAAAGACCGCCTACTGATTTGACCGCGGCCTGTAGCTGGTAGCGGTGATGCAGGTAGAGCGGCAAGAGCTTGGCTTCGAGCATCGACAGCGGCGCGCCTTCGCGGACGTTATTCAAGCCGAAGTTGGCAAGCCCCACGCGGCGCACTTCCATCTCGTGCCGGAGCATCCCCACCGGGTCGTCGCCGTTGTCCCAGAGGTTCGCCAGCGGGTGGGCCGCGCCCGGCGGGCGCGCGTCGGCGTCCGAGATGAAGAGCATCCCCGCGCGAAGACCTTCGGTGATTATCCGCTCAAGCTCCGCCTGCTCGTTTGCGCCTTTCGGGAACTCCGAGTAGGCGAACCTGATGGCGAACTTGTCGTAAGCGCCTATGCCACGGGCGTAGGCGTTCGACAGATCGATCTTGCCATCCTTGATCTCGACCATAGGCGCGGGGTAGTCCATCACCGACGCGCGGCCGTAAGTGCTCGCGGCGAAGTTGTGAGCCAGCCCTAAAGTGTGGCCGACTTCGTGCGCGGACAACTGGCGTATGCGCGCCATCGCCATCGCGCCGGCATCCGCCGCGGGGTCGAGCGCCGCGAGATATTCGATCTCCGCGCCGAGGCCGAACTGGCAGTAGTCCTGGCCCTGCCCGTTCTTCTTATCGGGCACCAGCCCCGTGGCTATCAGGTAGTCTTGACGCGCGCGAAGCGAGTCGAGCGTGACGTTGCCCTTGATGATCTCGCCCGTGCGGGGGTCGGTGACCGTGTTGCCGTAAGCCCAGCCGCGCGTCGAGCGGTGCACCCAGTTAATCATGTTGTAGCGCACGTCCATAGGGTCGGCGTCGGCCGGCAGCACCTTCACCTGAAACGCGTTTCGGAAGCCCGCCGCTTCGAAAGCCTGGTTCCACCACGAAGCGCCTTCGATGAGCGCGCCGCGGACGGGTTCGGGCGTGCCGTTGTCGACGTAATAGATGATCGGCTTGACCGGCTCGGAGATGGCTTGCGAAGGGTCTCTCTTTTGAAGCCGGTGGCGCGCGATCCACCTCTGCTCTATCGCTTCGGTGATGGGCGTGGCGTAGTCGTAAAAGTCTATGCCGAAGACTCCGACTCGCGGGTCTAACCGGCGCGGCGTGTAGGCGGCGGCGGGCAGCTCGACCATCGAATGATGCTCGCGCACGGTCACGGCCTGGGCCGTCGGCACCGTGTCGCGAACGAGCGGGCCGGGGTCGCCTTCAATCGAGAAGGTCAGCGTAGTTTCGACCTCCGTGTTCTTGGGGAAGCCTTTGGTGCGGGAGAGGTAAAACGCGCTGCGGCTCTCGTCGTAGCGGTATTGCCCCTGGCGCGTCTGGCGCAGACGATCGATCACGCCATGGGCGTCGCGCATAAAAAATCCGGTAGCGTCTACGAGCACGCGGTTAGCGTCGGCGGCTTCGACCTTGAACCCCCAGAGCACGCTCCGCGCGAAAGACTCTTCGACCGCGCGCCGCTCGGCCGCGTCATTCGTGATGGCGCGGTAGCGATAGTTCGGCTCGATCATCAAGACTTTCGGGCCTACGCGCTCGAAAAAGACGACGTGCGTGTTGCCGAGCTGGCCGCGGTCCAGGCCGATGGGGTTCGAGCCGACGCCCGTCTGTAGCGAGACCTGGTAAAGGAACTCCGTGTTGAACCGCGATATTTCCATAAACATCTTGCCGGTCGCCTGGTCCCAGTAGAGCGGCACGTAGCCGTCGATCTTTTGGAGCGGCGCGGTCTTCGCGCTGAAGCTGTTTTCTTGAGCGCGGGCGGCGGCGGGCATTAAGACGATTGCTAGCAGAATTATTATCGACAGACGCATTATCAATCTCCTTTAAGTGCTGAGTCCTGAGTGCTGAGTGCTGAGTGAAAGAATAATACTCAGGACTCAGGACTCAGGACTCAGGACTGAGAACGGCTCGCATTGCGCTTGCGGGAAATGCTATTGTCTGTCAACGGGCAAGTCAAGCTGGCGGCTCACCCAAACGACTGGAGGACGCTCGTATGTCATTAGACCACATCATCGACAGGTGGACGGAAGTCCGCGCGGGGTTCATCGACGAGCTTGCGCAAATACCGGCCGACCAGTTTGATTTTCGGCCGACCCCGGACGCGCGCAGCGTCGCCGAGATCGTCCGCCATATCCTGGAAGCCCAGCGCTTCATGGTCGGCGAAACCTGCCGGCCCGATACGAATTTCAAGCGGCAACCCATCCTTGAGCTGATCAAAAGCTACGCCGGGGACGTGGCCGCGGCCG
Organism: Blastocatellia bacterium; assembly: GCA_035249305.1. Lineage (GTDB taxonomy): Bacteria > Acidobacteriota > Blastocatellia > UBA7656 > UBA7656 > DASUNP01. The sequence goes on along the minus strand of DATFGQ010000113.1, from coordinate 76,994 downwards.
AAGGCAAAGACGCGCTGATAGACTTGATGAAAGAGAGCATGAAATCCGCGGAAGCGGCGCTCCGCTCCTTCGGCGAAGAGGCGATGCAAAGGATGATGGAGAGGCTCGACGGCATGGTTATGCCGAAGACGGATTTCGTGCACTTCACGATCAGCCACGAGATGTATCACCGCGGGCAGATCACCGTTTATCAAAGGCTGCTGGGGATGGAGCCCGTACTTACTGCTCGATTAAGAGAGTTCCTCGCCGCGCAGCCCAGGTGAAAGGATTCATAGCGATGAGTGACGTTAATAAGCTGGCCCTGCTTGAAGCGATCGTCGAACGCCTGCCGGCCCGCCTCGGGGCTATCTCAAGTGAAGACGCCGCGCGAAGGCCCAGGCCCGAGAGCTGGTCGCCGAAAGAGGAGCTGGGCCATCTGATAGATTCGGCCGCCAACAACCACAACAGAATCGTGCTCGCTCAGATCGAGGATAAACCGGCGCTGCCGGACTACGACGGCAATCGCTGGGTTAAGCTTCACGGCTATCAGGACCGTGACTGGCATGAGCTGATAGAGATGTGGCGCGCGTTGAACCAGCAGTTGCTCGCGGCCGCGCGCGCGGCGTCGGGCGATGACTGGGCTCGCACCTGCACCATAGGCGACTCGGACACGTTAACGCTCCGCTTCGTCTTTGACGATTACGTAGACCACATGCTCGGCCACTTGAAACACATCGGCGTCGATACGGATGCGCTCTCCGCGCCCGGCGCAGGCTACCCCGAAAAGCCCGCGCCCGCCGAGCGCGAGATCAACGAGCTGATGGCTCGCCGCTGGAGCCCTCGCGTCTTCGAAGACCGCGAAGTCGAGCGCGAAAAGATATTGCGGCTGCTCGAAGCGGCGCGGTGGGCTCCGTCCTGCTTCAACGAGCAGCCCTGGCGCTATCTCGTGTTCGACGGGTCGGACGCTTCGGCGCTAGAGCGTGCGCGCGCATGTCTTGTCGAAGGCAACGCGTGGGCGCTCAAGGCCCCTGTGCTGATGCTGTCGGTCGCGCGCGAAAACTTCACGTACAACGAGAAGCCTAACCGCACGGCGCAGCATGACGTGGGGTTGGCGAGCGAGAATCTTGTCCTGGAAGCGGTAGACCTCGGCCTTGCCGCGCACCAGATGGCCGGGTTCGACCTGGAGCGGTCGCGCACGGAGTTCGCCATCCCGGAGGGATTCACCCCGATCGCGATGATAGCGATCGGCTACCCTTATCACGGGGACCTCGGCCGGCTGCCCGAGAAGACGCGAGAGAAAGAGCTCGCCCCTCGCGCCCGCAAGACGGTTGAAGAGATAGCATTCGCCGGCAGTTGGAATAAGCCATATGGCAGTTGATTAAGAAGATCACTTCGGCGATTTGTAAACCTTCCCGGCTTTCATGACGAAGACCACGCGGCCCATCGCGCGTATGTCTTCGAGCGGGTTGCCTTCGACGGCGATCACGTCGGCGAACTTGCCCGGCTCGATCGCGCCTATCTCGCGCTCCATGCGAAGCAGCTCCGCGCCTCGAACGGTCGCCGCCCTTATCGCGTCGATCGGCTTCATCCCGTAGTCGACCATCAAGTTGAATTCGCGCGCGCTCGTCCCGTGCTCGTATGCGCCTACGTCGGTGCCGAAAGTTATCTTCACGCCCATGCGCATCGCTTTGCGAAACACCTCTTTATGACTGGCTACTATGCGGCGTCGCAGCTCCGTGTTGTCCTCTTCGTGCTCGGGTATGTACACGCCCAGCGTGGGGCACCAGAAGACGCCGCGCTCGACCATGAGCTTGATCGTCGCGTCGTTCATCAACATCCCGTGCTCTATCGAGCGCACGCCGCCACGTATGGCGTTGTTCGCGCCCTCGCCCCCGTAGGCGTGAGCGGCGACATCTTTCCCCCAGCGGCGCGCTTCCGTTACGACCGCGCGCACCTCTTCTTCGGAAACCTGGCTCACGGGTTCGAGCGTCACGGGGTTTACGTGACGCAGCGTGCCCGTCGCATAGAGCTTTATCCAGTCGGCCCCGTACTTCACCTGGCGGCGCACTTCGGCGATCATCGCGTCGCGCGAATCCGTGAGCGCGGCCGGGTCGGGTATCTGAATGTCCGGGTTGAGCCCCGCGTTATTCATATGGCCCGCCGTGATCGTTAACGACAGAGTCGATACGAACAATCGCGGCCCCGGAATTATCCCTCGGTTGATCCCGTCGCGAATGGCCACGTCGGCAAAGCCCGCGCCTTCGCTGTCGAGGTCGCGCATGGTCGTAAAGCCCGCTTCAAGATCTCTCTTGGCGGCCGCCACACCCTGGACGGTGCGGAAGGCCTGGGACTTGGTGACGACCGGCGGCGCGCCGCGCTCGTCTTCGGGCTGGAGCAGAACGTGCGTGTGGCAATCGATCAGCCCCGGCATCACCGTGTAGCCCGACAGGTCGATGACGCGCGCGCCGGCCGGGATGGCCAGTCCCGCGCCGACCCGCTCTATGCGCTCGCCGCGCGCGATGATGACCGCGTTTTGAGTGACCGATCCGTCGACGGGGTTGATCAGCCGGCCGCAGCGTATCGCCGTCACTTCGGCCGACTGCGCTCGCGCGAGCCTTGCTTCGAGCGGAGAGATTATCAGCAATGCGATGATGACTGTCAGGGCGCGGGCCTTAATCATAAGCTTTCTCACTTTCTCGTAGAGATTTTTATGGGCAGGCATCATCATTATCCGAATTCGCGCGCCGCAGTCAAGAACCGCGGCCGGAGCCGATGACTATACGGAAAAGCTTTGATAGAGTAGCTCAAGAGATTTGTCGAATACGGAGCCGGGCATGACGACAGGCACTATAGGGGCGCTCGACGTGAAGACCATGGTCGTCGGGTTCATGAATGAGCAGGTCTATCGGGGCGACTATGATAACCCGCGAATAGAGCCTGACAAGCTAGGCAGGTATCATTACAGAGACAGTAAGATTGAGGTGTGGCTTGTCCCGTCGAAGAGGGACGGCTGGCTCAACGCGGCGGTGACGGTCCATATCGTGCGCCGCCGCTGGCCGTTTCGCCGCCTTGAGCCTGTGCTCGTCACGGGGCACGGCGTCGAGGTCTCGACCTACAGGCCCGGCCTCTGGGTAGGTTACATCGCAGACTTTTTAGAAGAGGCCAAGAACGCTCAGCGCGGGCGTGATGAAGAGGCAAGGCGCAAAGGCGAAGAAGAGCAGCGTCGGATTGACGAGAACTTCAGCCCCGTTGATGATTCCGAGATCTTTAAGAAGTAGGCCCGAGCGCGCTCAGCTAAACTCAAGCCCGCAGTGCAGACACTTATTAGGCTCTTTGACCAACAGGAAGAAGAGCGACAGCACGCAGACGACGAACAATCCGACGATCGCCACGATTATAGCCCACTGCGGCGTACCGCCCTTCACGACGTTCGTCGAGCCGCAGCGCGGGCAGACCAACTGGCCGATCATGTGGCGGACGGGCACGGGCGGAGGCGGCGGAGGTTGATAAGAGGGCTGCTGATAAGTGGGCGGCGGGTAGCTGTAGGGGTTCGTCTCTGGCGGCGGCGGGACCGACGGGATGTAGCCCGAGTTCGGCTCCGCGTCTCGCTCGGCGAGCGACGTTGAACAGTAGCGACAGAAATTCGAGCCTTCTCGGTTTTCGGCGCCGCACTTTGGACATACCATAACGAATCTCTCCCACCCGACCGGAATAACCTCTTGGCTTGTTCGAGACTAATACAAAAACGTAAACAGTGACAAGCTCAGTTGGCGGCAGGCAGATATTTGAAATCTCAAATTTCAAATTTGAGATCACAGCCCCGCCATGTCCCACTTACGCCGGATCTCCAAAATTAGTTTGGCTATCTTGTCCGTCACTTTCGCAAAATACTCGTCGGCCTTCTTCTGGTCGAACCTGACGTAGCCCTGACCTTCTTTGTACAGCCCTATCGAAGAGGGCGCGGGGTAAGCTGAATAAGTGCCGGGCGCGGGGTTGGGTGTTGCTAGCTGGTCCGAATACCGCTTGCGGTCGACGAGCTTCGGGTCGATGGCCTGCACGAAGGCCGTCTCGTTCCACCCCGCGTGCCCGCCGTCTTCGCCGAAGACCGCAAGCGTCACGTCCGAGGCGTAGCTCCACCAGTTGACCACCAGCGTCCGCACGCGCTTGTCCTGCCCGACCTCCATCGCGACCTGGCTCAACACGGCCGTCTGCGGCCCGCCGTGCCCGTTGACTATGATGATGTTGCGGAACCCGTTCTTGGCGAGCCCCGCCAGCACGTCGCGCATGTAGGCGCGGTAAGCCGCCTCCGAGATCGAAAACGCGCCGGGGTAAGCGTCCATGCTGCCCGTGATGCCGTAGGGCACGACGGGCGCGATCATCGCGTTGACCTCGCGGGCAACCTTGCGCGCTATCGCCACGGGCGCGACGATGTCCGCGCCGTTGTTGATTACGCCGTGAGGCTCAAGCGTGCCCGTAGGCAGTATTACAGTGTTGATCTTCGACGGGACGACCTCTTTAAACTCCATCCAGTTTATGTCGCTCATCTCGCGCGTCGAAACCACGTCCGCGGTCTGGGCCGAAGCTATCGAGCTCAGCGTCGCGATCAGGCAGAAAGATAGGACTGCGATAGACTTTCCGATCATCGATTCTCCTCCGAGGTGATTCTGAGCGATTCTTTGTCGCCGCCGTCATGTTTGTCAAGGAGGGCGCTCGGGCAACTCGTCTTTGACTCGACTGTTGCGCTATGATAATTTCACGAACTCAATTAAAGCTTGAGGAGGCGACTATGGACATCAAAGAGCGCGTCGTGGAAGGCGTGAGCGTGCTGGACATATCGGGCAAGATCGTGCTCGGCGAAGGCGATATTCAGATCAAGGACCGCATCAAGGACCTGTTGGCCGACGGGCAGCGGAGCATCCTGTTGAACCTCGGCGACGTGAGCTACATCGATTCGGCGGGGCTTGGCGCGCTCATCAGCGGCTACACAACAGTCAAGCGCGAGGGCGGCAGCCTGAGGCTCGTGAACCTTACGAAACGCATCAAAGACCTGCTCGCGATCACCAAGCTCATCACGGTCTTTGACACCTACGAGAACGAGAAAGAGGCGATCAGTTCTTATAAGCCCGCCTAGCCGCGGCCGTAGCATTCGAGCCGGTCGTCAGGGCTGTTGCGCGGCCAGCGCGCGCACACGCTCGATGCTCTCTTTGATCTGGGGATCGTTTGTAGCCGCGTAAGCCTTCTCGTAAATCCTCAGCGCCTGTTGATACTGCTTGTCGCTTTCGTAAACGTAACCGAGCTCGGCAAGCGCCGCCACCGAATCGGGCATCAACTGGATGGTGATCTCAAGCGCCTCCATAGCCCTTCTGACCTGATTGCTGCGCGAGAGCGCTATCCCGTAATAAAGCCACGCCTGCCCGTTATCGGGGTTGGCCTTCGCGACCTTCTCAAACGGCGCGACGGCGCGGTCGAATTGCCGCGCGCCGAGGTAGGCGCGCCCCAGCAGGCTCGCGGTCTTCTGGTCGTCTCGCAGGGCCTTGAGCTTCTCGCCGACCTCCGCGGCCTCGGCCCACGCGGGCGCTGAATTCGCCTTCCGCGCTTTGCGCATCAAGCTCTCCGCCAGCAACTCCATCGCTCCCGTCTCTTCGGGGTTGAGGCGCACGGCCTGCCGCAGCGCGGCGATCGCGCGGTCGTCGTCTTCGCGCTTGAAGTGTATGATGCCGACGTAATACGAGTTGGCCGCGGCGTCTTTAGATTCTTTCGTCGCCGACGCGCTCGCGGATAGAAGCGGCAGCGCTTCGTCGAATCGCTCCAGCGAGTAGTAGGCGCGGCCGAGCGCTGCGCGAGCGCTCGGGTCTAACTCGCGCTTAGCCTTCGTCGTAAGCTCAATGTAGCGCTTGAGCGGCTCGATGGCGCGGTCGAACTGATTCGAGAGGTAATGAGAGAGCCCTATCGTGTACCACGCGCCGGCGATCTCCTGGCTCTGAGGCGACTGCGCCTCAAGCAGGTCTATCGCGCGAGACAGCGGCAGCTCCACGCGGTCGTAGCGCTTCAGCTTGAACTCGCACAGCCCGACGTAGTACCACGCGCCCGCCGCGTCGGGCCGCTCCTGCGTGATCTCTTGAAACTCCGCGAGCGCCGCGCGGTACTCGCCCTTGTTGTAGAGCGCGACCGCGCGGCCCCAGTCCGAGGCCGCGGCTTCGGCCGAGAAGATGAACAAGATTATGATGGCTGCTTTTATGAGGGTTGCTGATCGCATCAGCAAAATTATTGCATGGCGGGCGAAAAAAGGGGAGAGCCACCGCGCTCTCCCCTCAGCCTAAAGAACGTAGGCGGTCGTGGTACGGTCAATGCGTCTCTGGCCGCATTCCCGATTCTTGAGGCGCCAGTCGTCCGCCTTCGCCCCGCCGGCTAAAACGAGTACCTGACCTGAACGCGCCCGTAACGGCCTACGGTGTTGCCCGCCGGGCCGAATATCCCGCCATCGTTTACGCGCACGTTGTTGAAGAACGGGTTCAACACGTCGCCGTTCCCCTGATCGCTTCCGATCGCCGGATTGGCCCACGTGAAGTTCGCGTGGTTGAACAGGTTGAAGAAGTCGAAGCGCACTTCGAGCTTGTGATCCTCGAAAGGCATCTTGAATGCCTTCGTCAGACTCAGGTCCATCGTGTTGACCCGCTCGGCGCGCAGCGTGTTGCGGCCGGCGATGTTAGTCCGGCGCGCGGGGTCGACGATGTAGCGAGCGTCTTGAAGCGCGATCACGTTGCCGTTCAAATCGAAGAAGCCCGTCGGCGACTCCTCGCCGAAGAATATGTCGGCGAACGCCACGGAGTTCGCCGGCGCGTTCGGGTTCCCGACCGCCGGCCGGTCGTTGAAAGCTTCCAGATCCCCGTTCAGATCTATGCCGCCGACAAACGGTGTCTCGACCGCGCCCGACTGCAATCGATAGATGCCCGAGACGGTCCAGGCCCCAGCCACCTGCCCGAGCCAGCCCGTCTTCGGCCCCGGCACGTCGTAGACGAAAGACCACACGGCGCGGTGCGGCACGTCGAACGAAGCGACCGAGCGATCTTCGTCGCGATTGAACGGATTCGAAGCGCGGCTCGCGCCGCCCGTCGTCACGAAGACCTCGCTGTTGACGTTGTCGATCGCCTTCGACCAGGTGTAGGCGAAGCGGAACAACAGCCCGTCCTTGAACCCGCGCTCGACGCGCGTTTGCAGCGAGTGGTAGTTCGAGTCCGCGCCGTTGGTGCGAAGAATCACAGCGCCGCGCGTCTGAAACAATCGCGGCAGCCCGTCTATGCCTTCGGGGTTTCCGGGGACGCCGGGATTGACCGCCTCGTTTATGAACAACCGCATTCCGCGAGAGCCCACGTAGGCCGCGTCGACTATGAAGTTGCCCGGCATCTGGCGCTGCACGCCCAGGTTCCAGATGTGCGTCTGCGGGTTTACCAGATCGGGCGAGATGCTGTCGATCCTGGTGGCGGGGTCGGGCGATCCCGTCGTCGGAAGCGACCCCTGGCCCGCGTTCCTGAACCCCCGCCCGCCGACCGTGCCTCCGAATGTGTTCACCCCGAAGACGTTCGGAGAGGCGGCCGCGTTGTTGAGCAGGATGTTGTTAAAAAACACGTCGTAGCTGACGGCGTACCCGCCTCGGATGACGGTCGCCTCCTGGCCGAAGAGTCTCCCGAACAGGCCCGAGCCGCCGAACCGCGGCGTGTAGGCGAAGCTGAAGCGCGGCGCGAAGTTGTTATTGTCGCTCTTCTGCTCGACCCGCGCGTTCAGCGGCGCGTCGAACCCTGCGAAAGCAGGGAACGGGATCACGTTGAACGGCGTGCCGTAATTCTCATAACGCAGCCCGAGGTTCAGCGTCAGGTTCGGCCGAACGCGCCAGCTATCGTTGATGAAGTAGGCTTGCTGAAATGCGTTCGGGTTGATGACTGCTTCGCCGAAGGTCTTGGTCGCGAAGTTCCCCTGCGTGCCCGAAAAAGCGTCGACGAAGTTTCCGAAGGTCGGGAAGGTGTCGTCTTCGGGCGTCTCGGGGTCGTCCTGGCTCGCGGAGAACGTGAGCGTGCCCGTGAAGTCGAACGGGATGCTCTGTCTGGCGATCTGGCGCAGCAGGTCTGCGCCCGCGCGTATCGTGTGAGAGCCGCGCGTGAAGGTGATAGTGTCCTGCAACTGGTAATTATTAAAGATGCGCCCTTGCGGGAAGGTCGCCGGGATGTCGCCGAGCGCGCCGACCAGATTCGCAGGTATGCCGCCGAAGATTATCGTCGGCCCGAAGTTGAGCGCCTCGGGGTTTCGCGCCTCGAACTGGACGTTGAACCGCCCGTAAGAGATGCGGAACTCGTTGGTGGTCGTCGTCGACAGCACTCGCGTGTAGTTCATATAGAAGTTCTGCACGCGACCGGGCGTGTCGACTTCGAAGCCCGAGAAGACTGTGGGGAACTGGTTCTTGAACGTCTGATCCTGGAGCATGTAGCGGGCCGCGAAGCTGTCGTTGATCGTCGGCGCCCAGTCTATGCGGCCGAGCAGGTCGTAGGTGTTTACGGGCTGGCTCGAAGAGGTCGTCACGGTCGCGAACTCTATGTCGGGCCGCCCCCCGCCGAGCTCTACGCTGACAGGGTTGGTCGTGCCGCGCAGGCCGCCCACGACGCTCAGGTAGCGGTCGAGGTTCGCGCTCGCGCCTTGCGGGAAGAGCGCGCGCAGTTGGTTGAACCCTCCGGCCGTAGGAACCACGGCCGAGGCCTGCACGGTCGAGCGCGTCAGCGTAGGCTGGAACGTGCCGAAGAAGAATAATTTGTCTCGTTTGATTGGGCCGCCCAGCGAAAACCCAAAACTGTTCTGCGTGTAGACGGGTGTTTCCGTCAGCCCCTGGTTGGCCTTCTGGCCGGGGCTGAGCGTGGCGAGCGCGCTCGTGTCTAACACGTCGTAGACCGAGCCGTGAAATTCGTTGGTGCCGCTCTTTGTGACCACGTTGACCACCGCGCCGCCCGCGCGGCCGTACTCGGCCGAGTAGTTGCCGCCGAGCACAGTCACCTCCCTGTAGCCGTCGCGCAGTATGGGTTGAATCTGCTGGCCCGTGATCGAGTTGTCGTTGTTGTCCGTCCCGTCGATCAACTGGTTGTTGGCGCGCGCGCGCAGCCCGTTGATGTTGAACTCCGTGCCTTGCACGAAGCCGCCGGCGAGCGGTCCGGGGTCGGTCACGCCGGGGAGCGTGAAGACTAAATTGACGGGGTTGAGGCCCGCGACCGGCAGGTCGACGATCTGGCGCTGTTCGAGCGTGTTCGTGCGCGCGCCATCCTGCTGCTGCAAGACGACCGTCGTGTCGGCCGTGACGTTTACTACTTCGGTGGGCGTGCCCACTTCGAGCGTGAAGTCACTCGTCGTGGCCTGAGCCGCGACTACGATGACGTTTTCGAGCGTGAATGTTTTGAAGCCGTCCGAGGTGACCTCTACGGTGTAGGTGCCTGGGTCGACGGCGTCGAGGCGATACTGGCCTTCGCCCGTCGTGACGGTTTCGCGCGCGACGCCGGTCTGGGCGTTGGTGATCTTAACGCGCGCGCCTTCAAGTCTCGCCCCCGAGGGGTCGGTGATCGTGCCTACGAGAATGCCTTTGCTGGATTGGGCAAACGCCGTCTCAGAAAATACCGGCGCTATAAACGCCGAGATCATCACCAGCGCCGTCAGTACCGTCAATGATCTCAGTCTTCGAAAGTGCCTCATTAGTTTTACTCCTTGTAGCTTGAATGGTTCTCTGTGCGGGCTGAAGCGTAATTTAGGTGAGCCGACAACATTTCGCTCGGTGGCGAAACAGGGCCGGTCGCTGTTTTGTGTGAAGCGGCTGCCTGCGATCTTTCAACCGGCGGCCGCGGTCGTCACACGTTGCGCAAATCATGTAACTAATGATATGGCAGAGCGCCTGAGAGCAGAACCATTTTGGGATGAAGCGGATTCGACGCGGGACGCTTCAGCTTATGCTTGGGACGAACTTTCAATACGGCGATAACAAGGCAGGGCGTTCGCACTACGCCAACACGTTATCCTTCGGTATTTTCCGGTCATACTCGACCCGCCCTTGCAATGGTCTATTTCTTCGCAGGCGCTCTCCCATCAGACCCGCCTGACTTCTTGCCATAGTTTCTGAAGTATCGATCAGGATTCTTCCTCCATTCACCGAATATAGTCTTAAAGGTGGCCACCTCTGTTTGGCACCGCAAGCACAAGACCATGTGGGCCTCGAAGATGCGGGCCTCATCCTTCGCCAGCTCGCCAATCAGGTAGTCATAGATTAACTCGCCGACCTCCATAGCCAGGCAGCCAAATTCCACTGGATGGGGCGGCTCCGCGTTGCCGTCCTGTTCCTCTTTCACATTTTCGGCTACCCGGCTGTTTACATCTGGGCTATTCGTTCTATTCATCTCCATCGGACCCTTTCATGTCGACATGATGCCTCGCAATCGTTCCAGCGCCCTTCTCAGACGAGAGTGCACGTTGCTGCGGCTCATGCCTGTTCGATCAGCTATTTCATCCAGGGAGAACCCATGAACAAACTTCATTTTGAGTATCTCCCTGTCCCCAGGTTTCAAAGACTCCATCGCCTTATCAAGCTTCGGCTCTGTGCCCTGGGATAGAGTAATCGGAAGGTCAAAATCGTCTTCGAGCGGGACGGTTAACTCCCTCTCTCTTCGGTATTGCCTGATCCCGTCTATGCATACATGATGGGCTATCTGTCTCAGGTATGCCTTGACCGAACCTGGGTGAAACTTGTTCAGCCTGTCCAGAGCGAGTAAGAACTTTATCTTTACCTCCTGCTCCAGATCTTGGCTATCGGATATAGAGCCTTGCCAGCTTTCTCTGTAATCCAGCCTGTAACGACAGCAATCGCGAATGTAGTTGATTACACTCTTCAAACTAAAGAAGTCGTTAACGGCCTGCATGAAAGCGGGCGCATCGTTGTTCTTCAACGCCTGTTCGAGGCGTTGAAGAACTTGCTGTTGCTCGTCTCTAACAGACTTTTCAGTGACCGCGACAGGTTGATCAGTGATAATAGTCATAAGTTTCTCCTCATCGCTTGAAGGCGGCTTTGCCTACGAAGCGATAGCGTCTGCTGTTAACACTGTTGGCGAAGCCTTGGTCGGTTACGGTTGGAACTACCTGCACAGGCCATGGAGCAAGGGAGTTCGGGCCCGCGGCCAGCCTGCTAATGTCCCAGTTCGGCGTGAAAGGCCCGCCGTACGGGATGTCAATGAATGCCCCGCTCGGAGTCGGCGAAGGCAGCCTTTTACTTACCGGGTATGGGATAGGGACCGGGTTTCCAGGATCGATCGGTTGGAACTGAGGGTCAGGAGTTACGGGCCTGCCAGGCGCTTTGAATTTAACTGGCTTGTGCGCTCTGGGAGCGGGAAAATCGCGCGTGGGTTCAGCCACGGGAGTAGGCAAGGCGTATGGGGTCCTGAAGGATGGCTCGTTGCCATTCTGAGGCGCGAGTCCAGGCATAGACGGGTCAGGCGTGCCGGGAGCGATTGATTGCGCGGGGTCGTCGCCCGTCGGGGGTTCGAGGACCGGGGGAGCGGGTTCTGAGCCGGGCGGCACCGCGGTCAGTTGAGGATACCCTAATGGTTTAGGGTCGAAGACTGGGCGGATTATCTCTCTAAGTGGGTTGGTGAGATCGTGCGTGGTGGCTGCATCTGCGAGTACTACCGGGGCGGCAACTATGAAGACCGCGGCGAGTAATACCAGGCTGCTGAGTTTGGCTCTTGTTTCAGTGATTCTGCTTTTCATGACTTTCTCCTTTCGGTTTTGGCTTATGCCGTAAATTCAAGGGGTGAGCCCCCTACTTGTTGAGGCGCGAAAACCTCACAATCGTCTAAACACTTTCGAGTTTGCGGTTGAAGATTCCTTCAATGAACTTGCGTGTCTCCGGTAATGTGCTTTTGATTACCGAAATATTTGAGATCTCCTTTTCGCTTTCCGGTCAGCCTTCGGCTCGCCGGATCGACGGGGATCTTTGCGACGTTCTTAACTAAGTGAGGAGGGGGAGAAATCGGGCCTGTTTTTATTTCGGCATATCGAATATAAACAGGCCCCGTTGAGTTACAGTCTTGGCACCAGGTTCGTTTTATTCTTGTCTTTGTTGCTCGCGCCTGGGTGCCCCTACGGTTTGGTTAAGCCGCTTTCTTGAGCGTCGAGCGGTTGGAATATGGTTCTACAGCCGGGAGAGCAACTACCTTCGGAAGGTATCTTGCCGAGCGTCTATAGAACATCAATCCAAAAGCAGCACCGATTGCATCATTGGCCAAAATCCAAACCAGGGGGAGAAGCGCACCTCCTGTTGCAAGCGCGAGCAGGAACGCTGGCCCTATCGTGAAAGCAGCTAGACCTACCAGGCCGACTACTTTCTCAACGACGTTTGGGTAATTTGGATGACGCCTTCGGAGGTTCTGCTTTTCGCTAACTTTGCTGATCTTTTTCATAGCACCTCCATTTCTAAGGCATCTAAATTTGAGGGTCACAGTCTTCCGTAACGGGCTCGGGGGCGGTCATTCAGAATCGACTTAACCCTCGGTCGTTAGCTGGTCGGCGGCCCGCCCTTAAAGGCTCGCCAGGTGAATCAGAAAATGTGGGGCATCATCTCGTAAGCTCTCCGTCTATTTGAATGGCCGCGCGCGGCGGCTTTATGGATTAGCGAAACGGTACGTTTAACAGAAGCATCACGAGAACGATGCCGATGATTATGAGCTTTTGTATTCTCTTCATTTACCTCCTTGGTTGATGTTGATATGCGCGCTAGCTTTCACGAGCGCCTTCAATCTCCAACCTCATAGGCGGAATCTGGAGCTTTTCGTCCATCTAGCCCCCTTCAAAAAAATGCTCGATCTGCTTTTCACGACGACGGGCTTTTCTTCTACACGAATAATCGGGATGAGAAAGTATGAAAGCGCGGATGATGCGGTTGATGAGAGACGGTTGCGAGGGCGGGTCTACGGTTTCGTGGTCGACAACACAAGAGGCTGCCATCGCAAAGCAACGCTGCTGTCTGCTTCGTCGAACGGCTAGATAAAACGCCGAGGCGGCAAAAACACTGTTGCCGTAGGTATACAACTGCTTATAACCGTAGAAGCTAAAAGGTAGAGTTGAGAATTGTAAGTCTTGGAGCCGGTACCAGCCCCTTGACGATTCGGAACTTATCGTAAGTTCTCGGGATTGTCAAGCAAATAATATGTAGAGGTTGTACGGCGAGGTAAGTACTTATCAGCTAAACAGATTGGGGAAGTGTTTTCTTACAGAGTCGGAGATTTTTACAATCGACAGGTCGTAGTTGGGAGGGAAGCCTTCGCTGACGGGACCTATCCGGTGGGTCTTTACAGTAGAATCTTTGTCGTTCTTACAATCCTTCCGCTTCTTGCGGTTCTCGTCTCGTTGCCCCTTCCACTGCTCGTAGATGTACGCGGTTCCTTTAATATACTTTATCGTCAAGCTAACGGCGTTGTCCCGGTTCTTTTCATCCGGGTCGATAAGCCTCTTCTTCTGCTCCTTCAAAAGGATCTCAATTTTTCTAAGCTCTTTGAGACTATCGATCTGCTCGATAGAACTTTTTACGGGGATTAGCTTTTGCTCTAAAGCGCTCTCCCTTTCTTTACGCTTATCTATCTCGTCGGCAAGTTTTGTCAGGTCTTCTATAGTCGCGCCTTCCCTGACCCAACTCAAAGTTTCCTCGATCGTTATTCGATAAGACTCTAAGCTTAATACGGCAGGACTCTGTTTCGGCGGAGGTTCGGTTCGCGCACGGTCACCGTCTGCTTTCTTTATTCGCGCTTTAGATGTTGCTGACATCGTAACGTACGCTCCGGTTCAGGCTCGTCCTGCAAAAAACATAGGAGGCATTATCAGTATTTGCCCAACCAATGTCAACGGTTGACACACGGTCGACATCGGCGGAGAAGGTAAGCCTAAGTTTGACTTAATTTAATGCTGTTATCATTTTTCCTTCTTGTCATTTTTTTCGCTTCTTTTGAGTTTATACGTCGAGTCCGGCGCGGCAATCTCTCTCAGTAATTCTTCATCCAGAATGGTGTATCTACCGTCTGAGTAATCGATAATCCCGTCTTTCTTAAACGACCCTAAATAATTGCTGGCCGACGAACGTGTGACGCCGATGTAAGCGGCAAGGTCGTTGTGAGTGAAGACGCCTCTGATTGTCTTCCCTTTATCTTGCTGGTCGTAGCCCATCTCATCGAGGAAGATCAAAAGCATGTGCGCGAATTTTCTATGCAGCTCTCTTGAATGGATCTGAATTAATTCGACCCGTTGTCTTTCGCGGAACGTTTTATCGGCGATCAGGCGGGCGAGATTCTTATAGATGATCGGATTTTTGTCCGCCACCTTTGTCAGCAGTGTGCTCGGTATCTCTATCAACGTGCATGTCCCTTGCGTTGTGAGCTCAGCCTTGGTTCTCTCGTCGGCGATCGCTTTCATCTCGCCGAGTATCTGACCGATGCCGCGCCATGCCAGGAAAGATTTCTTGTCTTTATACCGCTTGCCTTTTAGGACCTCGGACGTGATTCGCACCTCGATATTTCCTTCTATAATGAGGTAGACGTATTCGACGCCGTTTCGCTTAAGATGCAAAGGCCGCCTTTCGTCCAGCTCGCAAATCCAACTGTATTTTGCCAGCCGCCTCAAGGCCACATTGTTGTCCGTATCCTTGAACAGTTCAGTCTGGTTTAAGTCCTCGGGCGTCGCGGATCGGACACGCACAGGGGCGAAATACTCATCCATAACCGTGCAATTAATCTCAACAGTTTCGGAGCCGCTTCCTAACACATTAGCGAGAGACGGAGCGCAAACCGCTATACGATCACTCAGCCTTATTACAAACAAACTCGATTGATCTATTCCCTGTGAAGAGAGGGAGATTGAAGTGCTGATTCCTTGACGATACTGAAACTGCGTGGCGGATATTACCATAACAAAATATCGTTATGCTAGCCCCTGTCCGCGGGCTCGGGGGTTCACATTCGGAATCTCAGAACGGAAAAAACGGGAGAGCGCACCGCGCGCTCTCCCATGCATAGTGAGGGCATTACATCAGACAGGAAACCTTTAGAAGCTATACCTCAAGACCATCTGGATCACTCGCGGGTTGCCGCTTGCGAGCGGGTTCGTTATCAACCCGAAGGTGGGGATGGTGCCGTATGGGTTGCCGCTGAACAACCGCTTGTTCTGGAAGTCCGCGCTGCGGACGTTGACGAAGTCGAGCGCGAACGGGTCGTCTATGACGAACTGAGGGTGGTTGAACGCGTTGTACATCTCCGCGCGGAACTCCAGCCGGTGATTCTCTGTGATCGGGAACCGCTTGAACAGCGCGAGGTCCCAGTTGTTGAGCCCAGGCGCGCGGAGCACGTTGCGGCCCGCGTTTGCGCGCGCGCCCGTGTCGGCGAAGACGAACGCGGCGTTCGGGTCTACGGCGATGTAGCCTACGACTTCGCTCGGGTCTACAGAGTCGCGCTCTACGATCTGCCCGGTCCTGGTCACCCAGTTCACGTCAGTGCCTCGGCCGATGTCGCCCGCGGCATTGAAGACCGTGCGGTCGCCGGCCGCGTCAAAGTTGCCGTTGGCGTCGTTGAAGCTCAGAGCGTCGTAAGGCTGACCGCTCTCTGCTTGATAGACGCCGCTGATCTGCCAGTTGCCAAGCGCCTGACCGAGGAAGCCGCGCGCGTTCTTATAAAACGGCACTTCCCAGATCCACCCGATCGCCAGCCGGTGCGGGCGGCTCAGGACGGATTCGGCGCGGTCGTTCCTGCGGTCGAAGAAGTCCTGCGCGCGGCGAGGATTGACAGAGCTTGTGAACAGCTCGTTGGTCGAATCGTCTATCGTGCGGCTCCAGGTATACGAGCCGTCCACCGAAAATCCCCCCGAAAGCCTTCGCCGTATGTTGACGGACCCGCCATGGTAGATCGAGTTGCCCTGCGCCGGGAAGGCCGTGAAGCTCGACAGGAACCCTAACGGCTCAAGCAGTCTCCGCCGCGCGTCTAAGAAGTCTTGCTGCGACGGAAGGTTTCTCAAACTCGCGCGGGAGGGGATCTCCGACGCGTTGAAGAAGGTCGGCAGGTTGAACGAGGGCGGCACGCCGCCGTTGAACCGCGACTGCATGAACAGGTGCACGCCGCGCGTGCCCAGGTATCGCATCTCCACAGACCAGTTCTGCAAGAACTCTCGCTGGTAGGCAAGAGACCAGGAGATGGTGTAAGGAGTCTGCGTGTCGATTATGTAGGAACCCGTCAGCGCGCGGGCCAACTCCCGGTCGGTAAACAGCGCCGGATCTACGGGGCCGCCCGAAGGTATGCCGCCCGTCTCAAGGAACCGCACGTCGTTGCCGAATATGCCGCCGCTGCCCGACGTGGCGTCGATTTCGGATTGAAGTTGCGGGGGCAGTTGCAGCAGGACGAGGTTCTGGAACAGCACGTCATGCGCTATCGCGAAGCCGCCGCGGATAGACGACTGGCCGGCGTTGCCGAATATCTTGTGCATCCACCCGGACTGAAAATCGGGCGCCCACGCAAACCCCAAGCGCGGAGCAAAATTGTTCTTGTCCGTCTTGGGCGTGCGGAACTCTATGCCTTCGGGGAATATGTTTACCCCCGTCTCCTGGCGGATCTGCTGGAGTATGGGGTCGTTGGCCGGGACGTTGGAGATGGCATTGAGGTTTTGCAGGCTCGCGTCGCGAGCGTTCGACGTGTACTCGTAGCGGAGCCCTAAGTTCAGCGTCAGGTTCGGCCTCAGCTTGAAGTCGTCCTGGAAGAACGGGTAGATCGCCCACTGGTTGCCCGCGAAGAAGCCCGATCCCACGCCGCGCAGCAACCCGTTGGAGCCGGGCGTTGCGGGCTTGAGGTCCGAGAGGAAATCTTCGAGCGTCTGGTATGAGTATTCGCCGCGCGAGCGCGGGAGAAAATCTCCCGGCGCGATCGCGTCGCGGAAGTCGACGCCGAACTTCATCTGGTGAGCGCCCTTCGTCCAGCTCAGGTTATTAGCGATCTGGTAGACGTTCGTCGTGCCGCCCTGCGGCGAGTTGCTGTTCGGGCCGATGATCAGCCCCAGCTCGTCTATGTTGATGTTGGGGAACTGGCCTGGGAAATCGGAAAACTCGAGCGGCACGTTGAACGACGTGACCTGCCGGCGGTAGCCCAGGCGGAGCTCGTTGATCAGGTTCGACGAAAAGTTGTGGTTGTGCGTGATCGAAAACAGACGGTTGTCTGTCCCCTGCGCGCCGGTGAACTCAGGACCGGGCGAGCCTACGAGCGGCGCGCGCGTGCGGTCGTAAAAGAACCGGCCGTAGATTCGATCGCTGTCCGAATGGTTGTAATCGATGTTCGCATGCCACTGGTACAGGTTGAAGAAGTTGGGGATCAACACGAGCAACTGCCCCGTGGGAATATCTTCGCCGAACACGTTGATGGTGCCCGTCGCCGCAGCCGCGGGCTGCACGTGCGTTCGGAGCAGGTTCAGCGTGAAGGGGCTCACATCGCTCAACCCCGCGAGCCTTGAGAAGCCTTCGGCCGTCGGGGCGCCGAACGTCAAGGTCGAGCCCGCCTGGCCGCGCGTCTGGTACTGGAACGCGCCGAAGTAGAAGAGCTTGTCTTTCAGTATCGGCCCGCCCACGTCGCCGCCTATGCGGTTGAAGTCGTCGCGCGGCCTGCGGTCGGGCTGCGCGCCGGCGGCTATCTGCTCTTTGAAGCGGTGGTCGAGCGAGCGGAAATGCTTGTTGATGTTGTACCACCACAGGTCGCCGTGGAGCGCGTTGGTGCCGCTCTTGGTGATCGTGTTGAACTGGCCCGCCGACGAGTGGCCGAACTCGGCCGTGAACTGATTCGTTAAGATCGTGAACTCTTTAACGGCGTCCTGTATGGGGGCGATCTGCGGCCCGGTGAGGCTTATGTCGTTGTTGTCTATGCCGTCGAGGTTGAACGAGTTATTGCGCGGGCGATTGCCGCCCACGGCCCCGCCCTGGCCTGTGACGCCCGCGCCGTTCGTGACGACGTTGGGCGAAAGCAGCGCGAGCGAGTTTACGTCCTGCCCGATGGGCAGCTCTATGACTTTGCGGTCCTCGAAGTTCTTGCCGAGCTGCGATGTGGTAGTCTCGACAAGCTCCGCCGCCGCCCCGCCCGTTACAGTGACGACCTCCGACACAGCGCCGGGCTCAAGGTTGGCCACAAGGTCTGTGACCTTGTTCAACTGGACCTGGAGGTCAGGGTTCGAGTAGGTCTTGAAGCTCGCGGCTTCGATCGTGAGCGTGTAGCTGCCTACGGGGACGTTGTTCAGCCGGAACGTGCCGTTGTCGGCCGACTGCGTTGTAAAAGTCTGGGCGGTCGCGTTGTTACGCGCGGTAACCTTCGCGCCCGCTACGACCGCGCCTTGCGGGTCCTGAACCGTGCCTGCGATCGTGCCGTCGGTAGTCCCTTGCGCGGATACCGGCGCTACCATCGCGAGCATGATCAGAAAGACCAGCGCGCGGTTTAGCTTTCTTAAACTTCTTCTCATGGTGCCTCCAAAATAGGTTTAGCGCTTCTGCCCCCGGCCAGCGGAATGACCGGGAGGTCAAGCAACGGGCTGATACACTTAGCTGGTGACATCAAGTTTAGGCCCCGGTTGAAGGGGTGAGAACGCTTTTGGGATGAAGCCGCGTAACCGAGGGACGGATCGGCCTAAAAGCATGTCAGTCGCTCGCCTCAAAAAAGAAAGCCCGGCGTTGACAGGCATGATAGAGTGTAGCCTGCTTTACCTTAAATCTATCGATTAGGAGAAGAGACATGAGCTCAAATGTGGGAAATCTTCCGCCGAAAGTAGTGTTGGACTTTACGGCCCTCTATCAGCCCTGTTCCGGCAACGTGGGGACCCAGATTCAACAGGGCAATTCCTTCAGCATCCCGTTCGACCTGTCGCAGGTGAGATACGAGGGCGGGAACTGGAACGGCACTGTCTACGTGACGACCGACGCGGAGAATAATTTCCAGGCCGCTTCGCCAATGAAGATGTTTGCCGAGGGCCTGGCCGGTAAGGTCGCATTCATGTTTACGGGCCAGAGCAAGGCTACCGTCTTCAGCCAGCAGGAGGAAGTAACGCGCGTCTACATCATCGGGACGCCGTCGGGCGATGACTTCACCTGGCAAGCGGGCATCATCGTCGGGGGCTGCGCCGTGGTGAGCGGAGAAGACACCGACGAGGTGGCCTCCAAGCTCTCGTAAGAGCCCTGATGACAAATATCGTAGGGGCAGCCGCGAGGGCTGCCCTTACAAATTCTTTTCAACTCCCTCATGAAGAACAGGGATTCAAGCATCGATAAAGTTCTTGAGCAGCGTCTTCGAAGAACCCCTGACCCGGCCACTGATTTAATCGACAAGCTGAGCCACATCAAGCAGCGCGCCTATTTCAATAAGCTTGAGTTTCTCGCCATGTGCAGTTGGAAAAGCCCGCGCCCGCGCCGGCTCTATGAATCGAACTCAGGCGCACAGATACGAAGGGCCTCTATCGAGCTCTTTGCCGCGAAGTGTGAAAAGCAGAGGGTCGAGCTGCTCACAAAGCTGAAAGGCGTAGGCGTTCCGACGGCTTCAGCCATCCTCACCTTAACAGACCCGCAAGATTATGGCGTGATCGATATAAGAGTGTGGCAAGTGCTTTACCATTACGGGGCGGTCGCAACCCGCGCGTCGGGCGTAGGCTTTTCATCAGAGAACTGGCTTGAGTTTCTTGAGCGGCTGAGATACTGGGCGCGCAAGTTTAACGTCTCGGTGCGGGACGTAGAGCGAGCGTTATTCGAGCATCACAGAGAGAATCAGGAGGGGAGGTTATACCGCGGATGACCGTGCCTTTCTTTCGGAGTGCGGTGACTTGTCACCGCTTTTGTGTTAGCCATTACGGCCTCTCCTAAAACAAAAGCTGCGACAAGTCGCAGCACTCCAAAATGATTACTTGAACTGCGAGACGTTTATACCGAATCGCATCAGCTTCATGTTCAAGGTCGTCGGCTTGATCCCCAGAAGCTGCGCGGCCTTGTTCTGGACCCCGCGACACTGACGGAGCGCCTCGCTCAGCAGCGCTATCTCGAACTGCTCCACCTCGCCGGTCAGGTCTATGCCCGACACGGGGATGGCGCGCGGCGCGACCGGCGCGCGCGAAAGGTGCGCGGGCAGCAGCGACGCGTCTAATGCCGCGGGCTTCGACCGCTCAATCATTTTGAAGATCACTCGCTTCAGCTCGCTCACGTTGCCGGGCCAGTCGTAGCGCGTCAGCACCGCGATCACTTCGTCGGCGATCTCTCGCCGCTCTTTGTTCAATTGGCGGCAGAACTCCGCCGCGAAATGGCTGCTCAGCGGCTCAACGTCGGCGGGGCGGTGGTAGAGGCGCGGTATGACCAGCCTGTCTATGACCGCGCGGCGGAGCGATTCGGAATCGCTTCTCTCAAAAGCGGCTACGGTCGGCTCGCTCGACCCTATGATCACTCGCACGTCTGCGTACCTGACTGAGTCCGAGCCCGCCGGGCAGAACTCTCTGTACTCGATCAAACGCGCGACCTTCGCCTTCAAAGACGGCGTAAAGCTCGTCACGCCGTTTATGTAGAGCGTGCCCGCGCCGAGCGCCTGGATCAGTCCCGTCTGCACCAGGCCCGCCGCGCGCAGCGAGCCGAACAGAGCCGCCTCTACGGATTCGGACGAGACCTCGCGGCAGGAGAAGGCCACGAACGGCTGCTCGAATCGCGCGCTCGAATCGTGAATCAAGCGGGCCAGGAACTTCTTGCCCGCCCCCGGCGCGCCCTCCAGGACGACCGTGTTGTCGTGCGCTGCGTGCGCGGCGACGGCCGCGCGTGCGCGGTCCGCCCATGCGCTTACGCCTATCAACTGCTCGCGGATCAGGGCTGATGTCACGGGCTCGACGCGGCGGTCGAGCTCCGTCTCTACGCCGGCGAAGCTGTGTTTATAAACTTGCATGCGCACATCCTTTCGTTGTTAAGAATGGGGAGAGGGTTGCCTCCCCCCATTCACTCTGCCGTTCCGGGTCACACCTGTTAGAAGACCAGGCGAAGCCCGAACTGAACGACGCGGCGGGCCATCTCAATGTCCTGATAGTCATTGAAGCCGAAGCCCGTCACGCCCGCGTTCACAGCGTTGCGGCTTGCGGGGATTGACTCGTTTACGAAAGTCGTCCCGTAGCCGGGCTGCGCGTGGTTGAGTATGTTGAATATCTCCGTGCGGAACTGCACCGTGAACCGCTCGGTCACGCGCGTGTTCTTGAAGAACCCGGCGTTGAGCTGGTTGATCCGCGGCGCGACTTCGCTGTTGCGCGGAACAGTGCCGTACGGGTTGTTGAAGAGTAAAGTCGACCCCGGCCCGTTGAGAATGAACTTCACACGGTCGCGCGTCGTCGCGGTCACGAGGCCGTTATTCAGGTCATTCAGAAGGTAGAGGTCCGTAGTCGGCGTAATCCCTGTCGTGTCCCAGCCGAACGCGGCCGCGCCCAGAAGCGCGTCTATCCCGGTTATGCCTACCTGTGAGCGGTCCGCCTCCGGGTTGCCGTAGAACGGGCGGAAGCGGTCGGCGGTCACCTGCGAGCTGTAGACCGGAATGCCCAGCGCGTTGAGCTGGTTGTTAAAGCCGTTGCCGACCGTAAAGCGGCGGCCGCTGCTGATCAGGTAGACGCTGTTCAACTGCCACCCGCCGAGCGCGCGCCCGAGAAATCCCCTCTGCTCCTTGAAGGCGGGGATGTCCCAGATGCCGTTTACGGAAAAGACGTGGCGGCGGTCGAACGCCGCGTAGCTGCGGTCGGCGGTCGTGATGTTGAAAGGCGTCTGCGAGATCGAAGCCGTCCCTGCGGGCGATGTGACTTCGCTCGCCGTGTCGAGCGCCTTCGACCAGGTGTAGCTCGACCCGAGGGTCACCTGATTCCAGAGCCGCCCGTTGTAGCGAGACTGCAACGAGTGATAGATCGACTGGCCGTTGTTGCCCGTCTCCAGTATCTGGCCGCGGCCCGCGAGTACGCGGCCCTGGCACACGGCTTCGAGGTCGCGCGTCGCGGGGTTCTCGACGCAGGTGACCGGCGTTATGCCCGCCGGCACGAGGCCCGGGAATCCCGGAAATACTATCTCCTCGCCGCCGACCACGCGCGTGAAGCCGTTGACCAGGCGGTCGATTCTCGGGTTGCGGTCGGCGTTCTGGAAGAGGCTGACGCCGTGCGTGCCGAGGTAGCGGACTTCAAAGACGTTGTTGCGGCCGAGCTGGCGCTGTATGCCGAACGACCACTGCTCGGAATAAGGCGAGTGGAAGTCGCCGGGCAGCACCGACTGAGTGAGCAGCCGCGGGTCGAGAACGTTCCTGGTGATCAGGCCGTTGGCTTCCGCGAAGCTCTGCACGGTCCCAGCGGTCGGGTTAGCGTTCGGGATCGGGAAGAGTATAGGGTTGGCGGCGGTCGGCGCGGCCGGATTCCCCACGGTGTTTGAGAAGACGACCGGCGCGCCCGTCGACAGGAAGATCAGGATGTTGTAGAACGCCGGGTCGTAGGCGACGCCGAAGCCGCCGCGGATCACCGTCGCGTCTTCGCCGAGCAGCCGGCCTACGAACCCGCCGTTGCCGAACCTGGGCGTCCAGGCAAAGCCCACGCGCGGCGCGAAGTTGTTCTTGTCCGCCTGCGTCTTCGGCACTATGCGCGACTCGATCGGGATGTTCTGGCGGAAGAAGGCCGACTCCGGGTTCGACTCACGGTCCAGCGTCAGCTTGTGAAGCTCGTTTACGGGCTGGCCCGTGTACTCGTAGCGGAGGCCCAGATTCAGCGTCAGGTTGTCTTTGACCTTCCAGTCGTCCTGTATGAAGTAGAACTGGTCCGTCTCGTTGTACTGAATCGTCGGCGGCCCGGCGGCGAACGTCACCGCGCCCGGGTTGTTCTGAACAAGGCGGGCGGGGGTGAACGAGCCGAACGTGCCGTTGAAGTTAAAGAGCACCGTGCTCTCGTTGACAAGACGGCGCACGTCGCCGCCTATCATCAACTGGTGACGGCCGCGCGTGAGCGAGAGGTTATCCGAGAACTGATAGACCTTCACAGAGCGGCCCTGCGGGAAGTTCGCGCTGCCGCCCGTGACCAGCAGTTGCGCGCCCGTGGCGATGCCGCGCACGCCGACGAACTGCACCTGCGAGGTAGCGCTGTTGATGTCGGCTATGCCAGGTATGCAGCCCACCGTCTCCAGGTCGCACCCGCCGCCGAACTGCACGAGCAGGTCTGTGTAGGAGAAGAAGAGGCTGTTGAGCGCGTTGCTCGAAACCTGGCGGTTCCAGGTCACGCCCGCCTTCTTGCTCGTAGCGGGCACGTCGCCCCTGAACCCGTTGGCGAACTGCTGCGTGAAGTCTGGCAGCAGCGCGAGGAAATTCTTGTTGTTGCCGTCCTGGTAGAGGAAGCTGCCCCAGATGTTATCGACCTCGCTCACTTTCACGTCGCCGCGGACCGTGTACTCGTCCTGGTCGAACGGCGTGCTGAATATGCGCTCGGGCTGAGCCGCCGCAAACGAGACGGCGTTTGCGCCCGTCGCCGGCAGCAGTGGGTTGAGCGGGAGCACGATCGTGTCGAACGGGTTGGGAATGTCCGTCCTCGGCTGCACAAGGCCGAAGTCGGTGATCGCAAACGCGCTCTGATTCGCCAGCAGCTCTATCGCCGGGTTGCCGGGAAAGGTTTCCCTCAGCCTCTGAAGGTCCGAACCCAGTATCGACAGCGCGTTGCCGCGCACGATCGACGACTGGCGCTGCTTGATGCCCTGGAAAGAGCCGAAGAAGAAGGCGCGGTCTTTCCACACGGGGCCGCCGACCGTGAAGCCGTAGATGTTCGAAAGCAACGGGAGCGCCTCTTCCTGCCCGCTGCGCCGCTCGATGTTCGTGAGCGTGTCGAACAGCTTCTGGTCGCGGTGGAACCAGAAGGCCGAGCCGTGAAAATCGTTCGTGCCCGACTTGGTCACGATGTTGACGATGGCGCCCTGGTTGCGCCCGTACTGCGCCGAGAAGTTGTTGGTGATGACCTGGAAATCTGCGACCAGGTCCTGGTTGCCTACGAAGTAGCTAGGGCCCGCCACGGCCAGGTCGTTATTGTCTTGGCCGTCGATCGTAAAGTTGTTCGAGCGCGAGCGGTTCCCGTTGACCGACAGCGTGGTGCCGTTGGAATTACCCGCCAGCCCCGGCACGACGCCGGGCGCTAGCAGCGCGAGCGTGTCTATGCCGCCGCCCGCCGCGTTCGACGGCAGCTCTTCGACCTTTCGGGCCTCGAAGCTCGCCGACACTTGCGAAGAGTCGCGCTGCACGACCTCTTCGGTGCCCGCGACTATCGTGACGGTCTCGGTGACGCCGCCCGTCTCAAGCCCTACATCGATTGTCGTCGTCTCTCCCAGCCTGACCACGACATCCGTGAAGACGGAGCGCTTGAAGTTAGCCGCCTCGACCGTCAGCGTGTAGCTGCCGGGATTCAGGTTGGGTATGTTGTAGATGCCCTCGTTGGTCGTCTTGAATTGAGGGGTTTCGACGCCCGTGGCCTGGTTTTTCGCAACCACGATGGCGTTCGGAACTACCGCGCCGGTCTGGTCGTTGACCGTACCACTTATCTGCCCTGTGGTGGCCTGCGCCAGAGCCGGCCCGCTAAACAATGGCACGAGCGATGCCGAGAGCATCACCAGCGTCATTGTCGATACTAAAGACTTCAGTCTGCGAAGGTGCCTCATTTCTTCTCCTTCCAAAAAGAATCGGGAATGGTAAATCTCGCCCACGCCGGGCGAGATGAACGTTCATGTGGCCTGGCCTCTTTATTTGACAACACAGACCACTGCCAGAGTGACATTAAGGGTATTTGAGAGAAGGGGGCTGGAAAATGGTTTTGGGTTATAGCACACGGAGGGTGGGACGAAGCGGCCTAAAACTGTGACGGGCCGCCGGGCGCTCGGCGCGCGTCAAATCGGCCGCCCCAAAAGCTCGTGCAGCTTCTCGCGGTAGGTGCGCGAAAGCGTCAGCTCCGCGCCGCTGTTTAAGATGATGCGGTACTCGCCGTGGAACCACGGCTGCAACTCCTGTATGCGGTCGATGTTGACGATCGTGGAGCGGTGAATGCGGAGGAACTTCTTAGGATCGACCTGCGACTCGATCGCGCTTATCGTGTCGCGCAAAAGGTAAGACTCTTTGCCCGCGTGCAGGCGCACGTAATTGCCCTCGGCCTCGAAGTAATCGACCTCGTCCGTCTTCAGGAAGAATATGTGGCCGCTCGTCTTTATTACGAGCCGCTCAAGGTAAACGGGCCGCGTCTTTATCTCTTCCAGCGCGCGGAGTATTCGCTCGCCGAAGTTCCCGCCCTGCTCGGCGAGTATCTGTTTCTTAGCGCGGCTCAAGGCTTTTTCGAACCGCTCGCGGTCGAAAGGCTTTAACAGGTAGTCTAACGCCAGCACGTCGAAGGCGCGCACGGCGTACTGGTCATAAGCCGTTACGAAGATGACGCAGGGCATGCGGTCGGCGGGCAGGGCCTCTATGACGGCGAAGCCGTCCGTTTCGGGCATCTGTATGTCGAGGAATATCAGGTCGGGCAGCTCGCGGTTGACCGCCTCGATGGCTTCGCGGCCGTTCGTGCACTCGCCTATGACTTCGACTTCGGGGTGCTGTTCGAGTATCTCGCGGATGCGCTCGCGGGCGAGCGGCTCGTCATCGACTATCAAGACCCGTATCCGCGCGGACTCCGACATTGGCTTCTCCTTTGATTCCTTTAACGTCGGAACGATTCAATCAGTTCATTTTTGCGCGCTGTTCGATTTTGCCACACAAATATTGTGCGAATACTTTAATGAGACGCACCAGTGTTTGACTCTGTTAACAGGTGTGGCTAGACGTGCGTGGCTATAGGCCGGGTAGTTTGAGCGCGGCGCTCGGCGAACTCTTCTTTGAAGGGGATTTCGAGCGTGACGGTGAGCCCGCCCAGCGGCGCGTTGGACAGGTCCAGGCGGTGCGTCTTGCCGTAGATCTGCTGCAACCGCGCCTGGGTGTTGGCAAGGCCGACGCCCTCTTTGAGTATTCCTTTCGAGTGGCCGTTTGTCGGAAGGCCCGGCCCGTCGTCTGTCACCTGCACCTGGAGCAGCCCGTCCTGCCGGCGGGCGGAGATCTCTATGCGGCCGGGCTTCGAGCGCGGGGCGATGCCGTGGCGTATGGCGTTCTCTACGATCGGCTGTAGGATCAAATTGGGCACGCGCGCGGCCAGCGCGTCGGGCTCGATGTTTATTTGGACCGTCAGCCGGTCGCGGAAACGCATACGCTCGATCTCCAGGTAGCACCTCAAGAACTCTATCTCCTCTTGAAGCGACACCTCCTGAGTCCCCGCGTTTTCAAGCGTCAGCCGCAAGAAATCGCCGAGCCTGGCGATCATCGTGTCGGCCGCGTTCACGTCCTTGTGCAGGAGGGCCGATATCGAGTGGAGCGTGTTAAAAAGGAAGTGCGGCTGCAACTGCATCTTGAGCGCCTGCAACTCCGCCTGCGCGAGCTGCGTTTCGAGGCGGGATGCTTTGACCTCGCCCTCCTGGTAGCGGCGGTAATAATCGAAAGAGTAGTTGATCAGCAGTATCACCCAGTAGATCAACATGCCGTAGTCGAATATCAAATAGACGTTCTGTAAAACCCTGACGAGCGTGATCGGGCGGGCGCCGTCGTAGACGAAGAAATAGAACATTAAATCGTGGGCCAGCCGCGTCGTAAAACCTATAAAAAGGCTCGCGAAAATGTGTATCGTGAGGCTCTCTTGCCAGTGGTTGCGCTCGATGCGGAACTTCCGCGCGAGCCATAGCATCAGCGGTGTGAGCAGCGCCCAGATGTAGCCGTAGCTCATCTCAAGCAGAAGGATCTTCTGCCACTTGAAGGGGCGGTCGCTGCGCGAGTAGTCCATGTACATCTGGCTGGCGAGGAAGAGGCCGAACAACGTCCAGATGATGAAGATAAGACTCCACCTGTACCTGCGGTCTCGCCACATCATGACAAGCTTCATGTTATTCCTCGGCAAAAGAAGTGGTGACATGAGACTAATCAAGATTACCATAACCTCGGGCCGCGTGAAGCCCGAGATTAGTTACAGGACTGATTGATTGATCTCGTGCCACCGCCGGGACCGAAAGTGCAGTCCCGGCTTGAGAGCCGTGAGAGATAAACGGGCCTAGCTCTCCCATTCCGCAATCGCTTTGGGAGCGACTGCTCGACAACACAACCACACTTACTGCATCATCCAAAAAACCGACGCTCGATCAAAAAGAACGAGGCACATCCTGAATCCCAAGGCCGCATATTGTATGAAAGCTCTTTTGCGGCAAAGTGAATTGGTACGAACCGGCCTTGAGTAGTGACGAGCCGGCCGCCGTTTATGACGGAGCGGTCAAGCAAGGCGCTCTTTTATTGATAGACCGTCGTGTCGGGATGATACAGTTTCCAGTCGAACCAGTAATCGCTGAGCGACGGCAGCTTTGTAAGCGTCCGCCCCGCGAGCGGGCCCGCGACCGCCTTGCCCGAAAAATCCCACTGGCTGCCCGTCTCGGAATCGACGAGTCTCAAAGGCGCGGCATCGGGCTTTAAGAAGAACTCCAGCGCGCGCCCGTCTACGGAGCGGTCGAACACGCGCGCCGAGCGACGCTCTTCGTCCATCACGATCACAATCGGCGCCCCGCCCAGAGTGTCAACGAGCGGGGCCTGGCGTTTAAGGTCGCTGAACCGGTAAGCCTTCGACGAGCCGTTGATCTCAAGGCCGAGCATCAGCTCGCGCGGGGGGATCGTGTCGCCTTCGGCCGAGGGCGTGACGACAGGCATACGCCCGACCCGCTCCTCCCAATCGGCGGGCGCGTATTTATCCTTCACCGCTTCGTCGGGCCTCAAGACGCGCCCGCCGGGCTGCTCGCGCTTCCAGGTGGCGAACGAGATCTCGTCGTGATCGACGCGCTTGAGCTTGCTCCCTTTGAGCGGCCCGAGGACGGCTTCGCCGGTGATCTGCTGCCACCACGACCCCGTCTCGTCGTCGCGCATGATGAAGTTCTGGTTGTTGATGCCCGCGAGATGAAAAGTCAGCTTGCGCCCTTCTGCGACCGATTCCCACACCAGACCGGTGTGGCAGAGCGTTCAGTAGGTGGCGACTACGGGCACGCCTCCGACCGTGTCTTCGACTACGTGGTGGTAAGCGATCTGGCGCACGGGGTAGGCGACCGCCTCGCCGTTGATCTCTATGGCGATGACGCGGTCGGCCTCGTCTACGAAACCGGCCTCGGCCACCCGCGCGTACGAAGCGCCGGGCTGCGGGCTGAACATCCACTCGAATATGTTCTGCCGCGCAAACCATGTGACGCCGGCCGAGAGGACGACCAGGATGACGAGCAATGTCTTACGCCACCAGCGGCGCGCGCCGCGCCAGAGCCAGAGCGCAAGCGTTATCGTGATGACCGAAGAGATGAAGGTGGCCGACGGCGCCCAACGGCGCAACGCGTAGGCGAGTTCCAGCCCTTCGAGCGTCTGCGGCTTGAACGGGTGGATGACCCTCATCGGTATTACGACGAGCGCGAGCGCCATCAGTAATAAGACTATTATCACCGCCCAGGCTACTTTTCGGTTGAAGGTGGAAGGGCTTTTCGTTTTGGCTTCGGCTGCAGCGCTTTTCATAGGTTCTATAAACTACCACACAGATCAAGAAAAGTCCTGAGTGCTGAGTGCTGAGTGCTGAGTAATAGTAAGCTACTCGGCTCCGAGTGCTGAGTAATAGTAAGCTACTCGGCTCCGTAGGAGCCCGATGTTTGTAGAACAATAGCGTAAATACGCCCCAACTCCGTAGGAGTTGAATAATGGTTACGCGACCCTTCTACAAACATCGAGCCCCTGCGGGGCTTTTCACACACTCTCTCAGCACTCAGCACTCAGCACTCAGGACTTCTCCGGGTGGCTAGAGCCGCGCGGGCGCGTTAGAATTTTAATGTGGTTTGAGGAGAATAAAGATATGAGACAGAAAACTATCATTGCCCCGGCCGTGGCAGCCGCCGTCGCAACTCTTTTTCTGATCGCGGGCGTGAGCGCGCAGGATAAATCGCGAAGGCTCCGCGTCGATGGGAGCGAAGTGACTATACTTGTGACGGCCCACCCGCACAGCGACCGCACGCGCCAGGCGGCGGGCGCGCTCCAGCCGGGCGATTTTTCAGTGCGGGAAGAGAAGCGCCCCCAGCAGATTCTATCCGCGAAGCGCGCGTCGGAAGCGCCTCTGGTGCTCGCCGTTTTGATTCAGGATGATCTGGTGACGCGCGTCAACAACGAGATCAAACAGATCAAAGAGTTTATCCGCGGCCTGCCCGAAGGCTCGCGCGTGATGACAGGGTATCTGACGGCAGGGAGCATCAACGTCACGCAGGATTTCACCACGGACCGCCAGCGCGCGGCCGACTCGCTGCGCATAATTAAGAGCAGCGCGTCGAGCGCGCCTTTCAACCCTTACGTAGAAGTGCGCGAAGCTTTGAAGCGGTTCGACGCGGAGCCCGAGGGCAGGCGAATGATCTTGCTGGTCTCCGACGGGCTCGACATTTCAAGAGGGTTTTCCAGCGCGAGCCCTACGCTCTCCATAGACCTCGACCGCGCGATCGCCGACGCGCAGCGGCGCGGCGTCGCCGTCTTCACCTTTTACGCGCCTTCGGTCGGGGTGACGGGATCGAGCCGCATCGCGTCGAACTTCGGCCAGGGCTCGTTGAACCGGCTGGCGGACGAGACGGGCGGAGAGGCATTCTTTTCAGGCACGGACTTCGTGAGCTTCGAGCCGTACCTCAAAGACCTTAAGGAGCTGATGGGGTTGCAGTGGGTGATAACTTACCGAAGCTCGAACACGCGATCAGGCTTTCGCCGAATAGAAGTGACGGCCGAATCCGACGTGCACCTGCACCACCCTAAAGGCTACCGCCCGGCGAAATAGATTCACGAAGCGAGAAACTTAAGCGAGGAACTTATCGGCGGGACCTCCGGAGTTCACGGCGATGACGCGGCAGATGAATCTATCCTCACCGGGTTTGACTTCGTGCGCCGCGCCGGGGTTGACCAAGATCATGTCGCCGGCCGCGAGCCTGTAATCAGTG
Source organism: Blastocatellia bacterium (assembly GCA_035249305.1). Lineage (GTDB taxonomy): Bacteria > Acidobacteriota > Blastocatellia > UBA7656 > UBA7656 > DASUNP01. The sequence goes on along the minus strand of DATFGQ010000113.1, from coordinate 46,888 downwards.
CCTTCGACCTCTATCGTCATATCGCCTTCGACGACCAGATAAATCTCCGTAGCCTCGCGGTGGTAATGCCGGTCCTGCGAGGCCCGCTCCGTGAAGACGGCCGACTCCGCGTTCTCACTCACCTGGACCGGGCAACGCTCCCCGGCGGCGGGAGGCGTCCATAAGACTTCGGTCGCCTCTCGCTCGGTTTCGGGGTAGAGCTCCGTGACGAGCAGCTTTCTTGCGCCCCGGCCGCCGGGCTTAAGCGCCGCGTCTTTTTTCACGGCGTCCAGAGTGACGACGAGCGCAGCCGGACGTTTCACAGAACTGATCTCCTTTGAAATCGCGTTACGGCTCTTTCGCCGCGTCGGGGGTCTCCTTCTTCTTCTCTTCGGCCTTGTCGTCTTTGAGCGTCGAGAGCAGCTCGCGCCATTCGAACCAGCCTTGCTTGCCGCGAATCCATTTTTCGAACCAGTTGAACTCCGAAACCATCTTCACCAGTTGATTGCGCGGCTCTGTGATGCCGTGCGTCGTGCCTGGGTACACGAAAAGCTCGGTCGGCACGCCTAACTTCTTGAGCGCCATGTGGAGCTCTTCGCTCTGCGGGCGCGGCACGCGCGGGTCGCCGTCGACTACGTGAATGAGGGTCGGCGTCCGGGCGTTCTTGATGTACTTGAGCGGCGACACGTCCCAGTAGTGCTCGAAGTTGTCGTAAGGAAGACCACGGTAATAAAACTCGCGGTTGCGCTGTATGTCGCTCTGCGCGTACATGGAGATCCAGTTGACTGCGCCCGCGCCCGACGAGATGGCTTTGAACCTGTTCGTGTGCGTCAAGATCCAGTTCGACCAGTGGCCGCCCGCGCTCCACCCCATCACGCCCATCTTGTCGGCGTCGACTAAACCGATCGCGATCAGATGGTCCACGCCCGTCATGATGTCGTCGTAGCCGAGGCGGAAATAATCGCCGCTTATCTCCATCTTGTGCCGCTCGCCGTAGCCCGTCGAGCCGCGGTAATTCGGCAGGAGGCAGGCGTACCCGGCCCCCGCGTAGACGTGCGAGTAATACCCGGCACTCGCGTTGAAGTTCAACGCGACGGCGCTCGCGGGCCCGCCGTGAATCTGAACGATCAGCGGATACCGCTTGCCTTGCGCGTAGCCTACGGGCTTGACCAGGAGCCCCTCGACCATGCGGCCGTCGCTCGATTTCCACTGCACGGTCTCGGTCTGGCCGAGCTCGAAGCCCTTCACCTGCGGGTTCGCGTCGGTCAGTTGTTTCCACGCGGCGCGGCTTCCTGCTTTGTCTATGGACGCGACCGCATATATAGTTTGCGGCGTCACTGTGTCGGAGTAGTTGATGAGTACCATCCCCGTGTCATCGTCTTGATTGGCCGAGAGCGACGCCTGCTCGCGCGTTACTTGCGTGACTCGGCCCGTGTCCGTTGCGACCGACATGAGCTGGATGGTGGCGCGCAGCCCTTCGTTGAAATAGATCGTCTTTCCGTCTTTCGACCAGAAGCCGACCGACAGATCGCCGTCAAAATCCGAGCCGAGCTTTTTCCACTTGCCTCCCGCGTCATCGACCGCGCGCAGGTATATGCGGCCGTTGCGAAAATACGTGAAATCGTCGGCGGCCGAAAAAGCGATCCACCGGCTGTCGGGCGAAAAACGGAGCGCGCTCTCGCCTATCTCTTTGTTGTCCGTTAGCCGCTCCATTCGCCCCGTCGCGGCCTCTACGAGATAGAGGTCGCCGTAGATGTCTTCTTCCGTCACGGTGCGCGCGTAGCGGTCGTTGGGCGTCGCGCGAAAGGCGACCCACCGCGAGTCTTTCGACACCGTCACGTCGGAGACGCTGTACTGGCTCCCGGAAGTGACGCGGCTCTCCTTGCCCGTCTCTATGTCGAAGGCCCAGAGGTGCGCGAGCGGCGAGTCTTCGTTTCTGACGCGCACGTCGAACTTCTTCTCCTTGCGCTCGCGGTTGTCTTTGTCGGCGCTCTCGGGCGCGAGGAAATATATGCGCCTGCTGTCGGGCGAAAACTGCCACGAGCTTACGGGGGTGGCGTGCTTGATGAGCTGGCGAGGCGATTCGTTCTCTATGTTCGCGACGGGGATGACCCAGACCTGCTGCTCGTCATTCTTGCCCGCGGAAAAGGCGAGCCACTTCCCATCGCGGCTGAAGGCGAACTGCCCTGCGCCGTCTTTGGCGTCCGTAAGCCGCCGCGCTTCGCCGCCGTCGGGGCGCATCAAGTAGAGCTGGTTCTGGTTCGCCGACGCGGCGGGCGCGTCGCGGTTCGACGCGAAGACGAACAAGCGCCCGTCACGCGACCAGCGAGGCGTAGTCTCGTTCTTCTCTTTGGTGAAGGTCATCTGGCGCGTCGAGTGCGCGCCCGCGTCGGTCGAAACCAGATAAACGTCCGTATAGCTTTTCGCGGTCTTCCAATCGGGCGTCGACAGCGTGTAGAGCACCCACTTGCCGTCGGGACTGACGGCGGGGCTAGCGACCTGGCGCATCGCGAGTATGTCCATGAAGGTCATCGGCCGCTTCCCTGCGCCTGTAGTTTGCGCGAGCGCGGCGGCGGCGAGCGCGAGCGTTAAGCAGACAAAGAGTATGGCTGTGCGCGGGCTTTGCCAGCGAGTATTCATCGTTAGTTTCCTCCTCAGTCGGAACTCGTAAACGAATTTCTTATGGCTTTTGAGTGAGCGGCTGCAACTACGAAAGAAGGGCGGCGAAGAGAGCGAGGCTTCGGCCGCCCGCCTTTCTTTAAAGGACCGATAAGATGACTATGTGCTGCGAAAACCTCTGGCCGTTATTCGTGTTGGCGTAGATGACTAGGCCCTCGTCCGCGCCGATGACGGAGCTGTCTATCCATGCGACGTGTAACACGCCTCGGCCGTCTATCACGATCGCGGGGCTGTGCGCGCGGCCGCCTGAAACGTCGTTGTTCGAGCGAGAGACCTGCACGGGGTTCGAGAAGCTGACGCCCCCGTTCGTAGACTTTGTCAGGAAGACCTGCTTGTCGCCGCGCCTGTCGTTTTGGAAAGCGACGTAGACCGTATCGCCCGAGGCCGTGATGACGGGCTTGCTGATCTCCGCGCCGGGCTTCTGGCTCACGTTGATGGGCTCGGAAAAGGTAGCGCCGCCATCGGTCGAGCGCGAGAAGTATGCCTGGCGGTCGCCCTCGCTTTCATCGACCCAGGTGAGGAAGATGTGCCCGGCGCTGTTTGTAAAGACGTGCGCTTCGATGGCGCGGCCCTCGCCCGTCGAGACGCGCGAAGGCGTCGAGAACGTCTCGCCTCGGTCCGTAGAGCGAGCGAACATTATCACGCTCACGCCCGGCGTCGTGTCTTCCCATGCGACGTTGATGTTGTCGCCGGGATCTATCGCAATCTCGGGGTCGAAGGCGTCGCCCGACGAGCGGGAGACGTTCAGAGGCGCGCTGAAGCTCGCGCCAAGGTCGGTCGAGCGGACGAAGACGACCTGCTTTTGCCCTGTCGGTATGTCACCCCAGACGATGTTTACGGCCTCGCTAGAATCGAGCGCGACGCGCGGCGAGAAGGCCCCGCCGTTGTGCGTCGTGATGTTGCGCGGGCGTCTGAACTTCGTCCCCTTCTTCGGCTGGATAAAGTAGACCTGCGTCGGCCCATCCTGGTTGTCGTGATACGTGACGTAGATGCGCGTCTTGCCTTTCTTGTTGATAGCCACCGAAGGGCCGAAGGCTTCGCCGGGAGATTTAGACAGGTTGCGCGTGAGCGGGAAGTTGTCCCAATTCACCCCGCCGTTCTTAGACGTGGTGAGAAATATCTGGCTGCCGGGCCGGCCAGCGCCCGCCGGCAGGGTGGCCGTCGACGAGAACAAGTAGAGGTTGTTCGAGCGGTCGATTTCGAGCGCGGGAGTGCGCTGCGCCCCGAACGCGGTCTGGGCCTCGACGCGACTGATCGTCGGAAGCGGCCCCGTGGTTGAAGCGGCCATTGCCAGTAGGCCGAAAGTGATAAACGCCAGTGTCACCCTCTTATTCATACTGCCCTCACCCGGTCTGATAGAAGTGGTTTGAGATCGTAAGTTTGCTGCGAGCAGCAGGGCTCGCAGGGATGATGTTACACGACTCTCCGGCGCGGTTTCAACTGTGCTATGATTGCGCCGTGAGGTTAAACCATGACGACTAAGACCCAGGCAACCGTTGAGGACCTCTATCATTTGCCAGAGAATGGCAAAGCTGAAATCGTCAATGAAGCGCTCGTGCGGATGGCTCCATCAGGTTACCTGCCTAACTACGCCGCCGGCGAAATATTTGTCAGCCTGCGCGATCACTCACGCCGCACTAAATCCGGTTATGCGTTATCTGACAACGCAGGCTTTATAGTCGATCTGTCCGACCGCAGATCCTTCAGCCCCGACGCGGCCTGGTACACGGGCAAGCCTGCGGGCATGAAGTTTTTGGAAGGGGCGCCGGTTTTTGCCGTAGAGGTGAGGAGCGATACAGGTTACGGCCCGCGCGCGGAGCAACAGATAAGAAAAAAGCGGCAAGATTACTTCGCGGCGGGGACGCTCTGTGTCTGGGACGTGGACCTGCTCGGCCCTGATGTGATTAAAGCATACTTCGCCAACGACCCTGATAACCCGATCATCTTCCGCCGCGGCGAGATGGCCGACGCCGGTGAAGCAGTGCCGGGGTGGTCGCTTGCCGTGGACGACTTATTCCCAGAAGAGCAAGAGTAATTCAATTTCAGAGTGATGTATAAAGATAAGCTTGGAATGAATACTTCGGTTAAGGATAAATCAGGGGCGCGGCGGGCGTATGTGCCGACAACTGCCCTGGCGAAGTCTTTAGAATTTGATGACGAGATGATGCATGTCTTTCTCACGGACGGGCGCATCATCAGCGTTCCGCTCATATGGTTTCCCTCATTGCATGAAGCAACCGCGCAGCAGCGCGCCGTGTATGAGATCGGCGGCGGCATAAGTTTGCACTGGCCGGAATTAGATGAAGATTTATCGGTTGCAAATCTGATGGCCGGTGTTGATTGGGAAGCTGCTTAACTCTTTGAGGTCTGGTTGATGGCTGCGAAGTTACTCGAAGGCGCTATCGTCGCCCGCGCGATAAAAGATGAAGTGGCGCGAGAGGTGGCCGAATACTCGAAGCGCGGGCTCAGGCCGGGCCTTGCCGCTGTGCTCGTAGGCAATGACCCCGCCTCGCATATCTACGTCTCAAACAAGGTCAAGACATGCGCTGAACTCGGGCTCTATTCCGAGAAGATCGAGATGGCCGAGACCGCGACGACCGACGAGCTGCTCGCGCTGGTCCGCGACCTGAACGCGCGCGACGACATAGACGGCATACTCGTACAACTGCCGCTCCCGCGCCAGGTCGATAGCGCGCTGGTCCTTGATCTAGTCGACCCCGCGAAAGATGTCGACGGGTTCCACGCGGTAAACCTCGGGCGGCTGGCGATAAACGAGCCCGGCCTGAGAGCCTGCACGCCCGCCGGGATAATCGAGATGCTCGACCGCTACGAGATCAAGATCGAAGGCGCGCGCGCCGTCATAATCGGCCGCAGCCGCATAGTCGGCCTCCCGATGTCTCTGCTCCTCTTGCACCGCAACGCGACGGTGACCGTCTGCCATTCGCGCACGCCCGACCTCCCTAGCGTTGCACGCACGGCCGACATACTCGTCGCCGCGATAGGCCGAGCGGGCATGGTCGACCGCAACTACATAAAGCCCGGCGCGGTGGTCATAGACGTGGGCACAAACCGTGTCACCGAGGAGAAAGACCTTGAGCGGTTTTTCGGCGACGACCAGAAGCGGCGCGCGGCCTTCGCGAAGAACGGCTACACGCTCGTAGGCGACGTGAACCCGCGCGAGGCGGCGGAAGTAGCCGGCTATCTAACGCCCGTTCCAGGCGGTGTCGGCCCGCTCACGATCGCTATGTTGATGAAGAACACCCTCACCGCGATGAAGATGCGCCGGGGCGTTTGAATCTTTAATCTGTAAAACATAATACTTCCACGAAGGTCGACGAGCAATGGCGCGCAGCCGGCATTTGGCCTTAGAATTGTGGCATCCCCGTTTTGCTCAAGCCAGGCGGCTTGGGAGTCTCATCATGCAAGAATATATGAGCCGGTTCGGCGATCACCTGAAGTATGAGCGCAACGTCTCCGCTCACACGCTGCGCAACTACATGAGCGACCTGGAACAGTTTTACGATTACCTCTGCCCCGTAGACTCTTCGGGAAACCGCCGCGAGGTCGACATAAGAGACATAGACCACATCACGATCCGCGGGTATCTGGCGAAACTCTATGAGGCGAAAAAGAAGAAGACCTCGATCGCGCGCAAGCTTGCGACGTTGCGCACCTTCTTCAGATTCTTGTGCCGCGAACAGGTCCTCGAAATGAACCCGGCAAAGATCGTTGCCGGGCCGAGGCTGCCGCAGAAACTCCCCAAAGCCCTGTCGGTCGACGAAGTGATCCGCTTTATAGAGACGCCCGACACCGAAACGGTGCTCGGCAAACGTGACCGCGCGATACTTGAGATGCTCTACGCCACGGGCTGTCGCGTGCAGGAGCTTACGAGCATCAATCTTGACGACATAGATTTCAGAAACGAGACCGTGCGGCTGCGCGGCAAGCGGCGGAAGGAGCGGATAGTGCCTTTCGGGTCGAAGGCTAAAGAGGCGCTGCAAGATTACCTGGGCGTGCGCGGCGAGCTGCTCATAGAAGCGCCCGAAGACCAGCGCGACCCGATGGCGCTGTTTATGAACTATCAGGGCACGCGGATCACAACCCGGTCCGTGGGCCGCATGATCGATAAGTACGTGGCCGAATGCGCCATGGCGCACGACATCAGCCCGCACTCGCTGCGCCATTCGTTCGCGACACACTTGCTGTCTGCCGGCGCAGATTTGCGCGCGATTCAAGAGCTGATGGGACATGCGAGGCTGTCGACGACGCAGATATACACACAGGTCTCTATGGAAAAATTGATGGAGGTCTACGACAAGTCGCACCCGAAGGCGTGAGGCGACAGCGTCTCTTTCGGAGTGCGGTGACTTGTCACCGCTTTTGTGTTAGCCATCACGGCTTCTCCTAAAACAAAAGCTGCGACAAGTCGCAGCACTCCGAAGGAATCGGTCAGCTTCAACTGAAAATTGTCAAACCGAGTCCGGCCAGTAAACCCTTTGCTTTTCAATCACCTGCACAATTTAGAACTCTTTTAGAATTTCTTTAGAGCGCCTTAAAGACCTGGAGGCCCGCGTTCGATTATCCTGCCCGTGGTCGGATGGAGAGATTTTCAATAAAGGAGAACGTTGTGAATCATAATACATATTCCGAGCATCAGACGTGGGCCGCCGCTGGCTCAAGCCATGCGGTCGTGATCGGCGAGCGCCCTGGACTATGGCGACGGGCGAAGATTGTCGCTACGAAGGGACCGAGGGCGCGCGCGTCGACGGCGCTGTTTCGGCCGTCGATACTGTTTAAGGTCGCCGCTCAGGCTCTCAGGTCCGAGAAGTCTCAGGCCGCAACCGCTCCTGTGAGGTACGAGCGAAAGAGCCAGAAGGCGGCGGGCGGGGTTTAAAAGAGAGCGGGGATCAGAAGGCGGTAAGCAAGACTCGATTGCTACGCGGCAGTTGAATATCACCTTTCCACGTTGCTTACTGCCGTCTGATCCCCGCTGTCAATCACCTGAAGGTTATTTGGAAAGCCTCGAAGAGGCTTAATTCAATAGCCCCGAAAGGGGCGTTATTCAATAGCCCGGCGCATCGCGCCGGGTCATGCATCATACGAGACGAAGCCCTGAAAGGGCGCGATAAACATATCGCCCTTTCAGGGCTTCTCATTACTATCAATCCGTTTCCAGGGGCGGTGCCCCTGGCTATTGAATGATCGCCCCTACGGGGCTCATGAACACAGAGCGGTGCCCCTGGCTATTGAATGATCGCCCCTTCGGGGCTCATTCAATCACGCCTCTTCGAGGCTTTCGTACTACCTTTTCGGACGCGCGCTACTTCCTCTTATACTTGTCGAACCACGCCATCAGGTAGAGCTGCTGCAAGAGCTGGTGCGAAGGCCGCCGCCAGCCGTGAAACTCGTCCGGCATACGGACCAGCAGCGTCTCTTTCTTCAGCATCTTCAAAGCGCGGTAATACTCCTCGCTCTGCCCCATCGGCGTCCTCAAATCCGCCTCGCCCGTCATCACCATGGTCGGCGTCTTGACGTTCTTGGCGTAAGTCAGCGGCGAGCGCTCGTAGTACTCCATAGGGTCGTCCCACGGGTACTTCTTGAACTGGTAATACCAGTTCGGCCCGTCCGTAGTCCCTACGAACGAGTGCCAGTTGATGACCGGCCGCATCGAGACGGCCGCCGCGAAGCGGTCGGTGTGGCCCACGATCCAGGCCGTCAGCACCCCGCCGCCCGAACCGCCGCACACGAACAGGTTGCGCTCGTCTATCCACCCTTTCGCAAGCGCCGCGTCTACGCCGGCCATCAGGTCGTCGTAGTCCTTGCCGGGGTAGGAATACTGAATGCCGTTGACGAAATCCTGGCCGTAGCCCGTAGAGCCTCGCGGGTTCGTATAGAGCACCGCGTATCCGTTCGCCGCGAAATTCTGCCACGACCAGTTGAAGCCTATGTTGTACATCGACCACGGGCCGCCGTGAATCCATAAGACCATCGGGTATTTCTTGTTCGGGTTGAAATCGGCGGGCTTGATCAGCCAGCCCTGAACCTTCCACCCATCTTTAGACGTAAACCACATCTCTTCGGCGTCGGAAAGCTGTATGTTGGCTAACACGTCCTGGTTGACGTCGATCAGCTTTTTCATCGACGCGGGGCTCGACATCTTGAACGTCACCAGATGGCCCGGCTCTCTAGGCGTCGACCGCACGGTCGCCACCTGCCCGCCTTCGGACATCGTAAAGCCGCCCATGGTCTGAACGCCGTCGGTGATCTTGCGCGCCTTGCCTTCGACCGGCGCGAAGTAGATGTTCATCGAGCCGCGCTCGCCTACGAGGTAGTAGACGCCCGAGCTGTCGGCCGCCCACTTGACGGAGTTGGGGGATTCTGAAAGGTTGCCCGACCAAACTTTCTTGCGCCCGCCCGCCGCGTCCATGATGTAGAGGCTTGAGATGTGATTCGTGTACATCATCTCGTCATAGCCCGTGTAGGCTATCCACTTGCCGTCGGGTGATACGGCCGGGTCGCCGTCCGGCCCCTTGCGGTCGGTGAGCTGTTTTATGTCGAGCGTGTCGAGGTTGACCGCGTAGATCTCGCTGTCGTTTCTGAGGTGCTCGGCGTCGGGTTTGCGGATGGCCGAGATGTAAACGGTCTTGCCGTCGCGCGACCAATCGGGGTCGTTGTGGTGATACTTGCCGCTTGTGATCTGGCGCGGGGTCCCGCCCAGCACCGAGTCTATGACGAACACATGCGAGTAACCCAGCGGCAGCGGCCCCTGCCCGTCGCGCGCCCAGGTCAGGCGGTCTACGATGACCGCGGGCTTGGCCCACTCGGAGCCGCGAGGCCGCTCGGGCAGCTTCACGGCGAGGATCGGGTCGTTGTCGGGCATGAGCATGGTGAAGGCTATCTGCTTGCCGTCGTTGCTCCACTTGAGGCTGGCGGGCGTGCGCTCCAGGTGCGTGAGCTGCGCGACCTCGCGCGTGTCGACCCACAGGACGTGTAGCTGCGACGTCGTGTCGCGGTCCGAGATGAAGGCTATGCGCCGGCCGTCGGGTGACCAGACCGGCGAGCTGTCGCGCCAGTTGCCGTGAGTCAGCTCGCGCGGGCGCGACCCCTCGACGTCGACTATCCAGAGGTTGCTGCGGTACTGGTCTTTCATCTTGTCGACCCAGGTCCGCGTGAAGACTATCTGTTTGCCGTCCGGAGAGATCGAGGCGTTGCTGACGCTCTCCATATCCATGAAGGTCTCTTTATCGAGCAAGCGTTTGCCGTTGGCCAGCGCCTGAGCCGAGCACACGGCAAAGATCAGTAGAAGAATTATTGTGACCGAACTCTTCGTCCGATTCTGCATGGGGGAATCCTCCTGCGAAAAACTTTCTTGCGCCCCACTAAACCGCGTTGAGGCGGCGGCGCAAGTTGTATTAATACTTACTGCATTAATGCTTACTGCTTCGGCAGCAGAGTCAGTTTCATACCGCTCTGCTCAACAACTAGGGCCTTGGGGCGGCCCTCGGCCATCTGGAATTCCGCGAAGATCTCGACCGGCACGCCTTCGACTACGACCTTGAAACGGTTCGGCGCAACCGGCACGAGCGCGCCGACGGGCTGACCGGGTATCACGCCTTTCAGCTTGCCGCCCAGCATCTCTATGCTGATCTCGATAGGCGGCGTCTTCGATTCGTACTTGCCCATGTACTTCTTGAGCTCGTCTTCCGTGAGCGTGATCCCCGCGACCTCTTCGGCCTTCTCCGGCGCGCGCTTGAAGGCTATGTCGGCCGCGTTGGGCACGTTGAGCTTCATCTCTTCGACTTTGCCCGCGGCGTTCAGCGCGAAGGTGACGAACGCCCTTCCCAGGTGTCGCTCGCGGAGCGTCGCGCGGAAGGTGTCGAAGTGCCAGTGCTCAAGCTCGCCCGACATCGTAGGGCCGCCCTCGACGACGAGCTTGCCGTTCTGCTCTTTGACTTTCGTGTCGCCGTACATCTCGTTCGTGTAAGTACCCGCGTATTTCGCCAGCGCGAGCGACGGGTTGGTCCCTTTCACGCGGTCGGCTTCCATCTTCTTTTCGACCGCGCCGGCCTGCTCCTGCGCCGATTTGACTATCTTCAACAGCTCCGCGCTCCAATCCTTCTGCGGGGCCTGCAAGAACGCGTCAAAGACGCGGTACATTATCGCCGTCGGGATCGACGTGCCGTTCATGTTCGTCAGTATGACGACGCCGAGTTTCTCTTCGGGTATCATCGCAACGAGCGCGCTCATGCCGTCGATGTTTCCGCCGTGGTGGACGATCTTGCGCCCGCGGTAGTCCTGCAAAAACCACCCGAGCCCGTACGTCATGAAGTGCGTCTCCGAGTGAATCTTCTCAGACAGACCTTCCAGCCGCATGACGGTCTGCGGCATGTGCATCTCTTTGACCGCGCCCGAACTCAGTATCCGCTCGTTCTTGAATGTCCCTTGATTCAGGTGGAGCCGGACCCACTGCGCCATGTCTGTGACGTTCGAGTTGATCGACCCGGCCGGGCCTATGTTGTCTATCTTACGCCACGCGATGGGCTGCACCTTGTCGTCGAATTTCGCGTGAGGGCTCGCGACGTTCGACTCGTTCTTCAAGACCGCGATCGAAGTGCTCGACGACGACATGCCGAGCGGCGTGAATATCCTCTGCCGCACGAAATCGTCCCAGCTCTTGCCCGATGCCGTCTGGACCGCCTGACCCGCGGCCAGGTACATAATGTTCTGGTAGCCGAAGCGGCTGCGCAGGCTCCAGCTCGGCTTGAGGAAACGCACTCTTCGCAGGACTTCGTCGCGGTCGTACTCGGTGCCGTACCACAGCAGGTCGCCGCGCTCAAGGCCCGAGCGGTGCGTCAGCATGTCGCGCACCGTCAGCTCTCGCGTGACGTAAGGGTCGAAGAGCTGAAAGCCCGGCAGGTACTTCGTCGCCGGCTCGTCCCACTTCATCTTCCCTTCGTCGACGAGCATCGCGATCGATGCGGCGGTAAAGGCCTTCGAGGCCGACCCTATCGCGAAAAGCGTCCGCTCGTCGACGGGCGTCGGCTCGCCGAGCTTTCGCACGCCGTAGCCTTTAGCCAGAAGCAGCTTGTCATCTTTAACAATCGCTATGGCCATGCCCGGCACTTCCCAATCTTTCAGCGCCTTGTTGATGTAATCGTCGAAGCCCACGAGCGGCGCTTCCTGCGCCCGCAGAGGCAGAGCCGAGACGAGGGCCAGCATCAGAACGTAGATTAATCGAGCCTTTATTTGCGATCTCATATTTAGAGAAACTCCTTCCAGCGTGAGTTGTTCCGAAGGACAAACTGAGCGCTATCGCCTGTCGTTTTAAAGATTGCTTTACGCCCTGAAGAAACTCAATGTTGCATCCGTGAAAGAGCGTTGTCAACCGCAGCGTGGTAGTGAAAAGAGCATCCGCCGAATGATCCGTTTCATCCGCCTTTTCCGCATGAGTGAGTAAGGCTACGAAAGCGCAGCCCGATTTCAGTAGAGATGAAAGGAGCACGCTAATGTCAGAGAATATAGAAAGATTAGATATTAACAGGATAGAGGTACGGCTGAAGACCGCCGCGGGTCAAAACTCGGGCACGAATGGGATAGTCTTCCTTGCCGTAGCCGGACGCGAATTTCGCCTGGGGGCAGGCTTCGCACCCGGATCAACCAAGACTATTATACTGGGTGAAGGCGCTACAGTTCCCAATCCACAATTCAACGAGCCTAGAGACCTGATTCCACTTGGTCTGAGAAGCGGCTTTCTTCAGATCCCCGCATGGATACGCTTAGAAGGCTCAGACGATTGGCAGCTCGAATCAGTCGACGTAACGATAAACCCCGGAGTGCCCCTCCACGAGGTTAAATATGAGTGGCGGTTACAACCGGGCAAAACGGTCTGGTTAGGCCCTGACACCGGCGGGAGGTATGCCTTCCTCACCACGAGATTCCCCTTAGCAGACAGTGTCTAACAACCGGCTCGACCGGGGCCGCCGAGCGGCGCTCAGAGTAACCATTACGAGCCTGTTTCGGCGGCCCGGTCATGCCGGGCGATAGACCGCTTAACGATGTGATTACCCGAGCCAATACCTTGTGTGAATCAGAGCGCATCAGTTAGATTTGACCTTCAGCTTATAAGAGGTCTGAAACGATGACTACACCCGCGCGCTCGATCGACGTTCTCGAAGCCATAAGACCGGAAGATTACCTGATCGAAAACGCCTCCGAAGTCTTAACCCCTGCGCTGGCCATCTACACCAAAATGCTCGACCGAAACATCGATGTCACGCTCGGCCTCGTAGGCGGAAATCCAGACCGCTGGCGGCCTCACGTCAAGACGGCGAAGCTGGCTTTCGTGATGCGCAGGTTAGTAGAGGGCAGCGTCACAAATTTCAAATGCTCGACTACGCTTGAGCTGCGCGCGGCCGTCGAGTCGGGCGCAGCCGACGTGGTCCTGGCCTACCCGGCCGTCGGGGCAAACGCGCGCCGCGCCCGCGCGCTCGCCGATGAGTTTCCCGAAGCTAAAATCGCCGCGCTCGTGGAAAACTCGGATCAGATCGATGAGTGGAGGGCGGGCCGCGTGGGGCTGTTCATCGACGTGAACCCCGGCATGGACCGCACGGGCATAGGGCAAGAACGCGCCGACGAGATTGCGCGGCTCGCTCAAGCAATCGAAGCCGCTGGGATCGAGTTTCGCGGTCTTCATTATTATGACGGGCACCTGGCGAAACTCGACCTCGCCGAACGCGAGCGGGTCGCGCACGCGGGGTATGACCGTTTGATGGAGATCGTCGCGGCGGTCGAAGGCGCGGGCGTCCCTGTGGTCGAAGTAATAACCGCAGGAACTCCCGCGATGCCTTGTAGCCTATCTTACCCGCGCCTGGCCGACGGCGCGTTCGTCCATCGCGTCTCGCCGGGAACGATCATTTATAACGACTGCACGAGCCTGGCGCAGTTGCCGAGAGAGTGGGGCTACCGTCCCGCGGCGGTCGTCGTCTCTACGGTCGTAAGCCGGCCCGCGCGCGGGCGCATCACTTGCGACGCGGGGCACAAGACCGTGTCGGCCGATTCGGGAGTCCCTACCTGTAGAGTCATAGGCCGGGCGGACCTGTTGCCCGCGCGACCGAGCGAGGAACACCTGCCGGTTGAAATCCTTGGTGGCGACGACGGGCCGGAGATCGGCCAACAGCTTTACCTGGTGCCTACGCACGTCTGCCCGACGGTGAATAATTTTGACTACGCGATGATAGTTGAAGGCAACAAGGTCGTAGCCGTCGAGCGCGTAACGGCCCGCGGCCGCGAAGCCCCGCTGTAAAGAAGTCCTGAGTGCTGAGTGCTGAGTGCTGAGTGAAAAGGTCTTACTCAGGACTCAGCACTCAGCACTCAGGACTGAGAAGCTACTGCCGCCGGTTGGTGGCCGTAGCGCTCCTGCCTTGTTTCATCTGCTCCATCTGCCGGCCCATCTCCTGGAGACGGCTTTGGCCGAGGACCTGTTCAGCCTTCGGGAACATTTCGTTCTCCTCTTCCTCTACGTGGTGCTCGACCGAATCTCGCAGCTCTGTCAGCTTGTCCATGAACTCGTCGCTGCCCGGACTCATCGTAGACATCTCGGCGAGCATCTCCTTCACCTCGTCATGCTCCGAGTGCGCCTCGCCGACCATGTCGCGCGTCTCTTCGTGCTGTTCGAGGGCGGGGTAAAAGACCTGCTCCTCTATCTGAGTGTGGAGCGTGAGCGCGTCCTTAAGCTGCTTGAACATCTCCCTGGTCGTGTTCATGCTGCCTTTGTCGGCCGTCTCAAGCTCGTCCATCATGCCGGCCGCCTCTTGATGATCCTGTTTCAAAAGTTCTATCGCGTTCATCAGTATTCCCTCCTTGAACCCAGGTTCGTGACAAAAATATTTCCTTGCACAGACCTGATTTGCAATCAGTGTGCCCCGCGCGCGGCTCGCATACCGCGCCCCAGAGCGGTCAAGCGGCCTAAGCTGTTCGACAAGCAAGCATGGATGCAACAAGTCAGAACATAAATTGAGAAAGCTTTGCGAGGCGCCGTAAGTTGTCAACTCGCCGCCGGTTCGGCTAGCATGCTCAGGCTTGACTTCAAACTCGCAGGTGGATTTCTAGATGAGATTAAGATTGATCCTTACGCTGGCGCTTTTTATGGCGTGCAGCCCGTCGGACAGCTTTGCGCAGGAGAGATTCGATTTTTACGCGCGCGGCCCTTACCGCCAGAGCGTGCCGCGCCCGGCCGCGATAACCGGCTACGAGCCGGGCCAGTTTCAAACGCCTCACGGCCAGATTGCGCGCGTCGTCGAAAGGATCGCCGCCTCAGCGCCCGACCGCGTGCGCGTGATCGAAAACGGCAGGACCTGGGAGCACCGCAACCTCTACCTCGCGGTAGTCTCCGCGCCCGAAAACATCAACCGGCTCGACGAGATCAAAGCCAACATCGCGCGGCTGGCCGACCCCAGAAAACTCACCGATGCCGAGGCCGACCAGATAGCGCGCTCGACCCCCGTCATCGTGTGGCTCAACTACGGCATTCACGGGAACGAGTCGGCCAGCTACGAAGCCGTTCAGCAGGTGCTTTACCATCTCGCCGCGTCGGAAGAGCCGCGCACGATGGAGATACTCAAGAACGCCGTCGTCGTCATCAACACCATGCACAACCCTGACGGCCACGAGCGATTCGCCGTCTGGATCGATTCGGTGGCGATAGGCGAGGCCGAGCGCTTCAGCCTTGAGCACCGCGAGCCTTATCAAATCTATGGCAGAGGCAATCACTACCGCTTCGACATGAACCGCGACATGCTGGCGCTGACGCAGCCGGAAAACCTGCGGATGCTCGAAGCGTTCCGCCAGTGGCGGCCGCAGGTCTTCGTCGACCACCACGGCCAGGTGGAGAACTATTTCTTCCCTCCGGCGGCAGAGCCTATAAACAAGAACCTGCCCGTCGAGAGGTCAAAATTCTGGTACGACAAATTCGGCCGCGGCAACGCCGCCGCGTTCGACCGTTACGGCTGGGGGTATTACGTGCGGCATGTCTTCGACGTGTTTTACGCCGGGTACATGGATTCGTGGTCTTCGCTGCAAGGCGCGACCGGCATGACTTACGAGACGGACGCGGGCGGGCCTACGTCGATCAACCTCAAGCTAGACGACGAAACGATACTGACTTTCCGCCAGGGCATTGCCAAACATTTCACCGCATCTATGGCTACGGTCGAGACGGCGGCCGACAACCGCCAGGCGCGTTTGAAGGACTATTACCTCTTCTTCAAAACCGGCATGGACGAAGGGCGCGCGGGACCTATGAGGCGCGTCGTTCTGCTGCCGGGCAAAGACGCGGGCCGCGCCGCCGCGCTCGTGTCGAACCTCGTGCGCCACGGCGTCGAAGTGACCGTAGCGCGCGAAGGCTTTCGGTCTTCTTCGGCCCGCGATTATTTCGGCTCAAGGTCGGCCGCGCGAGATTTCCCCGCGGGCGCTTACGTCATCGACCTCAACCAGCCGATGAAGCGGCTGGCGAAGGCGCAGCTTGAGCCCGTCTCGGAGCTCGACCCCGCTTTCGTAAAAGCCGAGATGGAGCGCCGCGAGCGCAACGAGCGCCGGGGCAAGAACGAGCGGAAAGAAGATCCCGAGTTTTATGACGTGACCGCGTGGTCGCTGCCGCTCGCGATGGGTGTTGAAGCTTACTGGACCGAAGACTCGTCGACGGTCAAAGGCGCGCAGGTGCAGTTCAGCACCGAGAACGGTCTTTTCGCTTCCGACTCGCAACCTCTCGCGGGGATCGGCGGCGGCGTTGAAGGCGGGCGCGCTAACACCGCTTACGTCATCCCGTACGGCACGGACGCGGCCACCAGGCTTGCCATCCGGTTGCTCGCCGAAGGCTTCAAGGTCGCGGTCGCAACTCGCCAATTGAACGCGGGCGGGCGCGATTGGCCCGCAGGCACGCTCGTCGCGCGGACCGCCCGAAACCCCGCGACGCTTCACGACCGCATAGCTGTGCTCGCGCGCGAAGCGGGGGCGCAGGTCTTCGCGGTCAACTCCGCTTACAGCGAGCAGGGCGACACGGGCATAGGCTCCGAGAGCATGGCGAGCCTCAAACAGCCGCGCGTGGCCGTCGTCTGGGACGAGGCTACGAGTCCCACTTCTTACGGCGCGATGTGGTATGGGTTCGAGCAAGGTTACGGCTTGAAATTCACGCCCGTCTCAATCGCCGCGGTAAAGTCTGCCGACCTGTCTAAGTTCAACGTCATCGTCCTGCCCGACGGGAGCACGGGCGGTTACAACGGGCTGCTCGGAAAAGAAGGGATAGACAAGCTCAAGTCGTGGGTGCAGGCGGGAGGCGTGCTGGTGGGCGCGGGCGGCGCGGCCGCGCTCTTCGCGCGCAAAGACGTGGCGCTCACCTCTTCGCGTCTGGTCGGGGCCGATGAAGATTCTCCTGCGCCGGCCGCGCCAGCGCCCGCGCCTGCCGGGCAAGCTGCCGCAACGTCGACTGCGGAGAACAAGCCGTCAGAAAAACGCGCCGAGGCTGAGATAAAGCCCGAGCAGAAGCTCGCCGACAAGTCGCAAGAGAAGCCGAAGCCGAAAGAGCCGATCGCGGTGCCCGGCGCCGCGTTTCGCGCGAAGATCAACCGCGAGCATTTTCTTTCATACGGCTACGACTCGGACTCGATGGCAGTGTTGATGGACGGGAACAGCTTCTTCCGCCCGTCGAAGGAGGGCGCGAACGTCGTGACGTTCAACGCCGCGGGGCCGCTGGTGGTTGCGGGGTTCGTGTGGCCCGACAACACGGAAGAGCTGTTGCGCGGCACGGCTTACGTGATCGACGAGCCGACGGGCGGCGGCCATGTCATCCTGTTCGCGGAAGACCCTACGTTCAGGTACCTGTGGCGGACGACTCAGCAGATGTTAATGAACGCGATACTGCTCGCCCCTTCGCTGTGAGGAAAGGAGGATGCGGGGATGAGCGACAGCCAACCAATCAAAGAAAAGGCGAGGGACTTTTTCGCCGCACTTCAAGACAAGATATGCGCGGAGCTTGAGAGACTCGATGGCCGCGCGCACTTCCGCGAAGACCTGTGGGAGCGCGAAGGCGGCGGCGGCGGCCGCGCGCGGGTGATCGAAGGCGGCGCTCTGTTTGAGAAGGCGGGCGTCAACTTTTCAGAGGTCTACGGCGAGCTGAACCCGAGCTTCGCCGACCGGCTCGCCGTGGGCCAGGGCGCACAGTTCTTTGCGACGGGCGTCTCGCTCGTCCTGCACCCGCTCAACCCCATGGTCCCAACGGTTCACGCGAACTTCCGCTACCTTGAAAGAGGCTCCGGCGGCTGGTTTGGAGGCGGGACCGACCTGACGCCTTACTACCCTTACATCGACGACGTGCTGCATTTTCACAGCACGCTGAAAGAGGCGTGCGACAGATTCGACCCCGCGTTTTATCCTAAGTTCAAGAAGTGGTGCGACGAGTATTTTTTCGTCAAGCACCGCGACGAATCGAGAGGCGTTGGCGGGGTATTCTTCGATTACCTGACGGGCGAGCGCGAAGGCCCGCTCTTAGACGCCGACGAGAAGAAGTCCGACGACGACCGCGGCGTCGAATTCATATTCGATTTCGTCAGGGGCGTCGCCCGCGCGTTTCTGCCCGCCTACATCCCCATAGCGGAGCGGCGGATGAATGAACCTTTCACCGAGCGCGAGCGCGAGTTTCAATTGATACGCCGCGGCCGCTACGCCGAGTTTAATCTCGTCTACGATCGCGGCACGCACTTCGGCCTTGAGACGCGCGGGCGCACGGAATCGATCTTGATGTCGCTGCCGCCGCTCGTGCGATGGGTTTACGATTACAAGCCCGCGCCCGGCACGCGCGAGGCCGAGGCAATGGACTACTTCCGCCCGCGCGACTGGCTCGGGACCGACTCGCGCTAAAGCCTCGCAGGGGCGATTCGATAGGAAGCCTCGAAGAGGCGATATTCGGTAGCCCGGCGCAACGCGCCGGGTCATGCGTCATACAACGAGAAGCCCTGAAAGGGCGCGATAAGCGTATCGCCCTTTCAGGGCTTATTGAGATAACTCGTCGGGCATCTCCGTAGCGAAGGGCGGGCGGCGGATCTGGTTGACGCACGAGGCGTCGAGCCCGCGCGCCGTGGCTTTCGTGATGAACTCTTCTACCAGGCTGTCAATACATCGCCCGCCGTACGAATGAGGCGTGTTCGGTACGAGGATCTGGCGGCCGTTTGCGAGATGTCGCGCCGCGGCTTCGCCGTACTGCGGAGGCGTGGCCGGGTCTACCGCGCCTGAGATGATCAACACGGGCACGTCGGATTTCACGGGGCTCGTAAAACCCGAAGGCACTTTCCCGCGAGGCCATTGCTCGCACGCCTTCACGTGCGCCCTCACGCGGTAATCGCCAAGGAACGTGCCCTTAGTCTCGCGCGCGATCTCCTGCTCTGTAATCAGGAGCGTGTCTTCCGGGCAGGTGACTGAGAAATACATCCCCATTGCCACCTGATCGCCGATCAGCTTCGTCATGAAATGACCTAGCTGAGCGAGCGGGACGAAGTTATCCTTCGAAGCTTCGTGGATCAAAAACGGGACGAGGCTTGCCAGGTCCGGCGAGTACAAAAGCAACCTCAGACGCTCGCCGAAAACGCCGCGCGACATGCGAACCCGCTCAAGCTTCTTAGTGGCCGGGTTCTTCATCTCAAAACTGACAGGGCCTTTATCGAGCTTTGCCAGGACCGAGGCGAACTCCGCCCTAAGATTCGGAAACGCCTTGCGACACGTTTCGTCCGCGGCGCAATCCTCCATCAAACGGTCGAGCGCCTGTTGAGCGCCTTTCGCGAACGGGAGCGGCACCTTGAAATCGAGCGACGCCGCGCCTTCGAGCACGACCGAGCGGACCTGTTTAGGGTAACGGCGGAGATAAGCCAGCGAGGCGGCCGTGCCGTATGATCCTCCCCAGAGATTTATCCGGTCGTAGCCCAGCGCGCGGCGGACCTCATCAAGGTCTTCCATAGCGATCGACGTGGTGTAGAGCGCGGGGTTTGAAATCTTTTCGAGCCGCGCGCGACACTCGCGCACCTTCTCTACCGGGAACAACTCGTCGAAGTAAGGCTGGAGCGAGCTCCCGTCGCCAAAGAGATTGCAGTTGAGAGGATTCGATTCGCCCGTGCCGCGCTGGTCAACGAAGACAACGTCGCGCTGCCGGCGTATCGCCTGCATGTAATCCGCCCCCGCGTTCCTGACAATAGCCGCGGCCCCCTGGCCCGGCCCGCCCGCGAGAAAAAAGACAGGGTCAGCGGCGGGCTTATCAGTCATCGCCGGGAGCACAATTATGTTCAGCGCGATCTTGCGCCCGGCGCGCGACTCGCGGTCTTCGAAGACTTCGTACTTGCCGCACCTCGCGCCTTTGATGTTGTTCAAATCGCATGGCTGGAGCCGTAGCGCGGCCGTCTCGTCCGCGTTAGAGATGGGGAAAGCAAAGCTCGTAAGAATGAATGCGACGACAAGGCTTGCTCTGAATAGATTCATACCTCACCCGTTTGCCGGCGGTCGCTATCTCTTCGCGGCCGGGGCCGGCTTGCCCGACTGCATCTCGGCCGCCGCGCGCTCGACCGCGGCCATCACGCGCAGGAAGTTCTCGCCCAGAATCTTCTTTATGTCCGCGTCCGAATAGCCGCGCTTCATAAGCTCGAAGGTTATCGCAGGCATCCGCGACACATCCTCCATGCCGGCGGGCGGAGTGATCGCCCCGTCGAAATCGCTGCCTATGCCGACGTGGTCTATGCCCGCGACTTTAGCCACGTGGTCGAAATGATCTATCAGCACCGAAAGCGGCGTCTTGCCGGCATCGTTAGCCGCGCGCCATTTTTTCATCTCTTCTTCGACGCGCGCGGCGTCGTTGGGAAACTGCTTGTTCAGCTCTTCCTGCCGCGCGTTGGCCCGCCTGTTGAAGTCGACTTTGCGAGCGTCGATAAAGCCGTCATAGAAATTGATCATCACCACGCCGCCGTTGCGGGCGACGGCGCGCAGCATGTCGTCCGTCATGTTGCGCGGGTGGTCGGCAAGCTGACGAGCCGAAGAGTGTGAGGCGATGACGGGCGCGCGCGACACTTCTACCACGTCGTAAAAAGTCTCGTCCGCCACATGAGATATGTCGACCATCATGCCGATCCGGTTCATCTCTTTGACCACTTCGCGGCCGAAGTCCGTGAGCCCGCCGTGGTGCTTAACGTCTTTGTTGTTTATGTCGCCCGACGAATCGGCCCAGTTGTTGGTGTTCGAGTGCGTCAGCGTCATATACCTGACGCCGAGCCTGTAGAACATGCGCAGCGCCGAGAGGCTGTCTTCGATGGCGTGACCGCCTTCGATGCCTATCAACGTGGCGACCTTGCCTCTCTTTGATATGCGGCGTATGTCGTCCGAGGTGAAAGCCATCTCAAGCGCGTCGGGGTGGCGGCGCACCTGCTCGTGAATAACGTCTATCATATCGAGCGCGCGGCGGGCCGCACCGCCTTCCTTCGCGTATTTCGCCGCGACGTAGGCGACGAAGAACTCCGCGTCTACGCCGCCCGCTTTAAGCCTTCTGAGGTCTGTCTCGGTCCTGTACTTGCCGTCTTTCGGGATCGGCTGCGTGCCCGAGTAGTCGAACGCTACTCCGCCCGGCGTGTCGCCCGCCATCCCCAGGTCGAATCCGAAATCGATTATGACCGAAGGCACGTCGTTATGCGTGTCTACGACTATGGCTTCGCGGTGCAGGCGCTCGGCGCGGGCGCGCAGCTCGGCGTCGCTCTGTTTGGGCGCGGCCCTGTTTGTCTGGCCCGCCGCGGTCGAGATTGCGAGAGCTATCGTAAGACAGGTTGAGACTAGCGATCGTCGAGGCATAGGCAATTCCTTAAAGATTTGAGATTGGAAATTTGAAATCTCAAATAATCATTTAGTCGTGTAGTAACCGCGGCGGGCGCGGACTTGAAGGCCGGGCCGCTTGACCTCTACGCGGATGGCTTTGAACCCGTCGCGCCGCGCTTCGGCGTTTCTGGAATAGTACGTCAACACGTACTGTGCGCGGACCTCGGCCGCTATGCGGCGGTATATCTCGTCCAGGTCGCGCACCTCTTTCTTCGGGTCGTCGTAAATCGGCGGGAAGAACGCACGGCCGCCCGTGTCCTCGCTCATCGCCTTAAGCACGAACTCGCCCGCCAGGTCTTGCACGTTGGCGGACGGCGCTATGCCCGTCGAATGGACGGCGTAGATGACGGCGTCGGACTTCTGCACTTCCGTTAGCGCCTGCGCGAGCGTGGCCGAGCTTGCCGTGTCCGTCCCGTCTGAAAGCACAACCATGACGTGACGCCCTTCGGCCGGGCGTATGTACTTCGCAGCCTCTGTCATCGAAGAGTAGAGCGAAGTCGCGCCTTCGGGCTTTATGGCCGCCAGCGCAGTGACGAGCTTATCGACATCGCCCGTGAACTGCATCTCAAGCTTTGGGTCTGTTGCCACGCTCATCAAAGCGGCCTGGTCGCCCGGCCTCATCAACTGGCGGAAGAATTGCGCGGCGGCCCGCTGCTCGAAGTCGAAGCGGTGGCGTATGGAGCTCGACGCGTCGAACAAAAAGATCAGCCGCAATGGGAGCTGACCCTCGCGATAAAATCCCGCGATCTCCTGCGGCACGTTGTCTTCGTAGACTATGAAATCCTGCTGCGTCAGGTCGTTGACCTGATTGCCCGCAGGGTCGGTGACCGAGGTGATCGCCGTGATGAGGTTGGCGCTCAGCTTGATCTCGTCCTGGTCGTCGTCGACTCGGCGCGGGCGCGTCTCTTGAGGGGGCGGGCCGGAAGGCTTGCTCTGGCCGGGCTGCCGGCCCGACTGCGGGAAGGCGAAAGGCAAGAGGCAAAAGGCGAACGTCACGAGCAAGAAAACGGCTGAAATCGCCCGCGGCCTTTTCGCTCTCTGGTTCTTCATCCTCGTTTTCTTATGCATGGTAGACTTCACGCACGCGATCCGGCGACAGTTGATTTGCGCGCCACTCGTCAAAGTCTTTCAGCGCAAGCTCGACCTGACGGCGGCGGCGGTCCGCCTTGCGGCGGAGCCTGCGGCGGTCTTCGTCCTCAAGCGCGGGCAGCAGCGCGAAGGTTATGTTCATAGGCTGAAAACTCTTCGCCTCGGCGTTGGCGATGTAGTTGACCAGACCGCCGAGGGCCGTTCGGCGCGGCGGCGCGATCGTCTCGCGGCCAGCAAGAATGCGCGCCGCGTTGACGCCCGCGATAAAGCCCGTCGCTATCGCCTCGATGTAGCCTTCGACGCCCGAGATCTGTCCCGCAAAGAGAATGCGCGGGTGCTCGCGCATTTGCAGAGTCTCGGCCAGAACGAGCGGCGCGCATATGAACGTGTTGCGGTGGACCTGCCCGAAGCGGAAGAACTCGGCCCGCTCAAGTCCGGGGATCATTCTCAGCACGCGCTTCTGCTCGCCGAATTTCAGATGGTTTTGAAAGCCGACAAGGTTGTAGCTGTCGGCGAGCAGATTCTCCTGGCGCAACTGGACCACGGCGTAAGGCTGGCGGCCGGTGCGCGGGTCCCTAAGGCCGACGGGCTTCATAGGCCCGTAGCGCAGCGTGTCGCGTCCGCGGCGCGCGAGCTCTTCGATCGGCAGGCAAGCCTCGAAATAGATCGTCTTTTCGAACTCGTGCAGCGGGACCGATTCGGCTTCGACAAGAGCCGTATAGAATCGATCGTACTGCCGCTCGTCCATAGGGCAGTTCACATAATCGGCTCCGCCTTTATCGTACCGGGCCGCGCGAAAGGCTACCGAATAATCTATGCTCTCCGCGTCTACGACCGGCGAGATCGCGTCATAAAAATAGAGCGCCGTAGAGCCGGTCAACCGCGCTATCTCTTCAGACAGCGCGTCCGAGGTGAGCGGCCCCGTCGCGATCACGACCGGCCCGCCTTCGGGTACGCGCCGCACCTCTTCGCGAATGACTTCTATGTTCGGGTGCTCATTAATTCTGAGGCTGACGGCCTCGGCGAACCGCTCGCGGTCGACGGCCAGGGCCGCGCCCGCCGGCACGGCCGTCTCGTGCGCGACTCGGAGCAAGAGCGACCCGCCGCGGCGGAGCTCTTCTTTGAGCAGGTAGGGCGCCGTGCCCGGCTCGTCCGATTTTAGCGAGTTAGAGCAGACCACTTCGGCAAGGTTCGACGTGCGGTGGGCGGGGGTCGCGCGCACGGGGCGCATCTCGTAGAGGCGGACCCTCGCGCCGCGCTCGGCCGCCTGCCAGGCTGCTTCCGACCCGGCCAGACCGCCGCCTATTACTGTCACCTGCGCATCATTTTTCATGTTGAAAGCCAGTCTTGATTCTATCACCCCTCACGGAAGCTCATCAAAGTAGTTGCAGATCGTCATAGGGATTCACAGCTCGCCTTCTCATCGGATGTTTGGTTGATTCCATAACCCGCGCCGGAAAAAAAGTAGGAGGCGGGCTTGAATTCTTTTCGCCATGAGTATAAGTTTTCGCGGCTGACGGCCATGACGAACGACCTTTCAGTTGAAGAGGCGAACGCCACTTTTTACCGCGCGATCGAATCGAATGACATCGAGCTGATGGACGAGGTCTGGGCGCACGAAGCCTGGATAAAATGCGTCCACCCCGGATGGGAGATGATCTCGGGCTGGCGACGGGTGCGCGAAAGCTGGTCGAGGATATTCGAAGACGAGCAGCGTATGCGCATATCGCCTACGGCCGTGTCGGTCCAGGTGGAAGGCGATTTCGCCTGGGTCACCTGCCTTGAGAACATAACGGTCTTTGAAGAGACCAGCTTCGATTCGGTCCAGGCGGCGGCCACGAACCTCTTCATACGGCGCGACGGGCGCTGGCTGATGGTCCACCACCACGCTTCGCCCATACCTATGATCGTCGCCGACAACTCGTCCGACACGATCCAGTAAATTCGAGATTATGGATTTATTTCCATGATTTCAGATGCCCGATAACTCACATGCCAGCATTTTGGCCGACCTAAATTATTCTTAAAACTAGCCTTACACGCTCGCCGCGGGGCTGGTATAAGCTTTGCAGCTTCCCGCCAATAACCCTGATCAATGGAGAAGCCCGGTCCAGAACGCTTGACGCAGTTCTGGTCTTTTAAGCGTTTGTCATCGGGTTTGTGATCTAAAACACATGGAGGCCGGTAAACAAAAACTGAGGAGGACTTTATGAGCACCATAAGGTTGAAGCAGTTGGTAATTTCGCTTCTGATTTTGAACCTGTCGCTGGCAGTTCCAGCGCTGGCGCAGGTCACGACCGCGGACATCACGGGCCGCGTCGTCGACGCGCAGGGCAACGCCGTCGTGAACGCTACGGTCACGGCGCGCAACACGGGCACGGGTTTGTCGCGCACGGGAAAGACGGGCGACGAGGGTGATTACACCATCACGCAGTTGCCGCCCGGCGTCTACGAGATTTCGGTCGAAGCCGCGGGCTTCAGCCGCGCCATTCAGCGCGATTACGAGCTCAACGTCGGGACGAAGCCGACGCTCAACTTCGAGCTCAAGCCGGGCGGCGTCACCGAGACCATAGACGTGACGGGCGACGCGCCGCTGATAGAGACGACAAAGTCCGAGATAGGCGGCGTCGTCACTCCCGTCGAAGTCCAGAACCTGCCGCTGCTGAACCGCACCTTCGCCGCGCTGTCGGTCATCATGCCCGAGGCGCGCCCGGTCGGTAACTTCGACCCGACGAAGACCCGCGTCGGCAACTTCGCGATGAACGGCGGCGACGGCCGCCAGCTCGACGTTAACGTAGACGGCGGCGATAACAAAGACAACGTCGTAGGGAGTCTGCTTCAAAACTTCGCTTACGAAGGCATACAGGAGTTCCAGGTCCTGCAACACCGCTGGACGGCCGAGCAGGGCCGCGCCGTGGGCGGCGTCGTTAACGTCATCACGAAGTCAGGGACCAACGACCTGCACGGCTCGTTCTTCGCGAACTTCCGCGACGAGAAGCTCCGCAAGAAAGACTTCTTCGAGAAGCAGACCGACGAGTTTAATCTTTCGAGAGGGCTGGAGGAGGTTGATAAACCCGACTTCAGCCGCCAGGAGGTCGGGGGCTCGATCGGCGGGAAGATAATCACCGACAAGCTCTTCTACTTCGGCGCGCTCGAACGCTTCCGCGAGAGGCAGAACAACCTTGTCCCGGCGCCGCGGTTTGCGCAGTTGCAGGCCATACCCGGCCTGGACCCCGTGGCGGAGATCCCGACCCCTTACGACGACTGGCTGCTCACGGCCAAAGTCGATCACCGGATGACGGACAAGCAGTCGATGTTTTACCGCTTCTCGTTCCAGGACAACGCTTCGCCCAACGACCAGATAGCCGTCCCGGCCAACGCGGACCCGACGGGCGGCAACCTCAACGACAATCGCCTCTACAGCTTTGTCGCCAACCACACATACACGCTCAGCACGACAAAGCTCAACGTCTTCTCGTTCCACTACCAGGATTTCAACAACGCGATCCTCGGCGTCACCGACACGCCCAACATCACCTTCCCGACCGTGACGACCGGGCGCAACGTCAACGTGCCGCAGGCGACGCTCGAAGAGAAGTACCAGTTCCGCGACGACTTCGCGTTCCAGAAGGGCTCTCACAACATGAAGGTCGGCGGGAACTACATCTACACGAAACTGGATGGGTTCTTCTTCTTCGGCGCGCAGGGCTACGCGATAACCTTCTTCGACGACCCGCTGACGATCGCCAACAACTTGAACGGGAAATACCCGCAGGGGTTCCAGACGCCCGGCGCGGTTCGCAACATCACCTTCTCCGACGGGCGCGGCGACCACACGCAGCAGATCGACCAGCTCGCTTTTTACTTCCAGGATGATTGGAAAGCTTCGCAGAAGCTGACGCTCAACCTGGGTCTGCGCTGGGACGCCAACATTGGCAACCTGCCGGACCAGTCGAACAACCGCACGTTGTTGATACTCGACCAGCTCGACCACCCGCTCGCCAACGCGCTCACGGATGATAAGGAGAAGCTGAGCCGCTCGACGCCGAACTGGAAAGAGTTCCAGCCGCGCGTAGGCTTCGCTTACGACCCGAACGGCGATGGGCGCACAGTCATCAGAGGCGGCTACGGGATCTTCTTCGACCAGTTGTTCCAGAACCTGACGCTCTTTTCGATCACGCAGTCGAACCCGGAGCTTTTCCAGACCATACTGAGCCTGACGAACAACGACGTGGGGTCGGGCCAGTTGGCGAACTTCCGCTTCGGCGTAGACCCGCTGCCTCCTGTCCCTCCCGGCACGTCGCTGACCGAGCTTGCGGTCGGCGGGTTCGGGCGCATAAACGACCCGAACGCCAGAGAGCCTTACGTCCAGAAGTTCTCGATAGGCGTACAGAAATCGATTGGCGAGAATTATGTGCTATCGAGTGACTACGTGCATACGCTCGGGCTTCACGAATCGCGCGTGCAGGTGATAAACCCGCGCATACGGCACATCTGCGACCCAGGCTTCCCCGGCTCCACGCCGAACTCAAGCGACTGCGTTCGCGGGGCCAACACCCGCCTGCTCGACCGCGCGTTTGTCAACGCGGGATTCCCGGCAAACCGCATCGAGCAGATAAACATGATCGGCACGACGAACCGCTCGCTGTTCGATAGCTGGACGACACAGCTTCGCGGGCGCATCGGCCGCAGGACGGTATTTTCGGCAAGCTACGTGCTGGCGAGCTCCCGCGCGTGGGGCGGGCAGCCCGTCGCCTCCTACAGCGGGAACGGGATAGCCATCGATCCGCGGGTTCAATTCAACGAAGAGGAGTTCGGGCCGACCCGCATAGACGAGCGCCACCGCGTAGTCTTTAGCGGCGTGTTCGACATGCCGTGGGGCGTGCAGTTGTCGCCCATCATGCAGTATGCCAGCTCGCGACCCTATTCGCTCAACGCGGGCATAGACGTGGACGGCGACGGGCTGGCGACCGTAGACCGATTGTGCGAGGGCACGGACCCGCGCGCGGTGCTTCAGGCCATAGTCAACGGACAGCCTATCCCCGCAAGCGCACGCGCTTTGGGGTGCCGGCAGCTTGAAGTCAACAGCCAGCGCAAGGGCTTCGTCGTCGACGCCAACGGCAACATCGAAGAGCGCAGCGGCCGCTACTTCAACGTCGACCTCCGCGCGAGCAAAGAGGTGGCCGTGGGCGAGAGACTCCGCTTCAAAGGCTACGTAGACTTCTACAACCTGTTCAACACGGATAACCTCTCGTACGCAAGCCGTCTGGGGCTGAGCCCTGCGACTTCGAGCCTCTTCGCGCAGCCGGTTTCACTCTACGGGCCGGGGTTCGGCCCGCCCGTGGGGCGCCCGCTGACGGTTCAACTAGGCTTCCGCATGGACTTCTAAGGGCCTGCGAAAAGCTCTAGGAAAAGGCGCTGGGCTTACGGGTCTGGCGCCTTTTTTTGCGCTACGCGGGGTCCGGCATATTCATAATTTTGAATAAAAATCCGAGAATCGGTATTTTCGAGGGCGGAACCGGCTAAATTCGTGCTTGAAAAACCGGATTAAGTAGTATAATGCCAGACCGTTAGCGGCATCCCGAGATTTTAATGGCAAATGGAATATGGCTTGCTCGATTTCGGATCACCGTACTCGAAATTGGCAAGCGCCCGGCGTGAATTGATAGTAGGATTCAGGTCGCCTGATTCATGCGCTCATTCTTAGAAGCTTCTGGCATGGCTCTTAAGGACATCGGCCCCGCCCGGCCGGCGGGGCGTGGATTAAAATCTTTCACCAATCTAACTTTTTGATAGGAGGTTCCAAATGAGGACCAACAAGTTTAGGAGGGTTTTTACATCGGTCATCACAACGCTGGTGTTGCTGGCCTCTGTGCCGCTGGCTGCCTTTGCGCAGACGGCCAACACCGGCACGATCACGGGGGTGGTCAAAGACCAGTCGGGCGCGGTCGTGCCCGGCGCAATCGTTAAGGCTACGAACATAGCCACGGGCGTCTCGCGCACGACGACGACCAGCGACGACGGCGTCTACGAGCTGACGACGCTCCCGCCGGCCGATTACCGCATGGAGATAGAAGCCTCGGGCTTTGCGAAGTACCTTCAGGAGCCCGTGACGGTCAACGTGCTGGCGCGCGTGACCGTCGACGCAGAGATGAGGCCCGCCGGCGCGACCGAGCAGGTCACAGTGACGGGCGAATCGGTCCCGCTGATCGAGACGACCAAGACCGAAGTGAGCGGCGTCATAGACCAGCGGCAGATGGAGAACCTGCCGGTCAACGGCCGCTCCTTTGCGTCGCTGGCGACCTTGATACCGGGCGCGACCCTACAGCCTTCGTTCGACCCGACCAAAGCGCGCGTCGGGACCTTTTCCGTAGGCGGCTCGACGGGCCGCAACCTTAACATCACGGTGGATGGCGGCGATAACAAAGACAACGCCGTCGGCGGCATTCTACAGAACTTCACCATGGAGGGCATACAGGAATTCGCCCTCTCGACGCAGCGCTTCTCGGCGGCCAACGGCCGGTCGGGCGGCGCGCTGCTTTCGGTCGTCAGCAAGAGCGGCACAAACGAGTTACACGGCTCGGCCTTCGGCTTCTTCCGCGACGATAAGCTAAACGCCAACGCCGCCGAGCTGCTCGCCGAAGAGAACCCCATCGCCTTCGAGAACCCGGCGGACGCCGTAAAGCCTCCGTTCGGCCGCCAGCAGTTCGGCGGCTCCATCGGCGGCCCGTTCGTCAAGGATAAGGCCTTCTGGTTCGGCGCCTACGAGCGGACGCGCGAGCGCGGCAACTCCGTAGTCAGAGGCGACGCGCAGGCGCAGATCAGGCTTCTGGAGCCGCTCGGCTACCAGGCCGTCCAGTTCTTGCCGCAGCCGTTCGACGATCACCAGTACACGGTCAAGACGGACTTCAACATCTGGGAAAACCACTCGATGACGTTCCGCTTCGCGGGCCAGAACAACGACGCGCTCAACGACCAGGCGGGATTCCTGATCGTGCAGACAGACCTTTCGGGCGGCAACGAGTCGATCAACGACCTCTACAGCCTGCTCGGGACCTGGACCTGGACCGCGTCGGCCCGCGTGGTCAACCAGTTCGCTTACCAGTTCTCTGACTTCGACAACCGCATCAACGCGACGACAGACCTGCCGCTGCTGGTCTTCCCGAACGGCCTGGCCGTGGGTCGCAACGGCAACGTGCCGCAGCAGACCATCCAGCGCAAGAACCAGTTCCGCGACGACCTGACGTGGAACCGCGGCAAGCACGGGTGGAAGTTCGGCGTAGACTACACCTGGATCCCGACGCTGGGCGGGCTGTTCGCCTTCAACTCCGCGCCGGAGTATGACTTCAACTTCGACGTGGAAGAGATAGTCGGCAACCGCGCAGACTTCCCGCAAGGGTTCAACACGCCGGGCGTCGTCGGCGCGATCTTCCTTTCCGGCGGCGACCCGAGCTTTAGCCTCAGGGACGGCGCGGACCAGTTGTCGTGGTATGTGCAGGACGACTGGAAGGTCACCCCGCGCTTCACGCTCAACCTTGGCGTGCGCTACGACGTGGACTTCGGGTTTGTCGACTCGAACAACCAGGTCAACAACCGCACGTTCCGATTCCTCCAGATCATCGGCAGCCCGTTCGGCGAAAGGGTCGTCGAGGACGACAAGAACAACTTCTCGCCACGCATAGGCATGGCCTGGGACATAAGCGGTGACGGCCGGTCCGTGCTGCGCGGCGGCTATGGCATGTACTACGACCAGTCGTTCCTCAACGTGCCGCTGTTCGCCGTGCAGTTAGCCAACCCCGAGATCTACGCGACGTTCCAGAGCGTGGGCGAAGACCTCTCGCTCAGCTCGCCGCCGCCTGACATCCCGCGCCCGCTCACCCAACCGCGGCCGGGCGCGCGCGGCCGCCTGATCGACCCGGACTTCGAGTCGCCCTATTCGCAGCAGTTCAACATAGGGTTCGCGCAGGAGCTGTGGCGCAACGCTTCGCTCGAATTCGATTACGTCCACATAATCGGCCTGCACGAGTTTACGGGGCTTGAGATCAACCCGCGCGTCGGCCCGCTGCGCAACGCGCAGTTCGAGAACCCCGTGGGCAGCTTCCCGAGATTCTTGCAGCCGCTGATCGACGCCAACAGGAACGCGCTGATTGCGGAGTTCGGCATACCGAACCCCTTCGGCCGCATAACGGTCGCGCAGTCGGACGGCCGCTCGCGCTACGACGCGTTCACCGTGTCGTTCAAGAAGCGCTACGCGAACCGCTTCCAACTGAACTCGCACTACACGCTGTCGAGGGCCGTGGCCTGGTTCGGCACGATCGCCGACTTCGGCCTCCAGCCCATAAACCCGTTCAACAAGTTCGACCCGGCCGCTAACTTCGGCTACACGCCGGAAGACGAGCGCCACCGGTTCGTGCTGTCGGGCGTAATCGACATGCCGTGGGGCTTCCAGGTTTCGCCGATCCTTCAGCTTGCGTCGGCGCGGCCGTTCAGCATTTTCCCGTTCTGCGGCGCCTGCGACATCAACAGGGACGGCGTCGCCAACGACCGCCAGACGCGCGACGGCAACGACCAGAACCAGTTGCCGCCGGCCACAGAGCGCGGCGACGACTTCAAGCAGGTCAACGTCCGCGTATCGAAGTTCTTCAACTTCACCGAGAGGAAGAGGGTGGGCGTCTTCTTCGAAGCGTTCAACGTCTTCAACACGGCGAACTTCGGCAACCAGTACCAGAACGTGTTCGGGACCGAAGACTTCCTGCTGCCGGTCAACTTCTTCGGCGCGACCGGCTTTTCTGAGCCTCTTGGCATTCCGTTCCAGGCTCAATTCGGTTTCCGATTCAACTTCTGATCCGCAACCTCTTTCGAGAGGCTAATGCGCCGGGGCTTCCGCGAAGCCCCGGCCATTTTACTTTTATCGCTTTTACTTTTTATCGCCCGTGTCATTACCCGGCGACGGGCGCGGGCAGGTGCTTGACAGCCTGCGCCCGACCGAACATGCTTAATCACGCCCGGTCACCTTACGTGGACCCGTCACCGCTCAAGGAGGGTATGTATGTCAGCCATCCGGACCGTCTTCGTAACCATCGCCATCTTGATCGCGACCGCCCCGGCCTTCGCGCAGGGCCAGCACACGCTACAAGGCAAGGTGCATTACCCTAACGGCATGACGCCGTCCAATTCGGTCAAGATCACACTGACTTTCAACGGCAGGCGCATCTACGAGTCTTTTACGGACCTGAGCGGCCGCTTCAATTTCAGCGGGGTGGCGCGCGGCACCTACCAGCTTACGGCCGAAGGCGACGGGCAGACCTTCGAGACGACGACCGTCTACGCGGAGGTTTCGGCTTACGGCAGCGCCCCGCAGAACTTCACGCAGAACATCCAGTTGAGCCTTAAAGCCGGAAAGCCCGTGACACCCGCCAATGTCGTCTCGGTCGCCGAGTTGGACGCCTCCATACCCGAGCGCGCGCGCAAGGAGTATCAGCAAGGGCTCAAACGCGCCGACGAGAACAAGAACGACCAGGCGTTGAAACATTTTCAAGAGGCGGTCTCCGCCCACCCGCAGTTCTACGCCGCGCACGTAGCTTTGGGCGATCTCTACGCCAGGCTCAAGCGGATGGACGAGGCTGTAGTCGCCTACCAAAAGGCGCTCAGCATAGAGACGAACCGCGCCCCCGCTCACGCCGGACTGGGGGCCGCGCTTGTCAGCCAGAAGAAGTACGCCGAGGCCATCGCCCCGCTCCGGCGCGCCGTCGAGCTTGAGAAGTCTTCTTCGCCGCCTTACCTCTACCTGGGGCTGGCCGAGATGTTCTCGGGCGATTACGACTCGGCCGAAGTACACCTGCTGCGCGCCTACGAGATAGGCAAGCCGCCGATAGTACACCTGTATCTGGCCAACCTTTATGAAATCAAGGGCGCGCCCGCGAAGGCCATCGATCATCTCAAAGCGCTGCTCAAAGAGAACCCGAACCTGAATGAAGAGCGCAAGGCCGACATACGACTGGCCATCGAAAAGCTTCAGAAGAAGGCTTCGGGTAAGGATTGACGCGCCCGCGCGCCGGTAGGTCTAAGCCGGTTCGCTCTTCCCCATCGAGTGGAAGAAGTAATCTGAGATCTCAGACTTCTCACTGGCCCGGATGATACGACCTTTCAAGGTTCGCTTTGATCTCCGCTTCCGTAAACAGCGCTTTCTTGTAAGAGTGGTTAGCAAAAAGCTCTGCCTGGTCCGTGCTGTGCTTCGACCGCGGGTCGGTCGTCTCGCCGTAAGCGAGTATCGAGTAGGCCCGGAGCGGTTTTGAAAACTCTACGACGAAGACCCAGCCGTCGCCTCCGCCCGCGAGCGGCTTCCCCTTTTCGAGCGTGCCTATGACGCGCTTGCCGTCGGGCGCGCTCACGTAGCCCATGACGCGGAATATCCCGAAAAGCCCGCTTTCGCCGCTCACCGGCAGGTCCAACTCGCCCAGGCGCAGGCGGTGCACGTCGCCCCATGCCACGGCTTCCGACCCGTAGGTTTTTCTAGTCCACCACACGGCCTCTTCAAAATGCTTCACCGCAAGCTTCGAGTCAGACAGCCCCGCGGGCGTGCGCGCGGGGTTCGACCTGTCCCACGCTACGCGGTAAGGCGCGCGGTTTTCGCCCGCGTAAGTCTCCCAGAACCTCTTGAACAAGACCGCGCCGCGGCTGTCGCGGTCCGTGCGGTTGTCCCACGCTTCGATCACGGCAAGGCCGCGCTTCAGATCTTCGGAGGCCCCGGCCGTCTCGCGTATCGCTTTTATCAGGTCGGGCTTGACGCGCTCGGCCGCGAGCATCTTCGTTTCGTACTTCAGCCGCTTCACGTCTTCGACGGAAAACTTCTTCTGCGCCTCCATTATTTCGAGCGACTTCTGAGTGCGGAGCATGAGCTGTCGGCCCGGCTCGAAGTAAGACGGGTAACGGCGCGGGTCTAGCGGATCGCGCAGCGAGGTCCACCACGGCGCGTCGTTGCAGTTCTGGACGTAGCCGCCGGGCGGGTTTATCAACTGCGGCAGCTCTTCGAGGCTGTGAAGCTGCTTCCAAACATGTTTGCTCGTCTCGGCGGGCACGTCCTGTCGATAATCGGTCCCGTCGTCCAACCGCTTCGGCACTGTCCCGTTCCACCAGTAAGCAATGTTGCCTTCCGCGTCCGCGTAGGCGATGTTGAACATCGGTATGCGGTTGAGCTTCAGGTTCGTGACGAACTCCTGAAGGTTCTTCGATTTGCTCAAGGCGTACCACTCTTCGTAGTAGCGAAACTCGTCGAGCAAAGGCGACTTGATGGCGAATGCTTTATCGGCCGTCACGTGGATGATGGGGCCGAGGTGAGAGTAGAGATAAGTGCGCCGCTGTTGTCTGAGCTCCCCGCCGGGTTGTTTGATGTCGACGGTGATCTCTTTTTTGGTTATCGGCATCCTCTGGCCATCGAACACGTAATGGTCGCGGCTTTCGGGAGCGAGCGACAGAGCGTAAACGTCGGCCAGGTCGGGGTAGTTTACCGTGTGGCTCCAGCCCAGATGCTCGTTGAAGCCGGTCGTCAGCACGGGGCGGCCCACGAAGGTCGCGCCATAAAAGTTTATCTTCCCCGGCACGGTGACGTGGCCTTCCCAGTAAAGGGCCGCCCACTGTTGATGCGGGTTGCCCATCAGAATTGTCTTACCCGACGTTGTGCGCGAGCCTGAGAGCGCCCACATGTTCGACCCGCGCAGGTCCTCGCCGCTCTCTTCGCCCGGTTGCTTGAACGGGGATTGAATCTCTCCGACGCTCGTGTCGGCGGGGTATTTCATCTGGACCGAGCGGACCATCGCGTCGTCGAAAGCGAACCTCATGACCTCTGCCCGCCCTCGCGCCAGCACGTCCACGCCGTCGAATCGCGGAATCCAGCCGGGCAACTCCGCGCGGTGGCGCTCGACGTAGAGGTTGAAGCCCGCCGCGTAAGCATTCATCATGCTTTGAAACAGCGGGCTCAGCTCGGAGAATCGCTCGCGCGCGACTTCGTAATTGCCGTACCGCTTCATGCGAAAATCGCTTTCCGCGTCCGCGCCCAGGTATTTCGCGCCCTCGCCGCGCGCAGTGACGAAGCGGCGGGCGACCTCGACCGCGTGGTCTTCGGCCTGGGCGTAACCCATGCCGAAAGCCGCGGCCTCTTCGGTCTCCGCGAGTATGTGGGGGACGCCGAAATTATCTCGCCTTATCAAGACCTGTTCGGCGAGTGGGCGGCTCGCCGCCGATGCGTGCATGTACGTGACGGCAGGCATTAAAGCGATACCCGTGACGAACAGGAATAAATGAGTCGCGAGCTTTTTAGTCATAGCCATCCTCCGACTATAAGTCCTGAGTGCTGAGTGCTGAGTCCTGAGTAAATACTTTCACTCAGCACTCAGAGGGCGTCTGAAAAGCCCCTGCGGGGCTCTATGTCTGTAGAAGCCCCGCGTTAATGTTGCCCAACCCTGTAGGGGTTGAATATCAAACATACAACTCCTACGGAGTTGGGGCGCATTTGCGCCATTGTTCTACAAGCATCCGGCTCCTACGGAGCCGAGTAGCTCGCTATTACTCAGGACTCAGGACTCAGCACTCAGGACTTCTTTAATCTACTGCGGCGGCGCGATGCGCTGGCCTGGGTTCAAGAACGGAGTGCCGCTGTCGCGCATCTGTTTGTTGAGATTCGGGACCGACTCTTCGATCACTTTGTTCAACTGATCTATGATCGTCTTAAGCTCCTTCGACAGCTCGTCGATCCTCTCCATCTGCGAAGCCGTAGGAGCGGCCGTGTAGCCGTCAAGCCCCCCGGCGAGCTGCCCAATACGGCCGACGATCGGCCGCGGTGCTCCGGGCAGCGCCGGCCCCGCGCTCCCGAGCGGCCCTTCCGCGACCTGCACCAGCTTGCGCTGAATCTCGTCGATCTGGTCGGCGACCGCCTTGACCGCCGGGCCTATCGATTGAGACGCGGCCGTGTTCCTCTTGAGCGAATCCTGAAGCGCGGTCACTTGCGTCTTGAGGCTCTGCGTAGTGCGGCGCGCGGCGTCGGCCGACTTCTGTAGCTCATAGACTCTCATCGTCGCATCAGACCAGCGGGCGCGGTCGGCATCCGTAATCTGTATTCGAGAGTCTTCTTCCACGCGAACGGTGCGGGTCAACTGCTTGCCCGCCGCCGAAAGCCTTACCGTGTACTCGCCGGGCGCGACGCGCGGGCCGCGAGCGCCGCCGAAGAATCCGCCCCCGCCACCTCCTCCGCCGCCGCCTTGCTGGCCGGGCTGAGTCTCTATCGGCGAAGCGTGCCTCAAATCCCACACCACGCGGTTGAGCCCCGCATCTTTCACGCCGTTGATCTCGCGTATGACCTTGCCGCCTTTATCAAGCACGGCGATCTTCACATCATCTTTAGGCTTCGCCTTCAGGTGATAGTAGATCACAGCGCCGTAGGGCGGGTTGGGCGCCGAAAAGTATTTATGGCCCGTGTTGCCTTTGCGACCGTAAAGCCGGACGTGAGTGGCGGGGCTGATGTCAAACAGGTGAACGTCCGCGCCCATCACCGCTTCCGACATCTGTTCGAGCGGCGTGATGTTGTCTAAGACCCACACGGAGCGGCCGTGAGTCGCAAGCACCAGATCGTTGTCGCGCGGGTGAATCTGTATGTCGTCGACGCGCGTCATCGGAAGATTCCCTTTCATCCGGGTCCAGCTCTCCCCGCGGTTGAAGGAGACGAACGCGCCGAACTCCGTGCCTAAGAAGAGCAGGTTCGCGTTGCGGTGGTGCTCGCGTATGACGCGCGCAGTCACGCCCGCGGGCAGGTCGTTCTTGATAGGCTTCCACGTCTCGCCGTAGTTAGTCGTCGTAAAGACGTAGGTCTTGTAATCGTTCGAGCGATGCCCATCAAGAGTCAGGTAAGCCGTCCCTTCGGCGTGGCGCGACGCCACGACCCGGCTGACGTAGGCCCCGTCGGGCACGCCGGGGATTTTGTTCGTGATGTTTTTCCAGGTCTTGCCCGCGTCGCGCGAGACCCAGAGATTCCCGTCGTCCGTGCCCGCGTACAACAGGCCCTCTTTTGCGGCTGACTCTGTCAGCGTGACGACCTGGCCGAAAGTCTCCTGCCCGTCGTGACGCGACAGCATGTCTTTGTCGGGCATAGCTCCCATGATGGCCATCTTATCGCGGTCCTGGTCGCGCGTAAGGTCCTGGCTCGCGGTCCACGAATCTCCTCGGTCCGTAGAGCGGAAGACGCGGTTGCCGCCGAAGTAGATGGTGCGGTTGTTGTGCGGCGAGATGACGATGGGCGAGTTCCAGTCGAAGCGGTAAGGCTTCTCGCCGGCGCGCGGCTCGGGCCGAATCGATTTGCGCTCGCCGGTCTTGAGCTCAAGCCTGGAGACGCTCCCGTTCTGCGACTCGACGTAGAGTATGTCCGGGTCCTGAGGGTCGACCTGAGCGTAAAAGCCGTCGCCGCCGCCTATGCGGAACCACTCGTCGTTGGTTATCCCTTCCTGGTTGTAAGTGCCGCTGGGGCCGGCCCAGCTCCCGTTGTCTTGAAGCCCGCCGTAGACCCAGTAGGGCTTGCGGTTGTCGAGCGAGATCTCGTAGAACTGGCCGAGCGGGATCGTGTTGATGTAATCCCACGAGCGGCCGCGGTCGTAAGAGATGTGTATCCCGCCGTCCGAGCCTACGATCATGTGATTCGAGTTCGCCGGGTTGATCCACATCGCGTGGTAGTCGCCGTGAATTCTCGTGACCAGGTTCGTGTTCCAGGTCTTGCCGCCGTCTTCGGAAACGAACATGGGGGCGGCCAGTTGCCAGATGCGCTGGTCGTTGTTGGGATCGATCCTGATCTTGCTGTAATACATCGGGCGCGAGTTCGTGTCGCTCATCTTCTTCCAGGTGATCCCGCGATCGTCGGAACGAAAGACGCCGCCCTTGGCGTTCTCGACGAGCGCGTAGACGATGTTCGGGTCATTGCGATAGATGTCCAAGCCTATGCGCCCTGTAACGCCCTCCGGGAGCCCGTTTGAGAGCTTCGACCACGTAGCGCCGCCGTCAACGGTCTTATAAATACCGCTGTGCGGCCCGCCGCCGTTCATGCCGGAAGGCGTGCGGCGTCGCTGGTACGAGGCGGCGTAAAGCGTGCCGGGGCTCTTGTGGTCTATCACGACATCGATGACGCCCGTGTCTTCGTTTACGAACAGCGACAGCGCCCAGGTCTTTCCGCCGTCGGTGGTCCTGTAGAGCCCGCGCTCTTTGTTCGGCCCCCAGAGGTGGCCTACCGCGGCCACGTAAACCGTGTTCGGGTCGGTCGGGTGTATTGCGATGCGGCCGATGTGCTTGGTCTCTTTCAGCCCCATGTTCTGCCACGTCCGCCCGCCGTCGAGCGAGCGATAGACGCCGTCGCCCCACGAAGAGCTTTGACGGTTATTGGGCTCGCCCGTGCCTACCCACACGACGTTCGGGTCCGAAGGCGCGAGCGTCACGTCGCCGATCGAGTGTGTGCCCTGGTCGTCGAAGACGGGCTCCCAGGTCGTGCCGCTGTTGGTGGTCTTCCACAAGCCGCCCGTCGCCGCCCCGACGTAGAAGATGTGCGGGTTGCTTTCCACGACGGCGAAGTCGTCTATGCGCCCGCCCATATTGGCCGGCCCGATAGAGCGCCACTGAAGGTTCTTCAACACGGCTTCGTCTATACGACCGTTGCCCTCTTGCGCCCGCGCCGCGCCCGCCCCGGCGATGGCGATCAGTAAGGAAAACAACAATACCTGTCGTACAGCTCTGCCCGGTCTAGCAAGGCTCATAAGCGTAGCTTTCATGACAATCCTCGTGATTCTTTTTTATCTGGCTCCACTGGTGAAGGAAAGAAGTGCGCCTTTTATCTCGCCAATGCGCGGGCAAATTATCACTACCTGAATCGCGAGTCAAGCACGAAGCCCGCGCGACCGAACCGAGGCAACTCGGGCATGATTGTTTGTGCGCGCGTCCGGCCCGGTTGTAAAATCCAACCAGCAGGCGACGGAGCTCTTATGCCAGAAGACGAACCCGCTCAAGACCGCATAGATCAACTCATCTCTCGCCTGGATTATTTGGAGCGAGCCTTGCGCGAGCAGACCGCGCGCCTTTACCACATCGAGCAGCGGCTCGGGCTGGTTTATCATCCGCCGCAACCGGCGGCCGCTCGCCCGCAGCCACAGCAGCCACAGCCCGAACAGACTCAGCCGGCCGCCCCGCCAGTAACGCGGCCCGCGGCTTCCCCCCCTCACACGACGCCGCACACGCCGTTCGCAGACACGCGCCGCGTGAGCGCGAAGACGGCCCCGGACCTTGAGACGCGCATAGGCGGGAGCTGGCTCATGAGAATAGGCATGATCGCCATCAGCATCGGCATCGCCTTTTTCTTGAAGCTCGCGATAGACAGCGACTGGATAGGCCCGCGCGGGCAGGTCTTGATCGGCGCGGTGATCGGAATAGGCTTTGTGATCGCGGGCGAGCGGCTGCGCTCGCGCTACGCCAACTACGCTTATGGGCTGACGGGCGGCGGCATACTCATACTCTACCTGTCGATCTACGCCGCGTTCGCTTTTTACGAGTTGATAGCCCAGCCGCCCGCCTTCGTTATGATGGCGCTGGTGACGACGACGGCCGCGCTGCTGGCGGCGCGATACGGCGCGCTCCCCATCGCGGTCCTCGGCCTGATCGGCGGCTTCCTCACACCGTTTCTGCTCTCTACCGGCACGAACAACGAGGTCGGCTTGTTCGGGTACGTAGCGCTCCTGGACGCGGGAGTGCTTGCGCTCGCTTACCGCAAGCAGTGGCGCAGCCTCAACTACATGGCTTTCGTGGCGACCGCGCTCACGATCGCGGCGTGGATGTTTGAATATTACGCGCCGGAAGCGTTATGGCTGACGGTATTCTTTCTCACGCTCTTTTTCGCCATCTTCGCGACGGTCGCGGTCCTCTACAACATAGTCAACCGGCGGCCGATCGAGTGGGCCGACTTGATCCTGGTATTCGCCAACGCGCTCGGTTATTTCGCCACCAGCTACGAGCTGCTGGACGACTACTATCACGGGCTGCTGGGCCTGTTCGCCGTCACGATGTCGGCCTTTTACCTCGGGCTCGGCTACATCACTTACAGCCGCGACCGCGAGGACCGACTTCTGGTGCACACTTTCCTGGGGCTGGCTTTTCTGTTCGCGGTGCTGGCGATGCCCATACAGTTCGATCAGCACTGGGTCACTATGGGCTGGGCGGTCGAAGGGGCTGTGATGACCTGGGTCGGGTTGAAGGCGAAAGACCGCGTGTCGCGTTACGCGGGGCTGATAGTCTTCGTAATCGCGGCGCTCCACTGGGTCACGACCGACGTGATCGATTTTTCTTACGGGGCGGACGCCTCTTTCATCCCGTTATTAAACCGCCGCGCGCTTTCGTGCGCCGTGCTGGTGGCGGCCCTCGCCTGCGCCGTCTGGCTTTATAAGCGGTTCGGGCAGGATGTCGACGACGGCGAACGAGCGACGTTTACGGGGCTCTACACGATCGGCGCAAACATGCTGGTCCTCGCCATAGCGAGCCTGGACATAAACGGCTACTTCCAGCAGTTGAAAGCCGGCGAGCCGACCTCCGAAGTGGATTTCAACCTGTTCCAGAGCCTCTTCGGCTGGAGCGAGATCGATAACGCGCGCCAGACGGTCCTCTCGGCGTTATGGATGAGCTACGCTGTGACGGCGCTGGCCTTTGGGATCAAACGGCGTCTTGCGCCGCTCAGGTGGTGGGCGCTCGCGCTGCTTGCGCTTTCGACCGTAAAAGTCATGACGGTCGATTCTCAATTTTACAGCGCCGGCTGGAACGGGCTCATCTTTAACTACACGTTCGCCTCTTTCGCCATTCTCATAGTCGCGCTCTCGGCAAGCGTCTGGCTCTACTCCAGGGCCGAGCGCGCGGGCGAGACTGAAAGGTCATTGATCTTACCGTTGATGGTGATCTTTGCGAACCTCGCGGCCGTCATGGCGTTGAGCCTCGAAGCCTACGGCCACTTTGAGAGGGCGACGGCGGCGGGCGAGGCGGCGGCCGACGATTCGCGGCTCGCGCGCCAGTTGTCGCTATCGGTCATATGGACGGTTTACGGCGGCGCGCTGCTGGTGCTCGGCATTGCCAGGCGCGAGCTGATGCTCCGCGTGATGGCGCTCGTGCTGCTTGCCGTCACCATCGCGAAGGTCTTTCTCGTAGACATGGCTTCGCTGAGGACTATCTACCGCATCATCTCGTTCGTAGTCCTCGGAGGCGTATTGCTTGCCGTCTCGTTCCTCTATCAGCGCTACCGCCAGAGGCTCGAAGAGATTCTGGGCGACGAAGAAGAGCAGGCCCCCGCGCAGAGCGCGTGATCGGGGCCGTATTGATTAACTGTTGCCCCGCGTTATGGTTGACTTTATAATACGGTAGCTCATTATTGCCCCTTCTCGATAATCGATCCCGATTCACCACTGTCCCCTTTCGGCTCCGCCGCAGTAGTGAATACTCGCGAGGCATGCGCTAATGTCATCGAGCATCGATCAATTGCTCACAATAGCTTGCAGCAAGGGCGCGTCCGACCTGCACATCAAAGCGGGCAGCTTCCCCTTCGTCCGCGTCAACGGCGAGCTTCAGCCTATGGTCGAAGCTCAGCGGCTTTCGGCAGAAGATACGCTCAACATGTCATTTTCGATAATGAACAACCGCCAGAAGCAGCGCTTCGGCGAGGCGTCGGAGATAGACATCGCCTACGGCGTATCGGGGCTGGGCCGATTCCGCTGCAACATATTTCAGCAGCGCGGCACCGTGGGCATGGTGTTGAGGGTCATACCGACTACGGTCCGCACGACCGAAGAGCTGCGGCTGCCTAGTGTGATGGAGAAGATAGCCGACGAGAATCGCGGGCTGGTGCTGGTCACGGGGACCACGGGCTCGGGCAAGTCTACGACGCTCGCCGCGATGATAGATTACATAAACCGCACGCGGACGGGCCACATAGTCACGATCGAAGACCCGATAGAGTTCCTCCACCGCGACAAGAAATCTTACGTGAATCAGCGCGAAGTCGATGTCGACACGCGCAGCTTTTCCGAAGCGCTCAGGGGCGCA
Organism: Blastocatellia bacterium; assembly: GCA_035249305.1. Lineage (GTDB taxonomy): Bacteria > Acidobacteriota > Blastocatellia > UBA7656 > UBA7656 > DASUNP01. Next base: position 5,152 of record DATFGQ010000113.1, on the reverse strand, counting down.
CTGCGCCAGGACCCCGACGTGATACTCGTAGGCGAGATGCGCGATTACGAGACGATAGAGACGGCGCTCACGGCGGCCGAGACGGGCCATCTGGTGCTTTCGACCCTGCACACTCTGGACGCGACCGAGACGATAAACCGAATCGTTTCGGTCTTCCCGCCGCACCAGCAGCGCGCCATACGCTTGCAGCTTGCGAGCGTGCTCAAGGCCGTGATCTCCATGAGGCTGGTCCGTGCGGCCGAGCAGATACACGGACGCGTGCCGGCGGTCGAAGTGATGGTCGTGACGCCTTACATACGCGACTGCATCATCCAGCCGGAGAAGACTTCGCTCATACGCGACGCGATAGCCCAGGGGACTTCGCAATACGGGATGCAGACGTTCGACCAGTCGCTGTTTGATTTGTATTCTCGCGGGTTGATAACATACGAAGAGGCGCTTGCTGGCGCGTCGAACCCCGACGAGTTCAAGCTGAGAGTTTCAGGCATAAGATCGGTCTCCGACCAGGCCCGCGAAGACATGGAGCGGAGCCGAAAGCGCACGGGGATGCTTGAGACTTCAAAGCCCGAGACGAAGCAGTTCGTAAATTGGCTACTGGAAGGAACAGAGCAGACAACAAGATAAACCGCGCGGATCAACAGCGCGGCGCGGAAAAGATCCGCGAGAAGACTTGGGCGACGGCGCTCAAGATGCTGGCCGCGCGGGCGCGCAGCGAAAGCCAGTTGCGAGAGCGGTTACTCGCAAAACCCTGGGCCGAGGCGGAGGCGGTCGAAGATTGTATAAGGCGGCTCAAAGAGCTCGGTTATTTGAACGACAGCCTCTTCGCCCACAGCTACGCAAGCTCGCGTTTGAGCCTGCGCGCGGTCGGCCGCGGGCGGCTGGCGCGGGAGCTTCGGGCGAAGCGCGTACCCTCAAAGACCATCGATGAGACTCTCGACCTGGTCTTTGACGAAGTCGGCGAGGAGAGTTTGATAGACCGCGCGATCAAAAAGCGCATTCGCACCCACGGGCGCCCCGCGGACCGCGCGAGCGCGAAGCGCTTGTTCGATCATCTGGTCAGGCTGGGGTTCGAGTACGACTTGATTATACGCAGGCTCCGCGCCCTCAAGGCGGAAGTTGAACAGGAAGAATAGAGAGACTGTTAAGATGGGAAGGATAGACAGACGCGAGTCAAAGCGCATCACCTACATATGCGAGGTGGAGTGCGAAACGGATGGCGCTCACCGCATCACCACGCGTGTCAACGACATCAGCATGACCGGCATGTTCATCGACTCGATGACGAGCTTTGCCGTGGGCCGCGTCCTGAAGCTGAAGTTCCGCGTGAAGGACCGTCTGATAGAGGCGATGGGCGAGGTCCGCTATTCTATGCCGCAAGTCGGCATGGGGGTGCGCTTCATCAACCTCAACGCGGAGCAGAGGGCCGTGCTCGAAAGCCTCATCGAAGGCAAGCCGCTGGCGCTGCCCGACCCGGTCGCGCCGCAAGAGACGATAAAGACCGCGGCCTCGACCGATTCAAACGTCTTCTCCGGCAATTTCGCGGTCGTCAGCCTGTTCGACGTGATCCAGATGATCGAAAACAGCCACCTCACGGGCGCGCTTGAGGTTACGCTGCCCGAGGCGAGCGGCGAGATATACTTCAACAGCGGCCAGATAGTCGACGCGAAATCCGGGGATGACGCGAGCCTCGACGCGCTGAACAAGTTCCTGGGCGCAACCGAAGGCAAATTCCAGTTCGAGAAATCCGACCAGCCCTACGAGCCCACGATACAGTCTACTTCCAACATGGCGCTGCTCTTGGACCTGCTGCGCGCGAAAGACGAAGAAGAGGCGGGCCTCGCGGTTCTAGATCAATTCTGAAGCCTGTAGGGGCGATGGCGCGTGATGCGCTTCGCGCGGCGCGGGTTTCTCCCTGCCCGGATTGCCGAAGGCAATGATGCATCTTGCTTATCGACGATTTCGCTTGATTAGTATTCCGTCATCGCGCTAACGCGCGATCCGGGCAGCCACAAGGGCTGCCCCTACCTCGGTTGATTGTCGGTCCTACCCCGCCAAGCATGCCTTTGCTATAATTTATTCTTTAACCAAGGCGGATTATTTTCACTGTGAAGAGTATCGATATGACTGGAAACGAGATCAGACAGAAATTCCTGGACTACTTCGCCGCACGCGGCCACAAGGTCGTTCGCAGCTCGCCGCTTTTGCCTGCTAACGACCCCACGCTGCTTTTTACTAACGCGGGGATGAATCAGTTCAAAGACGTTTTCTTAGGGCTAGAGCAGAGGGATTACAAGCGCGCCGCTACGTCTCAGAAGTGCGTGCGCGCGGGCGGCAAGCACAACGATCTGGACGAAGTGGGCCGCACCTCGCGCCACCACACCTTCTTCGAGATGTTGGGCAACTTCTCGTTCGGCGATTACTTCAAGAAGGAGGCCATCTACTTCGCCTGGGACCTGCTCGTAAACGAGCTGAAGCTAGACCCCGCGCGGCTGTGGTTCACCGTCTACGAGGGTGACGACGAAGTACCGCCCGACGAAGAGGCAGAGCGGCACTGGCAGCAGGTCGGCGCGCCGCCCGAGCGCGTATTGCGGTTCGGCCGCAAAGACAACTTCTGGCAGATGGGCGACACTGGCCCGTGCGGGCCTTGCTCGGAGATCCATTACTACACGGGGCCTAACCCGGAAGACCCCGAGTTCAACCGCCGCGATCTGGTCAACGGCCCCGGCGACACTACGCTTGAGATATGGAACCTCGTCTTCATGCAGTTCAACCGGATAGGCGAGGGCGAATCCGATGGCGGCAAGTACAGCTCTTATCGCCTTGAGCCGCTGCCCGCTCCGTCCGTAGACACGGGCGCGGGGCTTGAAAGAGTCACGGCGGTCATACAGGGCGTGAAATCGAATTACGACACGGACCTGATAAAGCCGATCATAGATTTCATCAGCCGCCTTTCGGGCCGTGAGTACGTCTACGAATCGGATGAGGGCGTGTCGATGCGCGTCCTGGCCGACCACGCGCGCACGACCGCGTTTTCGATAGCCGACGGGATCGCGCCCGGCAACGTCGGCAGGAATTATGTCCTGCGCAAGATAATGCGCCGCGCGATCTTTCATGGCGCAAAGACGTTGGGGCTCCAGACGCCTTTCTTTTACAAAGTCACGGAGTTCGTAACCGAGCAGATGGGCGATGCCTTCCCGGAGCTCGTCGCCTCGCGCCGATTGATCGAGCAGATAGTGCGCGCCGAAGAGCAGCGCTTCAGCCGCATACTGAACGTAGGCGAGCCGCGACTGGCCGACCTCTTTGCGACCTACGCGCCCGCCGCGCCTCCGATGCAGGAGCTCGCGCGGACCTATGACACATACGGCGTGCCCAAGGATTTGATACGCGTAGTCCTTGGCCAGCACGGCGTAGAGATGAGCGAGGATGAGTTCAACGCCGAGTTCGACGCGGCGCTCGGTGAGCTTCAGCGGCAGAGCGAATCGGCGATGGCGGCGACTTCCTCGGCCCGGCGCGCGCGCGAGGTTTACGCTCGCGTCACCGAGAACCTGCCCGCCACAGAGTTCACGGGCTACACGGAGACAGAGACTTCGGCCGTCCGTGTGCTCGCGATCATCGTCGGCGACGACAGCCGCGAAAGCCTCGCCGCGGGCGAGACGGGAGAGATAGTCCTCGACCGCACTCCGTTCTACTCCGAGGCCGGCGGCCAGATAGGCGACACGGGGGTGATCGAATCCGGAGGCGGGCTAGCCGCGGTCGAAGACACTTACTCGGTAGTGTCGGGCTACTACTTTCACAAAGCGAAAGTCGAGCGCGGCGCAATCTCCGTGGGCGACACGGTCACAGCCCGCGTAGACGCCGAGCGGCGGCGGCGCATAAAGGCGAATCACACGGGCACGCACCTTCTGCATGCGGCGCTGCGCGAAGTCTTAGGCCCGCACGTGAAGCAGGCGGGCTCGCTCGTCGCGCCCGACCGCCTGCGGTTCGACTTCACACACTACGCGCCGATGACGGCCGAAGAGGTCGGCGAGATCGAACGGCTGGTCAACAACGAGATACTTCACAACCGCGCGGTCGAAACCGAGATCAAGCCGATCGAAGAGGCTATGAGGTCGGGCGCGATGGCGCTGTTCGGCGAGAAGTATGCGTCCGACGTTCGCGTGGTGAGCGTGCAGGGCTTTTCGATGGAGCTGTGCGGCGGCACGCACGTTCATGCGACGGGCGACATAGGACCTTTTAAGATCATAAGCGACTCTTCGATCGCCGCGGGCGTCAGAAGGCTTGAGGCGCTGACGGCCGACGCGGCCATCGCGCGGTTCCAGACGGACGAGCAGGTACTTGAGCAGATCGGAGATCGTTTGAGGGCGAAGCCCGCGGACATTCCCGCTCAGGTCGATAAGCTGCTAGAGCAGGTGCGACGTTATGAGCGCGAGATAGAGCAGCTCAAGATGAAGCTCGCCTTAGGCCAGAGCGAATCGGCGGCAGAGGAAGTGCGTGAGGTCGAGGGCGTTCGCGTCATGACTCGGCGCGTCGCGGATCTCGACGCGAACGCTTTGCGCCAGCTCGCCGACACGCTCTCTCAGAAGCTCAAATCGGGCGTGGTCGTCTTAGGACAGGCGACCAACGGCAAAGCGTCGCTCGTCACGCGCGTGACGGACGATCTGACGGGGCGTTTGAACGCGGGCCAGATCGTCCGCGAGATAGCCGCGATAGTCGGGGGCAAGGGCGGCGGTCGCGCCGACATGGCTACGGGCGGCGGCGCGGAGCCTGAAAAGCTCGACCAGGCGTTGAGCGCGAGCTACGAGACCGTTCGGCGAATGCTCGCGTGAGCGGCGCGAATAGGTAAGTCAGAAAAGTGGATGAAGCCCTGAAAGGGCGCAATTCAATAGCCAGGGGCAACGCCCCTGGAAACGGATTGTTGTTAATGACAAGCCCTGAAAGGGCGCGATAAGAGTATCGCCCTTTCAGGGCTTCGTCTCGTATGATGCGTTACCCGGCGCGTTGCGCCGGGCTTTTGAATTGTCGCCCCTTGTATCTTGAAATTGTCAGCCTCGTCTGACAACTTTCTATCCGAGGACGCTTGGATAGCCGGGCAAGCTGAGTCTGCTCCGCCCCTGAGGCCTTGAGCCTGGCCCGAAGTCTAGACCGCTTGCCC